>CAZGJV010000159.1:0-1014 GCA_964525715.1 uncultured Conexibacter sp. | reverse complement strand
TGGGTTGCAAAGTGGGAGAAGGTGGGATAGCTTGCGCGCCCATCGGACCGGGGTGGCAGGGCTCCTCCCACCCAGCCACCCCGGTCCGCCTTTTCTTCCAAGGGACGACCTTGACCTTCCGCGGCACCTTCGACCTGACGCTCGACGCGAAGAACCGCCTCACGGTTCCGACGCGCTACCGGGCGGCCTACGCCGAGGGCGTCGTGCTCGCCGCCGGACTCGAGGACTGCGTCGCGATCTGGCGGCCCGAGGACTACGACGCCTGGACGGCCGGCGCGCTCGCCGGCCACAGTCCGCTGTCGCCCGAGTTCCGCAAGCTCAACCGCTACTTCGCCGCCAACTCGCACCCGATCGAGCTCGACGGGGCCGGCCGCGTGATGCTGCCGAGATTCCTGCTCGACTCGGGGAAGCTCACCAAGGACGTGAGCGTCGTCGGGGCGGGGGAGTGCCTCGAGATCTGGGATCGCGGCGTCTGGGCCGCGTACAACGGCGAGGTGCTGGACAACGTCTCCGAGATCGCCGCCGGCCTGCAGTCGGCGGGATGACCACCCGTGCCCACCAGCATGACCACACTGCTTGACATGGTCTCCATCCACATCCCGGTCCTCGCCGGCGAGCTGATCGAGCTGCTCGACCCGCAGCCCGGCGCCGTCGCGGTCGACTGCACGATCGGCGGCGGCGGCCACGCGCGTCTCGTCGCCGACCGCATCGGCCCGGCTGGCACGCTGATCGGGATCGACCGCGACCCGATCGCCGAGGAGCGCTTCGCCGAGCTGGCGGCCGAGGTGCCGTGCGCGACGCGCTTCATCCGCGCCGACTTCGCGAGCGGGCTGGAGCTGCTGCGCGAGGAGGGCATGCAGGCGGACCTCGTCTACATGGACCTCGGCATGTCCTCGATGCAGGTCGACACGTGGGAGCGCGGCTTCTCGTACGCCTACGACGCGCCGCTCGACATGCGGATGGACCCGTCGCAGGAGGTCAGCGCCGCCGAGATCGTCAACGAGTGGGACGAGC
>CAZGJV010000158.1:0-1021 GCA_964525715.1 uncultured Conexibacter sp. | reverse complement strand
CCGCAGACGCTGCGCATGTACGAGCAGCGCGGCCTGATCGAGCCGAAGCGCTCGCCGAAGGGCACGCGCCTGTACTCGCAGGCCGATGTCGAGCGGCTGCGCCGCATCCAGCAGATGACGGCCGAGATGGGCATGAACCTGGCCGGCGTCGAGCGCGTGTTCGAGCTGGAGCAGCAGCTGCACGCGATGACGACGAAGGTGCGCCGGCTGGAGAAGCGCGCGGGCGACCTGGCGGCCGAGGTCGAGCGGCTGGAGGAGCTGCGCCGCTCGCTGCGCGCGGAGATCGTCCCGTACGTGCGCGGCGGCGCGATCGTGCCGTTCGAGCGTTCGCCGTCCGCCCTGCAGCCCCGTTTCAGAATCCCCGTCGAACGGCCGACCCAGGACGGAGGAGGTGCCTGATGCAGCTCGACCGCTTCACGATCAAGTCCCAGGAGGCGATCCAGGCCGCTCTGCGGCTGGCCGAGGACCGCGCGAACCCGCAGGCCACGCCCGAGCATCTGCTCGCGGTGCTGCTGGAGCAGTCGGAGGGCATCGTCGTGCCCGTCCTGCGCAAGGTCGGCGCCGACCCCGGCGCGATCCGCTCGGCCGTGAACGGCGCGCTCGACGCGCTGCCGAGAATGACCGGCCCGAGCGGCGGCAGCGGCCCGTCCGAGGAACTGGTCCAGGTGCTGCGCGCGGCCGAGGCGGAGATGCGCGGGCTTGGCGACGAGTACGTCTCGACCGAGCACCTGCTGCTGTCGCTCGCCGGGCACAACTCGAAGGCCGGCGAGCTGCTGCGCGACGCGGGCGCGCGCAGAGAAGTGCTGCTGCAGGCGATCGCGGAGGTGCGCGGCCCGCATCGCGTCACCGACCAGAGCCCGGAGGACAAGTTCCAGGCGCTGGAGAAGTACGGCCGCGACCTCACCGCGGCCGCGCGCGACGGAAGACTCGACCCGGTCATCGGCCGCGACGACGAGATCCGCCGCGTGATCCAGGTGCTGTCGCGCCGCACGAAGAACAACCCGGTGCTGATCGGCGAGCC
>CAZGJV010000157.1:0-1035 GCA_964525715.1 uncultured Conexibacter sp. | reverse complement strand
ACACGATGAAGCAGCTCGAGGCGCAGCTGATGATGCGCAACTACGAGGGCTTCCTGAAGTAGGCGCCCCGGCGGTCGCGCCGGTGCGCCTGGCACATCGACACGCGGGGATGACCGCAGGGTCTCCGGTCTAGTACGTTTCGGCCTTCGTGAGCGAGCTGAACCTCATCCTCTTCGGACCGCCCGGGGCCGGCAAGGGCACCCAGGCCGCGCGCCTGCAGGAAGACTTCCGCCTGCCGTACGTCGCGACGGGCGACATGCTGCGCGCCGCCGTCAAGGACGGCACCGAGCTGGGCGTCAAGGCGAAGGGCTTCATGGATGCCGGCGCGCTCGTGCCCGACGACCTGCTGATCGACCTGGTCGTCGACCGGATCGGCGCCGAGGACGCGCGCGACGGCTTCATCCTCGACGGCTTCCCGCGCACGCGCGCGCAGGCCGACGCGCTCGGCGAGGCGTTCGACAAGCTGGGCCGGCGGATCACGGCGGTGCTGCTGTTCGACGTGCCCGACGAGGACCTCGTGTCGCGCATCTCCGGACGGCGCGTGAGCGTCAAGACGGGCCGCGTCTACCACGTCGAGAGCGACCCGCCGAAGCACGAGGGCCGCTGCGACGTCGACGGCTCGCGCCTCGTCCAGCGCGACGACGACAAGCCGGAGGTCGTGCTGAAGCGGCTCGAGGTCTACCACGCGGAGACCGAGCCGCTCGTCTCCTACTACGACGAGCGCGGCCTGCTGCGGCGCATCGACGGCACGCGGCCGCCGACCGAGGTCCACGACCACGTCCGCGCGGTGCTCGCGACGCTGCGCCTCGAAGAGACGCTGTGATCGTCAAGAAGACGCCGGAGCAGATCGACAAGATGGCCGCGGCGGGGGACATCCTCGTCCGCACGCTGGAGCTGGTCGAGGGCAAGATCCGCCCGGGCGTCACGACGCAGGAGCTCGACGCCGCCGCCGAGCGCTTCATCCGCTCGCAGGGGGCGGAGCCGGCCTTCAAGGGCTACCGCGGCTTCCCCGGCTCGATCTGCGCCTCGCCGAAC
>CAZGJV010000156.1:0-1073 GCA_964525715.1 uncultured Conexibacter sp. | reverse complement strand
AGCCGCTGCGGCGAGCTCTACGCGAGCGTGGAGGCCGCGGGGCGTCGTCGTCGTGCGAACGCATGAGGTTCTCGCGGAGCAGGAAGCGGGCGCAGGCCGAGAGCGACGGGTAGCCGAGCGCCCGAGCGCGCTCGCGCATGAAGTCCAGCTCCGCGTCCGGGATCCGCACCTGCAGGAGCGGGTTGCCCTGACGCTTGGGCGTCGTGCGGGGCTTCGGCGTGGCCATGGCGGTCATGGTGATCGATCGAGCGGTGCGGCGGTGCGGCGGCGGTTCAACAAGCTCCTGGCGGGGACCGAGAGGGTACCAGCCGCGCATGACATGTCCAGGCGAAATTCCGCATGGGTGGTTTACAAGGTCAAGTCAGGCGCGGCCGGCCGGACCGCCTCCCGGCTTCGCCGGGCGGCCGGCCGCGCCCCGGCGGGGCTCCACCAGGCGCGCGTCGCGGGGGGGCTGGGGGGGGGAACACGAGCACCACGAGCTTCGCTCCTGAGACGGTGGGACCCCCCCCCAGGCCCCCCCCCTCAGCCCATTCCGGCGACACCAGGGGGGAGCGATCCTCACGGGCGCTGAGGCCCGGCACGCGCCACTGGGCGGGGTGGCTACCGCTTACCTGCGCGCGGCGTCGCGAGGCGCCTCTAACGCGCGACTCCGGTGCTGCGCGAGGGGCGGATGCCTCGCCTCGCTCACCGGGATTCGCGCACGACACTCGCAATCGGTCCGGACGGAACCGATCCTGTAGGCCACCAGCTGCTCCGCGTCCCCCTCGTTGCCGCCGTGGGCGGCGGCCCGGTGAGCAGCTCCGATGGCGTCATACTGGCGGCTGGGCCGGCGGAAGCACGATCGCTCCCGGGCGGGGCGTCGACGGGCGGGCGGCCGGCGGGCGGCGCGGCGTCGCTCCGCTTGCCTGCGCTCGCCCGGCCCGGCGCCGGCCGGGGGTCGTCCCGTGCGGGGCGTGGAGGCGGTCGAGCGGCGCGCCCTGCGGCGCTGAGCCGGTCCGGCTGGGGAGGGGGGCGGGCTAGCCGCTGCGGCGAGCTCTACGCGAGCGTGGAGGCCGCGGGGCGTCGTCGTCGTG
>CAZGJV010000155.1:0-1074 GCA_964525715.1 uncultured Conexibacter sp. | reverse complement strand
ACAAGGCCTTCCAGTACACGATCAAGCGCAACACGGTGGCCGTCGTCTCCGACGGGACCGCGGTGCTCGGCCTCGGCGACATCGGCCCCGCCGCCGCGATGCCGGTGATGGAGGGCAAGGCGGTCCTGTTCAAGGAGTTCGCCGGCGTCGACGCCTTCCCGATCTGCCTCGACACGAAGGATCCCGACGAGATCGTCGCGGTGGTCTCCGCGATGGCGCCGACCTTCGGGGGGATCAACCTCGAGGACATCTCCGCCCCGCGCTGCTTCGAGATCGAGGACCGGCTGATCGAGGCGCTCGACATCCCCGTCTTCCACGACGACCAGCACGGCACCGCCGTCGTCGTGCTCGCCGCGCTGCTCAACGCCGCGAAGCTGACCGGCCGCAGGATCGCCGACCTGCGCGTGCTCGTCGTCGGCCTCGGCGCGGCCGGCGTGGCCGTCACGAAGATCCTCAGAAGCGCCGGCGTCACCGAGGTGATCGGCTGCGACTCCAAGGGCGCCGTGCACACCGACCGCGCGGACTACCTCGACGGCTCGATGAACGCGATGAAGCGCTGGTACGCCGAGACGACGAACCCGGAGAAGCTGTCCGGCGGCCCCGGCGACGTGATCGACGGGATGGACCTGTTCATCGGCCTGTCCGGCGCGCGCGTGATGCCGCCGGAGGCGCTCGCGCGGATGCGCCCCGACCCGATCGTCTTCGCGATGGCGAACCCGAATCCCGAGGTCACGCCCGAGGAAGCCGCGCCGTACGTGCGGATCATGGCGACGGGCCGCTCCGACTACCCGAACCAGATCAACAACGTGCTCGCCTTCCCCGGCATCTTCCGCGGCGCGCTCGACGTGCGCGCCGGCGCGATCACGGAGGGGATGAAGGTGGCCGCCGCGCAGGCGATCGCCGACTGCGTCCCCGGCGATGAGCTGCGCGAGGACTACATCGTGCCGTCGGTCTTCAACCGCGACGTGGCCCCCGCGGTCGCGGCGGCGGTCGCCGAGCAGGCGCGCGAGAGCGGATTGGCCCACGCGCACAACGAGGTCGGCTTCGCGCCGGCCGACGAGCTGCACGTCGGCG
>CAZGJV010000154.1:0-1118 GCA_964525715.1 uncultured Conexibacter sp. | reverse complement strand
GGTTGTTCCACACGTCTTCGATACGGACCGCCCACGGCAACAGACCTTCAGTCACATAGTCCATGTTCAACTCTTCGACACTCGTCGGAGTAGGAGAACGGTCCTGCACCCCGATCTTGTGAGGTGGGACACGGAACCAAGAGATGATCTGCTGTTGCTGAAAACCGCGGGTCTGCAAAAACTGGGCGTCGTCAGGCGTCAACGACACCGGCTTGAACTCGGCGCCGCCCGTCAACACCGCAGGGAACTGGGCGTTCCCGAGACCGCCGTGTGCCATCTTCCAGTCGCGGGCCATCTCCACAGTCCGATCAGGACTGAGATCCCCGGGGACTTGAATCACACCAGACGGGTTCGCCGAGTTCGCGAAGAACTGGCCCGCATACTTCTCGGCTGCTGCGGTGTTCGCCCACGTCTGCCGCTGATACTCGACCGGGTTCATACCAATGAACCCGCCCGGAAGAACCATCGGCGACGTGATATGCACAATGTCGGCCGTCGGGACGATCACACCCCACACCCGGTACTCGCGGTTCCCCGTATCCGGGCGGCGACGAGCAACCACCGCATCCGGGTGGATTGGCATCACCGCCTGTGCGTAACCATCAGCGTCGCGGTCCACGATCCGGCCGAAGAAGTTGCCACGCAACAGCAACGACACCATGACCTGCGACCAGAACACCGTCCGCGGCAAATCTGGGAACGGCTGCTTAATCAGCGGCGGCAACGAATCCAACGGGACTTTCGACCGGTCTTTCGTATCTTTCAACCCGAGAACCGGCAGCGTTGCGAGACCGTCAGTGATCAGCGACACACACGTCGACACGGTCGTCAACGACAACGCCGTGTCGTCGTTCAGTTGGATGCCGGCAGCCATCCCACCAAGCTCACCGTTGCGGGGCGGAACCCAGTTACCCCACGGCAGCGTGCCGTCGGCGCCGCGGCGTTCCAGAAGACGCGAGAACGGTGACGGCATTACTCACCTCTCGCGACATAGACCAGCCACACGCCAACCACACACAGAGACGCAGACCAGGCGACCAGCAGACCGACACCAAGCGCAGTGAGGATCACCCCGATGACCTCGAGCGCGAGCTGCACCCTCACCAGAACCAGATCTG
>CAZGJV010000153.1:0-1118 GCA_964525715.1 uncultured Conexibacter sp. | reverse complement strand
TCCGCCACGCCGGCCTGATCGTCGTGCTCGACGGCGGCCGCATCGTCGAGCAGGGTACCCACGACGAGCTGCTCGAGGCCGACGGCGCCTACGCGCGCCTGCATCGAGACTGGGCGGAGCAGGCGGTGGCCTGACGCATGGCCGGCGAGGTCAGAGCCAGTGGCGCACGCTCGTCGGCTCGTCCGATCTCAACATGAGACAGAGCGCTGCCAAGGCCGTCACCATCGCCCCGATCGTCTGCCGCCTGCCGCGCGGATAGGCGGACGGGTTCACGAGCACGAGGCCGTGGTGCGTCACACCGCGCGCGTCACAGTCGTTGGCGATCGGCACGAAGTCGCGGATGTTCTCCGTGACGACGGCACGCCGCTCCACCTGCGCTGCGGCGAAGATCTCGGGGTCTGACAGATTCCGCAGCTCCGGTCGCTCGGTCACGGCGACCGCGTCCACGCCTCTCCGACGTAGCCCGGCCGCAATCGTCGGCGGGTACATCTCGTCGAGCAGCAAGCGCATGCGAGTCCTCGCCCCTACGAGCTGGCCGCGCTAGCGCAGCGCGTCCTGCGCCCGGCGCCACGCCGCCTGCTGCCGATCGGCCTCCTCGCGGTTCTCGCGGATCCACGCGTCGATCTCTTCGGGGAAGTCACCGTAGTAGCGCATCGCGGCACGCACCTGGGCGGGGGTGAGCGATGCCCACGTCGCCGCGTTCGCGATCGCCTCCTCGCCTGTCCCGTCCACCTGCTGAAGCGTCTCGACGACCTCCCACACGTCGGGACCCGCCGCAAGCGCAGCGCGGCGACCGGCGGGACCGTCGCGAAAGACCACGCCGGGATGCTCCGCCATCCGCAGTCCCTCCTCGAGCAGACGCTCACCCACCCGCGTCTTCGACTCCCCGCGCTGTCTGGCTTGGCGCTCGAGCTTGCCGAGCGTCGCGGAGCCGAGGCGCATAGAGAAGGGCTGCGGCGAAACGGCCATACCTCCACTGTAGTGCACTGCGCTACAACTGGCTACGACTGCGGGACAGGGATTCGAACCCCGATTACTCGGTCCAGAGCCGAGTGTCTTGCCATTAGACGATCCCGCAAGGAATCGGCGTTCAGGATAGAGGCTCGCCGCGGCGGGTG
>CAZGJV010000152.1:0-1119 GCA_964525715.1 uncultured Conexibacter sp. | reverse complement strand
GCCACGACGGCCCGCTCGCCGACGTCGGCGCGAGCGTCGTGCGCTGGCTCACCGGCCACGACGCGCCCGACCTCCCGGGGACGTCCTTCGTAAGCTGAGCGGGCGATGCCCGAGCTGCCCGAGGTCGAGACGGTCCGCCGCCAGCTTGCGCCGCGGCTGGAGGGGCGGATGCTCGTCGTCTACCGCGTCAGCGACCCGCGCTGGACCGCGCCGCAGGCGCCGAACGAGGTGCTCGGCCCGCTTGTCGGCCGGCGCGTGGAGGCACTGAGCCGCCGCGGCAAGTACCTGATCGCGCAGTTCGAGGATGAGCTGTTTCTGCTCATGCACCTGCGCATGACCGGCAACCTGCTCTACGACGCCGAGCCGAGTGAGCGCTACACGCGCGCGATCATGGGCTTCGACGACGAGCACACGCTCAGCTTCGTCGACCCGCGCCGCTTCGGCACAGCCGCGCTCATCGCCGCCCAGCCTGAGCTGGACGCCTACCTCGACGCGCGCCTCGGCGTCGAGCCGTTCAGCGAGGACTTCACCGGCGAGCACCTGCACGCGCTCGCGCGCGGCTCGCGCGCCCCCGTGAAGGCGTTCCTGCTCGACCAGAGACGGATCGCCGGCGTCGGCAACATCTACGCCGACGAGGCGCTGTTCCGCGCGAAGGTCCACCCGCTGCGCGAGGCCGGCAGACTCACGCGCGCCCAGTGGGCGCTGCTGCGCGACACGGTCCGCAAGGCGCTCACGGAGGGGATCGACGCCAACGGCGCGAGCATCGACGACTTCCGCGACCTCGACGGCGCACGCGGCTCCTTCCAGGACCGCTTCCTCGTGCACCGCCGCGCCGGCGAGCCGTGCCCGGTCTGCGGCGGACCGGTGCGCAAGCTCCTGGCCGCAGGGCGCGGCACGTACGTGTGCGAGCACTGCCAGCCGCGCCCGCGCGGGGCGCGGATCGTCCCGATGGCGCGGTGACGTCGCCCGCAGCTCGGCGCTTGCGCTGAGCTGCGGGCGAAAGCCACTACGCCGCTGCGGCCTCGCCTCGCTCCTCCGCCAGCGCCATCGCCTCCTCGAACGCCTCGACCCACAGCGGCGCGTTGCGCTCCAGCGTCTGGTCCTTGGCCCACTTCTGGC
>CAZGJV010000151.1:0-1161 GCA_964525715.1 uncultured Conexibacter sp. | reverse complement strand
CGGTGTTCGCGCTGCTGAACCTGCCGGAGACGGTGAAGGGCGCCCTGTTCGCGCGTTACTCGCGCTACCCGGGCACGCTGCGGCGGCTGTTCCTCGACGAGTTCGCCGACTCGCTGCCGCAGCTGCCGGCGGGCTGGGACACGAGCGCCGAGGGCGAGCGCGCGTCGCAGCTCTACGAGAGAATCTTCCTCGGCTACGGCGACGACTCGGTCGCGCAGCTCGGCGGCGCGCACGTCGCGTGCGAGTGGGTGAGCAACGTGCTGACGAAGCTGTTGCAGCGCCCGCGGCTGGGCGCCTACCTGGAGCAGTCGACGCGCTACATCGCCTACGACGCGCCGATGCCGGGAGGCGGATACCGCTACTACCGCGATGCCGCGCTTGGACCGGAGTACGAGCGCGCGATGGATGCGCTGTTCTCGACCTACGCCGACCTGCTGCCGCGGGTGAGCGCCTGGGCGGCGGAGCAGTTCCCCCGCCGCGACGACGAACCGGAGGCAGCGCACGCGCGCGCGATCAAGGCGAAGGCGCTCGACCTGCTGCGCGGCCTGCTGCCGGCCGCCTCGCTCTCGCACATGGGCATCTTCGCGACGGGCCAGACGTACGAGCAGCTGATCCTGCACCTGCTCGCGCACCCGCTGCCGGAGGCGCAGCGCTTCGGGCGGATGCTGCTGAGCGCCGTGCAGGCGACGATCCCGTCGTTCGTCACGCGAATCGAGCGGCCCGAGCGCGGCGGCGCGTGGGTCGACTACCTGCGCACGCGCGCGGAGGCCGGGCGGGCGTGGGCGGCGCGGCTGGGGCTTGCCGAGGACGAGGGCCTTGCGCAGGCCGGCGGGCCCTCGGTGACGCTGCTGCGCCACGACGGCGAGGAGTCGGACCTGATCGCTGCGCTGCTGTTCGAGGCCAGCGGCGTGCCGGAGGAGCGCGCGCACGCGGCCGCCGCGGCGCTCGGCGGCGAGCAGCGGGCGGCGCTGCTGCGCGACCTGGTCGGCGCGCGCGAGAACCGTCGCCACCGGCCCGGCCGCGGCTTCGAGGCTGTTCGCTATCGGTTCGAGATCGTGTCCGACTACGGGGCCTTCCGTGACCTGCAGCGGCATCGGATGCTGACGGTCCAGTGGCAGGCGCTGACGCCGCACCTCGGCGCCGAGGTGCCGGAGGAGGTCG
>CAZGJV010000150.1:0-1171 GCA_964525715.1 uncultured Conexibacter sp. | reverse complement strand
CGACACGATCCACCACGCCGACAACATGGCGGTGCTGCCGGCGCTGCCCGACGAGGCATTCCAGCTCGTGTACATCGACCCGCCGTTCAACACGGGCGAGACGAAGTCGCGGCGCACGCTGACGATGGCGCCCGACGCGGACGGCGACCGCACCGGCTTCAAGGGCCGGCGCTACCGCACGAGACTGCTGGCCGAGTCGCGCTACCGCGACACGTTCGACGACTATCTCGCGTTCCTCGAGCCGCGGCTGCGTGAGGCGCACCGGCTCCTGCACGCGAGCGGGACGCTCTACTTCCACATCGACTACCGCGAGGCGCACTACTGCAAGCTGCTGCTCGACGAGCTGTTCGGGCGCGAGCAGTTCCTCAACGAGCTGATCTGGGCCTACGACTACGGCGCGCGCGCGAGACGCCGCTGGCCCGCCAAGCACGACACGATCCTCGTCTACGTCAAGGACGCGGGTGCGTACTTCTTCGACTCGGCGGAGGTCGACCGCGAGCCGTACATGGCGCCCGGCCTCGTCACCCCCGAGAAGGTCGCGAAGGGCAAGCTGCCGACCGACGTCTGGTGGCACACGATCGTCCCCACGAACGGGCGCGAGAAGACCGGCTACCCGACGCAGAAGCCGGAGGGAATCGTGCGCCGGATGGTGCAGGCGTCGACCAGACCCGGTGACTGGTGCCTCGACTTCTTCGCCGGCAGCGGCACGCTCGGCGCCGTCGCCGGGCAGCTCGGACGGCGCTACGTGCTGGTCGACTCGAATCCCGACGCGATCGCGGTCATGCGGAGACGGCTGCCGCAGGCGGCGCTGGCGTCGCCCCTCCCCGCCTGACCTCGGCGGACACGCCGCGATGTCTGCGGTATGTGTCGAGCACCCACAGCCCGGCGGGCCGCGCCGCGATCGCGTCGGCGAAGGACTGCAGCGGCTCGGGGTAGGCGATCGGCGGCAGGTGCTGGCGCTCGGGCGGTCTCACGAGCGGCGTCGTGAGCGCCGCGGCGGCCAGATCCGCGACGCTGAACGCGTCACCGACGAGGTAGCCGCTGGGCCCGACCTCGGCCTCGATGCGGTCCATCGCGGCGAGGATCTTCGCGCTCGCCTCGTCGCGGTTGCGCTCCGTCGCGCCGTAGCGTCCGCGCGTGGCGCGCGTCGTCAGGAACCCGCCCGGCCGCA
>CAZGJV010000149.1:0-1208 GCA_964525715.1 uncultured Conexibacter sp. | reverse complement strand
GCGCTTGATCTCGGCGATCGTCTCCTGCAGCGTCAGCCCGCGCGGGATCAGCTCTCTGAGGAACAGGCCGATCACCTCGCCCTGGTCGGCCGTCTTAACCTCCTCGCCGACGATCACCTTGATTCCGCTCGCCTTCGCCTGCGCCTCGAACGCGCCGGAGATGACGTTGTGGTCTGTCACCGCGATCGCACCGAGCCCGCGCGCCTTCGCGGTCGCGAGCAGCACCTCGACCGGCGTCGCGCAGTCGGACGAATGGTCGGTGTGCATGTGCAGGTCGACGTCGATGCGGCGGCGCCTGGCGACCTTCGCGCGCAGCGCGCGGTCGCCGCGGCCGTCGTGGCGCTTGGCGACGAGCCCGGCGTAGATCTCCTCCAACTCGTCCACGACGCGCGTCCATCTGAGCCGCTCGCGCAACGGGTCGGCCGCGGTGCGCAGCCGCGTGCGCAGCTCCGGCTCGGCGACGAGCCGCGCGAGCTGCGCCGCGAGCGTGTCGGCGTCGCCCGGCTCGAACAGCAGCCCCTGCTCGCCGTCGCCGACGAGCTCTTCATAGACCGGCAGGCGCGCGACGACCGGCACGCAGCCGGCGGCGAGCGCGCGCACGAGCCCACCGGGCGCGGGCGCGACGCCGCTCGAGGCGCGCACGACCACGTCGGCGCGCGCGAGCAGCGCGTCCTCGTCGCAGTCGTCTGGGCCGAGGAAGTCGATCCGCTCGCGCAGCTCGGCGCGCAGCGGGCCGGCGCTCTGCGTCGCGCGGCGCGACCAGACGGTCGCGTGCCAGGCGTCGCTCGCCGGCATCCGCCGCAGCGCGCGCACGAGCGTGCGCACGGCGGGGCGGTCCTCGTCGGCGATCAGCGCGATCTCGACCCGATCTTCGGTGCGCTCGACCGTTGTCGGCGCGTCTGCACCCGGCAGGATCACGCGGCAGTCCCCGGGGAACCAGCGCTGCAGCAGGTCGCGCGTCGCCGCGTAGCTCGCGACGCGCGCGTCGAGGCGGCCGAGGAACAGCTCCACGACGCGCCGCGCGACCTGCGTCGAGAGCACGCGCTCGGTCGGCGCGTGAAACGTCCCGACGTTGAGCGCGCGCGAGTGGCGCAGCGCCGCGCTCGCGGCGCTCGGCGCGAACGGCTCGTGCAGGTGGACGACGTCGAGCGGTGCGATCGCGAGCGCCTGCTCGATCGTGCGCGCGACGTCGATCGGCAGCGACGCGG
>CAZGJV010000148.1:0-1242 GCA_964525715.1 uncultured Conexibacter sp. | reverse complement strand
CCCGCCGTCGTGGCCCGTCGTGGAACCGCCCCGTGGCGCGCAACGCCCAGGGATCCGCAGAAGCCTCGCCGGCCGGGACCACCCGCCCGCGGCTGATACGGCCGCGCCGACGCCCGAGCGCCGCGCCCGCATGTGCCATTGATGCGCTGTAGACGCGTGTCGGTCGACCGGCGATCCTTCGCGCATGCCGATTCCGCCTGATGGCCCAGCCTTCACCGCACGCACTCGGCTGCGGGAGATGCTCAGGCAGCTCGAACGCTACGCCGGCTTGCGTCCGCCATACCCTGATGCGCCACCTCTGCCTGCGCCACACGACCGCGAGATCGTCTGGCAGGGAAGGCCGCTGCGACCACAGCCGCCGGCAGCCGAGCGGATCGCTGCCGCTGCTGCGGCGAACAAGAAGATCGCTGCGCTCGGCGTCAGCCGCTCGCTCACGCAGACGCCCGAGTAGCCGCGCGCGGGCGCTCTTGCTGGAGAGGCTTCCGCGGATCCCGCCCGCGATGCGGAGCGTCGGCACCGCTGCTCGACGGGCCTCTCCAGCGAGAGGTGACCCGCGCGCGGGCGTACCGGCTCCGTCGGGACGACGGCCGGAGGCCGCGCTGAAGGCTAGGCCGACTCCTCGCGGAGGTCGTCTTCGCCCGCCTCGGGCGGGGCGGCCTCGGTGACGAGGGTCGGGGCGAGGCCCTTCTCGATCGTCTCCTTGGTGACGACGCACTTCTTGACGTCGCGGCGGGAGGGCAGTTCGAACTGCACCTCGAGCAGGACCTCCTCGATGATCGAGCGCAGGCCGCGGGCGCCGGTCTCGCGCTCGAGCGCCTTGTTGGCGACCGACACGAGCGCCTCGTCGGCGAAGACGAGCTCGATCCCGTCGAACTGGAAGAAGCGCTGGAACTGCTTGACGAGCGCGTTGCGCGGCTCGGTCAGGATCGTCATCAGCTCGTCCTGGGAGAGCTGGTGGACGGCCGACATCACCGGCAGGCGGCCGATGAACTCGGGGATCAGGCCGTACTGGACGAGGTCCTCCGGCAGGCAGTTCTCGAAGATGTTGCCCGGATCCCACTCGACGACCTCTTCCATCGCCGCGCCGAAGCCGATCCCCTGCTTGCCGATGCGGCGCTCGATCACCTGGTCCAAAGCGGCGAACGCGCCGCCGCAGATGAAGAGGATGTTCGTCGTGTCGATCGTCAGGAACTCCTGGTGCGGGTGCTTGCGCCCGCCCTGCGGCGGCACCGACGCGGTGGT
>CAZGJV010000147.1:0-1242 GCA_964525715.1 uncultured Conexibacter sp. | reverse complement strand
CGCCAGAACGTGACCGAGGGCGTGCGCGAGATCATGACCCGCGCCTGCCCGACGTGCGAGGGCGAGGGGGTGATCCGCTCCGAGGAGACGATCGCGATCTCGTTCGAGCGCAGACTGCGCGAGTTGACGAGAACGATCGACGCGGAGGCGCTGCTGCTGCAGATCAACCCGCGCGTCTCGGCCGTCTTCACGCGCGACGGCGCGAAGATCCTGCGCCAGCTCGAGGAGCAGACGGGCAAGTGGTTCCACTTCGAGGGCTCCGAGGGGCTCCCGCTCGACCACTTCGCGATCACGATGGAGGGTACGCGCGACAAGGTCGCCGAACGCGCGCTGCCGTTCCGCGAAGGCGACGAGGTGCTCGTCTCGATCGTCGAGCCGCACATGTACAACGTCGACGACGCGGTCGCCAAGATCGACGGCTACATCGTGTCGGTGACGGGCGGCGGGCGCCACGTCGGCGAGAAGCGGCTGGTGCGGATCGACGAGGTCGGCCGGACCGCCGCGGTGGCGACGCTGGTCGACAACGGCAACGGCCCGCAGAACGGCGTGGCGCCCGACGACGCGGCCGAAGACGCGGATGGCGTAGAATCCTCTGCTCGGCGCCGAGGCCGCAGGGGCGGACGGCGCCGTTCCCGTGCCAAGGCCGACGTTACGGCCGGCACGGCCGACGACGACTGACGAGAGACACCACCACCATGTACGCGATCGTGAAGACCGGCGGCAAGCAGTACCGGGTCGAGGAGGGCCAGCACCTCCTCGTCGAGAAGCTTGCCGTCGAGGAGGGCGCGAAGGTCTCGCTCGAGCCGCTGCTCTACCGCGGCGACAGAGAGATCCTCGACGGCGCCGACCTCGCGAAGGTGAAGGTCGAGGCGAGAGTGGTCGCCCACGAGCGCGGGCCCAAGCTGCGCGTCGTGAAGTTCAAGCCGAAACGCGGATATAAACGGCGCAACGGCCACCGCCAGGATCTCACGAGAATCGAGATCACGAGCATCAAGGCCGGCGCGGCCAGAAGAGCCGCCGCCAGAGCTTCGAGCGACGAGGAGGCGAGCGAGTAATGGCGCATAAGAAGGGCCTCGGCTCCTCCCGCAACGGCCGCGACTCGAACGCCAAGCGCCTCGGCGTCAAGGTGTTCGCCGGCCAGTCCGTCACCGGCGGCGAGATCATCGTGCGCCAGCGCGGCACGAGATTCAAGCCGGGCGCCGGCGTCGGCATCGGCAAGGACGACACGATCTTCGCCAAGAG
>CAZGJV010000146.1:0-1244 GCA_964525715.1 uncultured Conexibacter sp. | reverse complement strand
CTAGTAGACGCGGTCGTTAGTTCTGGTTGTTAGGCAGCGAGCGCGAGGTGTGGCTCGTGCTGGCTGATCTTCGCGAGGACGCGGTCGAGGTCGGTGCGGGTGAAGGTCCAGTCGAAGGGCTGGGCGATCCGGCGGTAGTGGTCCTCGAAGGCAGTGATCCGGGCGGCGAGCGCGTCGAGGTCGGCGAAGTCGTTGGGGGTCAGCGCCTTGCGTTGGAGGATCGAGAAGTAGATCTCGATCTGGTTCAGCCATGAGGCGTGGATCGGTAGGTGGATCAGCCGCAGGTTCGCCCAGCGGCCTTCGAGGCGGTCGATGCTCGCCTGGCCGGCGTGGCTGGAGCCGTTGTCGACGATCCAGAACACCCGTCGTGCCGTGGCGTAGGGCTCGCTGGTCATGACCTGCTCGACAAGTCGGCCGAACGGCTCGATGCCGGTCTTCTCCTCGCAGCGTCCATAGATCCGGGCGTGATGGACGTCCCAGGCCGCGAGGTAGGCCAGCGTGCCGCGACGGCGATAGTCGAACTCGTTGCGCATCGCCCGGCCCGGCCCGGGCGGAAGGCTCAGATGGCGGCGGTGCAGCGCCTGGAGCTGTGACTTCTCATCAGCGCTGATCACCAACTCGTCCGGGCGCAGTCGGCGCCCTTCGAAGCGGCGCGCGTAGAGATCGAGCACGCGGTGCGCCTTGGCACGGAAGTCTGGGTCGCGGACGAACAGCCACGAGCGTTGCTGCCACGGCTTGATCGCATCCTGCGCCAGCCAGCGCCAGATCGTCGTCGCCGACGCGTTCGTGACGCCGCGCTCGATGACCAGGCGGTGAAGCTCAGCCCTGGAGAAGCGTCCCAGCGGCAGGCCGTGCTCGATCGGCAACTGGCACGCGATCGCCTTGACCTCGGCGACCTGCTCCGGGGGGGAAACGGCGCGGGCGACCCGCGCGCGGCCTGTCGCGCAGCCCGTCGAAGCGATGCTGCGCGAATCGTCGTCGCCACCGACCGACCAGCCCCGCCGACGTGTCAAGCCGAGCCGCGATCTCGGTGTCCGGCACGCCCTCAGCGGCATAGAGCACGATCCGCGCGCGCTGCACATCCTGAAACGGAAGCTTCTCCGCCCGCGCCAGTCGCTCAAGCTCCCGACGCTCAGAATCGCTGAGCTCGATCCGGTGACGAGGCAGGCGCGCCATCCCCCACAGATTCAACACGCGCACCCAGACCCCTCCACAGAATTCCGACCGATACTTCCGGCCGCGTC
>CAZGJV010000145.1:0-1282 GCA_964525715.1 uncultured Conexibacter sp. | reverse complement strand
AACATCGGCAACACCGACAGCAAGTGGTACGGCGGTGGCGGGTCGTGGCGGGATCCCGTGACGGCCGCGAACAACTCGGCGGCATGGTTGCAGGGCCGCTACAGCGTTCCCGGGTTCGGGAAGGCGGCGCCGGGGATCCAGGCGTTCGCGCGCACCGCCGGCCAGCCGCTCGGCACGCAGATCAGCGCGCTGCAGCACTCCGGCTGGGCCAGCTCCGGCTACCCCGACCTGCCCAAGCTCGTGAGCCAGTTCGGCGGCCAGGCCGCGAGCGTCTCGCCGAGCCCCACGCGCGCGGCGCCGCAGGCCCAGCCCGGCACCGCGCTCGACGGCCAGGCGTTCGCGAACGCTCAGCGCGCCTACCAGCTCGGGCAGGTGCTCCGCAACCAGCCGAGAAGCCCGTTCGACATTGGGCCGAGAGCCTCGATCGGCACCTCGAACCCGCTGCTGTCGATCCTGCCGTCCAGAGCGCCGCAGCCCGGCGACTACACGAAGGCAGCCAGCACGCTCAGCGGCCTCGCCGGCGGCCTCGCCGTCAGCCCGCACCCGGCAGCAGGCCCGCTCGGCAAGGTCACCGTCGCGCCCGGCGCCAACCGGCCAGGCGTCGGCCTCAACCCGCGCGTCACGAACTTCGTCTCGCTGCTCGCCGGCAACATCGGCCAGCCCATCACGATCGGCACCGGGACCAACCACAACCGGATGACGGTCGACGGCAACGTCTCCGACCACTGGGCCGGGAACGCCGCCGACTTGCCGGTGCCGGTCGACAGCGCCCAGGGCGACATGATCGCCGGCCGCGCGCTCATGCTCGCCGGCGTCCCGCGCGCGCAGGCGCGGCAGATGGCGCAGAAGGGCGGCCTGTACACGCTGACGCCGTCGTCGGGGCCGTTGAAGGGGACGCGCGTGCAGGTGATCTGGAAGACGTACGACGGCGGCGACCACCACAACCACGTCCACATCGGGATCCGGCCGGCATGAGCGACGAGAACCCCGCGATCGACGAGGACACGAGAAAGCTGCTGGCGCTCGTCGCCTGCGGCGGCGACGCCTCCGCAGCGGAGCAGTCGCTCAAGGCGCAGGGCGTGGTCGTGACGGCGAGAGAGCTGCACGACCTGATGAGCGCCCGACGCAAGGAGTACGACCACCTGCGGGACCAGTTCGCGCCGCAGGTGGAGGAGGAGATCGTGCGTCAGCTTCGCGAGCGAGCGCTGCGGGCGACGAACCTCATCGACAAGGCGATCACGCTCGCCGAGAAGCGCATCGACGAGGGGCGCGACACGGACCC
>CAZGJV010000144.1:0-1325 GCA_964525715.1 uncultured Conexibacter sp. | reverse complement strand
GGCGACCGCGCCGCGCTGGCCGTCAGCAGCCCCGCGGACTCCGGCGGCGAGACGGTGCAGCGCGCGATCCCTGAGGCCCGCGTCGTGAAGGCGTTCAACACGGTGAGCAACGCGATCATGGTCGACCCCGGTCTGGCCGGCGGCCGCCAGCCGATGTTCATCGCCGGAAACGACGACACCGCAAAAGCGACCGTGAGCGCAGCGCTCGACGACTTCGGCTGGGACGCGATGGACGTCGGCGGCATCGAGCAGTCGCGCCAGCTCGAGTCGCTCTGCCTGCTGTGGGTCGCCGTCGGCAAGGCCCGCGGCGCGTGGGATCACGCCTTCACCGTGGTCGGCCGCGCGTAGCCGTCCCGCCCATGCCCTCCGCCCACGGTTACGCCGCGACGGCACCTGACTCGCCGCTCTCACCCTTCCGCTTCGAGCGCCGCGAGCCCGGCGCACGCGACGTGCAGATCGAGATCGCGTTCTGCGGCGTCTGCCACTCCGACCTCCACACCGCACGCGGCGAGTGGGACGGTGTCTCGTTCCCGGTCGTCCCGGGCCACGAGATCGTCGGCCACGTCACGGCAGTCGGCGACGAGGTCACCGGATTCGCTGTCGGCGACGCCGCGGCGGTCGGCTGCATGGTCGACTCCTGCCACGAGTGCGCCGCCTGCAGAGCCGACTTGGAGCAGAACTGCGAGCGCGGCACGACCTGGACGTACGGCTCGCCGGAACCGCAGACGGGCAAGCGCACGTACGGCGGTTACTCCAACCGCGTCGTCGTCGACGAGCGCTTCGTCCTGCGCGTCGCGCCCGACGCCGACCTGGCCGCGACCGCGCCGCTCCTGTGCGCCGGCATCACGACCTGGTCGCCGCTGCGCCACTGGAGAGCCGGCCCCGGCAAGCGCGTCGGGATCGTCGGCCTCGGCGGGCTGGGCCACATGGGCGTGAAGCTCGCGCACGCGCTCGGCGCGCACGTGACGCTGCTGACGACGTCGCCCGGCAAGGCAGACGACGCGCGCAAGCTCGGCGCCGACGAGGTCGTGATCTCGACCGATCCGGAGCAGATGCTCGCACACGCCGCCTCGCTCGACCTGATCGTCGACACGGTCGCGGCCCCGCACGATCTCGACGACTTGCTCGGCCTGCTGAGAATCGACGGCGCGCTGGTGCTCGTCGGCATCCCGGCGGAGCCGCACCCGTCGCCGACCGTCGGCGTGCTGCTGCGCAACCGCCGCTCGCTCGCCGGCTCGAACATCGGCGGCATCGCCGAGACACAGGAGATGCTCGACTTCTGCGCCGAGCACGGGATCGTCTCCGAGATCGAGACGATCGCGATC
>CAZGJV010000143.1:0-1431 GCA_964525715.1 uncultured Conexibacter sp. | reverse complement strand
GGACCTTCTCGAGCTCCTTGGGAGCCATGTCGAGCAGGTAGCCGATGCGGCTCGGAACGCCCTTGAAGAACCAGATGTGGCTCACCGGGGCGGCGAGGTCGATGTGGCCCATGCGCTCACGGCGCACCTTGGACCGCGTGACCTCGACGCCGCAGCGCTCGCAGACGATGCCCTTGTAGCGGACGCGCTTGTACTTGCCGCAGTAGCACTCCCAGTCCTTCGTCGGACCGAAGATGCGCTCGCAGAAGAGGCCGTCCTTCTCCGGCTTGAGCGTGCGGTAGTTGATCGTCTCCGGCTTCGTGACCTCGCCCGAGCTCCAAGAGCGAATCTGCTTGGAGGAGGCGAGCCCGATCTCAATGGCGTCGAAATTGTTGATGTCGATCATGTGCTACGCCTCAGCTCCCTCGGTGTCCTCGATCACTTCGTCGTCGTCAGCCACCGCGACGGGGTCGGCGTCGACCTCGGCCTCGGCCGTGGCGTCGGAGCCGTCCTCCTCGCCGTCCGTCGACTCGTCGGCCGCCTGGCCGTCGGTCGCGCGCACGCCGGAGAGGTCGATCCCGAGCTCCTCGGCCGCGCGCAGGAGGTCGTCGTCCTCTTCGCGCATCTCCGCGCGGGTGCCCTCCTCGGAGACGACGTTCACGTCGAGCGCGAGCGACTGCATCTCCTTCAGGAGCACCTTGAACGACTCGGGGATCGACGGCTCGGCGATGTTCTCGCCCTTGACGATCGCCTCGTATGCCTTGACGCGCCCGACCGTGTCGTCGGACTTGATCGTGAGCATCTCCTGGAGCGTGTAGGCAGCGCCGTACGCCTCGAGGGCCCACACCTCCATCTCGCCGAAGCGCTGGCCGCCGAACTGCGCCTTGCCGCCCAGCGGCTGCTGGGTGACGAGCGAGTACGGGCCGGTCGAGCGCGCGTGGATCTTGTCGTCGACGAGGTGGAGCAGCTTCAGGATGTACATGTAGCCGACCGTCACCTGCGTCTCGAACGGCTCGCCCGTGCGCCCGTTGAAGAGCGTGAACTTGCCGCTCGCCTGCTCGCCCACCCGCCGCTTCGGCTCGGTGTGCATCTGGATGCGGCCCTCGTGCTCCTGCTGCCACTTCAGCAGCGCGGTGTCGACGTCCTCGACCGTCGCGCCGTCGAAGACGGGCGTCGAGACGTAGACGCGGCGCTGGCCGTTGCCGCCGTTCTTGGCCTTCGCGTCGGCCTGCTTGTAGGCCTCCGAGCCGTCGTCGTACCAGCCCTGCGCCGCGGCCCAGCCGAGGTGCGTCTCGAGGATCTGGCCGATGTTCATGCGGCTCGGCACGCCGAGCGGGTTGAGGATCACGTCGACCGGCGTGCCGTCCTCGAGGAACGGCATGTCCTGCTCGTCGACGATCTTCGAGATGACGCCCTTGTTGCCGTGGCGCCCGGCGAGCTTGTCGCCCTCGG
>CAZGJV010000142.1:0-1511 GCA_964525715.1 uncultured Conexibacter sp. | reverse complement strand
CGCGCCGGCAAGGCGGACGAGTACCTCGCGCTCGCGCAGCGCACGCAGGCCGACTTCGAGAACTTCCGCAAGCGGATGACGCGCGACGTCGCCGCCGCGGAGGCGCGTGGGGTCACGCGGCTCGCGAAGGAGCTGCTGCCGGCGCTCGACAACCTCGGCCGCGCGCTCGCCGCCGCCGAGGCCGAGGGCGAGGCGGCCGGGCACCTCGGCACGGGCGTCAAGCTCGTGCAGGACGAGCTGCTCGCCGCGCTGCGCCGCGTCGGGATCGAGCCGTTCTCGCCCGAGGGCGAGCGCTTCGACCCCAACGAGCACGAGGCGATGGTCCAGCAGCCGGTCGAGGGAGCCGCGTCCGGGACGGTCGTCGAGGTCTACCAGCAGGGCTTCCGCTGCGGCGAGAGCGTGCTGCGACCTGCCCGCGTCGTCGTAGCCGCGTAGGGGAGGCCACAGGCCATGGCCGCTGTGAAGCCCGACCTCTACAAGGTCCTCGGCGTCGGCAGAAACGCCTCCGACGAGGAGATCAAGAAGGCGTACCGCAAGCTCGCGCGCCAGTACCACCCGGACACGAACCAGGGCGACGCGAGAGCCGAGGAGCGCTTCAAGGAGATCTCCGCGGCGCACGACGTGCTGTCGGACCCGGACAAGCGCAAGGCGTACGACCAGGGCACCGGTCCGTTCGCGGCCGGCGGCGCGGGCTTCGACCCGAACGCGTTCGGATCCTTCAGCGACATCCTCTCGAACCTGTTCGGCGGGGGTGGCGGCCAGGGCGGCCGTGCGCGCGGCGGCGGTGCGGCCGGCGGGCCGGGGGCGGGAGGGCGCGCGCGCCCGCAGCGCGGCCGCGACCTCGAGACGGAGGTGTCGCTGAGCTTCCAGGAGGCGGTCGAAGGGGCGCAGTCCTCGCTGGCGATCCCCACCACGACGCCGTGCGAGACGTGCCACGGCACGGGCGCGAGACCTGGCACGTCGCCGGTCGTCTGCCCCGTCTGCCAGGGCCGCGGCGTCGAGTCCCAAGGCCAGGGCCTGTTCTCGATCACGCAGCCGTGCTCGCGCTGCGGCGGCAGCGGCTCGATCGTCGAGTCGCCCTGCCCGACCTGCGGCGGCTCGGGTGCGCGGCGCACGATCAAGCGCCTGCGCGTGAACATCCCCGCGGGGGTGAAGGAGGGCAGCCGCGTCCGCATCGCCGGCAAGGGCGAGCCGGGCGCCAACGGCGGCCCGCCGGGCGACCTGTTCGTCGTCACGCGCGTCGCTCCGTCGCCCGTCTTCAGACAAGCCGGCGACCAGCTCGAGGTCGAGGTGCCGCTGACGATCGTCGAGGCGCTGCAGGGCGCGACCGTCGAGGTGCCGACGCTGCACGGCCGCAAGCGGCTGCGGATCGCCCCCGGGACGAGACACGGCGCCGTCCAGCGGCTGAGAGGCGAGGGCGCGCCGCGGCTCGGGGGCAGAGGCCGCGGCGACATCCACTACCGCTTCACGATCGAGCTGCCGAGATCGCTCAACGCCGAGCAGCGCGAGGC
>CAZGJV010000141.1:0-1516 GCA_964525715.1 uncultured Conexibacter sp. | reverse complement strand
GCGTCTCGGCTTTCACCCCTTCCACCCGGACGACCCCACGGAGACCGACCTCTACATGCTCACGTCGGAGATTGAGGCGACGCTCTCCCGCCTCGGCGAATAGAGCGCAGTCGGTCGGCCTACTCCTCAATCGGATGAGGGCATCCGGCCAGAGAGCATGCCGAACGGCTCCCTCTGTTTCATCTATTGGAGCAACTTCGGCTGTTAGAAGGCCGAATGCCGTGGCTCGCTCGCGTCGTGCGCGCAGGTAGCGAGCTGCGCGACGAGTGCGCGAAGCTCTGGTGAGCGTCTGGTGACCGTGCTCATGACGCACAATGCTACTCATAAGTCTGTAGACTGTCAAGTAGCAGCCCGACAGGCTTCCCGGCCATGGAGGGCGACCTTCAGAAGACGGTCGGACGCAACCTCCGCGCCTATCGTCAAGCGCGCGGACTCAGCCAGGAGGCGTTCGCCGACCTCGTTGGTGTCCACCGCACCTACATGGGCGGCCTGGAGCGCGGCGAGCGCAACCTGACGCTGCGCAGCGTCGAGCGCATCGCCGAACGGATCAGGGTCGACCCGCTCGTCCTGATGGACCCGAAGGGTGAGAAGCGACTCCGGCGATAGCCGGTGGGTCGCGCTGCTCCCGCCTTAAGCGCGGGCCGCCTTCGGGTCGGTGCCTCTTGGAAGACGTGATCCGACCGTGCGGACAGCGGCTTCCGTGTACGCGTCCACGGCCACTGTCATCTCGTCGCCGCGTCTCGTCACGGTTTCCCAGGTCTCGCGAAGATCCGCATGCGCTCCCATCGACACGGCTACCCAGACGTGTTGCACCACGTCGGCGACTGCGCCCGAAACCAGCCGGTGCGCCTCACAAAGTGAGTGGTTTGCGCCTAGCCGGATCGAGAGACGGGCTGAGTCAACGTCGATCTGCAAGCCGACGGACCGGAACAGCTCTGTCGAGCTGCGTGCGCGCTCGTCAAATGACGCACCCTGCTGGAACACATGGCTTCGTACCGCGCGATACAGCTCCAGTGCTCGTGCCACGTTCTGAGCAGCCTCATCTACAAGTGCTCGCGACTCGGCAATATCGGTCACCGCGATCTCGTGCTCGTGCTGAGCCTTGTCACGACTGCGGCCAAGGCGCTGGGTGAGCCAAGGACTCAGAATGCCCGTGGTGGCAGTCGCCGCAATGCCAGCCAGGGCAATGAGAGTCGAATCCCGCATTAGTGGGATCGTCTTGCGTGCGGCGGACAGAGTTCGCGACGTCGGCGTTCTGGCGGGTCTCGCGCAGGCCTCGCGTTCAGCTCGGTGAGGAGCAGGCCGCATCGCCTCGGGTTACGCGAGCCTGAATGTGGTACCCACTCGCGGTACCCACAGCGCCCAGCCACACCACCTCCCGAACCCCCAAAACGCCGGAAGCCCCGCCGTAGCAGGGCTTCCGTCCGATGGAGCTAGGGGGACTCGAACCCCCGACCTCCTGGGTGCGATCCAGGCGCTCTCCCAACTGAGCTATAGCCCCGTGTGTCCGTCCGAC
>CAZGJV010000140.1:0-1526 GCA_964525715.1 uncultured Conexibacter sp. | reverse complement strand
AGCACGCCTCGCTCGGCGTCATCGCCCCCGAGGGCGCCTCCGCGATCCTCTACCGGGACCTCGACCACGCCGCCGAGCTGGCCGCCACCCAGGGCGGCGCCTCCTGGCAACTGCTCGACGCCGGCATCGCCGACGTCCTCATCCCCGAGCCGCGCCCGGCGCACGAGCAGCCCGACGCGTTCGTCGCCGCCGTCGGCGCCGAGCTGTCGGCAGCGCTGGCGTCGACCACCGCCGCCGATCCCTCAGCCCGCCTCACCGAGCGCCACCGCCGCTGGCGCTCCGTCGGCCAAACGCCGTAGGCACAGCCAACCCCGCTGAGAATCGGCACGTTCGCGTCTTCAACCGTCGCAGGTGCCCTGCCAACGTGGCCGGATGCCCGAGCCCCTGCAATCTGATGTCGCTGAGCAGCATCCAGTTGACGGGGCTCATCCTGACCGGGTGATCGCGGCGTTGGCGGCCCGTCAGTACGGAGTGGTCGCCCGGCGGCAGCTCCTCGATGCGGGCATGACACATGCGATGGTTCGCTCGCGTGTCGGGAGCAGACGCCTGCTCGTGCTCCACCGCGGCGTCTATGCCGTCGGCCATTGCCGGCTTCGCCGCGACGGCCATTGGCTCGCGGCGGTGCTGGCCGCTGGGCCCGGCGCGGTGCTGAGTCACCGCGAGGCGGCGGCGCTGCACGCGCTGCGGCCGGCAGAGCGACCGAGCGTCGACGTGACGGTGGCGGCGCGCCGGCGCCTCACCGGCGTGCAGGTGCACCCGGTGGAGCGTCTGTCACCGGAGGACGTCACGACGGTCGACGGCATCCCCGTCACGACCGTGGCCCGCACGCTCGTGGACCTCGCTGCGACCGTGCCGCCGTGGGCGCTCCGCAAGGCGCTCGAGGAGGCCGAGCGCTCGCATCGCCTCGACGTGCGCGCGATCGAGGCGGTGCTGGCGCGCATCAGGGGCCGGAACGGCACGGGGCACGCGCGGATCCAGACAGCGCTGGCGGAGCTGGCGAGGACCGGCACCACCGTGACCCGCTCGCGTCTGGAGGACCGCTTCCTCACGCTCCTCGCTGCCCACGGATTGCCGCGGCCGTCGGCGAATGTCTGGACGCAAGGCATGGAGGTCGACGCGGCATGGCCGGCGGCGCGGCTCGCGGTCGAGCTCGACGGGTGGGACTCCCACAAGACGCGCGATGCGTTCCAGCGCGACCGCACGCGCTCGAACGACCTGCAGACAGAAGGCTGGACCGTGCTGCGCTTCACGCATGCGGATGTCGTGCACCGGCCGGACGAGACCGCTGCCCGCGTCGGACGAATGCTGCGTCGTCAAGCCGCGACGGCGACGGGCTGAGCGCCGGCGGCGAAGCGGCCGCCATGCGGCCCGCTCAAAGCGAAGTCCGGGTGGGCGACCTTCAGGTAGTGGCCGAACGACCAGTCGACGAAGCGCTGCGCGGTCATCGCTCTCAGGCCGACGCCGAGCAGGCGGGGTGCGATGCGGGGGATCAGTCTCTGCACCCGCAGCATCGAGTCGAACGGGAA
>CAZGJV010000139.1:0-1542 GCA_964525715.1 uncultured Conexibacter sp. | reverse complement strand
GGGACGATCACGTCGTCGATGTAGCCGCGCTCGGCCGCCGAGTAGGGGTTGGCGAAGCGCGCCTTGTAGTCGTCCATCAGCTTCTGGCGGCGCTCGTCCGGCGTCGGCGACGAGGCGATGTCGCGGCGGTAGATGATGTTGACCGCGCCCTCGGGCCCCATCACCGCGATCTCCGCCTGCGGCCAGGCGAAGTTGAAGTCGGCGCCGAGGTGCTTGGAGGCCATGACGTCGTACGCGCCGCCGTAGGACTTGCGCGTGATCAGCGTGATCTTGGGGACCGTCGCCTCCGCGTAGGCGTACAGCAGCTTCGCGCCGTGGCGGATGATCCCGCCCCACTCCTGCGCGGTGCCGGGCAGGAAGCCGGGCACATCCACGAGCGTCACGATCGGGATGTTGAACGCGTCGCACGTGCGCACGAAGCGAGCCGCCTTCTCCGACGCCGCTATGTCGAGCACGCCGGCCAGCGATGCCGGCTGGTTGCCGACGATCCCCACCGCGTAGCCGTCGAGCCGCGCGAGCCCGCACACGATGTTCGTCGCGAAGTGCTCGTGCACCTCGAGGAACTCGCCGTCGTCGACGACGAGGCGGATCACGTCGCGCATGTCGTACGGCTTGTTCGGTGCGTCCGGGACGACCGTGTCGAGCTCGGGGTCCATGCGGTCCGGGTCGTCGGTCGGATGCACGTGCGGCGGCAGCTCGAGGTTGTTCGACGGCAGGAAGCTGAACAGGTAGCGCGCGTCCTCGAGGCACTCGTCCTCGTCGGAGGAGGCGAAGTGGGCGACGCCCGACTTCGAGTTGTGCGTCATCGCGCCGCCGAGCTCCTCGAACGTCGGCTCCTCGCCGGTCACCGTCTTGATCACGTCGGGACCGGTGATGAACATGTGAGAGGTCTCTCTCACCATGAAGATGAAGTCGGTGATCGCGGGCGAGTAGACGGCGCCGCCGGCGCACGGGCCCATGATCAGCGAGATCTGCGGGATCACGCCGGAGCACTTGACGTTGCGCAGGAAGACGTCGCCGTAGGCGCCCAGCGAGACGACGCCCTCCTGGATGCGCGCGCCGCCCGAGTCGTTGATGCCGATCACGGGGCAGCCGATCTTCGCGGCCAGGTCCATGACCTTGCACATCTTCTCGGCCATCACCTCGCCGAGCGAGCCGCCGACGACGGTGAAGTCCTGGCTGAAGACGCACACGCGGCGGCCGTCGATCGTGCCGTGGCCGGTCACGACCGCGTCGCCCCACGGGCGGTTCTTCTGCATGTCGAAGTCGTACGTGCGGTGGCGCACGAACGTGTCCAGCTCCTGGAACGAGCCGGGGTCGAGCAGCTTCTCGATCCGCTCGCGGGCTGTGTACTTGCCCTTCGCGTGCTGCTTCTCGACCGCAGCCGCGGAGGCGGAGTGGATCGCCTCCTCGCGCAGCTCGGTGAGCTGGCCGAGCTTCTCTTCGAACGTCTCCGGTGCCTTCTGACGCGCCATGGGGGCGCGGATCTTACCCCGATGCGTGGAGGGGCGCCTATCCGCGGCTGAAGGGGCGGTGGTGGGC
>CAZGJV010000138.1:0-1579 GCA_964525715.1 uncultured Conexibacter sp. | reverse complement strand
CGGCGGAAGCGGCGCCCGTGGACGCCGCACCGACCGACGCGAGCGTCTCCGCAGATGCGCTGCTGGCCGCACCGCTCACGGCGGCGGCGACTGTCGCGACCGACGTGCTGGCAGCACCGGCGTTGACGGTCTCGGGGACGACGCTTTCGTGGACCCCGACCACGGGGGTCAGCTCGTACGTCTTCGTGCGCAAGGTCACGGGCCAGGCCGACCAGTACTCGGTCGTGAGCGGGACGTCGATCGCGCCGCCGGCCGTGCCCGGGCAGGCCGTGACCTACAGCGTGCGGACGAACGTCAGCGGCAGCAGCTGGGCGCCCGAGGTCTCGATCGCGTACCCCGTTCCGCCACCCCCCGCGCCCACGGGCAACGTGCTCGCGGCCCCGAGCCTGAGCGTCTTGGGCACGACGGTGACGTGGAGCGCGACCGCGACGGTCAGCTCGTACGTCTTCGTGCGCAAGGTCCCGGGGCTCGCGGACCAGTACACGCTCGTCAGCGGGACGTCGATCGCGCCGCCGGCCGTGCCCGGGCAGACCGTGACCTACAGCGTGCGGACGAACGTCAGCGGCAGCAGCTGGGCGCCCGAGGTCTCGATCGCGTACCCCGCATCGCCGACCCCGACCCCGACCCCGACGCCCACGCCCACGCCGTCCCCGACCCCGCAGCCGGTCGACGGCACCTTCCAGATGGGCGTCGTCGCCGGCTCCGCGCTGTCGTACGAGCTCCCGTTCGTCGAGAAGCTCGGCGCGCACACCGCGCGGATGGAGTTCAGCGCCGACACGTCGGCGTCGAGCATGGCCTCGACGATCGACGCCTACGCCAAGGCCGGGATCCGGCCGATGCTGCTGGCGACCTTCCCCACCGGCATGCCCACGAGCGCCGAGGCGCAGAACGTCGGCACCTGGGCCGCCGCATACGGCCCCGGCGGCTCGTTCTGGGCCGGCAAGAGCTACCCCGCGAACACCGCGGTGACGGACATCGAGTTCGGCAACGAGACGAGCTACAGCTACCAGTTCTCCGACAACTCGCTGGCGACGTACTCGAGCCGGGCGCAGACGTATGCGCTGCGGGCAGCCGACGCCGCGAATGCGATCCGCGCGGCCAATGCGAGGGTCGGGCTGCTCGCTCAGGGCGACGACGCCGTGAACGGCACCGCCTGGGTGACGAGCATGCTCAAGGCCGTGCCGAACCTCGCCGACCTCGTGGCCGGCTGGACGATCCATCCGTACGGGCCGACCTGGGCGACGCGGATCGACTCGACGATCAACGCGGCCAAGGCCGCCGGCGCACGGGACCTGCCGATCTGGATCACGGAGTGGGGCCTCTCGAGCGACAACGGCCGCTGCCTCGACGACAACTACGGATTCAGCGCGTGCATGACGTACGCCTCCGCCGCGACGACGCTGCACAGCGCGCTGGCGGGGATGCAGAGCCGCTACGGCAGCAGGCTCGGCGCGTTCTTCCTTTACCAGGTGCACGACCAGTACGCGTCCGGCACGCAGAGCGGCCGCGAGGCGTACTTCGGCGCGCTGCAGAGCAACGGCGCGACCAAGGGCGCCTACACGACCGAGGTCAAGGCGGA
>CAZGJV010000137.1:0-1586 GCA_964525715.1 uncultured Conexibacter sp. | reverse complement strand
GCTCTGGACTGTTGGTCTTTTCTTGAGCGCTTGCGGAAACGCATAAACCGAGAACGACCAGCAAGGTGTTTATTCGGGAACAATTCATGGCAATGGCGGCCCGAATTGTTGCGAAGAGCAACCGGGATTACAAGCGCCATGGTGAATCTAGTTTTGCTTGGACACCATCGCGAAAGTTTAGTATTTGCACATAGTCTTTTCGAATTCACCGTCAATCGGGATGCAATAGTTCGCGGAGTTTCTGCAACCACGGTGGTGATTGAATAGGAATTTTGGCAACCGAAGGAAGCTTATGAGAAATCAAAAAATCGCCGTCTGGCACGAAATACTCGCGGCTGCACTCCTCCTCTCGTGCGGCGGCCTCGCTGTGACGGCGCACGCGCAAACCAATTTTGCGGCTGAAAGCCCGGCCTCGGTCACGGTGAAGCCGCCCATGCACTCGCGAATATTTCAATGGAGCGACATGCCAGCCCAACCGAGCAATATCGGCGCGTTGCGAAACTTTTTTGATTCACCGACGGCCACTCTCGAAAATTTGTCCTGCCATGTTACGACGCTGGATCCCGGCAAGGAACCGCATCCCGCACACAGGCATCCCGAGGAGGAACTGTTGATCATCAAAGAAGGCACACTTGAAGTGGTTCAAAACGGCGTGACCAATCAGGTCGGCGCCGGCGGGATGGTTTTTTGCGCGTCGAACGAATTGCACGGTTGGCGCAACAGCAGCACGAACCCGGTGACGTATTACGTGATTCACATCTCACCGCATGATCTGGCGAAACCGGCCCAGGCCGAAGAGAAGCAGTCAGACAAGTGACCCGGAGAGTCAAACCCCGTTTATTTATGAAATCACCCGGCATCGCAAATAATCAATGTTCCCGCGCCAGCTTCCTTGCCCGGACAGGCATGGCCTTGCTCGCGACCATGGCAGTGGGCAGCGCCGCATCCGGCGAGACGATTCCGTTTCCCAGGTCAACAAAAAGTAGGGGGAATTTGAAGGTAAAGCGGTGGGACATCATCACGGTCGGCAATCTTTCGCGCAACCAGTATTGGGGCGAGGCCAACGACAAGGCGGTCCGCAAAGTTCTTTGCACCTGCACACTCATCCGCGGAGATGGATTCCGATTGCTGGTGGATCCGTCAGAAGCCGATGCCGCGGACATGGCCCGCGAATTGGACCGCCGCACCGGGCTCAAGTTGAAGGACATCACCGCCGCGTTCATCACGCACGACCATGCCGACCATTGGCCGGGATTGGCGCATTTTCCCGATGCCCGCTGGATGGCCGGGCCGGGTGTAACCGAGATCCTGAACAAATCCGGAAAACTGACACGCCAGGTTGAACCCGTGACCGGAGTGCTTTTCGAGGGGATTGAAGTTCTGCCCACGCCCGGACACACGCCATCCCATCACAGCTTGCGATTCGATTGCGACGGACTCTCGGTCATTGCCGCCGGTGATGCCATCGCGACCCGTGATTTCTTTCGTGACCGGCAAAACTTTTACAACGCCGCGGATCCCAAGCAAGGCGTCGCGACCATGAACAAGATCGCGGAATTGGCGGACCTCATCATTCCGGGGCACGA
>CAZGJV010000136.1:0-1605 GCA_964525715.1 uncultured Conexibacter sp. | reverse complement strand
GCCCGCACGCTCGCCGAGTTCCTGTTCGGCGACGAGGACGCGATGGTGCGCATCGACATGTCGGAGTACATGGAGAAGCACGCCGTGTCGCGGCTCGTCGGCTCGCCTCCGGGCTACATCGGCTACGACGAGGGCGGTCAGCTGACCGAGGCCGTGCGGCGCAAGCCGTACAGCGTGCTCCTGCTCGACGAGATCGAGAAGGCCCACCCGGACGTCTTCAACATCCTGCTCCAGATCCTCGAGGACGGGCGGCTCACCGACGCGCAAGGGCGCACGGTGGACTTCCGCCACGCGATCGTGATCATGACGTCGAACATCGGCGCGTCCGAGATCGCTCGCAACACGCCGCTGGGCTTCGCCGTCTCCGACGACGAGACCGGCATCACCTACGACGACATGAAGAACCGGATCATGGGCGAGCTGAAGAAGGTCTTCCGGCCCGAGTTCCTCAACCGCATCGACGACGTGATCGTCTTCCACAAGCTGGCGAAGGACGAGATCAAGCAGATCGTCGAGCTGCTGCTGCTGCGGATCCGCGAGTCGCTGGCGGAGCGTGAACTGCAGCTGGAGCTGACGGACGAGGCGAAGGACCTGCTCGTCGACAAGGGCTGGGACCCGTCGATGGGCGCCCGCCCGCTGCGCCGGGCGATCCAGCGCTACATCGAGGATCCGTTGGCGGACTTCGTGCTGCGAAGCGAGCTGACGCCGGGCGGGACGGTGCTGGTCGACAAGGCGCCCGAGGGCGACGACCGCGAGGTCTCGATCGAGGTCATCCAGCCGAAGACGCCCGTGGGCGTCGGGGCCGCGAAGTCCGACTCGGACGACGACGCCTCCGATCACGACGACGCCCCGTCCGAAACGCCCGACGAGTAGCGCGACGCTCGCAGATTGCATCGAGAAGGGCGGCCGATTGGCCGCCCTTCTCCGATCTGTGCGCCTGAGGGCCGGTATCTCGGCCCTCAGGCGCACAGCTCTCGGCTAGCGTGTGATCCGTGGCCGACCCGGTCGAGATCAGAGTGCGGGACGACGGGCCGTACAAGGTGACGGGCGCGGTGCGGCTGGTCGATCCGGACGGGAACGAGATCGCGTACGACCGTGAGCGGCCGCTCGTGCTGTGCCGCTGCGGGCATTCGCGCACGAAGCCGTTCTGCGACAAGGCACACCGCGAGACGGGCTTTGCGTCGTGCGTGCGAGCGGCTGCGGACGCGTCGGGCTGACCGCGTACGCTGGCCGCATGGCGCGCGCCAGCTCGATCCACGTGTGTTCGGATTGCGGTCACGAGACGCCGCGCTGGCACGGCCAGTGCCCGGGCTGCGGGGCGTGGAACACGCTCGTGGAGGAGGCCGTCGCGCGGCCTGCGGCGAGAGGCCGGCGCGGGGCGGGCGGGGCTGCAGCCCCCGGGCAGGCGGTGACGCCCGTCGCGCTCGGCAGCGTCGAGGCGGCCGACGTCGCGCGCCTGTCGACCGGCATCGGCGAGCTGGACCGCGTGCTCGGCGGGGGGGTCGTGCCCGGCTCGCTTGTGCTGATCGGCGGCTCGCCGGGGATCGGCAAGTCGACGCTCACGACGATGGCGCTCGCGAACCTCGCGGCGGCCGGCCGCAGAAC
>CAZGJV010000135.1:0-1609 GCA_964525715.1 uncultured Conexibacter sp. | reverse complement strand
GGGTGGATTCAAGTGGTCGTCGCAACGCTCGATCCGGGAGGGTTGCGATGGGCAGGCCAGCTGGGTGGATGACCGAGCTGACGGGTCGGTCGCCGATGAAGTCGCCGGGGAAGCCGTCGCTGCGGCGTGATGTCGAGCGGTCCTTCTGGCGTAAGGTCGCGGAGGGGTTGAGCAGCGAGGAGGCGGCGTTGGCTGTGGGGGCGTCCCAGGCGGCTGGCAGCCGGTGGTTCCGGGAGCGTGGTGGCATGCCAACGTTCATGCTTGCTCCGCTGTCGGGCCGGTATCTGTGCTTTGAGGAGCGCGAGGAGATCGCGCTGTTGCGCGCGCAGGGTGCCGGGGTCAGGGAGATCGCCCGGCAGTTGGGCCGCTCGCCGTCGACGATCTGCAGGGAGCTGCGGCGTAACGCGGCGACCCGTAGCGGCAAGCTGGAGTACCGCGCGTCGGTCGCGCAGTGGAAGGCGGAGCTGATGGCCCGCCGGCCCAAGACCGCGAAGCTCGCCGTCAACGAGCCGTTGCGCGACTACGTGCAGGAGCGGCTCGCTGGTCGCGTGCGTCGCCCGGACGGGACGGTGGCGGGCCCTGAGACCGGGCCGTGGAAGGGCCGCAACAAGCCCAGGCGCGGGGATCGCAGGTGGGCGCGGGCGTGGAGTCCGGAGCAGATCGCGAACCGGTTGAAGGTCGAGTTCCCTGATGATGAGTCGATGCGGATCTCGCACGAAGCGATCTACCAGGCGCTCTACGTCCAGGGCCGCGGAGCGCTCAGACGGGAGCTCGTCGCGTGCCTGCGGACCGGTCGGGCGCTGCGCGTCCCGCGCGCCCGCGTCCGGGGCCGCGGCAAGAGCTTCGTCAGCGAGGAGGTCATGATCAGTGAGCGGCCGGCCGAGGTCGAGGACCGGGCCGTGCCCGGTCACTGGGAAGGCGACCTGATCCTCGGCACCGACCGCACGGCGATCGGCACGCTCGTCGAGCGCTCCAGCCGTTTCACGATGCTGCTGCATCTGCCGCCGATGCCCGGCCGCGACGGCCCGCGCGTCAACAACGGCCCGGCAATGAGCGGTCACGGCGCCGAGGCCGTTCGTGACGCGATCGCCTCGGCGATCACCACGCTGCCCGAGCAGCTGCGCCGGTCGTTGACCTGGGACCAGGGCGCCGAGATGGCCCAGCACGCCCAGCTGCGGATCGACACCGGCCTGCAGGTCTACTTCTGCGATCCCAGGAGCCCATGGCAGCGCGCCAGCAACGAGAACACCAACGGGCTGCTGCGCCAATACTTCCCCAGAGGAACCGACCTCGCGCGCCACAGCCCGGATGACCTCGCCGCGGTCGCCGCGACGCTGAACACCCGTCCCCGCAAGACGCTCGGCTGGAGAACCCCCGCCGAAGCGCTCAATGAACACCTGACAGCGACCGTCTGAATCGAGCGTGCCCCCGCGAGGGGACCGTCTGGTCGGACACCGGCGCGACTATCGCCGCTGCGGCCCGCCCTCCGGGCGAGCCTCCGCGACGACAGCCGCGCCGGCCCAACCCCGAACACCACAGACACAGCCATCCCCCGCGACCCGTAGATTCATCACACCACACACTGTTGCGACGACCGGTTGACTTCGGG
>CAZGJV010000134.1:0-1629 GCA_964525715.1 uncultured Conexibacter sp. | reverse complement strand
GCTCGTTGCGGTGCTTGGCGATGTCCTCGACCGCGCGCTCGACGGCGCTCAGCATCCCGAGCCCCAGCAGGTCGATCTTCAGAAAGCCGGCGTCGGCGCACGAGTCCTTGTCCCACTGGACCATCTGGCGCCCCTCCATCGCGGCCGGCACGATCGGGCAGCAGTCGATCAGCGGCCGCGTCGCGACGACCATCCCGCCGGGGTGCTGGGAGAGGTGGCGCGGCAGCCCGTGCGCCTGTTCGGCGAGGCGGGCGAGCCAGGCCCAGCGGCCTTGGGCGAGGCGCTCGGGGCCGAGCGCGGAGGCGACGTCATGCGCGACGTCGCGCGCCGACCAGCCCTCCGAGCCGCGCGCGACGCGCTCGATCTCCCCCGGCGGCAGCCCGAGCGCCTTGCCCAGCTCGCGAATGGCACCACGCGCTCGATAGGTCGGAAAGGCCGCAACGAGGGCAGAGCGGTCCTTGCCGTAGCGCTCGTGGATGCGCGGGATCAATGCCGCGCGCACGTCGCGCGGGAAGTCGAGGTCGATGTCCGGCAGCGCGGTCAGCTCGTCGTTGAGGAAGCGGCCGAGGAACAGGTCGTTCGCGATCGGGTCGACGTGCGAGAGGCCCGTGAGGTAGCAGACGATCGAGGAGACGGACGAGCCGCGCCCGCGGCCGGGCGGCAGCAGCGCGCGGGCGGTGTCCGGCCCGCGCACCTCCAGCGCGACCTCGCGCGCCAGCTCGAGCATGTCGCGGTGCAGCAGGAAGAAGCCGGAGAGGCCGAGCGCCGCGATGATGCGCAGCTCCTCCTCCAGGCGTGGGAGCGCCTCGGCGCGCAGCGGGTGCGACGGCGGATAGCGGTCCTCGAGGCGCGCGCGGGAGATCTCGGCGAGCGTGCGGTCGGCTGCGGCGTCCTCTTCGCCCGGGTAGCGGTAGCCGTGGTGCTCGGTCAGGTCGAAGCGCAGGCGGTCTGCGATCTTCGCGGTCTCCGCGACGGCCTCCGGGTGGTCGGCGGCGAAGCGTGCCGCCATCGCCGCGGGGCTCGCGAGCACGTGGCTGAAGTTGCCGCGCCGCAGCGGCTCTGAGGCGTCGAGCGTCGTGCGGTGGCGGACCGCGACGAGCGCGTCCTGCAGCGGTGCGCGGGCGCGGGCGTGCGCGTGGACGTTGCCGGTCGCGACGGTTATGAGGTCGAGCTCTCGCGCGAGCGCGGCGAGGCGGCGGTTGCGCGCGCGGTCGTCGCGCAGGTAGGGGCGTTGCAGCTCGACGCGCAGCCGCTCCGGGCCGAACGCGTCGCGCAGCCGCGAGAGGCCTGCGCGGTCGTGGATCCCGTGGGTGGCGCAGCCGCTGAGGCAGATCAGGCCGCCGGCGTGGTCGAGCACGGCGGCGAGCGGGACGTGCGGCTGGGTCGCCTGGCGTGGGCGCGCGCCGGGGGCGGGTCCCCCGCCCGCCCCCGGGTCCCCCGTCGCGCTCCGCTCCCGCACGCCCCCCGCGTGCGGGAGCCCTGTCGGCTCGTCCCCGCGCGTGTGAGCGTGCGCGCGGGTCAGCAGCCGGCAGAGGTTGCGCCACCCGTGCTCGTCCTCGACGAGCAGCGTCAGGTGGCGGCCGTCGTCGAGCGTCAGCTCGGCGCCGTGCAGCGCTCGCAGCCCGACCG
>CAZGJV010000133.1:0-1635 GCA_964525715.1 uncultured Conexibacter sp. | reverse complement strand
CGGGGAAGACGGCCTCGATCACGACGCCCTGGATCTCCTCGATGCGCCCGACGTTCTTTGTGGCTGTAGCTGACATGTGTTGGGTTTCTCCTCGGGGGTCCTAAAAGCGATCGGGTCGTCCGGCCGTCTAGCTCAGTGCCTCAGCACCGCCGACGACCTCCATGATCTCCTGCGTGATCTCCGCCTGGCGGGCGCGGTTCATCTCCAACGTGAGGTCGTCGATGATGTCGCCGGCGTTGTCGGAGGCGCTGCGCATCGCCGTCATGCGCGCGCCCAGCTCCGACGCGGTCGACTCCAGCAGCGCCCGGAAGATCGAGATCTCGACGTAGTCCGGCACGAGCCGCTGGAGGATCTCCTCCGGCTCCGGCTCGTACTCGACCAGAGCGTGGTGCCCGCTCGGCGCCGACTCCTCCTCGGGCGTCTCCGCCTCGAGGATCGTCGCCTGCTGGAGCGGCAGCAGCGTCTCGCGCCGCACCTCCTGCGTGATCGGCGAGATGTAGCCGTTGTAGAGGATCTCGACGCGGTCGACCTTGCCGTCCACGTAGGCGGCGGTCAGCGCCTGGGCGATCTCGCGCGCGTTCGCGTACGTCGGCCGCTCGGTGAAGCCGGTGAAGCCCTGCTCGGGCTCGGTGCCGCGGAACGTGAGCGAGGAGACGCCGCGGCGCCCGGTCGCGTAGTACACGACCTGCTTGCCCTCGCCCTGATAGTCGGCGGCGGTGCGCACGCCGGCACGGATGATCTGCGAGTTGAACGCGCCCGCGAGGCCGCGGTCAGCCGTGACGAGCAGCAGTGCGATGCGCTCCTCGTTCTCGTGCTCGTTGAGGATCGGCAGCGCCGGCACCTTGCCGGCGGCCTCGGCCGCCTGGCGCGTCATCCGCCGGATCGCGCCCGCGTACGGGCGCAGCGCGGCGATGCGCTGCTCGGCGCGGCGCAGGCGCGCCGCGGCGACCATCTCCATCGCGCGCGTGATCTTCTGGATGTTCTTGACCGACGCGATGCGGTTCTTGACGTCTCGTTGCGCCATGGTGCGTTAGACCGCCGCGGGCTCCTGCTCGGGAGCGGCCTCAGCGGCCGGCTCGGCGTGCGTCGGGCGCACCGGCGGCGCATCCTCGTCGGTCAGCGGCTGGCCCTCCTCGTCGAGGTCGTAGCCGAAGTCCTCCGCGAAGCGCTTGACGAGCGCGTCGACCGCCTGCTGCGTGTCGTCCTTCCAGTCGCCGCCGGCGATCTTGGCGCGGACGTCGGCGCCCTCGGCGTGCGCGCGGCGCGTGAGGCCGTCGAGGAAGCGCTCGACCTTGGCCGCGTCGATGCGGTCGAGGTAGCCGTTCGTCGCGGCGAACGTCTGGATGACCTGGTCCTCGACCGCCAGCGGGGCGCGCTCGCCCTGGTTGAGCGTCTTGACGAGCCGCTCGCCGCGGGCGAGCGTCGCCTGCGTGTCGGCGTCGAGGTCGGAGCCGAACTGCGCGAACGCCTCCAGCTCGCGGTACTGCGACAGCTCGAGCTTGATCTTGCCGGCGACCTTCTTCATCGGCGAGATCTGCGCGTTGCCGCCGACGCGCGACACCGAGATGCCGACGTTGATGGCCGGGCGCACGCCCGAGTTGAACAGCTTCGGCTCGAGGAAGATCTGCCCGTCGG
>CAZGJV010000132.1:0-1645 GCA_964525715.1 uncultured Conexibacter sp. | reverse complement strand
CTCTGAAGTGCTCGGCGTTCTCGTGCGGCGCGTGCCACTGCGCGAACGGCATCGCGCCGGAGTCGAACCACACGTCGATCACCTCGGGCACGCGCTGCATCCGCCCGCCGCACTCGATGCAGGGGAAGCCGACCTCGTCGACGTACGGACGGTGCGCGTCCTCCAGGCGGACGCCCGACAGCTCCTCCAGCTCGTCGAACGAGCCGACGCAGTGGACGTGGCCCTGCTCGCAGCGCCAGATCGGCAGCGGCGTGCCCCAGTAGCGCTCGCGCGACAGCGCCCAGTCGACGTTGCCCTCCAGCCAGTTGCCGAAGCGCCCGTGCTTGACGTGCGGCGGGTGCCATTCGACCGTCTCGTTCGCGGCCAACAGCCGGTCGCGGATCTGCGAGGTGCGGATGTACCAGGACGGCTTGGCGTAGTAGAGCAGCGCGGTGCCGCAGCGCCAGCAGTGCGGGTAGGCGTGCTCGTAGTCCTCGGAGCGCAGCAGCCGCCCGCGGGCGCGCAGGTCCTCGACCAGGTCGTCGTTGCACTCGCGCACGCGCCGGCCGGCATACCCCTCGATCCGCTCGTCGTACGTGCCGTCGAGTCTCACGGGGTTGACAACAGTCATTTCCTGCTGCTCGCCGAGGCGGTAGTCGTCCTCGCCGAATGCGAGCGCGGTGTGGACGAGGCCGGTGCCGTCCTCGGCGGTGACGAAGTCGGCCGGCAGCACGGTGTGGCCCTTCTCGCCGTAGGCCGAGCCGGGGATGAAGTCGAACGGCGGCTCGTATGCCGCGCCGACGATCTCGCCGCCGGCGAAGCGGTCGAGCAGATCGAGGTCGGCGTCCTCGCCCAGCACGCGTCTCACCAGCGCGTCCGCGAGCACGTACACGGCGCCATCGTCGGTTCGCACGCGTACGTACGTGAGGTCAGGATCGACCGCGACCGCCGCGTTCGACGGCAGCGTCCACGGCGTCGTCGTCCACACCAGCAGCTCGTCGCCCGCCTCCAGCGGCCCGACCGGCTTCGTCACCGGCAGGCGCACATACGCCGACGGGTCGATCACGTCCTTGTAGGCGCCTGGCTGGCCGAGCTCGTGCGAGGACAGCACCGTGCCGCAGCGCGGGCAGTAGGGGACGACCTTGTGACCCTCGTACAGCAGGTCCTTGTCCCAGATCGTGCGCAGCGCCCACCAGACCGACTCGATGTAGGTGTCGTCGAGCGTGCGGTAGGCGTCCTCGATGTCGACCCAGTAGCCGATCCGCTCGGTCAGGCGCGCGAACTCGTCGACATACCGGAAGACCGACTCGCGGCACTTCGCGTTGAACTCCGCGATGCCGTAGCGCTCGATGTCGTCCTTCTCTCTGAAGCCCAGCTCCTCCTCGACCGCCAGCTCGACCGGCAGGCCGTGGCAGTCCCAGCCGCCCTTGCGCTCGACGTAGTAGCCGCACATCGTGCGGTAGCGGGGGAAGATGTCCTTGAAGATGCGCGCGAGCACGTGGTGCGTGCCCGGCCGGCCGTTCGCCGTCGGCGGCCCCTCGTAGAAGATCCACGGCGGTCTGCCCTTGCGGCGGCGGACCGTCTCGTGGAAGACGTCGTCCGCCTGCCAGCGCTCGAGCACCGCCTGCTCGAGGGCGGGGAACGACTGCTGCGGGTCGACGGGCTG
>CAZGJV010000131.1:0-1710 GCA_964525715.1 uncultured Conexibacter sp. | reverse complement strand
CCCTCGCCGATGCGCCGCAGCGCCTCGCCGAGGTTCGTCGCGCCGCACACGAACGGCACCTTGAAGCCCCACTTGTCTATGTGGTGGGCCTCGTCGGCGGGGGTCAGCACCTCGGACTCGTCGACGTAGTCGACCTCGAGCGCCTCGAGCACTTGCGCCTCGGCGAAATGGCCGATCCGCGCCTTCGCCATCACGGGGATCGTGACGGCCTCCTGGATGCCCTTGATCATCTCGGGATCCGACATGCGCGCGACGCCGCCGTCGCGGCGGATGTCAGCCGGGACGCGCTCCAGCGCCATCACCGCGCAGGCGCCGGCGGCCTCGGCGATCCGCGCCTGCTCGGGGGTGACCACGTCCATGATCACGCCGCCCTTGAGCATCTCGGCCAGGCCGGCCTTGACGGTGAATGTCGCCTCGTCGCGCATCTGGGCTGGAATATAGCCTCGGCGCGGCGACGCTGCCGGCTGGCTAGCCTTGCCCGCCGTGAGCGATGCGATCTACCTTCCGGAGGACGATGAGCGCTTCGTCCCGACCGAGCTGGCGCGCGGGCCGTGGGACCCGGGCGCGCAGCACGGCGGCGCGCCAGCAGCGCTGATCGCACGCGCCGTGGAGCGCGTGGAGAGCGCCGTGCCGATGGACGTCGTGCGGCTCACCTACGAGTTCCTGCGTCCGGTGCCGCTGGCACCGCTCTCGCTCGGCACGCGCATCCTGCGCGACGGCAAGCGGGTCCAGCTCGTGGAGGCCTCGCTGCGCGACGGCGAGCAGGAGGTCGGACGCGCGACCGCGCTGCGGATCCGCCGCGACGCCGTGCCGGCGCCGGCGGCCGAGCCGGAGCCGCCGCCGCACGGCGGGCCCGATGGCAGCGCCCCGATCGACATGCCGGCGTTCGAGTCCGGCCCGACGATGTTCGCGCGCGACGGCATGGAGGTGCGCTTCGCGACCGGGGCGTTCGCGGACGTCGGCCCGGCGTTCGCCTGGTTCCGGCTGCGTGCGCCGCTCGTCGCCGGCGAGCAGCCGTCCCCGCTCCAGCGGCTGGCCGCCGCCGGCGACTTCGGCAACGGCATCGCGACCGCCGTCTCGTGGGCGACGCACGTCTTCATCAACCCCGACCTGACGCTCTACGTCGAGCGGCTGCCGCAGGGCGAGTGGGTCGGGCTCGACGCGATCACGCGCGTCGGCGGCGCCGGCATAGGCGTCAGCGACAGCGCGCTGTACGACGAGCGCGGCCGCGTCGGGCGCGCGCAGCAGGGGTTGTTCATCGCAGAGCGATGAGCGTTTCGCCATCCGCTCATCGCAAGCGACGAGCTCCCCGCGACGTCACTTGAGCCGGAACGCCTTGATGCGCGTCTCGTACTGCTGCGCGTCGCGGGCGTACACGCCGTAGGCGAGCCCCTGCAGCAGCGACAGCAGCGCGACGTGCGAGCGCACGTAGGCGGGGCTGTTCGACGAATAGTAAAGGCGGATCCGCGCGAGTCTCGAGACCTCGGAGAGCGTCGCGTCGGTGATCGCGAGCGTCGGCGCTCTGCGGTGGCGCGCGAGCTTCATCGTGCGCGCGATCAGCGGGTGCGGGCGACCGGCCGAGAGGCCAATCACGAGCGTCATCTCATCGATCCGCGAGAGCCGGCCGAGCGCCTCCTGCGACGGGCTGGCGACGACCTCGGCGCGGATGTCGAGCAGCATCAGCAGGTGGCGCAGGTAGCTGGCGAAGAA
>CAZGJV010000130.1:0-1719 GCA_964525715.1 uncultured Conexibacter sp. | reverse complement strand
CGAGAACAGCGTCGGTTCGTGCAGCGTCGAGCGGATCGCCTTCCCCCTGGCGAAAGTCTTCAACTGACCGCGCGACGGCCGTTTTCCCCCGACGTCGCGCTGGACGATCAACCGTACACAACCCGGCGCGGCGCGTGGGAATGATGCGTCGTTCAGCGGACGCGCGGCGTCCGGGACTCAAGTCGCGCCGTCCGCGGGCCGATTCAGCGGGACATGACGCAGCTGCCGCTCGTGAGCGTGCTCGTGACCGCGCACGACGCGGCCGACGGCCTGGCCGCCTCGCTCGAGGGCGCACTCGCGCAGGAGTACCCGCCCGAGCTGCTGGAGCTGATCGTCGTGCACGGCGGCGACGCCGCGACCGACGCCGTCGCCGCCGGCTACGCGGAGCTGTTCCCCGCACGGGTGCGCGTCGTCGCCCAGCCGGGCGCCGGCCCGCTCGCCGCGACTGCCCGCTCGCTGCGCGAGGCGCACGGCGACGTGCTCGCGCTGCTCGAGCCCGGCGTCCGCTGGCCGATCGGGCGCGTCGCGGCGCAGGTCGCGGCGCTCGCCGAATGGCCCGAGGCCGGGCTCGTCTACTCCGAGCTGCTGGCACTCGACGGCGACCCGCCGAGCGGGCGGCCAGCCGGTCGGCTGCTGCGCGAGCCGCCGTGCGTCGCGCCCTCCTCGGTCGCACTGCGCGCATCGTTGCTCCCCGCCCTCGGCCCGCTGCCGCCGGAGCTGCCCGCGGCCGCGTGGTGGCTGGTCGTGCGCGCCGCGTGCGTGACCGACATCGCGTGGGCGCCAGCGGGCATCGCAGCGACCGTCGACGAGGACGAGGCCGGCGACGGCACCCTGGACGCCGCGCGCGAGGACGCCCTGCGCGAGGCGCTCGCGGTGCAGCGCTGGTTCCTGCGCAACGCGACGTCCGAGTCGCTGTATGCCGACGCGCTCGGCGAGATCTGGAAGGCCTTCATGGCGAACGCGCGCCGGCTGCTCGCGGCCGCCGGCGGGGATCCGTTCGCCGAGCTCGTCACCGTCACCGACGCCGACCGCTCGGAGGCGCGCCGCGCCCTCGCCGACGCGCGCGCGGCGATCGCGCACGGCGACACGTGGCCGGCCGCCGCGCTCGCGGTGCGCGCGGCCGCGCTCGACCCGTGGTGCGCGCCAGCGCGCGAGCTGCTCGCCGAGACGCTGGCAGCACGGCCGCGGCGTGCGGCGGGGGATCCGCTCGCGGGCGCGCGGCGCTTCGTCACGCTCGCGTTCGCGGAGGAGCTGGTGGCGCATCCCGAGCTGCTCGCCGCCTACGGCGCGCACTTCGACGGCGGCGCCGACGCGACGCTCGCGATCGACGCCAGCACGCTGCTGCCGGCCACCGCCGGGCAGCTGCTCGGCGAGCTCGTGAGCGAGCTGGGGCTCGACGCCGACGGCACCGCCCACCTGATCGCCGTGCTCGGACCGATCGACGCGTCCGTGCGCGCACAGCTCCCGGAGCGCGCCGACGCGCTGCTGACGTGCGGTGCGCCGGTGGCCGCCGACGGCGCCGCCGCAGTGCCGGCGTTCGACGCCGCTTCGATCGACGCGCTCCACGCGCTCGCGCGGCACGCCACCGCCGCCTGAGCGCCGCTCGAACGTCCGTCCATTCTTGCGCTCGACGTCATGCCCAGGCGGCGCGGCGCCGATGCAGACCGTGCCGGTGGGTGCAATGGACGACCCGCCTGGACGGCAAGGACGCTGGCGGAC
>CAZGJV010000129.1:0-1721 GCA_964525715.1 uncultured Conexibacter sp. | reverse complement strand
ACCCGATCTACATGATGGCCAACTCGGGCGCCCGCGGCTCGTTCAAGCAGATCCGCCAGCTGGCCGGCATGCGCGGCCTGATGGCGAATCCGAAGGGCGAGATCATCGAGCGGCCGATCCGCGCCAACTTCATGGAGGGGTTGACGGTCCTCGAGTACTTCATCTCGACCCACGGCGCCCGCAAGGGCCTCGCGGACACCGCCCTCCGTACGGCTGACTCCGGCTACCTGACGCGCCGTCTCGTCGACGTCGCGCAGGACGTGATCATCCGCCAGGAGGACTGCGGCACCGAGGAGTACGTCGAGCTGTTCCTGCACAAGGCGGGCGACGAGCCCAACGACAACCTGGTCGGGCGCATCGCCGCCGTCGACTTCGGCAGAAGAACGCCGGCGAGAAGAGCGCTGCTCACGGCCGGGCAGGAGATCGAGCGCGCGGACCTCGCGGCGCTGTACGAGGCGCTCGGCGAGGAGAAGGGCATCAAGGTCCCCGTCCGCTCGGTGCTGAAGTGCGAGGCGCCGACCGGCGTGTGCCAGGCCTGCTACGGCCGCTCGATGGCGACCGGCAACCTCGCGCAGATCGGCGACGCGGTCGGCATCATCGCGGCCCAGTCGATCGGCGAGCCCGGAACGCAGCTCACCATGCGGACGTTCCACACCGGCGGCATCGCCGGCGCGGACATCACGCACGGCCTGCCGCGCGTCGTGGAGCTGTTCGAGGCGCGCAAGCCGAAGGGCCTGGCGAAGATCGCCGAGGTCGGCGGCTCCGTGAACATCGAGGAGACGGACAAGGCGCTCACCGTCGTCATCACCGACGACGGCGGCGACGAGCACCGTCACACGTTCCCGCGCCGCACGCGCCTGTTCGTCGAGAACGGCGAGAAGGTCGAGCCGGGCAAGCAGCTCAACGAGGGGTCGCTGTACCCGCACGAGCTGCTCGCGATCCGCGGCCGCACCGAGACCGAGCTGTACCTCGTCAAGGAGGTCCAGGAGGTCTACAAGTCGCAGGGCGTGGACATCAACGACAAGCACATCGAGCTGATCGTGCGCCAGATGCTGAAGAAGGTCCGGGTCGACCAGAAGGGCGACACCGACCTGCTCCCCGGCGTCTTCGTCGACCGGCACGACTACGCGAGAATCAACCAGGTCGTGATCGACGCGGGTGGCGAGCCGGCGCAGGCCGAGGAGATCATCCTCGGCATCACGAAGGCCTCGCTCAACACCGACTCGTTCCTCTCGGCCGCCTCCTTCCAGGAGACGACGAAGGTCCTGACCGACGCGGCGCTCGAAGGCAAGATCGACCGCCTCAACGGCCTCAAGGAGAACGTCATCATCGGCAAGCTGATCCCGGCTGCCACCGGTCTGAAGCGCTACCGGCGGATCGAGATCGAGCCGGCCGAGCCGCTCCCCCGCGGCATCGACGACGTCGGCCTGCTCGACCACGACGACCTCGCGGCCGAGCTGGGGCTGACCGACGGCGAGGGCCTGCAGGGCTTCGGCCCCGGGCTCGAGGCCGACCTCGCCGACCTCGAGGCGATCGGCAACGGCGGCGGCGACCCGGGCCACGGCTTCGCCGAGGAGCTGGCCGAGCTCGACGTGCCGGACGACTCGAAGGACTGACCCTCTGCGGCAGCCCGCCCGCCTCGGCCCCAGCGCCGTGGCGGGCGGGTCCTGTCGCCGGGTGAGGCGTTCCGCGAGCAGGCTCGCGGAATCGTCCTCACCCGC
>CAZGJV010000128.1:0-1763 GCA_964525715.1 uncultured Conexibacter sp. | reverse complement strand
GTCGGCTCCGAGCAGGCGACCAAGTGGTACGTCGAGCAGGTGCTCGAGGCCGGCTGCGGCTTCGTCAACTGCATCCCCGTCTTCATCGCGCGCGAGGACTACTGGGACGAGCGCTTTCAGAGAGCGGGCCTGCCGATCGTCGGCGACGACATCAAGTCGCAGGTCGGCGCGACGATCACGCACCGCGCGCTGGCGCGCCTGTTCTACGAGCGCGGCGTGATGCTCGAGCACACCTCGCAGCTCAACGTCGGCGGCAACATGGACTTCTTCAACATGCTCGAGCGCGAGCGGCTGGAGTCGAAGAAGATCTCCAAGACGAACGCCGTGACCTCGGTCGCCGGCGTCGACCTGCCGGCCGACGACGTCCACGTCGGCCCGTCGGACTACGTGCCGTGGCTGACCGACCGCAAGTGGGCGCACATCCGCCTCGAGGGCAGAGCGTTCGGCGACGTCCCGCTGACGTGCGAGATGAAGCTCGAGGTGTGGGACTCGCCGAACTCGGCCGGCATCGTCATCGACGCGGTGCGCTGCTGCAAGCTGGCGCTCAACCATGGCCTCGGCGGTCAGCTCGACGGGCCCTCGTCCTACCTGATGAAGTCGCCGCACGTGCAGCGCCCCGACGATGAGGCGCGGCTGGCGACCGAGCAGTTCATCGCGGATCACACCGGGCTGCCGGGCACGAAGCCGCTCGGCGCGCCGACGCCGGCTTCGACCGACTCCTAGCCGGATCGCCTTTGCGACGATGCGGGCGTGTTCGACACGCTCGCATCGCCGCTTGCCGGCTCGCTGGTGAGCCTGGAGCCGCTGGAGGAGCGGCACGTGGAGGACCTGCGCGTGGCCGCGGCGGACCCGCGCGTGTCGGCCTGGCTGCCGGTCCCGTTGCACGACCCGCAGTGGTTCGCGTGGTGGCGCGCGGACGCCGCCTCCGCCTGGGAGACGCAGCGAGACGTGACGTTCGCGACGGTGCGCCGCACAGACGGCGTCGCGGTCGGCTCGACGCGCTTCCTCGAGCTGCGTGAGCGCGACCGCTCGGTGGAGATCGGCTGGACGTGGCTGGCGCCCTCGGCGTGGACGACGGGTGCGAACGTCGAGGCGAAGCTGCTGATGCTCGGACGCGCATTCGACGAGGCCGGCTGCATCCGCGTCGAACTGAAGACCGACGCGCGCAACGCGCGCTCGCGGGCCGCGATGGCGGCGCTCCCGGCCCAGTTCGAGGGGATCCACCGCCAGCACCGCGTGCTGCTCGACGGGACCCTGCGCGACTCCGCCTGGTACAGCGTGCTCGACCGCGAGTGGCCCGACGTGCGCGCCAACCTCGAGCGACGGCTCACGGCGCGGGCGATCGATGCGCGACGGATTGACCCCCTGTGAGGGGGTGAGAACGTCGAGCATCGCCGGGCACGGCGCCTGTCTATCCTCCAAGCCGTGCCCGCGCGCCTCGCGATCGCCCAGGTCACGCCCTATGCCTGGGAGACGCCGCACGAGGTGAACCGCGCAGTCGCCCGCTGCGCCGAGGAGCTGGCCGCGCACGGGCATCGCGTCGTCGTGATCGCCCCCTCGACGTCGAGCGCGCTCGTGCGCGAGTCGCGCAAGGCGATCCATGCCGCGAGAGAGCGGCCGGAGGCGCTGCTGGAGCCGTCGGACGGCCTGCCGTATCGCGTGCTCGGCGTCGGCGAGGTGCTGCCGTTCTCGCCGTCCCGGCGCCGTGCCGCGTCGCTGCCGATCGACGTCGCGCGCACGATCGAGCAGGCGCTCGCGATCGC
>CAZGJV010000127.1:0-1772 GCA_964525715.1 uncultured Conexibacter sp. | reverse complement strand
CGTCAGAAGGTGACCAGCGGCCACTCGATTCTGGCGATCGTGGCCTGGCCTCTCACGGACGGGTGGAAGTAGTCGTTCGTGGAGACTTCGCCAGCTTCGAATCTGAATTCGTAGCCGGTGCCTCTGTCGTACTGGCACCTTTCGTAGGTCGCGCAGACGTTTCTCAGGACTTCGTTGAATTCCACCTCGCGTCTCTGGACGCGCAGGCGGCGTTCTTCGTCTTCTCTGGATGTCGATTCGGCGTTCCTGAGCATCGACTGGCAGACCCTGAAGAGGCTCCACGTCGAGAGCGCCGTTCTGTTCGTGTGCAGGACGCTCCAGAGGTTGTAGATGTTCGGGATCGAGCCGACCGAGATCCTCGCGCCGGGGAGTCTTTCCCTCAGCGTCCTGATCGCGGATTCGAAGCTCGATCTGAAGCTCGCGACCGACGTCATGTTGCCCTCTTCGGAGGTGCAGACGTCGTTGGCGCCCATCTCGATCGTCAGGTATTCGACGGCCTGGCCGACGGCGGTGGTGACCTGCCCGTTGAGTTCTCCCATCCTCGCGCCGGAGACGGCGTCGTTGTGTAGGTGTTCTCTGATCCCCGCGTTTCTTTCGAGGATGCGCAGGTAGAAGCTGTTGACGGCGGCTTCGGTGCCCGTCGCCCAGGAGTTGGCCGGGCAGTCGGTGAAGGCCGTTCTGCACGTGTTGAACGCGCGCGTGATCGAGTCGCCTGTAGCCGCCATCGAGTTGGGAAAGACGGCGAGCGCCGCCGAGCTGGCGAGCGCGACGAGACAGAGTGCTGCGGCGACGGCAGCGAGCAGCCGGCGTATGCCGGACATGACAGTTCCCCCTTGGTCGTGCCGGCGGCCCCCTGCCGACCGGCTCGCCGCTCACAATGACGGAGCGGCGAGCCGGGGGTCAACCGGCGGCGGGGACGCGGGTCAGGCTGTCGTCACCGTGCGAGAGGGCTCCAGCGCCACTGCGAGCACCTCGTCGACCGACATCGCGAAGTGGAACGTCATCTGCTCGCGCACGTCGGCGGGCACGTCGTCGAGGTCGCCGCGGTTGCGCTCGGGCAGGATCACGTCCGTGAGCCCGGCGGCGTGGGAGGCAAGCACCTTCTGCTTGACCCCGCCGATCGGCAGCACGCGGCCCTGCAGCGTGACCTCGCCGGTCATGCCGACCGTGTGCTTGACCGGGCGGCCGCTCAGCAGCGACGCCAGCGCGGTGACCATCGTGACGCCGGCGCTCGGGCCGTCCTTCGGGATCGCGCCCGCCGGGACGTGCACGTGGAACTCGCCGTCGGTCGCCTCGGGCTGGATGCCCAGCTCCTCGGCGTGCCCGCGCACGTAGGAGAGCGCGATCCGCGCCGACTCCTTCATCACGTCGCCGAGCTGGCCGGTCAGCACGAGCGCGTCCTTGCGCTCGCCCGGCATCCGCACGGCCTCGACGAACAGCACGTCGCCGCCGGCGCCCGTCACCGCCAGGCCGGTCGCGACGCCCGGCACCGCCGTGCGGATCGCGGCCTCCTGGAAGTGCTTCTGCCGGCCCAGCGCCTCGCGCAGGGCGTCGACGTCGATCTCCACGGGCGCGGTCGCCGTGCCCGCCGCGATCTTCGTCGCCGTCTTGCGCAGCAGCGTGCCGAGCTCGCGCTCGAGCTGGCGGACGCCGGCCTCGCGCGTGTACTCGGTGACCACCGTCTGGAGCAGCTCGTCGGAGATCGTCGCCTCCTCGGGCTCGAGCCCGTTGCGCTCCAGCTGGCGCGGCCACAGGTAGTCGCGCGCGATCGC
>CAZGJV010000126.1:0-1818 GCA_964525715.1 uncultured Conexibacter sp. | reverse complement strand
GAAGAGCCAGCGGAAATCCGTTTCGCGCCAGAGCCGGGGGAGTGCGTGCACTGCGACGTGCAGGCTACGGGTCTTCACCAATCAACGACGCCACGCCGAAAGGTGGTCTGTCAACGCGCACGCGTTAGCGCTGCGCGTACCGACTTGAGATTCCCGCCGGACCGGGGATGATGAGAAGCTCGGAGCTTGTCAGGAGCTTGCTCCGATTACGCATGGGGGGCGGTCGTCGCGGAGCGATCCCGGCGGCCGCTCTTCTTGCTGCGGCGCTGCGCCTGCGTGCGCGCATCCGCTCGGCACGGTTCCTGGGCAGGTCGTTCATCCGGACCCTTCGCGAGCTGCGCGGACGACCAGCGCGGCGAGCTGCTCGGCTGCCGCTGCGTTCAGCGGGGCATGGTCGAGCAGCAGGCGGTACCAGAGCACGCCGAAGACGACGTCGGCGAGCAGCTCGACGTCGACGTCGCGCGCGATCTCGCCGCGCGCGACCGCTCGGTCCAGGATCTCGCGCAGCGCGGCGCGGCGCGAGAACAGGAACCGATCCCGGAAGGCAGTCGCGAAGGCCGGATCGAGCGAGGCTTGCGCCATCAGGCCGACCAGGACGGGTCGTTGCCTGCGCTGCCGGAACGTGGCGGTCAGGAAGGCGGAGAGGTCTGCGTCCAGCGTGCCCTCGTCCGGGACGGCGATCTGCTCTGCCGCCAGGTCGAGCAGCGCATCGAGCACGACGTCGGCCTTCGACGGCCACCAGCGGTAGATCGTCTGCTTGCCGACGCCGGCGCGGGCCGCGATGCCCTCGACGGTCAGGGCGGCGTAGTCGTGGTCGTGCAGCTCGTCGATCGCCGCGGTGAGGATCGCCCGTCGCGACGTCTCGCTGCGTGGTCGCCCCGGCCGCCGGTCGCCTGCCATCGCGCAAAGAATACAAGTCGCAGCGGTTCGATATAGTACCGAGACGTTTCGTCTTGAAAAGGAAGGCAACTATGCGCGCAGTGATCATGGGTGGCACATCCGGCATCGGGCTGGCAACCGCCGAGCGGTTGACCGCAGACGGGGCGGAGGTGATCGTCACGGGGCGCGACCCGGACAAGCTGGCTGCGGTCGCGGACCGGGTGGCAGTCGCCGAGCGGCTCGACGGCGCGTCGGAGCGCGACGTAGCGGCGTTCTTCGAGCGGACCGGAGAGTTCGACCACCTCGTGCTCGCGTTCAGCCCAGGTGCCGTCGGCGTGGGGCCCCTCCGCGACACCGCGCTCGGCGACATCAGGGCGGCGTTCGAGGGGAAGCTCTTCCCGTACCTGGTCGCACTTCAACATGCTCAGGTGAGCGATTCGATCACGCTGATCTCGGCGGCGAGCGCGCATGCGGCGCTGCCCGGGACGGTCGGGCTCGCCGCGGTGAACGGAGCGATCGAGCGAATCGTCCCGCCGCTCGCCGCAGAGCTGGCGCCGAAGCGGGTCAACGCCGTGTCGCCGGGGGTCATCGACACGCCGTGGTGGTCGTTCCTGCCTGAGGAGCAGCGGCAGGCTCAGTTCGCGGCCGCCGCCGACGGCGTGCCGGTCAAGCGGATCGGTCGCCCCGGCGACGTCGCCGACGCCGTCCGCTACCTGATCGGGGCGACGTTCGTGACGGGAACGATCCTGCCCGTCGACGGAGGCTTCACCGTGAGCTGACGGCCCGCGATCCCACCTACCCGTCAGGGCACGATGGAGATATGACGGCTGGACGGTCCAGGGCTTGCGCGCCTTGGCAACATGCTCTCCACATGCGATCATCAAGATATGGCTTCCATGATCCAGATCCGCAACGTCCCGGACGAACTGCATCGCGATC
>CAZGJV010000125.1:0-1893 GCA_964525715.1 uncultured Conexibacter sp. | reverse complement strand
TCGAAGGCAGCTTCCACAGCAGAACGATCCAAAAGACCGCAGGCGCCCTAATCGGACACATCAACAGGGCCAGCGTCGGAGTCTGCACCGGCGGCAGCCTGACAGTCCACACGGAATCGCTCCCGTGGCACGAGCAATACAACAGCTTCGAAGGCACCCTACCCAGAATAACCAGCGTCACGATCGGCCTCGTCGGCATCCGCTGGCGCCTCAGGAACTCCGCCGAAACGTGTGAGGCCGGCACCACCCAAACAGAACCCGGCTTCGGCAGAATCGCACTCAACGCGTTGGGCACAGCGACCTCGATCGAAGCCAGCGGCAGCATAAGGCTCAGGGAAGGCTTCCTCTGCGGATTCGCCACCGGCAACTTCACCGGCAGGGGCACCTTGACAACCCCCACCGGCGGATCAATCACCGTCAGGCTAATATAGCCTCATACTGATCGTAGGACTGGCAAACGAGGGGGTGCTTCCAAGGAAGCACCCCCTCGCAGGTTAACGCCGCACATACCCGCGTTCCACGGCCGCGAGCTTCTGCGAAGCCGCCGGCGAGCGCGGCCAGCAGCAAGAAAGACTGACTCAACCCGTCTCTGCGGCACGCTCTGGAGATGACGTGCCTGACGGGAATCCTGTTTGCCATTCGGGAAGCAGGGAAGGTTCGCGCGCGGCGAGACCGGTCCTCCCCATGATCGGGCCCCGGCCTGGGATCGCCGGCACCGGCCCTTCGGTTCCCTTCGCCGAAGGGCCGTGCGTCGGCGTGCGGGACCTCGAGAAGCTGGTCGTGGCCGCATGCGCTCAGGCGATGCGGGGTACCGGAATCGCAGCGGACGCGCGTGCAGCAGGGTCGTCAACAGCCATGCCGGCCAACACCGAGCCCTCCCAGTCGCGCATTCAGGGGTTCCGGCACGAGGCGATGCTCTACGCCGGAGAGCGCGGCTTCGCGGAGGGCGCGCTGCGCTTCCTTCGCGAGGGGGCGGCGCGCGGGGAGCCGGCGCTGGTAGTGGTCTCAGCGGCGAAGATCGCGCTGCTGCGGGCGGCGCTGGGCGGGGACGCGGAGCACGTCCGCTTCGAGGACATGGGGCGGATCGGCGGCAACCCGGCGCGGATCATCCCGGCGTGGGCCGCGTTCGTGCGCGAGGCGGGACCGGCCGGGCGGCCGCTGCGCGGGATCGGCGAGCCGATCTCGGCTGAGCGGTCGCGGGCCGAGCTGGTCGTGTGCCACCGGCACGAGTCGCTGCTGAACGTCGCGTTCGACAGCGCCATCGCGCCAGGCTTCCGCCTGCTGTGCCCGTACGACACGGCCGCGCTGGACCCGGCGGTCGTCGCGCACGCGCGCTGCACGCATCCGCTCGTGCAGGACGCCCAGGGACGCGTGCGCACGAGCGCGGCATTCCGCGGCCTCGAGGCCGCGGTCGCGCCGTGCACGGCGCCGCTGCCGCTCCCGGCCGTGGGCGCGCAGACGATCCCGATCATGCCGGCGGGTCTGCGGTCGCTGCGCGCGGCGGTCGCGCGCCGCGCTACGCGCGCGGGGCTGGCGCCGAAGCGCCGCGAGGATCTCGTGCTGGCCGTCGACGAGCTCGCGACCAAGAGCATCCGCCACGGCGGCGGGGCGGGCACGCTGACGATCTGGGAGACGAGCAGCGCGCTCGTCTGCGAGGTCACCGACCGCGGCCGCCTCGAGCACCCGCTCGCCGGCCGCGTGCTGCCCGAGCCCGGCCAGATCGGCCGCTACGGCCTGTGGCTCGTCAACCAGCTCTGCGACCTCGTCGAGCAGCGGACGCTGCCGCACGGGAACCTCGTGCGGGTGGGATGAGGCGGGGGTTGGGAGCGGGGCCGGCGGATGGGCGCGGGTGGTTTCGAACCACCGACCTCTCGCGTGTGAAGCGAGCGCTCT
>CAZGJV010000124.1:0-1914 GCA_964525715.1 uncultured Conexibacter sp. | reverse complement strand
AGATCCAGCTCGTCGTCGCGCTGCTGCTCGTGCCGTCGGTCCTGCTGCTCGTCGCGGCGGCGCTGCTCGCGAGCTTCGTGGGATGAACTCTGGTCATCTGCGCGTGTCAGGGACGCATGGATGACCAGAGTCCGTCAGCGCGAGCGATACGGTCACCCCATGGAGCGCTTCAGCCTCGACCACCTCGCACTGCCGATCGTCCAGGCGCCGCTGGCGGGCGGGCCCTCGACGCCCGCGCTGGCGGCGGCGGTGTCGGAGGCCGGCGGGCTCGGCTTCCTCGCGGCCGGTTACAAGACGGCGGAGGCCGTCGCCGCCGACGTCGAGGCCGTGCGCGCCGCGACCGCGGCGCCGTTCGGCATCAACGTCTTCGTCCCGCGCGGCGCGCCCGCCGACCCGGATGCCGTCGCGCGCTACGCGGCCACCTTGCAGGAAGAGGCTGAGCGCCAGGGCGCGGCGGTCGGCGAGGCGCGCCACGAGGACGACCACTGGGACGCGAAGCTCGCGCTGCTGCACGACGCGAAGCCCGCGGTCGCGTCGTTCACGTTCGGCTGCCCAACGGCCGCGACGATCGCGGCGCTGCAGGCCGACGGGATCGCCGTGTGGGTGACGGTCACGACGCCGGCCGAGACGCGCGCCGCCGCCGGTGCGGGGGCAGATGCGCTCGTCGTCCAGGGCGCAGAGGCGGGCGGCCACCGCGGCTCGTTCGACGACGGCGCGCCGGGGGCGATCGGGTTGCTGGCGCTGCTGCAACTTGTCGCGGCCGAGACGGACCTGCCGCTGGTCGCCACCGGCGGGATCATGAGCGGCGCCGGCATCGCGGCCGTGCTGGCGGCCGGCGCGAGCGCCGCGCAGCTCGGCAGCGCGCTGCTGCTGACGCCGGAGGCCGGCACCGCGGCGCCGCACCGCGCCGCGCTGGCGAGCGAGGGGGAGACCGCGCTCACGCGCGCGTTCAGCGGCCGCACCGCGCGCGGGATCGTCAACCGCTTCCTGCGCGAGCACGACGCCGACGCGCCGAGCGCGTACCCCGAGGTCAACCACCTCACCGCGCCGCTGCGCGCGGCAGCGCGCGAGCGCGGCGACGCCGAGGCGATCAACCTGTGGGCCGGGCAGGCGCACGCGCTCGCGCGCGAGCTGCCCGCGGGCGAGCTCGTCGCGCAGCTCGCCGCCGCCGCGCGCGCCGCCCTGCGCGCGGCCGCGCGGCACGCCGGCGCGTAACGCTCAGTCCCGCGACAGCACCGCGTGGCTCGTCACCGCGCGCGCGATCAGCCGCTCGCCCTGCACGATCTCGGCCTCGGCCGAGGCGATCCGCCGGCCGGCCGAGACGCAGCGCCCGCGGCACACGAGCGTCGTGCCGATCAGCGCCGCGCGCACGAACTGGACGCTGATCTGCACGTGCGGCGCGGCGACGCCCGCCGGCACCTGCGCGTGCACCGCCCAGCCGGTCGTCGTGTCGAGCAGCGCGCTCAGGTAGCCGCCGTGGACGATCCCGCCGCCGTTGAGGTGCTCCGGCGCCGGGTCGGCTTCGACGACGGCGCCGTCGTCGTCCACGCGCACGAGCCGGAAGCCGAGCAGCGCCGACAGCGGGCCGGGCTCGATGCGCTCGTCGGACATGGCCGGGAGTGTCGAGGATGGCGGTCGCTCGCGCGCCGCCCCACGGCGCCCCACCACTGCGGATCTCACCTCGCATAGCGAGGCCAAAGGCGCAGTGGTCGTTGCAAGCGGCGCGTTTGCACGCCCGCTTGCGCCCGGCTGGACGAAAAGCGCCCCACCTCGTCCCACCTCTCGATGCCCCGTCGTACAGGCGATTTCGCGCCGCTAAGGGGTCACTACGTGCCATAGGTGGGAGTTCCTGTGAGAAATGGGTTGCAAAGTGGGAGAAGGTGGGATAGCTTGCGCGCCCATCGGACCGGGGTG
>CAZGJV010000123.1:0-1976 GCA_964525715.1 uncultured Conexibacter sp. | reverse complement strand
AGTCGGCCTGCGTGCGCTGCGCGAGCGCGAGGTACTCGTCCGCCTTGCCGGCGCGTACGAGCAGCTCGTCGAGGTCGTGCTCGACCTCGACCGCCGCGTCCTCGGGCGGGTCCGCCGAAGGGGTGCCGTAGCCGGCCACGTGGCCGGCGGAGGCGGGCCCCCCGGTGGGTCCGTGGACGCCGTCGACCTGCTCCAGCGGCGCCTCGGCGCCGGTCTCCTCGACCGGCGCCGCCGCCCGCGGATCGTGCTCCGCGGTCATCGTCAGTTGCCCTCGTCCACGACCTCGGCGTCGACGACGTCCTCCTCCGCGGAGGCGCCGCCGGTGCCCGCGCCGTTGGCGCCGGCGCCCTGGCCGTCGGCGCCGCTCGCCGCGGCCTGCTGCTGGGCCTTCTCGTACATCGCCTCGGAGACCTTGTGGAAGGCGGACTGCAGCGCCTCGGCCTTCGCGTCGATCTCGCTCGGGTCCTCGGACGTGAGCGACTCGCGCACCGTCTTGATCGCGGCCTCGATCTCCGTTTTCGACGCCTCGTCGACGCCGTCGCCGAGGTCCTTGAGCTGGCGCTCGGCCTGGTAGGCGGCGTTCTCGGCGTTGTTGCGCGCCTCGGCCAGCTCGCGCGCCTTCTTGTCCTCCTCGGCGTGCGCCTCGGCGTCGCCGACCATCTGCTTGATCTCGTCGTCGGACAGGCCCGAGCCCGCCTTGATCTCGATCTTCTGCTCCTTGCCGGTGCCGAGGTCTCTCGCCGAGACCGACAGGATCCCGTTCGCGTCGATGTCGAAGGCGACCTCGATCTGCGGGATGCCGCGCGGCGCCGGCGGGATGCCGGTCAGCTGGAACTTGCCGAGCGACTTGTTGTACTGCGCCATCTCGCGCTCGCCCTGCAGCACGTGGATCTCGACGGACGGCTGGTTGTCGTCGGCGGTCGAGAAGACCTCGCCCTTGCGCGTCGGGATCGTCGTGTTGCGCTCGATCAGCTTCGTCATCACGCCGCCCTTGGTCTCGATGCCGAGCGTGAGCGGAGTGACGTCGAGCAGCAGGACGTCCTTGACGTCGCCGGCGAGCACGCCCGCCTGGATCGCCGCGCCGACGGCCACGACCTCGTCCGGGTTGACGCCGCGGTGCGGGTCCTTGCCGGTGAGCTCCTTGACCTTCTCCTGCACGGCCGGCATGCGCGTCATGCCGCCGACCATCACGACGTGGTCGATCGTCTTGGCGCCCTTGTCTCTCGCGTCGTCGAGCGCCTGGCGGACCGGCGCGACGGTGCGCTCGATCAGGTCGCTCGTCAGCTCGTTGAGCTTCGCGCGGGAGAGGCGCGTGTCGAGGTGCTTCGGGCCCGACTGGTCGGCCGTGATGAAGGGCAGGTTGATCTGCGTCTCCTGCGTGGTGGAGAGCTCGATCTTCGCCTTCTCCGCGGCCTCGTAGAGGCGCTGGAGCGCCATCGCGTCGGCTGCGAGGTCGATCCCCTGCGACTTCTTGAACTCGGCGACGAGCCAGTCGACGATCGCCTTGTCGAAGTTGTCGCCGCCGAGGTGGTTGTCGCCGGCGGTCGACTTGACCTCGAAGACGCCGTCGCCGATCTCCAGGACGGACACGTCGAACGTGCCGCCGCCGAGGTCGAAGACGAGGATCGTCTGGTCGGACTCCTTGTCGAGCCCGTACGCGAGCGAGGCCGCGGTCGGCTCGTTGATGATGCGCTTGACGTCGAGGCCGGCGACCTTGCCGGCGTCCTTCGTCGCCTGGCGCTGGTCGTCGTTGAAGTAGGCCGGAACGGTGATGACGGCGCTGTCGACCGTCTCGCCGAGGTAGGCCTCCGCGTCGGCCTTCAGCTTCTGCAGGATCATCGCGCTGACCTCGGGCGGTGAGTACTGCTTCTCGCCCGCCTCGATGCGCGCGTCGCCGCCGGGGCCGGCGACGACTCTGTAGGGCACGATCGACTCCTCCTCGCGCACCTCGGCCTCCTTGCGGCCCATGAAGCGCT
>CAZGJV010000122.1:0-2009 GCA_964525715.1 uncultured Conexibacter sp. | reverse complement strand
GCGTCTTGCCGAGGATCTCGCGCATGATCTCGTCGGTGCCGCCGCCGATCGGGCCAAGCCGCAGGTCGCGCACGGCGCGCTCGATGCCGGCATCGACGAGATAGCCGTAGCCGCCGTGGATCTGCAGGCACATGTCGGCGGCGTCGTAGGCGGCCCGCTGCGTCGCGAGCTTCGCCATCGTCACCTCCTGCACCGCGTTCATGCCGGCGAGGTGCATGCGCAGCGCGTTGTAGGTGATCGCACGGCCGGTCTCGAGCGCGACGGCGACCTCGGCCAGCTTGTGGCGGATGACCTGGTGCTTGCCGATCGGCCGCCCGAACGCTTCGCGCTCCTTCGCGTAGGCGAGCGTGCGCTCGAAGACGACCTCCATCGCGCCGACGGCGCCGAGCGCCATCATCACGCGCTCCCACTGGAAGTTGGCCATGATCAGCTTGAAGCCCTCGTGCTCGGCGCCGAGCAGGTTCTCCTCCGGCACGAACACGTCGTCGAACGCGATCAGCGCCGTGTCGGACGCATGCCAGCCGAGCTTCTCGATCGGCGACGCCGAGACGCCCTCGCCTCTGTCGACGATCAGGAACGAGATGCCGTGATGGCCGCCCTCCTCGGTCGTCTTGACTGCGGTGACGATGAAGTCGGCGCGCACCCCGTTCGTGATGAACATCTTCGAGCCGTTGACGACGAAGCCGCCCTCGACGCGCCGCGCGCGCGTCTTGATCCCCGCGACGTCAGAGCCCGCGTCCGGCTCGGTGATCCCGAGCGCCGCGACCTTCTCGCCGCGGATCCCTGGAACCAGGTACCTGACGTGCTGGTCGGGCGTGCCGAACTTCCACACCGGCGGCAGCGCGATGCCGGTGTGCGCGCCGATGCCGGCGCCGAGGCCGCCCGATCCGCAGCGCGCCAGCTCCTGCGCCCACACGGCGGCCGCCAGCGGGTCGCCGCCGCCACCCAGCTCTCTCGGGAACTTCAGGCCGACGTACCCCTGCTCGGCGACGCGCGGGATGACCCAGTCGGCGAACCACCGGGCCTGCTCCCACTCGGCTGCGTGCGGCGCCAGCTCGGACTCGACGAACGCGCGCATCTCCAGCCGCAGCCGCTCGTACTCCTCGGTGAACGGCGGCAGCGGCCGGGCCGGGGCGGCGGCCCCGATCCCGACGCGGTCGGCCAGATGCGAGCTGTCGAGGGCGGTGCTCACCGCTTGGCGCCGGGCGGTGCGTCCTCGGCCGTCAGGCCCTCCGCCGTGCGGCCGTCGCGGCCGACGTAGCCGCCCTTGGCGCCGACGATCACGTAGATCGCGTCGCCCTCGCCGACGTTCTTGACCGAGCGCACGGTCGGCGCGTCCACGCGCGCGAGGCCGCCGGCGCCCAGCTCGTGCGTCGTGCCGTCGCCGAACGTGATGGCGATGCGCCCGCGGTGGACGAAGTACAGCTCCTCCTGCTCGTCGTGGTAGTGGCCTGCCGTCTCGTAGCCTGGCGGCATCACGATCGCGTTGATGCCCAGCTCCTTGACGTCGAGCCCCTTGCGGATCTTGCGAAAGCCGTAGCCCTCGCCGAGCAGCTCGAGGTCCCCGACCGCGTAGCCGGGGCCGTTGACGATCTCACCCATGTCCAGGACCTCCTAGATGGTCGATTTCAAGATCTCGCGGCACGACGGGCACGCTGGCCGGCGCTGGACGCCACCCGGCGTCTCGCCGATGCCACCGGCATCGCCTTCGACACCGCGCGTCGCCCAGCATCCGCCCATCGCACCCGTCGTATCCACGAATCTCGTGAAATCAACCATCTAGAGCCCGTAAGAGCGGCCGATGACGTCCAGCATGATCTCGTCCGTCCCCGCGCCGATCCGGTTAAGGCGCATGTCGCGCCACACGCGCTCGACGCCGTACTCCTTCATGTAGCCGGCACCGCCATGGATCTGGATGCACTCGTCGGCGACCTCGACGGCGATCCGCGCGGCATGCAGCTTCGCCATCGAGATCTCGCGCACCGGGTACTCGCCGTTCGCGACGCGCC
>CAZGJV010000121.1:0-2015 GCA_964525715.1 uncultured Conexibacter sp. | reverse complement strand
CGCTCGGCGCCGAGGTCCGCTGGGTCTCCTGCAACATCTTCTCGACGCAGGACCATGCCGCGGCAGCCGTCGCGGTCGGTCCGAACGGCACGCCGGAGGATCCGCAGGGCGTCCCCGTCTTCGCCTGGAAGGGCGAGACGCTCGAGGAGTACTGGTGGTGCACCGAGCAGGCGCTCAACTGGCCCGGCGAAGACGGTCCCAACATGATCCTCGACGACGGCGGCGATGCGACGCTGCTCGTCCACAAGGGCACCGAGTTCGAGGCCGCCGGCGCCGTGCCGGACGACGCGCCCGGCGACTCGGAGGAGTACGGCGTGATCCTCGCGCTGCTGCGCAAGACGCTCGCCGAGGACCCGCAGAAGTGGACGAAGGTCGGCCAGGGCATCAGAGGCGTCACGGAGGAGACGACGACCGGCGTCCACCGCCTCTACGAGATGACGGAGGCCGGCACGCTGCTGTTCCCGGCGATCAACGTCAACGACTCCGTCACGAAGTCGAAGTTCGACAACCTCTACGGCTGCCGCCACTCGCTCGTCGACGGCATCAACCGGGCGACCGACGTGATGATCGGCGGCAAGGTCGCCGTCATCTGCGGCTTCGGCGATGTCGGCAAGGGCTGCGCCGAATCGCTGCGCGGCCAGGGCGCGCGCGTGATCGTCACCGAGATCGACCCGATCTGCGCGCTGCAGGCGGCGATGCAGGGCTACCAGGTCGCGACGCTCGAAGACGTGATCGGCGAAGGCGACATCTTCATCACGACCACGGGCAACAAGGACATCATCACCGCCGACCAGATGGCGCGCATGAAGCACCAGGCGATCGTCGGCAACATCGGCCACTTCGACAACGAGATCGACATCGCCGGCCTGACCAAGTTCGCGGGCATCGAGCGGATCAACATCAAGCCGCAGGTCGACGAGTGGAAGTTCCCCGACGGCCACACGATCATCATGCTGTCCGAGGGGCGCCTCCTGAACCTCGGCAACGCGACCGGCCACCCGTCGTTCGTGATGAGCAACTCGTTCACGAACCAGACGATCGCCCAGATCGAGCTGTTCACGAAGAACGACGAGTACGAGAGAAAGGTCTACGTGCTGCCGAAGCACCTCGACGAGAAGGTCGCGCGGCTGCACCTCGACGCGCTCGGCGTCAAGCTCACCAAGCTGAGCGACGAGCAGGCCGCGTACATCGGCGTCCCCGTGAACGGGCCGTACAAGCCTGACCACTATCGCTACTAGTCCGGGCCGAGCGCGGCTCCGCTCGCGCCTGGCGGCGTCATCGGGGTTCGACGTACCGAGTACGTCTTCACCCCTGCTTCCTTGCCAGGCACGACCGGTGCTCGCGCTCGCCTCCGGCCTAGGGCGGTGCTGAAGGGATGTCCCCCACCAAGTCCGCATCCGACGTCGCCGACCTCGGCCTGGCCGAGGCCGGCGATGCGCGGATCGCGTGGGCGGATGCGCAGATGCCGGTGCTGCGGTCGATTCGGGAGCGATTTGCGCAGGAGCGGCCGCTCGAGGGGCTGCGGGTCGGCGTCTGCCTGCACGTCACGGCCGAGACCGGCAACCTCGCGCGCACGCTGATCGCCGGCGGCGCGCAGGTCGCGCTGTGCGCGGCGAATCCGCTCGACACGCAGGACGACGTCGCGGCCGCGCTCGCTGCCAGCGACGGCGCGGCCGTGCATGCGATCCACGGCGAGGACATGGCGACGTACTACCGCCACATCGAGGCAGTGCTCGACACGCGACCGCAGCTGACGATGGACGACGGCGCCGACCTCGTCTCGACGCTGCACGCGAGTCGCGCCGACGCACTCGGCGACGTGCTCGGCGGCACCGAGGAGACCACCAGCGGCGTCGTGCGGCTGCGCGCGCTCGAGGCGGCCGGCCAGCTCGGCTTCCCAGTCGTCGCGGTCAACGAGGCGCGCACGAAACGGCTGTTCGACAACCGCTACGGCACCGGTCAGTCGGCGCTCGACGGGATCCTGCGCGCGACGAACATGCTGTTCGCCGGGCGCG
>CAZGJV010000120.1:0-2042 GCA_964525715.1 uncultured Conexibacter sp. | reverse complement strand
CGCCCGCCGAAGCGCGCGAAGCAGGTGATGATCGTCTTCGCCCACTGCGGCTTGAGGTCGAACCACTCGCCGTCGTCGACGATCCGTCTGATCACCTCGTACATGTCGTACGGCTTGCGGTTGGACTCGGGCAGCACGTCGAGCAGCGACTCCTCGCGGCGGTCGATCGGATCGCTGACCTCGCGAATCGGCGGCTTCTGCTCGCAGTGCTGCGGCATGAACGAGAGGTACTGCTTGATGCGCTCGATGCACTCCTCGTCGTCCTTGACCTCGAGGTCGCCGACGCCCGACTTGCGGCAGTGCACGCGCGAGCCGCCCAGCTCCTCCTGCGTGACGTCCTCGCCGATCGCGGCGCGCACGAGGTGCGGGCCGGCGAGCGCCATCGAGCCGCGGCCCTTGACCATCGGCACGAAGTCGGCGAGGCCGGGGATGTAGGCGGTGCCGGCGGCGCACGGGCCCATCAGCGCGGCGACCTGCGGGATCACGCCGCTCATCACGACCTCCTCGCGGAACAGGAAGCCGGAGCCGGCGAACATCGAGCCGACCGCCTCCTGGATGCGCGCGCCGGCGCTGTCGAGCAGCCAGATGAAGGGGATCCGCTTCGTCAGCGCGAGGTCGCGCAGGCGCGTGACCTTCGTCTCGCCCGACATGCCCATCGAGCCGGCCATGACCGTGAAGTCGTAGGCGCAGACGGCGACCATGCGGCCGTCGACCTTGCCGTAGCCGGTGATGACGCCGTCGGCCGGCGCCTCCTTGCCCTCCAGGCCGCGCACGGCGAAGTGGATGCCGGCGTGGATGCCCAGCTCGGTGAACGTGCCCTCGTCGATCAGCAGCGCGAGCCGCTCGCGCGCGGTGAGCTTGTCGGCGGCGTGCTGTCTGTCGATCTTCTCCTGCCCGCCGCCGAGCAGCGCCTTCTCGCGGCGCGCGGTCAGCTCCTCGACGAGCGGCCGCAGGATCGACTGCGGCGCTGCGGTCTCTACCGACCCGTCCATTGCGGCTCCCGTCTGTCGAAGAACGCCTTGACGCCCTCCTGGATGTCCTCGGTCGAGAACGCGATCGTCAGCTGCGCGCGCAGGAAGTCGAGCGCGTCCTCGTAGGCCATGTCCTGCTGGCGGTAGATCGCGTCCTTGCCGAGCTTCATCAGCACCGGCGACTTGGCCGCGAGGCGCGTGGCCCAGTCCGAGACCGCCGCGTCGAACTCGTCCGCGGGCACGACCTTGTTGACGAGCCCGATCCGCTCGGCCTCGTGCGCGTCGATGCGATCGCCGAGCAGCAGCATCTCGTTCGTCTTCTTGCGCCCGAGGTTGCGGTAGATCAGCGCCATGATCATGAACGGGAAGGCGCCGACGTTGATCTCAGGCGTGCCGAACGTGACGCCCTCCTTCGCCACGATCAGGTCGCATGCGAGCGCGATCCCCAACGCACCCGCGAGCACGTGCCCGTTGGCGGCGCAGATCGACGGCTTTCCGAGCTTGCCGATCGTCGTGAACAGCGCAGGGAAGCGCTCGATGCCGAAGTGCTTGTGCACGAGTGGCACGTCGGCGGCGAAGCCCCCGAGGTTCGCGCCCGAGCTGAAGACTCTGTCGTGCGTGGACGTGAGCACCACGCAGCGGACCGCCGCATCGTCACGGGCCGCCTCGAAGGCGGCCTGAAGGTCGGCGAACAGCGCGTCGGAGAGCGCGTTGCGGGTGTCCGGCTGATCGAGCGCGATCGTCGCCACACCGCCGGCGACCTCGTAGCGCAGGGTGTCGTAGGCCATGGTGCGCACGCTACCGGGTGCAGCGGGTAGTAGGAAGCACTACTGTCTACTTTTCCCAGCCTTGCTGGCCAGCCAGCCCCGCGCACGAGGAGACGTCACCGCATGGCCGCCACCGCAGACGTGCTGAAGCCGGACTTCGGCTCCCAGCGCAAGCACTTCATCTTCAACGAGGATCACGACCGCCTGCGCGAGTCGCTCTCCCGCTTCGTCGCGAAGGAGCTCGCGCCGCACGCCGAGGAGTGGGAGGAGACGACCTTCCCCGACTCGGTCTTCCACCGCATGG
>CAZGJV010000119.1:0-2164 GCA_964525715.1 uncultured Conexibacter sp. | reverse complement strand
CGTCGTCCATCGCCGGCAGGTCGTCGTGGATCAGCGAGTAGGTGTGGATCAGCTCCAGCGCGGCCGCCAGCGGCAGCACGCGCTCTGGGTCCGCGCCGGCCGCGCGCGCGGCCGCGAGCGCCAGCACCGGCCGGATGCGCTTGCCGCCGGCCAGCAGCGAGTAGCGCATCGCCTCTTCCAGGCCGCCCGCGCTCGCCGCTTCGGGCTCCACGAAGCGCAGTGCGCCCAGGTAGTCCTCGACCTGCTGGCGCAGGTCGTCGGGGTAGTCGTCGCCGCTCATGGGGTCTGCGGGGGCGCGGCAGGCGCGTCCGCCGCCGCCCGCACGCGCCGGTCCAGCTCGGCCGCGGCGTCGCCCGCAAGGCGCGCGCACTCCTCCACCAGCCGCGCCGCCTCCCGCGGCTCCAGCTCTCCCCCCCGCAGGCGCGCCGCGGTCTGCTCGAGCTGCTCGGTCAGGTGCTGGAGCGGGTCGATCGCGCTCATGCGGACGCTTCCTCGGCCTGGTGCGCGCGCAGCACGGCGGCGAGGATCCCGTTGACGAAGCCCGGCGCCTCCGAGCCGCAGTACGCCTTGGCCGTCTCGACCGCCTCGTCGATCGCGCCCTCGGCGGGGATGGCGTGATCGCCGGGCGCCTCGCCCGGGTGCAGCATCTCCAGCAGCGCGACGCGCAGGATCGAGCGCTCCAGCGGGGCGATGCGCTCCAGCGCCCAGCCGTCGGCGTGGTGGCCGATCAGCGCGTCGAACTCGGGCTGGCGGCTCAGGGTCGCCTCGGCGAGTGCGCGCGTGAACGGCGCCGCGTCGCGCGGCAGCGTGTCCTGCAGCGGACGGCCGGTGAGGTCGTGCTGGTAGAGCGCGAACACGGCTCTGCGGCGCTGCTCGCTGCGACGGGCCACTAAGCCCGCGAGACGTAGTCGCCGGTGCGGGTGTCGACGCGCACTCTGTCGCCGATGTTCACGAACAGCGGGACGTTGACCTGGGCGCCGGTCTCCAGCGTCGCCGGCTTCGTGCCGCCGCCGGAGGCGGTGTCGCCGCGCAGACCCGGCTCGGTCTCGGTGACCTCGAGGTCGACCGCGCTCGGGATCTGCAGATCCGCCGGCTGGCCGTCGATCGACAGCAGCTCGACCTCGTCGTTCGGGCGCGTCCATCTGAGCGGCTCGGCGAGCGTCGCCTCCGGGATCGCGAACTGCTCGAACGACTCGGAGTCCATGAAGTGCGCGTCGGTCCCGTCGCTGTAGAGGAACTGCATCTTGCGCACCTCGGTCCGCACCGCACGGAACTTCTCGCCGGCCCGGAACGTGCGGTCGATCACGTTCCCGTCGCTCGTCCGCCGCAGCTTCGTCCGCACGAACGCCCCGCCCTTGCCGGGCTTGACGTGCTGGAACTCGAGGATCTTGAAGATCGTCCCCTCGACGTCGATGTGGTTGCCGTTCTTGAACTGGTTGGTGGAGATGATGGTAAATCAGTCCTTGCAGGCAAAAAGTTGAATCCGGCTTCGCGCACGGCGACGGAAGTGTACTTCCCTTGTCCGCGCGGGCTCACTCCGACAGCGACACAAGTCGGCCATCCGCGCGAGCTGCTGCACCTAGGCCGCTGTCGAGCGTGACGATCTGGAGGTCGAGCCGGCGTGCCAGTGCGAGATATGCAGCGTCATAGGCCGTCAGCACGGGGCGCGAGTCCCACACGGCATCGACCAGGTCCATCACGGGGTATCGGATTGCCCGCAGATCGGCAAGCACATCGAGCGCCAAAGCGGACCGACGGTCGCTCAGCTCTCTCCGGGTCGAGTAGCGCCGCAACGCAGAGAGGACCTCCACGTGGAAGTGCTCGGGAACGTGCAGTTCCGGATGGGGATCCAGCGCCGCACGAATCGCGCCGGCCAGCGGCCGGGCAAGCAGAAGCTCGACCACGGCGCTGGCGTCGGCGACGATCACGCAGCGCCGCGGCCGCGCTCGGCGGCGATCGCGTCAGCAGGCGACTCGCTGACCTCGACCGGCTCCCACGTCGTGCTGCGGTCCAGCCACTCGTGCATCGTCGGCCGCACCGACAACGCGCGCAGCTCGGCGAGCAGGAAGTCCGAGAGCGTCATGCCCGAGCGCGCGGCACGCACCTTGAGATCGCGATGCAGTTCGTCCGGGACGTTGCGGATCTGGATCATGGAAGCCATATC
>CAZGJV010000118.1:0-2275 GCA_964525715.1 uncultured Conexibacter sp. | reverse complement strand
CTCGCCTGCGCGATCCTCTGCTTCAGACGACTCCACTCATTTTGAAAGACCTTCTTAGGCGGCGGGCAGAGACAGGTCTACAACGCGTTCGGGCTTCGGGTACGGCGCGCGTTCCAGCGGGACCGGCATGTCTCCGCGGGGGTGTGCGCCGTATCCAAGCGCGACGGCAATCGCGTCGGCAATGAACGGCGTCAGCCGCTCAACCTCGGCCGTCGAGAGGTCGATTCCGAGCCGCCGGTCGAGGACGAGCATCACGCGATCCTCGTCGCCCGGATGGGCTTGCAAGAACGGAACGCGCCAGCCATCTACGACCACGTCGTGGTGCTGGAACGGGCCGGGGAAGCTGACGTGCCACTCGCGCGGCATCCCGTCGTCGTGCTGGTGCTCGTGGGCGTCCATCATGGCCTCCCGCTTTTCGCTGTCGCCGAGGGTGTTCCTGCGGGGGTATCCCCAGAGCAGTGCGTGACGACGCCGCGGCTACTGCTCGGCAAGCCGGGCGTCGAAGACGCGGCCGAGTTCTTCCATCGGCACGTCGAGTGCTTCGGCGACGGCGGCGACGCCCTCGAAGCTCGCGCCGCGTCGGCCGGACTCAAGCTCGGCGACGAAGCCGCGTGAGCGGCCGGCGGCTTCGGAGAGCTGCTCCTGGGTCATGCCGCGTCGGGCGCGCAGCTCGCGCACGGCGGTCGCGAGGGCACGGCGTTGGCGGGACATCGGTCTAGCCACTGCCGGGAAGCCTTGTTCGGTTCCCGCTTGACGGCCATAGGCTCGATTGGACAGGATGTGCAAAGCAGCCGGGTCTTCCACCAAGAAAGGCGGACCTATGGCTGCTACCGGGGTACACCGGGGCCGGGCACAATGTCCCCTGCCCGCCGAACCCGCGTCCCCCAGGCGGCCCTACCGGAAGGACTTCCCGCACCGGCCGGGCCACCGAATGCGGGCGCCCGGCCACTCCCCCGGTCGGGCGCCCGCCTCGTTTGTGCGAGAAACCCCCCGCCTTGGCGACTAGAACGGCTCGTTTGCGCATGCCGTTCAATCCGGCCGCTGGAGAACCCTCGCGTTCCCGACAAGGGTTCCGGGGGTGTCCGAACCGATGCCACGCGAGCGCCGCGCACTCGCCACCGCCGTCAAAGAGATCCGGGCACGACGCGGCCTCACCCAAGAGCAAGTCGCGACCGCCGCAGGCGTCAGCCGCGGCTACCTTGGCGAGCTGGAGCAAGGCCGCCGACGCCCCTCCTTCGAGGGACTCGTGCGCGTCGCTCGCGCACTCGACGTGGAGCTGGTCGAGCTGATCCAGACCTACGAAGCGCGCCTTCGCGAAGGCCGCTGACGGCTTAGATCCCTCGCGCGACCCAATTCGTCGGACCGTTCGGGTCGGCGTCCAGCCATCTGGCCCTGATGAGCCCACGCTGGACGTCGATCTCGATGGTCCGCTTGAGATGGGCGCCCACGGATGCGCCCCCGCTGCCCATGACTTCGATCTCCACCTCGAAGGGCCACGACCGGATCTCATAGCCCTGCAAACCTGCCGCCCGGCTCTTGGTCGTCCACTCGTAGGACCCGTCCGCTTGCCCCTCCAGCACCACCGCGATATCGATCTCCCGCGGGCGACCGTTGCCCGGCATGTCGATCTCCACCTCGGGACCGTTCTCGCCGAACCATTCAGCCTGCGTCGGATCGGGCAGATACGTGCTGCCCCCCGGCGTGCGATCGAACCGCAGACGAGCATGGACCTGTCTCGCCTCGCCAGCCCCGAACGCGTTTGTGACCGGCACACGAATGACCCGACCCCTGGCGGTCCACCCCGGCTGCCCCGGCTGGCCCCCCGGAAGATGGATGGCCTGCGATGCCTTCGGCAGCACGGCCTCGCCAAAAGACAGCTCGGGCTTGCGCTCCGCGTACTCCTCCAACTGCCGCTCAGCCACGTCATGCCGCGCAACCGCTCTGCTGTGCAGGCGATACGCACCCTCGGCCATCGCGAGCAGGACGGCGGCCACGAAGACGCCGCCCGCCAACAGCGGCCTGTGAAGGGCGAGCGCCACATACGCCAACACCGACCCGCCAACGATCAACGCGACCAGCCCTACCACCCACCACAGCGCCGGAAGCCCCTCGGAGAACGCCTGTCGCCAGAAAAGCGCTCGCCCCCCAAGACGAGAGGATGAAGACCCGCGACTGTCCCGCACGCAGCCATCATACGGAGCGACCCTGCATCAAGTACACAATCCCCGTGCCGGCTGTCACAATGTTGTTACAAGCGTGTTGGGTTCTGTAGACT
>CAZGJV010000117.1:0-2285 GCA_964525715.1 uncultured Conexibacter sp. | reverse complement strand
TTAGGCGACGACCTCGACGCCGATGAGGTCCTTGGCGTCGGTGGTGCGGAGGTTGGGCTCGGCCGCCAGGACGGCCTCGAGGGCGGCGATTGCGACGGCGAGCTGGGAGCGGTCGGGCTCTCTGGTGGTGAGGTACTGGAGCTGGATGCCGGGCCACATGATGGCTCGGACCCAGCGGCGTCTCCGCTGCTTGCCGCTGAGCTTGATCAGCTCGAAGGAGATGCCGGCGATCAGGGGCACGCCGAGTACGCGAGTAACGAGGAGCCAGTACCAGGCGGGCAGGCCGATCGGGGCGAAGACGAAAATGGCGACGACCATCACGAGCAGCAGGAACGTGGTGCCGCAGCGGGGGTGCAACCGCGAGAAACGCTCGGCGTTCGCCGGGGTCAAAGGCATGCCGGCCTCGAAGCAGGAGATCGTCTTGTGCTCGGCGCCGTGGTACTCGAACACGCGTCTCAGGTCGCGCAGGCGCGACAGCGCGAGCAGGTAGCCGAGGAAGATCGCCGTGCGGATCAGGCCCTCGATCAGCCAGAAGAGGAACGAGGAGCCGAGCTGGTCCTTGATCAGCGAGGCGATCCCGACCGGGATGAGGAAGAAGAGACCGATCGCGAGGATGACCGACAGCACGATCGTGCCGGCCCACATGCCGCCGGAGATCTCCTGCTCTTCCTCGGGGAGCTGGGCGTTGGCGGAGATGCCGAGTGCGTTGAAGCCGACCTTGAGCGACTCGCCGAGCGCGACGACGCCGCGTATCACGGGGAGACGGAGCGCGCGGTGGCGTCTCAGCCACGACTCGAGCGGCTCGCTGACGACGGCGATCTCGCCCTCTGCGGCCTCCTCGGGATCGAGGCCCTCGTGGTGCGTGGCGAGCTGCTCGGCCGAAGGCTTGCGGACAGCGACGGCCCACGTCCTGATGCCGCGCATCATCACGCCCTCGAGCACGGCCTGGCCGCCGACCGGCGCATCACGCGCGGCGCGCAGCTGGCCGGGTACGACGGCGCCGCCGACCGCCTCAGTCGGCTTGTCGGCGACGCTCACGACCGCTTCCCCCGAAGGCGGCGCATGGGATCGAGCCCCGCCGCTAGGCGGCGGAGCCGGCCTTGCGTCTCGCCGCTCGGCGCTGGAAGCGCTCGACGCGGCCACCCGTGTCGACGAGCTTCTGGCGGCCCGTGTAGAAGGGGTGGCAGTTCGAGCAGATCTCGACGTGGATCTCTTTTTCGACCGAGCGCGTCGTGAACTCGTTGCCGCAGGTGCAGCGCACGTGCGCGTCGCGGTAGGTGGGGTGGATTTCAGTCTTCATCGTCGGTCCAGTGTAGCGGCGCGCCGCTCACAGCCGACGGCCCTACGGTGCGGGGCACACCGCGGTGATCGTGTTGTTCGCCTCGTCCGCCTCGTCGATCGCGTTCGCCGGATCCGCGACGAACGACGCCGGCTGGCCGCCGGCCGCGCAGCCGGGGCCGGTGAACGCGACCACCGCGCTCGCGCCGGGCTGCAGGCGCGGGACGCCGCGCTGGCGCCCGTTCGGGGTCGCGTCGCCGGGCAGCGTCGCCGCGACGAGCGAGCGGGGCGCGGCCGAGTGGCCGGCGTTGCGCACGGTGACGGCGTAGCGGACGAGGCCGCCGCCGCGCCGAGCGGGCGTGGCCTGCACGGCGGTGAGGACGAGGTCGGGCCGCAGGTCCGGCTGGCGGCAGGTCGCGGTCGTGACGGACGTCGCGCGCACGACCGCGCCCGTGGCGTCAGACCAGCGGAACGACACGCGGAAGCGGTACGAGGCCGGGACGACGAGCCGGCCGACCGACTGGCGGTACTTGAAGATGTCACCCGGCTGGGAGCCGAGCTGCGGGTTGCTCGGGGCGATCCACACCCCCAGGCCCGGCACGTCGGTGCGCTGCGTCCAGCGGGCGCCGGGCACGCGCTGCCACAGGTCGACCCTCACCGCCAGTCTTCTGCCGGCCGGGAGCGGGCGCATCGAGGTGCCGACGACCGCGACGCGCGCGGCGAGCGACGGCGAGCGGTGGCAGGAGAGGAGACGCGCGCCGGCGGGAGCGCCAGACGCAGCGCTCGCGCCGCGCTCGGATGCGGCAGCGAGCGCCGACGGCGCGACCAGCGCGGCGGCGATCACAGCGGTGGCGAGACGAGCGACCATCGTGTCGCGTTAACCGCCTGGCGCGAGGGAAGTTGCGTGGCGCGGCCAGCGAACTGCCGGCCGCGCCCGCGGGTACGGCTCAGGTGATCTGGTAGAGCGGCCCGTCGCCGCCCTCGGGCGTCGTCAGGCGCCCGCCCTT
>CAZGJV010000116.1:0-2307 GCA_964525715.1 uncultured Conexibacter sp. | reverse complement strand
GACACGCGCGGGATCTTCCGCGTGCACCAGTTCGACAAGGTCGAGATGTTCAGCTTCGTCGCGCCGGAGGACTCGGCCGCCGAGCACGAGCGGATCCTCGCGCTCGAGGAGTCGATCCTGCGCGATCTGGAGATCCCCTACCGCGTGGTCAACATCGCGGTGGACGACCTCGGCGCCTCCGCCGCCAAGAAGTTCGACTGCGAGGCGTGGCTGCCGGGACAGGGGCGCTACCGCGAGCTGACGTCGTGCTCGAACACGACCGACTACCAGGCGCGTCGCCTGGAGATCCGCTACCGGCCGAAGGACGCGAAGAAGCCGGAGACGCTCCACACGCTCAACGGCACGGCCGTCGCCGTCGGCCGGACGCTGATCGCGCTGCTGGAGAACGGCCAGCAGGACGACGGCTCGATCGCGATCCCGGCGGCGCTCGTGGCGGCCGGCGCTCCGGCTTTGCTCCCGCCCGCCTCCGGGGGCTGATGCCCCGGCGCCGCGCACGGCGAGCGGTGGCCGCCGGCCTCGCCGGCGTGACCGCGTACGACCTGCTGCAGCGGCGGCACGCGATCCTGCGCAACTTCCCCGTCGTCGGGCACCTCCGCTACCTGCTCGAGCTGTTCGGGCCCGAGCTGCGCCAGTACATCGTCACGGGCGACGACGAGGAGCGGCCGTTCAACCGCGACCAGCGCCGCTGGGTCTACGCCTCGGCCAAGAGTCAGACGAACACGTTCGGGTTCGGCACCGACAACGACATGGAGTCGGTCGGCGGGATGCTCGCGATCAAGCACGCGGCGTTCCCGGTCGCGCCGCCGGCGGACCGCGCGCCCGGCGGCTTCCCCGACTACGCGATACCGGCCGGGAAGGTGGCCGGCGGCGCGCGCGGGCGGCGCCACGCGTTCCGGCCGCCGTCGCTCGTGAACGTCTCCGGGATGAGCTTCGGCGCGCTGTCCGGCGCGGCGGTGCAGGCGCTCAACGAGGGCTGCAAGATGGCCGGCTGCCTGCACGGCACCGGCGAGGGCGGCCTCTCGCCCCACCACCGCCACGGCGGCGACCTCGTCTTCCAGATCGGCACCGGCTACTTCGGCTGCCGCGACGCGCGCGGCCGCTTCTCGCTCGAGCACCTGCAGGAGACGATCGCCGGCGCGCCGGTGCGGGCGATCGAGATCAAGCTCTCGCAAGGCGCCAAGCCGGGGCTCGGCGGGCTGCTGCCAGCGGCGAAGGTGACGCCCGAGATCGCCGCGATCCGCGGCGTCGAGACCGGGTCGGACTGCGTCAGCCCACCGGGCCACAGCGCGTTCGGCAGCGCCGACGAGCTGCTCGACTTCGTCGAGTCGGTCGCGGACGCGACGGGGCTGCCGGTCGGGATCAAGTCGGCCGTCGGCGAGCAGGAGTTCTGGGACGAGCTTGCAGGGCTGATGGAGAGCGGCGCGCGCGGCGTCGACTTCGTCACGGTGGACGGCGGCGAGGGCGGCACCGGCGCGGCGCCGCTGGCCTTCACCGACCACGTCGCGCTGCCGTTCAAGCTCGGCTTCACGCGCGTGTACTCGGCGTTCGCACGCCTGGGAATCGCCGAGCGCGTCGTGTTCGTCGGCTCCGGGAAGCTCGGCTTCCCCGACGCCGCGCTGTTTGCGCTGGCGCTCGGCTGCGACACGGTCAGCATCGGCCGCGAGGCGATGCTGGCGATCGGCTGCATCCAGGCGCAGCGCTGCCATACCGGCCGCTGCCCGACCGGCGTCGCGACGCAGAACCCATGGCTCACGCGCGGCCTCGACCCGGAGCTGAAGGCGGTCCGCCACGCGACGTACGTGCGCGCGCTGCGCGGCGAGCTGCTCGCGCTCGCGCGCACGTGCGGGGTCACGCATCCGGCGCTCGTCGACCCGGGCCGGCTGGAGATCGTCACCGACGGCTTCCGCAGCGCGCCGCTGCACGAGGTGTTCGGCTACGAGCCCGGCTGGGCCGTGCCGACGCCCGCGCGCCGGGCGGAGATCGAGGCGCTGATGAGCGAGCGCCCGCAGTGGCGCCTGGCGGGCCCGGAGCTGGGTCCGGTGCCGGGCGACGGCACCGGCGGCGACGGCAGCGTGACCGGCTCGCCGGCGCAGCAGCCGCGCTTCCCGCCCGTCACGGGCTGAGGCGCCCGACGATCCGCTCAGACGCCGGAGCTGGCGCTAGCCTGTCCGCCCCCGTGGAGTACCCGAGCGAGACGTTCACCGAGGCCGAGCGCGCGCGACTGGCGCCGCATTTCAGCGATCTCGACGGGCCGGTGTTCGCGCTGCTGAACCTGCCGGAGACGGTGAAGGGCGCCCTGTTCGCGCG
>CAZGJV010000115.1:0-2374 GCA_964525715.1 uncultured Conexibacter sp. | reverse complement strand
TGATCGCGGTCGAGATCGTCTCCATGTCGCGCATCTCGCCGACGAGGATCACGTCGGGGTCCTGGCGCAGCGCGGCCTTCAGACCCTCGGCGAAGGTCGTCGCGTCAGAGCCGATCTCGCGCTGGTTGACGATGCATCTCTTGTGGCGGTGGAGGAACTCGATCGGGTCCTCGATCGTCATGATGTGCTCCTCGCGGGAGCTGTTGATGACGTCGACCAGCGAGGCCAGCGTGGTCGACTTGCCAGAGCCCGTGGGACCGGTCACGAGCACGAGCCCGCGCGGCCGGTTCGCCATCTCGGCGACCGCCGGGGGCAGCCCGAGCGACTCCAGCGGCGCGATCTCGAACGGGATCAGGCGGAAGGCGGCGCCGAGCGCCGAGCGCTGGAAGTAGGCGTTGACGCGGAAGCGTGCGCGGCCGGGGATCTGGTAGGCGAAGTCGAGCTGCCAGTTGTTCTCCAGCTTCTGGCGCTGGTCGTTGGAGAGGATCGAGTAGACGATCTCCCGCGTGTCCGTGGGCGTCAGCGTCGGGCAGCCGTCGACCGCCTGCAGGCGCCCGCGCACGCGCACCATGGGCGGTGCGCCGGCGGTGAGGTGGAGGTCGGACGCCCGGCGGTCGACGACCTCGAGCAGCAGCTCGGCGAAGTCGATGTCCATCGCTGGACGTATCGGCAGGCGGGCGCGGGAGCCTGAGCGACTCAGAAGAAGCGCGACGCGTTGCGTACGACCTGCGGCTGACGCCGGTGCCAGTAGCACTCGATCTCTCTGCGCGCCACCGGCAGCAGCTCGTCGTCGTCCACGTCGTCGAGATAGCCGAGGCCGAGGATCACGTGGCGAACGCTCTCGTGCTCGGGCGGGACCTGAAAGCGCTCCAGGTACAGCGCGATCCCCTCCTCCACCGTGCGCCCCAGACGCTGTTCGATCGTCATCACGTCGAAGTAGTCGCGCAGCTCGCCGCGGTCGCCGATGACCTTGAGCTTCATCGCGAGGATGTCGTCGATCGCGGCCACCGGGATGCCCGCGATCCGGCGGGTGGGCGCGAGCCGCCGCTGGCCGCGCGCGTGCAGGAACTGCAGCTTCGCGCCCTCGAGCACCCCGTCCAGCACCCCGTCGCCGATCCGCGTCGGCGCGAACGCGCCCGTCCCGGCCAGCTCGCTCGCGAGCGCGTCGAGGTCGACGGACTCGTGGAAGAACAGGTCGAGGTCGCGGCTGACGCGGTGCTGCACGTGCGCGGCGAGACCGGTTCCGCCGGCGAGATAGGCGCCTCGCGGCAGCAGCGGCGCGAGCTCGGACCACGCGCGCGCCGTCTCCGGCGGAAGCACCGCGCGCAGCGCGGCCGGGAGCGTCATCCCGCGCGGCCCTCCGCCGCGACCGCCAGGTTGCGCGCCAGGCGGCGCGCGCGCGGATCGAGCCCGCGCGCGCGACCCGCGTGCTCCCAGTCGGCGGAGGACAGGTTCGCGGCACCCCACGCGAGCCCCTCGGGTTCGCCGGCCTGCAGCAGCCGCCGCGCGATCGCCCCACCGGATCGCGCGGTCTCGAGCTGCTCCGGCGCCACGTTCCAGAACAGGTGCCGCAGCCGCGGCGGGACGGCGCGGCTCGGCGCGTGCCGTGTCCCGCCCCGCTGCGCCGGTCGCATCCGCCCCAGCAAGGGCGCGAGCCGGCGCCAGCGCGGGCTCGAACGCCGCGCCATCAGCAACTCGACGCGCCGCGCCCGGCCTGCGGCCACCACAGCGGTGTTCCGCTCGACGAGCCCTTCGGCGACGAGCTTCTCCAACGCGTTGCTCGCCGACGTCGGCGCGATGCCGGCGCGCGCCGCGACCGCACGCGCCGAGACGAGCCCGAACGGCGCCCGGTCGAGCGCCGCCAGGACGGCGACCTCGACGCGCGAGAGGTCGTCGATCCGCTCGGTCGAGCCAAGCTCCTCGCGGAGGCGCGCGAACGCCTCCGCTCCGATCGTCAGGCGCCCACCTCTCCCTCGCTCGACGGCAAGGCCGAGCCGCGCGACCGCGCGCTTGACCCGCGGGATCGTGGTCCCGAGCCGCCGCCCCGCCTCAGCCGCGGAGATCGTGGAAGCGGTGTCCATTCCGTCAGTTTACCAGCCCGTCAGACCTCGATCGCCACCGCCACCGCCTCGTCCACCCGCTGGTCGACCGGCTGAGGCATCGCCGGCTTGCTGCGCGGGAGGAACGCGGCGGGGATCGCGGCGAGCAGGATCAGCGCGAACGCCCACTTGTAGGTCTGACCGAACGCATCAGCCACAAGCGGGGCCAGGTGCGCGTGCGCGGCCGGCGAGATCGACTGCGCCGCCTGGAGCCCCTGCGCCGCGTTCGCCGCGCCGGGCAGGCGGTCGGCGAGCTGCGTGGCGAGCACGACCGA
>CAZGJV010000114.1:0-2410 GCA_964525715.1 uncultured Conexibacter sp. | reverse complement strand
TCAGCTCGGTCTGATGCCCAGGTACGGCAGCGCGAACGCGACGATCTTCTGGAACGCCGGCGCCGCCACCTGGCCGCCGTAGATCGCGCCCTGCGGCTCGTCGACGACCACCGAGACGAGCAGCTGCGGGTCGCTGGCCGGCGCGAAGCCCATGAACGAGGCGATGTAGCGCGTTCTTGAGTACTGGCCGTCGGGGTCGACCTTCTGCGCGGTGCCGGTCTTGCCGGCGAGGTCGTAGCCGGGGATGCTCGCCTCCGACGCGGTGCCGCCGGCCGCCAACACGCCGCGCAGCATGTCGCGCACGCTCGACGCCGTCTGCGGCGAGATCACGCGTCTGCCGGCGGGCATCCGGACTGCTCTGCCGTCGATCGAGCGGATGATCTGCGGCGTTCGCAGGACCCCGCCGTTGGCGATCGCGGCGTAGGCGGCAAGCATCTGCATCGGCGTGACCGCCTCGCCCTGGCCGATCGGCAGGTTGGCGATCGAGGAACCCGAGTACTGCGCGTAGGTGGGCACGATCCCGCGCTCCTCGCCGGGCAGCGCGACGCCGGTCGGCTGGCCGAAGCCGAAGCGGCTGACCCACTGCGCGAAGCGGTGCGCTCTCTCCATCAGCGCGATCTGGACGGCGCCGATGTTGCTCGACTGCTTCAGCACGTCGGCGACGCTCAGCGTCTCGTCGCCGTGGGCCTCGGCGTCGTGCAGGATGCGATCGGCGACGTGCAGCTCGTAGGGCACGCTGATCGACGTGTCCGGCGTGACGACGTGGTCCTCGAGCGCGCCGGCGACGGTGAACGCCTTGAACGTCGAGCCCGGCTCAAACGTGAAGCCGACCGCGCGGTCCTGCTGCGCGTAGGCCGGCGCGCCGCCGGGGTCGTTCGCGTCCACGCGTGGCCAGTTGGCGAGCGCGAGGATCTGGCTCGTCTGCGGGTCCATCACGATCGCGGTCGCGCCTCTCGGGCGGTACACCTGCCCGACGCCGTCGAGGACCGACTCGACCTTGTCCTGGAGGTTCGCGTCGATCGTCAGCTGGACGTCTCTTCCGGGGACGGTCGCGCGCTCGTCTCTGATCGAGATCGGCTGGCCGAGCGCGTCGCTGACGACGCGGCGGATGCCGTCCTGCCCGCGCAGGACGCGGTCCTCGCCGTACTCGAAGCCGCTGCCGCCGCCGGGCGCGTCGCTCGCGTCGCCGATCAGCTGGGCGGCGAGCCAGTCGCGCGGGTAGGTGCGGAGGGAGCTGGGCGTGAGCGTGATGCCGTCGATGCGCAGCGCGGCGATCTTGCTCGCTCTGCCTGCGGGAAGGCGCCGCGCAAGGTAGACGAAGCCAGTCCGCTGTGACAGCTTGGCGAGCACCGCGTTGACATCGAGACCGAGCAGCGGCGCCAGCTTGTCGGCGACCGTCAGGGGCGCTCTGATCAGGTACGGCGTCGCGCTGACGTCGCTCGCCGGCTCGGAGACGGCGAGCACCGCGCCGTTGCGGTCGGTGATCGTCCCGCGCGGCGCGGGCAGCGCGACCGTCTGCACCTGCTGCGTCGCGGCCGCGCGCTTGAGCGCCGGCGCGCGCACGGCGCCGAGCCAGCCCGCGCGCAGCGTCGCGACGCCGAGCGCCGCGAGGAAGACGAGGAAGAGGAGGCCGATGCGGCGGTCGGTCAAGCCCGGCACGCCGGTGAACCTACCCCTGGCCCCCGACGGGAGCGGATGCGCCGCCCGCGGCTGCGGGCGTCACGGGCGCGGTTGGCGACGGCGTCGTGGCGCCGGTCGCGGGCGTGCCGGTGCCGGTGCCGGACGACGTCGTCGTCGTCGTGCCGTTTGCGGCGCCGGTCGGCGTGGTCGTCGCCGCCGGGACCGTCCCGCTCGTGGCGGCGGAGGTGGTGCCGGTCGCGGTGGTGCCTGTCCCGGTGCTCGTGGTAGCCGTGGCGCTCGTCGCCGTGGTCGCCGCCGATGGGTTCGGCACGCGCATCGTCCGCAGCGCCGTGCCGGCGTCGGTGGGGCTCGCGGTCACGAAGCGTGGGGAGCCTTGCGGCGGCATCACGAAGCCCATCTGCGCGGCGCGTTCGAGCACCAGCTGGCTGTCGGACTCCTGCGAGATCTCGAGCTGCAGCGCGGCGTTGCTCTGCTGCAGCGCGCTGCTGGCCTCGATCGCGCGGCCGATCCCGGCGTTCAGTCTCAGCAGCGTCAGCTGCAGCGTGACGATCCCGACGAGCAGCGTGCCGAGCAGCACGATCCAGATGCGGCCGCTGATGAGGCGGTCGAGCAGGCGGTGATCGGGCAGCGTGCGCAGCCATTCGAGCGCGCGCGCGCCGAGCGGCAGGTCGGGCCGGCGCGCCGGCCGCGGGACGGCTGCCGGGCGCCGGCGCGGCGGAGCGGACGGGCGCGTCGCGGGCTGCGGGAGCGCGGCTGCGGCGACAGCGGC
>CAZGJV010000113.1:0-2489 GCA_964525715.1 uncultured Conexibacter sp. | reverse complement strand
CCCCGATAATTCCTAGTTATCCGAACCGCGGGACATCGCGCCGGATCCTAGAGAGTCTGCTCGTATCGCGATGCACCATGAAATGGCGGCGGTTCGTCCACTGGTGGTAGCGTTCGCGCGCCGTACCGCCTTTGCTCCTGGGTCCAGATGCCAGCGCGTCGCTATTCCACGTTTCAGCTCGTGCTCGCCAACGCGATAACTTGCGGGAACTTCGCGTCGGGGGTCGCCGCGATCCTGCGGCGAGAGGAAGGACGCCCGGTGCGTCGATCGGCGCTGATTCTCGTCGGGATGGCCTGCGACGCGGTGGACGGGACGATCGCGCGACGCTCGGACAATGCCACCACGGTGGGGGCGGCGGCCGATTCAATCTCCGACATCATCACCTTTGGCATCGCGCCGGCGGTGCTGCTTGCGAGCTGGACTCCGACGCACCGGACACTGCTGACGAGGATCGCGCCGGTTTGCTACCTCGCAGCGATCGCATCGCGAATCGTGAGAAGCGGCGTCAGACCCCGTACCAACCACGTGTTCGTCGGGCTCCCCAGTGGGGGAGCCGCTTTCCTCTTTGTCTTGGGCTGTCAGGCGCGACTGCCGCGATGGGTCATGGACTACCTGGCCGTCGCACTCAGCGTGGCGATGATCAGTCGCATCCGCGTTCTGTCACTGGAGGCGCTCATACGGCCCAACCTGCCGCTTGACATCCCTGCCGCGGCACCGCGGCGGATCTAGGATCGGGTAGTCGAGTCACGCATCGCCGGCTGATCCGCGTCCTCGAAGTCAAAGGCTGGAAGCACCGCCGCACCCGCGACAGCCACCACTACTTCGTGCATCCCGAACGACGCGACGCCCTCGTGGTCCCCGGTCCACAACCGCGACATCAAGCCCGGCCTTCTTCTCAGCATCCTCAAGACCGCCGGCATCAGCCGTGATGAGTTGCGCGAGCTGCTGTAGAGCAGCGGGTCGCTACTTCGACAAGCTCTTCCGACGCGCCCCTCATCGAGTAGCTTCGACCATCGGCGTCTGCACTGCTGCCCCAACCGCTGCTCCGCAAGAATACGCGCCACGGCAATGCCCCCGTCCAACGCAGCAACACTCGCGGTGGCGCCGACCCGCGAGACCACCACGGCCGTCGTGGTCGTCCACGGCATCGGGCCCCAGAAGCCCGGCAGGCTCGTCGGCTCGGTCGCCGACGGCTTGAAGGGCTTCCTCGACCGCCAGGCCAACCGACCGGTTGACGTCCGGCGCTTGAGCGACCGCATCGAGTTCCTCTATGCCCGCAGGCGCCAGCGGCGCGATGTCGTGCACCGCGTGGTGCTCCTCGAGACCTATTGGGCCGATGCGCGCCTGCGGCCGGGACCGTTCCGCTCGCTGGCCTGGCTGGTCCGGTTCGGCCCCGCGCTGATCGCGCTCCTGTTCGCGCCTGATCATCGAGATCTCGAGCACTCCAGCGCGCCGCTACAAGCGCGCCGCCGAGGCCGCCGGCCTGCGCCCGCTCAAGCTCCACGGCCTGCGCCACGCCACCGGCTCCGTCCTCGCTCGCTCGCTGCCCCTCGTGACCGTCCGCGACGTCCTCGGCCACGCCGAGCTGCGCACCACCAACCGCTACCTGCACAGCAAGATCGACGCGGCGGCGATCGTGGCGGTCAACGCGGCGTTCGGAGTGGTCGACCCAGCGGCCGAGGAAGCGGCCGCGTAGGTGAGAACTGTTGACGGCCGGCTGGTGTACTGCCATAGTGAGTACATGAGCACAACCAAGGAACAGCGTCTTCAGATCCGCGTCGACCCGCAGCGCAAGCAGCTGCTCGAGCGCGCCGCGGACGCGACGCACCAGAACCTCTCCGCGTTCGTGCTCCAGGCTGCATCGCAGCATGCCGAGACGGTGCTGGCCGAACGGAGCGTGATCGAGCTGTCTCCGCAGGCCGCACAGGCTTTCAGCGACGCGCTGGCACAGCCGGCGCGCGTGAACGAGCGGCTCGCTGCTGCGCTCGGCCGGCCGCGCGGGTTCCGCTGGGTTGACTGATCTCCGCCGCCCCGAGCCGCTCGACCCGGCTCGGCACGACCGCAGCGGCTTCGACTCCGGCGAGCCGGCGCTCGATGACTGGCTGCGCCGCTTTGCCGGCCAGAACCGCCGCCGCGACACCGCCGCTACCTGGGTCGTTGCCACGCCTGGGGGCCGGGTCGTCGCCTACGCGAGCCTCGCCATGACCGCGATCGACCGCAGCGGTGCACCTGGGCCAGTTGTCAAACAGGCGCCCGACCCCGTGCCCGCGCTGCTGCTCGGTCGCCTCGCCGTCGACCAGGACTTCGCCGGCCTGGGGATCGGCACCACGCTCGTCGCGCACGTCCTCGCGACGGCCGTCGAGTTGAACGAGAAGGCGGCTTGCCGCGCGATCGTCGTCACCGCCCTGCACACGCGGGCGCGCGGCTGGTGGGAGCGTCTCGGCTTTCACCCCTTCCACCCGGACGACCCCACGGAGACCGACCTCTAC
>CAZGJV010000112.1:0-2525 GCA_964525715.1 uncultured Conexibacter sp. | reverse complement strand
CCGCGGATCTCCGCCTCGTCGCGCACGCCGCCGAGCGACATGCGCACGAACTCGCGCCCGGTCGCCCGCGCGATCGACTCGCCGATCGACGTCTTGCCGGTGCCCGGGGGGCCCAGGAGGGTCAGGATGACGCCGCTGCGCTTGTCGTCGGGCACGCCGCGATCCGCGCGCAGCTTGCGCACGGCGAGGTACTCGGTGATGCGCTCCTTGACGTCCTCGAGGCCCGCGTGGTCGGCGTCGAGCACCTCGCGCGCGTGCGTCGGATCGAGCTTCTCCTCCGAGCGTCTCGACCACGGCACGGCGATCAGCCAGTCGAGGTAGGAGCGGATCATCGACGCCTCGCCCGACTGCTCGCCCATGCGCTCGAGCCGGCCCAGCTCCTTCTCGGCCTGCGCTCTGACGTCGTCGGGCATGCCAGCCTCGGCGATCTTCGCGCGGTACTCCTCGACGACGGACGCGTCGTCCTCGCCCAGCTCCTTGCGGATCGAGTCCATCTGTCTGCGCAGGAAGTAGTCGCGCTGCTGCTGCTCGGCGCCGGACTCGACGTCCTCGCGGATGCGCTTGCGCACCTGCAGCTCGGCGAGCCGCTCGCGCTGCAGCTTGACGGCCAGCTCGAGCCGCTCGGTCACGTCGAGCGTCGCCAGCAGCTCGACCTTCTGCTCGAACGAGATGTCGGGGGAGTAGCCCGCGGTGTCGGCGAGCGTGCCCGGCTCGCTGATCGCGCGCACGAAGGACTGGATGCGGCCGTCGTCGCCGCGCAGCTCGAGCAGCTCCTCGACGAGGGCGCGGTACTCGCGCTCCAGCTCGCGCGTCTTGCCGTCGACCGGCTCGGCGTCCGGGTGGTCCTCGACCTCGACGTACAGCTTGCCGTCGGGGGCGGTGTGGGCCGCGCCGGCGACGCCGCGGTGCAGGCCGGCCAGCACGACGGCGTGGCCGCCGCCCGGCAGGCGCACGTGCTCGGCGACGTCGGCGACGGTGCCGACGTTGGCGAACTCGTTCTCGTGGCGCGGCACGAGCAGGACGCGCTGCTCGTCGCCGACGTCGACCGTCAGCGTGAGGTTCATCGTCGGGAAGACGACGACGTCCTCGAGGGGAACCAGCAGGAGTCTGCTCATGGATTCGCTTTCGTGTCGGGCTCGTTGCGCAAAGCGGAAGGCGATCCGCTCCGTGTCTTGGGCTGAGTATAGGCACAGGAGCAGATCTAAGTGGGAGGCCATCATATTTCGATCGTTGCAGCGCGGTTTGCCGGATCTGCGAAGATGCGCGGATGAGCGATCGCGAGCAGACGCAGGGGGCGATCCCGCCCGAGCCGAACGCCTCCGACGAGCCGCACGACGTGCTCGCCGCCGAGCAGTTCGCGATGCCCGCGCCGGAAGCCGCCTGGCACGCCCGCCCGGTGGAGCTGCCGCCCGAGCCGAACGGCTCGGAGGAGCCGCACGACGTGCTGGCAGCGGAGGCGTTCGCGATGCCGGCGCCGCCGCCGCATGTCGCGTTCGCGTCGGCGCCCGATCCGTCGCGGCGCCCCTCGCGCCGTCACGTCACGGCCGTCGCCGCCGGCATCGGGACCGCCGTCGCGGCCCTCCTGCACCGCCGCCGACGTCGCCGCGGCTGAGCATGCTGGAGGTCGAGCCGCCGCTCCTGCACTGGTACGCGGAGGAGCGCGCGCGGCTGGGCGCCGACGTCTTCGACGTCCACACGCACGTCGGCCAGCACGACCCGGACACGATGCGCTGCTCGCCGGAGGAGCTGCTCGCGGCGCTCGAGCAGGCGGACGCGCGCGCGGCCGTTTTCCCTTTGCAGGAGCCGGGCGGCTATCGCAGACCGAACGCGGCTGTGATCGCGGCGGCGCAGGCCTCCGGCGGCCGGCTCGTCCCGTTCGCACGGCTCGACCCGCGCGACGACCCGGCGGGGGAGGCGCTCCGCTCGCTCGACGCCGGCGCGCGCGGGCTCAAGCTCCACCCGCGTGGCGACAGCCACGCGCTCGACGACCCGCTGCTCGCTCCGGTGTGGGAGCTCGCACACGAGCGCCACCTGCCGGTCGTGATCCACGCCGGCCGCGGGATCCCCGCGCTCGGCGAGCACGCGGTCGAGATCTGCACGCGCTGGCCGGGTGCGCGGCTGGTGCTCGCGCACGCCGCGATCAGCGACCTCGCGTGGATCGGGCGCCGCGCGCGCGAGCTGCCGAACCTGATGTTCGACACGTCGTGGTGGGCGCCGAGCGACCTGCTCGCGCTGTTCGCGACCGTCCCGCCGGGGCAGATCCTGTTCGCGAGCGACGCGCCCTACGGTCGCATCCCGACCGGTGCGCTGCAGACGCTGCGGATCGGGCGCCAGGCCGGCCTGTCGGACGAGCAGCTGCGGCTGGTGCTCGGCGGCCAGCTCGCGCGCCTGCTCGACGGCGAGGAGCCGCTGGACGTTGGTCCCCCGCCGGCCGGCGAGCGGATCTCGGTCGACGTGCTGCTCGACCGCGTCGCGACGTTCCTGACGGGCGCCTTCGCGCAGATCGTGCGCGGGCAGGACGGGGA
>CAZGJV010000111.1:0-2531 GCA_964525715.1 uncultured Conexibacter sp. | reverse complement strand
CCCTTGCCCGACATGCGCGAGTAGCGCCCGTCGAGCGTGTCCATGATCGAGCCGAGGATGAAGGCGACGCCACCGAGGAAGAAGTACTTCTGCCACACGAGCGCGGCCGCCACGAGGTTCCCGACCAGGCCCGTGAGCGAGATCGCGTTCGGCGTCAGGCGCGACTCGATCAGGCGGTTGCGCATCGCCGCCGAGAACTCCTGGGTGGCGGACATCAGGCCGCGGCCCCGGCCTCGTCGCGCCCGAACGACCACGCCTCGGGGCGCCAGCGGGCGAGCAGCTGCTTCGACAGCAGCGCGGAGAGCCCCGCGGTCAGCGCGCCGAGGAAGGCGTCGAAGAAGTAGTGGTTGCCCGTCGCGACGACGACGAACGTGACGAGGAACGGATAGAGGAACCAGACGAGCTTCAGCGGCCGCGGCTTGACGAGCCGCGCGAGCGGCCAGCCGACCATCAGCGCGAAGCAGACGTGCATCGACGGCACCGCCGCGTAGAGGTTCAGCAGCGCGCTGACCGGCTCGTTCTCGACGCGCTGGCCGGTGAGCGCGGCGATCGAGTCGGTGAAGCCCCACTCCGGCATCAGCCGCGGCGGCGCGGTCGGGTAGGCCGCGTAGCCGATGAGCGCGAACGCCATCGCGATCATGAACATGTTGCGCACGAAGTAGAAGCTGTCGTTGCGGCGCAGGTAGAGGAAGACGAGCGCGCCGATCGTCACGACGAAGTGCGAGTTGAGGTACATCCAGTCGGCCGAGTGGATGATCCACGCCTTGTTCGACGCCCACGCCTGCACGCTCGGCTCGGCGAACACGTGCAGGCTGTGCTCGAGGTTGATGACCTTCGTCGCGTTCCACGCGGCCGTCGAGACCTGCCCCTCGACCATGCTGCGGACGAGCTGGTAGGCGTAGTAGGCGGCGGCGAAGAGGAGGAGCTGACGCGCCGCGTCCGCCCATCCTCGCGGCAGCACGCGCCGCTCGATGTTGCGAAGGCCGCGAATCATGGGGAAGCGCTGCATCCTATCGGTGTTACCCGGCTTTCACGACATTTCGATCGGCGCAACGTGCGGTGTGTGCGGCGATTCGCCCGAGCGAGAAGCGGATCGCCAGCCGGACCATGCCCGCCCGTCGCACGCGCAAGCGCGTGAAGTCGCCGTCCGGCGCCACGCACGCGTCGCCCGCGACGACCGCCCAGTACGGGGTCCAGCGCACGCGCAGCGCGACGTCCGCCGGCCGCGGGACGGCGAGCGCGAGCGTGTCGGTGCCGGCGCGCAGGACCCGCGCCGGCGGGTCGGCGAGCGGTGCGGCGTCGCGCACCTCGTACAGGCGCCAGTGCGCGCCGCGCCAGACGGGCCGCAGATAGGGGAGCCCGCGCGCGATCAGCCGCGCCTCCGCCTTCGCCGAGTAGTCGAGCCGCACGTCCGGCACGGCGACCCAGCGGACCGCCATCCGCCGCAGCCATGCGTGGTAGCGGCCGGGGGTGAGCGGTGCCGGGCGGGTGTAAAAGAGCGGGTTGACCTCGTCGTCGAGCTGGCGCTCCCAGCCGCGCGCCAGTGGCACTGCCGGCGCGACCCAGCGCGACTCCCAGTGCAGGCGCGTGAACGGGATCTCGACGCGCCCGTCCGCGCCGCCGCGCGCCCCGGCGCGGTCGAGCGCCGCGAGCAGCGGCGCGTAGTAGGCGGCGTGCACGCTCGGGTCGCCGCTCGCGTTGCGCACGTCGCCGACGGCCGCGCTCCACTGCCACCACAGCAGGAACGGCGCCAGCAGCAGCAGCGCGGTCGCGCGCCGCGGCCACAGCACGAGCGCGGCGAGCGGGCCGGCGCACAGCGCGCCGAGCCGCTCGGCGTTGCCGCCGACGGGCGTCGCCAGCACGAACGCGGCGACGCACCCGAGCACGTAGAGCGCGACGCCGATCCGCAGCATGCGCTCCTCGCGCGGCAGCACGAGCGCGAGCGCGACGGCCGCGAACGCGAGCACCGGCCACAGCGACGTGAAGCCGAACGGCTCCGTCCCGCCCTCGGGGAAGGCGACCGCGAGCGCGAGCACCGGCGCGAGCGTCGCCGCTGCGATGGCGATCCCGATCAGGCGACGACAGGCGAGCGCGTACGCGGTCCCGGCCAGTGCCAGGAACAGCGCGGCGACGGGGCTCGCGAGCGGTGTCAGCAGCGCGGCCGCGAGCGCGAGCGCGCGCCGGTCGCGCTGCAGCGCCCACACGGCCACCAGCGCCGGCACGAGCCCGAGCGCGAACGTCATGCGGCCGCTGAACAGCGTCGTCGCGGCGCCGGCGGCGAACCAGGTCGCGCCGAGCCAGGCGTCCGGGCCCCAGCGCTTGTGCGCGATCTGCTCGAACAGGACCGCCGCAGCGACGACCGCGAGCGCGCCCAGCAGGCGCGGCCCGAGCCAGAAGGCGAGCGGCGGGAAGACGACGCTGTAACCGGGCAGGTGGTGGCCGCCGTACCACTGCGCGTCCCACAGCGCGAAGCCGGCGTGGCCGAACAGCCACGCGCGGTACTCGGCCGCCGCCAGGTCGAGGCTCGGCGG
>CAZGJV010000110.1:0-2552 GCA_964525715.1 uncultured Conexibacter sp. | reverse complement strand
GCGACGAGCAGCAGGACCGACGGCACGAGCAGCAGCGCGACGACGAGCTGGATCTGCGGCGCGGCCTTCGCCGCACGCTCGGCGAGCCGCCGCGCGTGAGCGGCGCGCGCCTCGCCCGCCTGTGCGGCGAGCGCCTCGGCGAGCGGCGTGCCGTGGCGCGCGCCGCGCTCGAGCGCGCGCACCAGCGCTCCGATGCCCTCGCACGGGCAGCGGGCCGCGATCCCGGCCAGGGCCTGCTCGCGCGGGACGCCCAGCTCGACCTCGACCGCGGCCGTGCGCCACTCGCGCGCGAGCAGCCCGCGGTCGCGCCGCGCGACCTCCGCGAGCGCGCGGTCGAGCGACAGGCCGGCGCCGAGCGCGACGCGCAGCAGGTCGAGCAGATCCGGCAGCTCGAGCGCCATCGCGGCCCCGCGGATGCGCGTACGGCGGCGCAGCCACAGGTCGGGGCCGAGGAAGCCGGCGAGCGGCAGCGCGAACGGCGCCAGCAGCCCGAGCCGGCCCGGAAGAGCTGAGCCGAGCGGCAGCGCGAGCGCGAGCCCGAGCGCCCCTCCTCCCCCTCTCGCGGCCATCAGGTCGCTCGCGCGCAGGCCGAGCGGCCGCCCGGCAGCGGCGAGGCGTGCGTCGAGGTCGCCGGTCGCGGTAGGCGCGCCGACGCGGCGGCCGAGCCGTGCGAGCAGCGAGAGCAGTGCCGCCCACGCCCGCACCCGCGGCCGTGCCCCGGAGTGCCCCCGCGGCACGAGCCGCCCTAGCGCCAGCAGCGCGACCGCCGCCGAGGCTCCGGCGACCGTCGCCGCAGCGCTCACCGCCCCGCTCCCCTGATGCGTGACGAGAAGTACCTGCTGAGCAGGTAGAACTCGTCGCGCATCAGGCCACCCGCCCCAGCCGGCGGATCGCGAGCAGGCCGAGCAGCTGCAGGAAGCCGGCGAAGGCTGCGAGCCACAGCGACAACGGGCTGCGCAGCACGCTGCCGAGCGCTCCGGGGCTTGCCAGCTCCGCGAGCGCGGCGGCGCCGGCCGGCAGGAGGCCGACGAGGACGCCGGTGAAGCGCGCCTGCGCGGTCGCGGCGCGCGCGTCGTCGGCGCAGCGGGCGGCGGCCTCCTGCGCGCGCGCCAGCTCGCGCAGCAGCGTCACGAGGTCGCCCCCGGCGTCGCGCTGCAGCAGGATCGCGGTCGCGAGCGTGTCGTACGCGCGACTGGCGGCGCGTGCCTGCAGCGTCGCGAGCGCGCCGTCTAGCGGCTGCCCGAGCGCGAGCGCGCGCCCGAGCGCTTGCAGCTCGACGGCGGCCGCGCCGTCGACGCCGCGCGCCGCCTCCGCCAGCGCGCGCGAGATCGCGTGGCCGGCAGCGAGCGCGTCGGCGACCGAGCGTGCGACGGCCGGCGCCGCGCGCGCCAGCTCTGCGCGGTAGCGGCGCCGGCGCCGACGCACGAGCGTACGCAGCGCCCACGGTCCGCCCGCCGCGAGCGCGGCGCCCGCGAGCGGCCCGGCGAGCAGCCATCCGGCGGCCAGCAGAACCAGCGCCGCGACGAGCGCAAGCCGGCGGCGCTCGACCGCGCTCGGCTCCACGCCCGCCTGCCGCGCGCGCACGAGCGGCGCGAGCAGCCCGCCGACCGCGCCCCCGCGCGCCAGCCCCTCCGCCGCCGCGAGCACGTCCCACAGCGAGAGCACGCCGAGCGCGGCCGCGAGCGCAGCGAGCGGCGCGGCGGTCATGCCGGCTCCTCCCGGGGCGCGACCGATGCACGCAGGCGTCGACGCGCGGCCTCCAGGCGCGCGAGCGGATCGCCTGACGACGCGCTCGCGGTCTCCTCCGTGGCCAGTCGCGCCGCCAGCTCGTCGGGCAGCGGCGCGCGCCAGCGCGCGCGCCCGTCGCGCAGCGCGTACAGCTCGCGGGTACCGATCCCGCCGGCGACGCGCGTCACCTCGCTCACCGCGACGATCCGCCGCCGCCCGTCGCGCTGGCGCCGCTGCTGCACGACGAGGTCGATCGCGCCCGCAACGAGCTCGCGGACGGCGGCGTGCGGGAGCGCCACGTCAGCCATCAGCGCGAGCGTCTCGACGCGCCGCAGCGCCTCCTCGGGCGAGCCGGCGTGCACGGTCGACAGCGACCCGTCGTGGCCGCTCGCCATCGCGCTCAGCATGTCCAAAGCCTCACCCCCGCGCACCTCGCCGACGACGATCCGGTCCGGGCGCATCCGCAGCGCGTTGCGAACCAACCGCCGGATCGTCACCTCGCCGCGGCCCTCCAGCGACGCCGGCCGCGCCTCCAGACGCACGACGTGCGGCTGGCGCAGGCGCAGCTCGGCCGCGTCCTCGATCGTCACGATCCGCTCGTCGTCGGGGATGAAGCTCGACAGCGCGCCGAGCGTCGTCGTCTTGCCCGAGCCGGTGCCGCCGCTCACGAGGATCGTCATCCGAGCGCGCACGCACGCGGCGAGCAGATCGTGCAGCGCCGGGTCGAGCGTCCCGTTCGCGACCAGCTCGTCCGGCCCGAAGCCGCCCGCGCGGAAGCGGCGGATCGTCAGCAGCGGGCCGTCGAGCGCGAGCGGCGGCAGCAC
>CAZGJV010000109.1:0-2605 GCA_964525715.1 uncultured Conexibacter sp. | reverse complement strand
ATGCCGGAACGGGCGGCCGTCGCGCAGCTCGCGGACGACCGCCTCGACGAGGCCGTCGCCGTCGAGGCGCTTGCCGTCGGTGACGGCGGCGACGAGGCCGCGCTTGCGGGCGATCAGGCGGGCCATCGTCTCGTCGATCGTGCCGGCGGCGAGCAGGTACCAGGCGGTGACGGCGTCGTGCTGGCCGATGCGGTGGCAACGGTCCTCGGCCTGGTCGTGCATCGCGGGCGTCCACTCCAGCTCCAGGAACGCGACGTTGGACGCGCGCGTCAGCGTGATGCCCTGCGCGGCGACGCGGGTGGCGCAGACGATCAGCTGCGGCGCCTCTGCGTCGTCCTGGAAGGTGCGCACCGTCGCCTCGCGCGCCTGCGTGGAGTCTCTCCCGAGCAGGTGCAGCGCCCCCGGGAAGCGCTCCATCACCGCCTCCTGCACCTCGACGTGCCGGGCGAACACGACCAGCGGCTCGCCGCTGGCGAGGAAGTCGTGGATCCACGTCAGCGCCGCGTGCAGCTTCCCGCGCGCCGCCAGCCGCTGGAGCGTGCCGAGCTGCGCGAGCCGCTGCGCGCGCAGGGTCGCGGCGATCTTCGCGTTCAGCTCGGAGAGATCCAGCGGCTGCTCGCGCAGCCACGCGATCACGTCGTCCTCGGCGAGCTTGTACTCGCGCTCGTTGTCCAGTGCGACCGGCACGACGACCTGGCGCTTGTCCGGCAGCTGCGGCAGCACCTCGCTCTTGCGCCGGCGCACGAAGCAGCGCCGGCGCAGGTGCCAGTGCAGCCGCTCCTCGGTCAGCGAGCCGCGGAACTGCTGCTTGAAGCGTGCGCCGGAGCCGAAGTCCTCCAGCCGTCCGAGCACGCGCAGCTGGGAGATCAGCTCGTCGGCGTGGTTGAGCACGGGCGTGCCGGTCAGCGCGAGCCGCAGCGCGTCCCGCGGCAGGCCCTCTGCCAGCCGGCGCACCGCGCGCGTGCGCTTCGCCTGCGGGTTCTTGACGTAGTGCGACTCGTCGAGCACGAGCGCGCGCGGGCGGCGCAGCGCGAGCGCCTCGCGCTGCGTGGCGATCAGCTCGTAGTTGAGGATCAGGATGTCCGCGCGCGGCGGCACCGCGACGCGCCCCTCGACGACCGCGACGCTGCGGTGGGGCAGCCAGCACGCAGTCTCGCGCTCCCAGTTGAGCTTGAGCGAGGCGGGGCAGACGACGACTGCCGGGAAGGCGTTGTCGGCCTCCAGCGCCGCGAGCGCCTCGACCGTCTTGCCGAGCCCCTGCTCGTCGGCGAGGAACGCGCGACGGGCGTCGAGCACGTAGCGCACGCCGGCCCACTGGAACGGCTCCAGCGTGCCGCCCAGCACCGCGGCGACCTCCTCGATCGGCTCCGCCTCGGTCGCGCGCGAGGCGCGGATCGCCGCCACCGCCTCGGCGGCGTCGGCGCGCAGCTGCTCCAGCACGGGCACCGCCAGCGGCGCCACCTCGACGCCGTGCAGCGCGAGGAACGCGTCGAGCGGCTCGCACAGCCACGGGTCGACGGGCACCGCGCGCTCGCCCTCGGCGCCCGGCAGCTCCGCGAACGCCGCGCCCGTGTCGGGATCCCACAGCACCTCCAGCCGCAGCCGCGCCCCGTCGACGCCGTGGGTCGCGTCGAGCCGCGCGGGCGGCGGCTGGTCGCCCAGCTCCAGCGCCGCGACGCAGCGCTCGGCGGCGGCGTCGAGCCGCGCCGACTCCTGCTCGCGCAGCACGTGCGCGTTGGCCTCGGTGAGGGGGACGAGCAGTCGCGGTCTGCGCGGGGCGGTGACCCCGTTCCCGCCCGCCTCCGGCTCGGCCGGCAGCTCGACCGCGCCCTCGCGCAGCGCCTCCGGCACCTCGCCCGCGGCCGTCTCCAGCACCCACCAGCCGCGCCCGTCGTGGCGTGTGGTGGAGACGCGCCCGAGCCAGCGCCGCTCGACCTCGCTCAGCCACGTCTCGACCTGCTCGCTCGGGACCAGCTCCGGGAAGCGCCGCAGGATGTCTGCGACGTGGTGCGCGACCCAGTCCTCGACGGGCGCCCACCACTCGCGCGCGTCCCAGTCGAAGCGGCGATGGGGGATCCCGCGCACGACCTCGACGAGCTGCGCGTCGTAGGGGAACGACAGCACGACGATCCGCCCCCGCTCGGGATCGGTGCGCAGCTCGACGTTCGGCGGGGCGGGGACCAGCTCCATCGGATCGCCAACGGTAGCCCCTCTGCGACACTTCCCCGATGACAGACGGCTACGCCATCACGCAGGAGGGGCTCGACGCGCTGCGCGCCGAGCTCGAGCAGCTCGAGACGGTCGCGCGCGCGGAGATCGCCGCGCGCATCAAGACCGCGCGCGAGTGGGGCGACCTGAAGGAGAACGGCGAGTACCACGCCGCCAAGGAGGACCAGGCGCACCTCGAGACGCGCATCAAGCGCCTGCAGGAGCGGCTGCGCGGGGCGAAGGTCGTCGAGGCGAACGCCGGGCCCAACGGCGTCGTCGGCTTCGGCTCGACCGTCGAGGTGAGAGACGAGCAGAGCGGCCGGGTCGCCACCTACACGCTTGTCGGCGCCGCCGAGGCGAGCGCCAAGGACGGCCGCCTGTCGATCGAGTCGCCCGT
>CAZGJV010000108.1:0-2616 GCA_964525715.1 uncultured Conexibacter sp. | reverse complement strand
GATGAGGAACACGCCCATCATCACGGCCCACATGGCCGCGCGGTCGGGGCGGGTGCCGGCGATTCGCTCAGATGGGCGGCGCGGGCGGCGGCGTGCCGGGCCTGCGCTGACGCGCGGCGGGGGCGCGACCTGACCGCGGATCACGACGGTGCGGCGGGCGGCGGCGGGGCGGTCGGGGCGGGGGGGCGCCTCGGCAGGGGGCATTCGGTCCTCTTTCGTCGGCTTACGGGGTTAGCTGACGGGCTCGCGCCGAAAGAGCGGCGCTACGTGCGGCCTGCACGATTCGCCCCGATGTCCTGGGTCCCCCGCTTCCCACCCGAGATGCGAGCAGGAATTCAGCGGTCGTATGTGCGGGGCGATCCTAGCAGCGGGAGCGAGTCGTGCACCTGCGTCGCGTCGATGTTATGGACACCGGCGGCGGAATCCGCGCGGCGTCCAGGATCCCACCCCGGAGGATGCGGGAACTACTTGCCGGCGACGGCGGCGACGTACGTCGCGACGGCGGTCACGTCGCCGTTCTCCACGATCCCGGCGGGCATCGTGCCGTTGCCGCGCTGGCGGCCGTTCGTGACGGCGTCCTCGATCAGCGCCGCCGGCGGTCTGAGCTGGTCGAGGTTCGGGCCGACCTTGCCGACGGCGTGCGAGGCCGCGAGCGTGTGGCAGCTCGCGCAGCGCTGGCCGAAGATCCGGCGGCCGTCCTGCTCCTGCGCCGTCAGCCTGACCGTCGCGCCGTCCACGTGCGCGCTGGCGCTCTGGTGGTCGCCGAGGAGGATCAGCGTGGGCACCGCCACGCCGACCGCCACGAAGAAGACCGCGAACACGACGGCGGCGGTGCGGCGGCTGCGGCGGCTCTGCGACTGCAAGGTCGCGCGCGCGCCGCGCGGACCGCCGCGCAGGGCGATGAAGAACAGCACGAGCCCGACGACGACCCAGAACGCGAGAAATGCGGCGGTGGCGAGCATGGCCGATGCGGACCCTACCCTGAGCGGACCACGGAATGGAAGGGGGAACCGGTTCTTATCGCCGCCGGCCCTGCGCGAAGCTCATGACGGCTGGGGCGACGGCGCGGAAGTCGTCGACCGGCGCGATCTCCTGAACCTCCGCAAGCGTCCGGTCCGGCGCGGCGAGCGGGTCGATCCGCTCGACCAGCACGTTGATGCCGCCGCCAGCGGCCGGATGGCGCTCCAGCCGGCCGGCCGCGAGCACGAGCGGCTCGCTGCGGACGGTCAGGCGGCTGCGCTCGTAGAGCTTCGGCGGCACGATCAGGTTGATCGTGCCGTGCTCGTCCTCCAGCAGCATGAAGACGACGCCGCTCGCGGTGCCGGGGCGCTGGCGCGCGACGACCATCCCGGCCACCTGCACGCGCGTCCCGTGGTCGATCCGCGGCAGGTCGCGGCTCGCGGCGACGCTGACCGGGAGCGTGCGGCGCAGCTGGGCGAGCGGGTGCGAGCGCGCGGTGAGGCCGGTCGTGTCGTAGTCGGCGAGCAGCTCGCCCCAGGAGCCGAGCTTGGTCAGTCTCGGCGCGTCCGGCAGCTCGAGCCCGAGCGCGAGCTGGGTCCCCTGCGGCACGCGACGCCCCGGCGTCGCGACCCCGAGCCGCCACAGCGCGACGCGGCGGTCTCCTCCGGCGAGCCGGTCGCACGCCCCCGCCCAGGCGAGCAGCTCGAGTGCCGGACGGCCCGCGCCGGCGCGCGCGGCCAGCTCTCCCAACTCCCGGAACGGCCCGCCGGCGCGGCGCGCCTCGACGAGCGCCTCGGCGTCCGCCTGCTGGACCCCACGCACGTAGCCGAGGCCGATCCGCACGACGGCGGTCGGCTCCACCGCCTCCACCGTGCACTCGACCTCGCTCGCGTTGACGTCCGGCGGCAGGATCGTCAGCCCGCGCCGCTGGGCCTCGTGCACGAGCGCGTCGGGCGGGTAGAAGCCCATCGGCTGCTCGTTCAGCAGCGCGCACAGAAACTCGGGCGGGTAGTGGACGCGCAGCCACGTCGACTGGTAGGCGAGCAGCCCGAAGGCGGCGCCGTGCGCCTTCGGGAAGCCGAAGCCGGAGAAGCCGCGCACCTTCTCGAAGATCCGCTCGGCCAGCTCGGGCTCCACCCCGTGCGTCGCGATCGCGCCCGCGACGAAGTTGGCGTGGTGCGCCTCGATCGCCGTCGCCGAGCGCTTGCGGCTCATCGCGCGGCGCAGCCCCTCCGCCTCCCCCGCGCTGAAGCCGGCGAACGCCATCGCGACCTCGATCACCTGGTCCTGGAAGATGATCGTGCCGAGCGTCTCTCTGAGCGGCTCGACCAGCGAAGGGTGCTCGTAGGGGACCTCGAAGTCGGGGTCGATGCGCAGCCGCTGGAGCCGTTCGATGTAGGGGTTCACGGCGCCGCCCTGGATCGGGCCGGGCCGCACGATCGCGACCTGGATCGTGATGTCCTGCAGCGTTCTCGGCCTAGTGCGCAGCAGCGAGGCCATCTGCGCGCGGCTCTCGATCTGGAAGACGCCGACCGTCTCGGCTCGCTGGATCGCGTCGTAGGTCGGCGGGTCGTCGTAGGGGATGCGCGAGAGGTCGATGCGCTCGTTGCGGTGCTTGGCGATGTCCTCGACCGCGCGCTCGACGGCGCTCAGCAT
>CAZGJV010000107.1:0-2677 GCA_964525715.1 uncultured Conexibacter sp. | reverse complement strand
GGCGCGGCGAGCAGGCCGGCGGGCATGCCGTCGGCCGGCGGCAGCTCGTGCAGCTCCAGCCCGGCGCGCGCGCACAGCAGCGCGCCGGCGGCGACGTCCCACGCCTTCACGCCGCGCTCCCAGTAGGCGTCGCAGCGGCCGAGCGCCGTCCATGCGAGGTCGAGCGCGGCGCTGCCGGCGCGGCGCACGTCGCGCACGCGCGGGAGCACGCGCTGGAGCACCTCCGCCTGCCACGCCCGCACGGCCGCGTCGTAGCCGAAGCCGGTCGCGACGAGCGCGACGCCGAGCGCCTGCGCGCGGGGCGCGAGCTCGACCGGCGCGCCGTCGCGCAGCAGCGGGCCCGAGCGCGTCGCGGCCGTCTCCTCGTCGCGCAGCGGGTCGAGCACGACGCCCGCCAAGGCAGTCCCGTGCGCGTCCTCCGCCGCGACGCTGACCGACCACTGCGGGTGGCCGTAGAGGTAGTCGACGGTCCCGTCGAGCGGGTCGACGACCCAGCGCACGCCGTCGCCGTCGCCCGCCACGCCCGTCTCGCCGCCCTCCTCGCCGAGGATCGCGTCGTGCGGGCGGCGCTGCGCCAGCAGCGCGCGGATCGCGCGCTCGGCGGCGCGGTCGGCGTCGCTGACCGGGTCGGTCGCGGACGTCTTCGTGTCGACGCCCTCCGGCGGACCGTCGTAGCGCGCGAGCAGCTCGGCCGCGGCGGCGCGCGCCGCGGCCCGCGCGACGTCGAGCAGCTCCGCTTCGAGCGCGGCGCTCACGCGGCGAGCGGCGGGCGCCGGTCCGCCCACGGCCGCGCCGCCTCGAGCTGCGCGGAGAGCGACAGCAGCGTCGCCTCGTCGTGCGAGCGCCCGACGAGCTGCACCGCCAGCGGGACGCCGTCGGGCGTGAAGCCGGCCGGGACCGACGCGGCCGGCTGGCCGGTCACGTTCCACGCGGGCGTGTAGGGCGTGTAGCGCGCGACGCCGTTGAACGTCCACAGCGCGCCACGGCCCTCGTATCTGCCGACCGGCAGCGGGAGCTGCGCGGTGCCCGGCGTCAGCAGCACGTCGTGGTCGGCGAAGACGCGGCCGAGTCGCTGCGCCGTCGCGGCCTCGTGCTCGCGCGCGCGGGCGACGACCGCGGCGGGCAGGGTCCGCCCCATCCGCGCCATCGCGCGCGTGCGGCGCTCGAGCCGCCGCGGGTGCGCGAGCGTGGCGGCGTCGTCGGCGACGCCGCGCAGGTAGCGCGGGACGATCTCGCTGAGGATGTCCGCGTAGGGCACCTTCACCTGCTCGACCGTGTGGCCGAGCGTGCGCAGCAGCGCGATCGTCTCCTCGTAGGCGGCGCGCTGCTCCCTGCCGAGCGGCGCGAACAGCGGGTTGCTCGTCGAGCAGGCGATCCGCAGTGGGGTGAGCCCCCCGCCCGCCCCGCGCGCTGCGGCGTCGGCGAACGATCCCTCGGGATCGCCGTCGAGCCGGTCGGCGACGACGTCCCACCACAGCGCCGTGTCGCGCACCGAGCGCGTCACGCATCCGATCGTCGTGAGGCCCTGCCAGCCGTCGGCGTACGGCGCGGTCGGGATGCGGTCGCGCTGCGGCTTGAGGCCGAAGAGCGCGCAGCAGGAGGCGGGGATGCGAATCGAGCCGGCGCCGTCGGTGGCGAGCGCGGCGCCCGCGAGCCCGGCGGCGACGGCCGCGGCGGAGCCGCCGCTGGAGCCGCCCGGCGAGCGATTCGTGTCCCACGGGTTGCGCGTCACGCCCCACGTGGCCGACTCGCTGAACGGCCACTGCATCAGCTCCGGCACGTGCGTCTTGCCGATCACGATCGCGCCGGCGGCCCGCAGCCGCTCGACGACCTCGGCGTCGTCGCCGGCCGGGCGGTCCTCGGCGCCGCTGCCCTTGCACGTCACCTCGCCGGCCACGTCGGTGTCGTCCTTGATCAGTACGGGGACGCCGAGCAGCGGCCGCTCGTCGCCGCCTCTGAGACGTGCCGCCGCCTGATCGGCCTCGGCGAGCGCACGCTCGGCGAGCACGACGCGGACCGCGTTGAGCTGCGGGTCGATCCGCTCGATCCGCTCCAGGTACAGCTCGACCAGCTGGCGCGGCGACACCTCGCCGGCGCGCACCAGCTCGGCCTGCGCGGCGATTCCGGCGAACGCAAGATCGGTGCGGTCCATCGTCGCGAGAGCCTACTGGCCCGCGTGTCAGCCCAGCACCGGCATCACGACCGACGCCGGCCGCACCGCCATCCCGCGCGGCGTCGCGAGCCGCTCCAGCATCACGGCCGTGTCGGCGAACGCGACGCCGGTGAGATGGACCTCGCGCGCGGCGAAGTCGGCCACGATCGCCTCGACCGCCGCCGCGTAGGCGTCGCGGTCGCCGCTCGCGAGCGCGTGGAGCGCGTCCGCCGTGCGCGCGAACGCCTCGTCTTCGCCCGCACGCATCCCTTCGATCGCCGGCAGCGCCGCCTCGTCGTCGCCCTGCGCGAGCGTGGCGAGGGCCAGTGCGTAGCAGGCGGGCGGGGAGTCGCACGCGTCTCGGAGTTGGGTCCGCACATAGCCCGCGGCGTGCCCACCCTCACCCCACAGGATCGAGGACTTCAGCAGGCCGATCAGCCGCCCGTACGCCCGCGGCCCCGCTGCCTCCCACGACGCGCGATAGCGCTCGGCCGCCGCGCGGAACAGCGTCCGCGACCGCGCCGC
>CAZGJV010000106.1:0-2708 GCA_964525715.1 uncultured Conexibacter sp. | reverse complement strand
CGCGCCGGCCTCTCGCGGTCCGCCTTCTACTTCTACTTCCGCGACAAGCGCGACCTGCTGCTGCAACTCACCGGCGGCGTCGCGGAGGAGCTGTACCGCGGGGCGGAGCAGTGGTGGGACGACACCGGCGCCGGCGCCGCCGACGAGCTGGCGAAGGCGCTCGCGCAGGTCGTCGGCATCTACCGGCGCCACGCCGCGCTGCTGCCGGCGGTGATCGAGGCCGCCGCCTACGACGACGAGGTCGCAAGCTTCTGGCGCCAGCTCGTGGGGCGCTTCGTCGACGCGACGCGCACCCGCATCGAGCGCGAGCAGGCGGCCGGCGCGATCGATCGCGCGCTGCCGGCGCAGGCGGTCGCCTTCGGGCTCTGCTGGATGACCGAGCGCGCCGCCTACGAGCACCTCATGCAGAGCGGCGAGCTCGCCGACGAAGGGCTGATCGACGGCCTGCTCGCGATCTGGCTCGGCGCGATCTACGGCCGCTCGCGCTGAGAGCCGGGCGGCGGTGGCTCCACCGGCGCGAGCGCCGGGAACTCGCCGGTCTCCAGCTCCCGCTCCACCTGCTGCACGACCTCGTGCTCGGTCGTGTCCGGGTCGGCGTGGCGCAGCTGCCAGCCGCGCAGGCGCTTGAGCTTGAGGATCTCCAGCACGACGACGAGGTAGACGCTCGCCGCCAGCACGAACAGCGCCAGCGCCGCCATCACGAGCGACCAGCCGAGCTTGTAGTGGCCGTGGTGGTCGGAGTACGGGACGAAGCGCATCGCGACCGCGAGGCCGGCGAGCATGAACGTCCACGCGTACAGGTACATGACCGTGCGCCGCTGGCTGAAGCCGATGCGCGCCATGCGGTGATGGAAGTGGTGGGCATCGGCCGACCATGGCGCGCGTCTGTACTTGAGCCGCCGCGCGATCACGAAGCTCGTGTCGAGGAACGGCACTGCGAGGATCGCGAGCGGGCCGACGAGCGCGATCAGCGCGTTCGTCTTGAGCGTGCCCTGGATCGCCGCGCAGCCGAGCAGATAGCCGAGCAGCAGCGCGCCGCAGTCCCCCATGAAGACGGAGGCCGGATGGAAGTTGTGCAGCAGGAAGCCGACGGCCGCGCCGGCGACGATCGCCGCCAGCACGCCGGCCGCGTTGCGCCCGAGGTCGAACGCGATGATCGAGAAGGCGACCGCGCTGATCGCGCAGACGCCGGCGGCGAGGCCGTCGACGCCGTCGGAGAAGTTCACGACGTTCATCAAGCCGACGAGCCCGACCACCGTCAGCGCGCCGCCCAGCCCGGAGCCGAAGTTGAGCGCGCCGAGGAATGGCAGCGTGATGTGCTCCACGCGCACGCCCGCCAGCACCGGGATCAGCGCAGCGGCGATCTGGCCCAGCAGCTTGACCGCGGGCGACAGCTCGAACACGTCGTCGATCGCCCCGACGAGCGCGATCGTCACCGCGCCGAGCAGGATCCCCGTCGTCTCGCGATCGACCGGCAGCCAGATCAGCGCCGCGACGAGCACACCGGCGAGGATCGCCAGGCCGCCCAGCAACGGCGTGCTGCGCGCCGCCAGCCCGCGCTCGCGCGGCTCGTCCACCGCCCCGACGCGCACCGCGAAGCGCGCGACGAGCGGCGTCAGCAGCGCCGCCACGACAAGCGCGACGGGGAAGGCGTAGAGGGCGTCGAGCTCGCTCATACGTCCTGACGAAGGATGCCAGCAGGCGCGGCTGGCGCCCGGGCGCTACGCGATGGCGGCTGACAGCTCCGGATACAAGGGGTAGCGCTCGGCAATCGTGCGCACGCGCTCGGCCAGCTCGTCGCGCCGATCCTCGAAGCCGGGCTGGAGCGTGGCGGCGACGACGCGGCCGATCTCCGTGAAGTCCTCGACCTGCACGCCGCGGGTCGCGAGCGCCGGCGTGCCGATCCGCAGCCCGCTGGAGACCATCGGCGGGCGCGGGTCGAACGGGACGGCGTTGCGGTTGACCGTGATGCCGATCTCGTGCAGACGGTCCTCGCCCTGCTGGCCGTCCAGCTCGGACTCGCGCAGGTCCACGAGGATCAGGTGCACGTCGGTGCCGCCGGTGAGGACGCTGACGCCGCTGCCCGCCTGCAGCACCTCTGTGGCGAGCGCCTGCGCGCCGGCGAGCGTACGCTGCTGGCGCTCCTTGAAGGCGTCGCTCATCGCGATCTTGAACGCGACCGCCTTGCCGGCGATCACGTGCTCGAGCGGCCCGCCCTGCTGGCCGGGGAAGATCGCCGAGTCGATCTTTCTCTGGTGCTCTGCTCTGCAGAGGATCAGCCCGCCGCGGCCGCCGCCGATCGTCTTGTGCGTCGTGGAGGTCACGACGTCGGCGTACGGGACCGGCGACGGGTGCAGGCCCGCCGCCACGAGCCCGGCGAAGTGCGCCATGTCGACCATCAGCAGCGCGCCGACCTCGTCGGCGATCTCGCGGAAGCGCGCGAAGTCGAGCTGGCGCGGATAGGCGGACCAGCCGGCGAGCAGCAGCTTCGGCTTGCGCTCGCGCGCGATGCGGGCGACCTCGTCCATGTCGATCAGCGAGGTGTCACGGGCGACCTCGTAGGGCGCGATCTCGTACAGGCGGCCCGAGACGTTGATTCTCATCCCGTGCGAGAGGTGGCCGCCGTGCGCCAGCTCGAGCCCCATGATCGTGTCGCCCGGCTGCAGCAGCGCGTGGTAGACGGCCGTGTTGGCCTGCGCGCCGGCGTG
>CAZGJV010000105.1:0-2761 GCA_964525715.1 uncultured Conexibacter sp. | reverse complement strand
GCGACGGCGTTCTTCGTCGAGCTCGGGCTCGAGCTGCAGGGCGAGGCGCAGGTCGAGGGCGGTTGGGTGGACCGCGTGGTGGGGCTCGAGGGCGTCCGGGCGGAGATCGCGATGCTGGAGACGCCGGACGGCCACGGTCGGATCGAGCTGGCGAAGTTCCATGCTCCGTCAGGCCCGGGCGGCGACCGGCAGGCGCCGTCGAACGCCGTGGGCATCCGCCATGTCGCATTCAGAGTCGACGACATCGACGCCGTCGTCGCCGGCCTGCGCGCCCACGGCGGGGAGCTCGTCGGCGAGATCGAGCGCTACAAGGACATCTATCGGCTCTGCTACGTCCGCGGCCCGGCGGGGGTCATCGTCGAGCTGGCGCAGCCGCTCGGCTGAGGGATTCGGCCGGCCGCTCTACGCCGGGTCGGTCCACGACGTGCGGTCCAGCAGCGGCCCGGTCGCGAAGTCCGCCGGATGGCCGGCGACCCAGCCGGCGACCGCGTCGCAGCGTGCGACCCACAGCTCGCCGGACGTGGCGCCCACCGCGCAGCGGGCGAGCACGTCGTGCAGCGCGTCGCGCACGCCCTCGGCCATCCACGTGTGCAGCACGAGCACGGCGTGGCCGCCGGCCGCGACCGCCTGATCGACCGCCGCCAGCAGCGCCTCGCGCACCGCGTCCGGCCCGCCGGCCTCCTCCGACCCGCTGACGTGTGCCCGCAGCGCCGCGAACTGCGGCAGCACGTGGAATACGTCGACCGCCGGCCACGTGAACGGCAGCACCGCGACGCCGCCGTCCAGTCCCGGCGCGCTGCCGGCGGGCGAGCAGTGGCGCAGGCCGCGTGCGGCGAGCAGCGCCGTGGTGTCCGGCCCGATCAGCCCGCCGGGCGGCCGGAAGCCGACGACCTCCAGGCCGATCCCGCGCAGCGCGGCCAGCCCGCGGTCGAGGTTGTCCGCCTCCGCCTCCGCGTCGGCCGCCAGGGCACCCCAGTCCTCGTGGCACCACGCGTGGAAGGCGACCTCGTGGCCCGCGTCGGCAATCGAGCGCAGCGCGTCCGGATAGATCCCGGCGTTGACGCCCTCGACGAAGAAGGTCGCGGACAAGCCGGCGCCCGCCAGCTCCTCCAGCACCACCGGCAGCGCCGACACCACCGACCAGTGGCCCCCGCGCGGCTCCTCCGCCCCCCGCAACCCCAGCTCGACCTCTGCCGCCTCGCCGAGGTTGTCGAACGTCAGCGAGACCGCCGCGCGAGCGCCCTCGGGCCAGCGGCTCATGACCGCAGCGCCGGGCTCCAGCGCTCCGGCTCGCGCTCCGCCTGCTCGCGCGCCCATCTGAAGTGGTGGCGCGCCGAGGCCAGCAGTCCCGGCGCCGTCGCGATCCCCACCGCTACCCACTTGCGGTCCGACGGCTTCGTCTCCAGCAGCGCGCTGCCGACGCCGCCGACCATCCACAGCCACAGGATCGTGTTGTAGGCGGGCAGCTTCGAGGGCGGCAGGCCCTCGGCCTCGTCGAGCCACGGCAGCACCCCGCCGCGCAGCGACCACGGCCAGTTGACGAAGTGCACCGCCGAGCCCGCGATCGCGACGCCGGCCTGGAGCGCCAGCAGCGGCTCGTCGCGCGGCGCGGGTCGCGCCGCGCGCCACATCCAGAACGGCAGCGCGACGAGCCACATCGCGGCCGTGCGCCGCCGGCCCAGGAACGGCTCGAACACGAGCCCCACGCCGGCCCGCGTCTCGAAGCCGTGGTGCGCGGCCGTGCCGAGCGCCGCGAGCAGGCTGAAGGGCTTGGCTCTCACGGCAGCGACCTCGGCCCCGCGTCCGGGTCGATCCGGTTGCTCACGCGCCCGATCCCGTCGATCTCCAGCTCGACCGTCTGCCCCGGTCTCAGCCAACGCTCCAGCTCCAGCCCGCAGCAGCCGGGCATCGTTCCGGTCGAGAAGACGTCGCCGGCGGCGAGCCGCTCGCCGGCGGACGCGAACGCCAGCATCTCGCCGACGCCGTGCTGCGCGCCGGCCGTCGTGCCCTCGCACCACAGCTCGCCGTCCACCCGCACGCGCCCGCGCATCCGCTGCCAGTCGGGCACGGCGTCGGCGGTGAGCACGTCGCAGCCGAGCGAGTTGGCGAACGTCTTGGCCTTCACGACCGGGCCGAAGATCGAACGGCGCGCGTCAGCCGCCTGCACGTCGCGCGCGCTCCAGTCGTTCATCACGAGCCAGCCGCCGATCGCCGCGGCGGCCTCCTCCGGCGTCGCGTCGGCGAGCGGCCGCGCGAGCACGAACGCCAGCTCCAGCTCGAAGTCCAAAGCTCTCGTGTGGCGCGGCCACCACATAGGCTCGCCGTCGGCGAGCGTCGCCGTGTGGTTGGCGACATACATCTCGGGCCGCTCGTAGAACGCCTGCTTCGGCCTCAGCGGCGGGAAGGTGCGGCGCGCCACGCGCTCGTACGTCTCCATCGTGCGAACGACCGGCGCCGGGAAGAAGTGCTTCACGAGCATCCGCGCCGACTGCACGGCGTGCGACTCGAACAGCATGAACGCCCGCAGCGAGCGCGGGCGGAACGGGAGCCCTGCGGCTGCCGGGTCGGCTCTGGCAGCCGGATCCCGCCGCGCGGCGTCGACCGCGGCCGCCGCCGCCTCGCGCGTCTCCGCGTCGCCGGCCAGGAAGGCGAGCATGTCGTGCGTCTCGGGCTCGAGCAGCGCATCGCCCGTCGGCACGTAGCCGTTCGCCACCGCCAGCGAGATCCACAGGTCCGTCTGGTCGTCGCGGACGATCAGTCC
>CAZGJV010000104.1:0-2773 GCA_964525715.1 uncultured Conexibacter sp. | reverse complement strand
ACTACCCGTTCGAGGGCGGCACCTCCCGGCCCTCCGAGGTGCTCGTGACGCCCTAACGCCCCCGGGCCGGCGGCGGCCGAGCCGCCGGCCGCCGTCTTCAAAAACCGGCGCGACGCCCGACATCGGCTCGGGCGTCGCGCCCGAACCGAAAGGAACCCATGGAACCCACCTTCGACATCGTCATCGAGCCGCGAGCCCAGCATCGCGGACTCGCGCTTCTGCTGGCAATGCGGCACGTCGTGCGACGGATGGTGAACTGGACCTGCACGATCGCCATCCCGCTGCTGGGCATCGTGGGCGTGATGACGCTGGTCGCGCCGACCAGCTTCATCTGCTCCTACCACCCGGGCGCATGCACGACGCGCGCTGCCGCGGAGGCAGCCGGCCAGACGCCGCGGCTGATCGCCCCGGCCGACGAGATCGGCGACACCGGCGCCGGCCAGCAGCGCGCCCCGGACAGCAAGCCCCGGCCCGCCCCCTAGGGGTCGCGTGCCTTCCCCCCGGCGGGGGCGTCGGTCGCGCATCCCGACGCCCCCGCCACGTTCCCCCGCACGAAAGGCCCGCCGATGCCGATGATCCAGCCCAGGACCATCCACCTCGCTCACCCGCTCGACGCTGCCCAGCTGCGCGAGCCGGACCAGCCCACCCCGCCCGCGGCGGCGGGCCGGACGCCCGAGCGCTCGCCGCGCCGCGTATGTGGCACGTGCAGTGAGCGCGCCGCGCGCAGCAGGCCGCGTCGCGGCGTGCTGCTGGCGTTCGTGGTCGCGGTAGCGCTTGCTGCGGTGGGCACTTCCCAGGCGCACGCCGGGACGATCAACGTGTGGTCCTGCCACGGGCCCAGCGGCGAGGTCGCGCCGCTGGATGGGTGGTCCTCGCAGGTCACTGGCGGCGTGACCTCGGCGAGCAGCTGCGCCGGCTGGTGGGTCGGCTCGTTCGGGATCGCTGCAGCGCCGCAGCCGCATCCGCGCGACGCGTTCGGGGCGTGGACGTTCACCGCGCCGCCGAACACGGCGGTCACGGGGTTGCGGTATCTGCGCACCGTTGCGGTCGCCGGCTCTGCGGACTACACGTCGTTTCGCGGGACCGACGCGGTCTGGGATTCCCGCACGATCGAGTCCTGCGCGGCGCTGCTGGGCTGCTCAGGCTACGTCGGGCAGGAGGCGACCTGGGATGGCCTCGGCGGCCAGCCGGGCGTGATGCTCGACCTGCGGGCGTGCACCGCCGACGGCGGCTGTGACGGGGGCTCCTACGGCTGGCTCACGGTCACGTACGCCGTGGTCTCGCTGCAGGACTCGCAGGCGCCGACGTTCTCCGCGGTGACGGGTCCACTGACGTCGGGCGACGTGCTGCAGGGGAATGCGGACCTCGAGGTGCAGCTTGCCGACGCTGGCACGGGCCTGGACCGGCTGCACGCGACGGTCGACGGCACGCCGTTTGACGATCACGTCATCGACCTCAACGGCGGCAGGTGCGGCCCGGTCTCCGGCGAGCGCGACTTCGAGTGGGCGGTGCCGTGCGCGCTGCACGCGAGCGCGTCGACGACGCTGGCGACCGCGTCGCTGGTTGACGGCAGCCACCGCGTCAGAGTCGACGTCGAGGACGCGAGCGGCAACACCACGACCGTCTTTGACGCCAGCGTCGTGACCCACAACGCGCCCGAGAGCGCTGCCGTCCCCGAGATCTCGGGGACCGCCAGAGTGGGTGTGCGGCTGCGCGCGAGCCCCGGCGACTGGTGGCCGCAGGCCACCATGCTCGTCTACGAGTGGATGCGGTGCCCGACGTCGGGCGACAGCGGCTCCTGCGTGGCGATCGCGGGCGCGACGGGCACGACGTACACGCCGACTGCCGCGGATGCCTACGGCCGCGTGCGGGTGCGGGTGACGGCGAGCAACGTCAGCGGCTCCCAGGACGCGCTCAGCGCTGCGAGCGACGTGATCGTCGACGCGCAGGGCCAGACCGTGGCGCCCGCGCCGGCCGGCGCCAGCTCGAGCGCGTCGATCGTCACGACGGCCGTCGGGCCGAGCGTCCCGGTCGCCGGCCACGTCCCGAGCGCCGGCACTGCAGCGGGCGCGCGTGTCCGCGTCGCGCTCGCGGTGCACAACCGGCCCGGCGACCCGGGAGCACGCCTCGTGCGCGCGACGCGGACCCGTCCCGTGGTCATCTCCGGCCAGGTACTCGCCCCCAACGGCCAGCCGTTGCGCGGCGTGCTCGTGACGCTTCAGGCACGCCACCCCGGCTCGGCCTGGAAGCGGCTCAGGACGGTGCGCACGGGCCGCGACGGCCGGTTCACGGCCGCCTACCGCTTCAGCACGACCACCAGCCACGAGTCGCTGCGCGCCGTCGTCGCACGCAACGCCAGCCAACCGTTCGCGGGCGCCAGCCGTCCTTGCACGGTCCTGCTGGCGCCCTGACCGCCCCCACGTCAACTCGCCCTGTCACGGAGGACACCATGCAGATCATCCAATCCCTCTCCACCCGGCCGCTGCTGCGCTCGTGCGCCGTCTGGCTGGTTCGCCGGTCGGTGGCCGCGTTGCTTGGCGCGCTCGTCGCGCTGCTCGCGTTCCAGGCCGCCTTCGCGCCCGCGCCGAGCTACGCGGCGATCCCGCCGACGTCGACGAGCCTGCCGACGATCGCGGGCAACGCCGCGGTCGGTGAGACGCTGACCGCGACCGACGGCACCTGGGGCGGCGATCCGGACCCGACCATCACGCGCCAGTGGGAGCGCTGCGATCTCGATGGCGGATCGTGCTCGGCGATCGACGGCGAGACCGAC
>CAZGJV010000103.1:0-2779 GCA_964525715.1 uncultured Conexibacter sp. | reverse complement strand
ACGCGACCGAGCTGTGGGTGCTCGAGCGCGCCGGCATCCAGCGCGCCGACCTCGTGATCGCCGTCACCGGCGACGACGAGGACAACATGCTGATCTGCCAGATGGCCAAGGAGAAATACCTGTGCCAGCGGATCGTCGCGCGCGTCAACAACCCGCGCAACCTGCAGCACTTCAAGCTGCTGGGGATTCGCCCGGCGGTCTCCGCGACCGACCTGATCCTGCGCCTGATCGAGCACGAGGTGCCGCAGTACGGGCTCGTGCAGCTGCTCGCGCTCGAGGGCGAGCGGCTGGAGATCATCGAGCTGGAGGTCGTGGCCGGCGCGCCCGCCGCCGGCAAGCGCGTCGACGAGGTCCCGCTGCCCGAGGGCAGCCTGATCATCTCGGTGCTGCGCGGCGGCTCCGGCTTCGTGCCGAAGTCCGACACGATCATCGAGGCGGGCGACGAGGTGCTGCTGATCCTCGACCCGGGGCTCGAGTCGGCGATCACGCCGCAGTTCACGCGTAACGGCGCGAGCGCCGGGTAAGACGTCCCTCATGGCGGATCGTCACGTCGCCCACCTGCTGATCGGCGGCGGCCTCGCGAGCGCGAACTGCGCGCGCTGGCTGCGCGAGTCGGGCGCGGAGGGGGAGATCCTGCTCGCCGGGCGCGAGCCCGAGCCGCCCTACAACCGCCCGCCCTGCTCGAAGGGGTACCTGCAGGGCCACGAGTCGCGCGACGACACGTACTTCCGCCCCAACGAGTGGTGGGAGGAGCAGCGGATCGACCTGCGCACGCGCACGAGCGTGATGAAGCTCGACACGGCGGCGAGAGAGGCGACGCTGTCGTCCAAGGAGGTCGTCTCCTACGACAGCGCGCTGCTCGCGACGGGCGCGAACGTGCGACGGCTCAACGTCGAGGGCGCCGAGCTGGAGGGGATCCACTACCTGCGCGCTTTGGGCAACGCCGACGCGATCCGCGCCGACGCGGACGGCAAGAAGGTCGTGCTGATCGGCGGCTCCTACATCGGCTGCGAGGTCGCGGCTTCGCTGACCGCTGCCGACCATGCGTCGTGCCAGATCGTGATGCAGGAGGCGATCACGCTCGAGCGCGGCTTCGGCTCTGTCGCTGGCCGCTGGTTCCAGGGCCGCCTGGAGGAGCATGGCGTCGTCGTCCACGGCGAGGACGCGCTCGAGCGCTTCGAGGGGACCGACGGCCGCGTGACGCACGTCGTCACGGCGGGCGGCAAGCGCTTGGAGGCCGACTGCGTCGTGATCGGCGCCGGCGTGATGCCGGACACGATGCTCGCGAGAGCCGCGGGGCTGACGCTCGACGAGGAGCGCGGCGGGATCCTGTGCGACGCGCAGCTGCGCACCAGCGCGCCGGGCGTGTGGGCGGCCGGCGACGTCTGTTCCTATGACTCGCGGCCCAACGGCCGCCGCATCCGCGTCGAGCACTGGGACGTCGCCTTCAACCACGGCAAGACCGTCGCCTCGAACATGCTCGGCCAGGAGGTCGAGCACGACGTCGTGCCGTACTTCTTCTCCGACCTCGCCGACTGGGCGTCGCTGGAGTACGTCGGTCCGGCGGCATCGTGGGACCGCGAGATCGTGCGCGGCTCGCTGGAAGAGGGCGCCTTCAGCGTCTGGTACCTGGCGGACGGGCGCGTCGAGGGGGCGCTGTCGGTCGGACGCTCGGACGACCTCGAGCACGCACGGCGGCTGATCGCGCGCCGGGCCGAGCTGGGCGATCGCGCCGACGCGCTCGGCGACCTCGGCAGCGACCTCGCGGCGTTCTGAGTCCGTGACGCCACCGCCGGCTGACGAAGCGCGCGAGCAGGTCGCGCAGATCGCCGTGACGCTGCGCACGTTCGTGCAAGCAGCGGGCGCGTTGGAGGCGACGCTGCTGCTCGACCAGGGGGCGGAGGTGCCGCCGCTCGTCGCCGAGTGTCCGGCCGTCGGGCCGGTGCTGCTGGCGGAGGGGGAGGAGGTCGTGCAGCTCGATGCCGACCGGCTCGCGGCTGAGCCTTTGCCGCTGCCAGAGGTGCGCGAGCTGCCGCCGTTCGAGGTCGACGCCGTGCGCGCCGAGATCACCGCACCGCTCGGCGGCGTCGAGCACCACGCGCGTGCGGTCCGCGAGCTGGCCGAGGCGTTCCCGGGCCACAGCGTCGTATCGGTGCAGTTCGCGACGACCGACCCGTTGCTGCCGCTGACGATCGCCGCGCGCGCCGGCGACCCGCTCGTGCTCGCCCTGGGTGAGGACGAGCAGTTCGAGATGGCGCCGGGATGGCCCTCGGCTAGAAGCTGACCGAGCCGTCCGCGTGAATCGTCCAGTGGGGGTTGTGTGCGACCTCCCACGGGTGGCCGTCGGGGTCGACGAAGACGCCGGAGTAGCCGCCCCAGAAGGTCTCGGCGCCGTGGCGCGGGATCCGCGCGCCGGCTGCTTCGGCCTGCGCGATCGCCGCGTCCACCTCGGCCGGCGAGTCGACGTTGTGGGCGAGCGTCACGCCGCCCCAGCCGCCCGGGTCGTGTGCGATCCCGCTGTCAGCCGCCAGCTTCGCGCGCGACCACAGCGCGACGATCATCCCGGGGCACTGGAAGAACATGACGTCGTCGTCCGGCGACGTGCCGCTCCAGCCGATCGCCTCGTAGAAGGCGCGAGCGCGGGCGAGGTCGGCGACGCCGAGTGTGACGAGGCTCAGTCGCTGCTCCATTGCAAGGATCCTGCCACGACCAGCGGCGTCGAAACACCCGCCGCGGCGAGCCTCTATCCTGAACGCCGATTCCTTGCGGGATCGTCTAA
>CAZGJV010000102.1:0-2840 GCA_964525715.1 uncultured Conexibacter sp. | reverse complement strand
GTCTTGCCGGCGCCGGTCGCGTGCTCGAACCAGAAGCGCTTGGCGGCGTTGGGATCCTCGGGCTGCTCGGCGAGCTGGACGTCCTCGTCGTCCTCGCTCTCCTCTTCCCAGTCCTGCGGCTCCTCGTCGGGCTCCTCGTCCTCCTCGTCGAGCTCCAGCTCGAGCTCTTCCTCGCCGGGGATCGCGACGGATGCCAGCTCGACCGGCTCCTCCTCCACCGGCGCAGCGGCGGCGCGGCCGTTCCCGTTCGCGGAGCGGCTCTGCACCTCCGCCATCAGCGCGGTCAGCGTGCCCGACAGCGCGTCGACCTGGTGGGGGTTGAGCAGCGTTCCGTCGGCGAGGCGCGGCTCGTCCTCCGACAGCACGCGCTCGAGGCCGAGCAGCAGCGAGTACTCGCGCCGCCAGGCGACCGACGGCGCCTTCAGGCCGGCGTCGAGCTCGGCGAGCGCCGCGTCGAGCGCGCGGCGGCGGGCGCTGCCGAGCGCGAGCGCGTCTTCGGGCAGCTCTCCCTCGTGAACGAATCGCTCACGTGTGAAGCGCTCCGCGCGTCTCAGCGCGCCGGCATCGGGAAGGGGCGTTGGGTCAGCCATGGACGGCTTGCAGGGGTTCCCTGTGAATGGACGTGGCCTCTGCGATGAGGGAGCCGCGGTGCAACTGCTGAGCGGCTCAGGAGGTCCGGCGGGTGCCGGGCACGGGGAGAACTCTCACCAGCGTTTCCCCGTCCAACACAGGAGGATAGCCACATTCAATCAGATAGGACGGGGGAATCGCGCGATGTGCCAAGCTTCGGCCCATGCGCGCCCCCTTCGTCGCAGCCGGCGCATGTGCGCTCGTCGTGCTGACGCTCGTCTTCGCAAGCGGGTGCGGATCGCAGGGGGCGCAGGTGAGCGTCCCCACTCCGGCGCAGGCGCGCACCGAGCTGGCCGGCTCGCCGGCCGCGCTGGCGGGCCTTCACGACCAGGCCGCGCAGCTGCTCGACGGCGGCATCTCCGCGTATCGCGCGCGCATCGCCGCGCTGAAGGGGCGCCCCGTCGTCGTCAACGCGTGGGCGTCGTGGTGCGGCCCCTGCCGCTTCGAGATGCCGTACTTCTCGCGCACGGCGGTGCGCCTCGGCAGACGCGTCGCCTTCCTCGGCGTGAACGTCGCCGACACGACCGGCGATGCGCGCGGGTTCCTCGCCGGGCACTGGATCCCCTACCCGAGCTATGTCGACACGCACTACGCGATCGCCGACGCGATCGGCGTGCGCGCCGGCCTGCCGACGACCGTCTTCTACGGGCGCGACGGGAAGGTGCAGTTCGTCCATCAGGGCCAGTACGCGAGCGAGAGAGCGCTCGTCGCCGACGTGAAGCGCTACGCGGGGGCCTCGTGAGCGTGGAGGTCCGCCGCGCCGACGGGCGCGCCGAGCTCGACGCGCTGCTGGACCTGCGCCACCGCGTCTTCTGCGTCGAGCAGGGCGTGCCGAAGCGCGAGGAGATCGACGGGCGCGACGGCGACGCGATCCACCTCGTCGCGGTGTGCGACGGGCGCGTGCTGGGCACCTGCCGGCTGCTGCTCGTCGACCGCACGGTGCAGCTCAGCCGCCTGGCGGTCGAGCCCGATGCGCGCCGGGCGGGGATCGCGACGGCGCTGCTGCTCGAGGCGGACCGCGAGGCGGACGCCGCACGCGCGAAGCGGATCGTCCTGCACGCGCAGACGTACGCGCGCGAGCTGTACGCGGCCGACGGCTACGAGGAGCGCGGACGCGTGTTCGTCGAGGCGGGGATCGAGCACGTCGCGATGGAGAAGCGCCTTTGAGCGAGGTGCGCGTCGACCCGCTGACGGGCCTGCGTGCGATCGTCGCCGGCGAGCGCGCCAACCGCCCGAACGCGGGCCTGAGCGCCGACGCCGGCCCGCCGCTCGACCCGGCCGGGGATCCGTTCGCAGAGGGGCACGAGGGCAAGACGCCGCCCGAGGTCTACGCGCTGCGCCCGGACGGAGGCGGGGCCGACTCGCCCGGCTGGACGGTGCGCGTCGTGCCGAACCTCTATCCGGCGCTGTCCGCGGACGGCGAGGCGCCCGAGCCGGACGCCTCGCCGGACCTCTTCACCGCCGCGGCGGCAAGCGGCGCACACGAGGTGATCGTCAACGCGCCGCAGTCGGTCACCGCATTGGCGGACCTGCCGGCCGCCCAGGTCGCGATCGCGATGGACGTGTGGCGGGAGCGGATGCGCACGCACGCCGACGCCGCCTACGTGCACGTGCTCGTCAACGAGCGGCGCGAGGCGGGCGCGTCGCTTCCACACACGCACGCGCAGCTCTACGCGCTCGACTTCGTGCCGGCGGCGATCGCGCGCGAGCGCGAGCGCTTCTCCGCCTACGCGGTCCACACGATGGGGGGCAACCTGCTGGCGGACCTGGTGCAGGAGGAGGTGCGCCGGCGCACGCGGATCGTCGCGATCGACGACGAGGCGGTCGCGATCGCGCCGTACGGGTCGCGGCTTCCGTACCAGCTGATGATTGCCCCGCGGCGCCCGCGCGAGCGCTTCGAGGACGACGGCCCGACCGGTGCCGCGCTGCTGCACGACGTCCTCGGGCGACTCGCGCGCAGGCTCGGCGCGAGCCCGCCCTTGAACCTGTGGGTGCGCACCGCGCCGCGCGGCGCGGACCACTTCTGCTGGCGGATCGACGTGATGCCGCGTCTGACGCACCTGGCCGGCCTGGAGCTGGGCACCGGCCTGCACCTCAACATCGTCGCGCCGGAGCAGGCGGCGGCGGAGCTGCGCGAGGCCTAGCGGTCGCATGCGCGCGCTCGTCCAGCGCGTCTCGCGCGCGAGCGTGCGCGTGGACGGCGAGGTCGT
>CAZGJV010000101.1:0-2955 GCA_964525715.1 uncultured Conexibacter sp. | reverse complement strand
CGAGACGACCTGCGGGATCACGTCGCCGGCGCGCAGCACGATCACGTCGTCGCCCGGGCGCACGTCCTTGCGCGCGAGGTCCTCCTCGTTGTGCAGCGTCGCCTGCTTGACGGTCACGCCGCCGACGTGGACCGGCTCGAGCTCGGCGTACGGGTGCAGCGAGCCGAACTTGCCGACGCTCCACTTCACGTCGAGCAGTCTCGTGACGGCCGTCGTCGGCGGGAACTTCCACGCGATCGCCCAGCGCGGGTCGCGCCCGACGACCCCGAGGCGCCGCTGCAGCTCGTAGTCGCTCACCTTCACGACCGCGCCGTCGATCTCGAATGCGAGCGACCCGCGGCGCCGCTCCCACTCGCGGCAGCGCTCGATCACCTCGGCGTCGTCGCCGAGCTTCTCGATGTCGGGATTGACGCGGAAGCCATGCGCTCTGAGCCATTCGAGCGCCTCCCAGTGCCCCGTCAGCGCGAGCCCGTCGGACACGCCGATGCCGTAGGCCCACATCGACAGCGGCCGCTCGGCCGACTGTCTCGGGTCGAGCTGGCGGATCGCCCCCGCGGCCGAATTGCGCGGGTTCATGAAGGTCGAGAGCCCGGCCTCGGCGCGTCTGAGGTTGACCTGCTCGAAGTCGGCGAGCGAGATGTAGATCTCGCCGCGCACCTCGACGCGGCTCGGCGCGTCCTCGATCGACAGCGGGATCGAGCCGACCGTGCGCAAGTTGTGCGTCACGTCCTCGCCGACCTCGCCGTTGCCGCGCGTCGCCCCGCGCACGAGCTGCCCGTCCTCGTAGAGCAGCGAGATCGCAAGCCCGTCGACCTTCGGCTCCACGACGTACTCGAAGACAGGGTCCTCGATCCCTTCGCGCGCCAGGTGGCCGCGCATCCGCTCGATCCAGCCCTGCAGCTCCTCGTCGCTGCGGGCGTTGGCGAGCGACAGCATCGGCTGCAGGTGTCTGACCTTGTCCAGGTGGGAGACCGGCTCGCCGCCGACGCGCTGCGTCGGCGAATCGGGCGTCAGCAGCTCGGGGTGCGCCGCCTCGATCGCGCGCAGCTCGTCGAGCAGCGCGTCGTATCTGTCGTCGCCGATGACCGGGTCGTCGAGGACGTAGTAGCGGTGGCCGTGGTAGGCCAGCTCTCTGCGCAGCTCGGCTGCGCGCTCGGCCGTATCCGCCGCCGCGGCCGGCCCGCTGCCCCGCGCCCCGCTCACTCCACCTCGCGCGCGGCCGGCGCGATCAGCCGCGCGAGGTCGTGCTGCTCGAGCGCGTCGATCCCCGCGCGGTGCGTGAGGTCGAAGTGGACCGGCGTGACTGCGATCCGCCCCACGGCGATCGCGGCGATGTCGGTCCCCTCCTCGTCGCCCGTCTGGACGGCGTCGCCGTAGATGCGGAACAGGCGGCGGTTCGGGTGCTCCTCGTCCTGCAGCTTGAGCACGTCGTCGTAGATGCGCTTGCCGAGGCGCGTGACCTCGACCCCCTCCGGCTCGTCGCCGGGGACGTTGACGTTGAGCAGCGTCCCGGCCGCGAGCGGGACCTCCTCCACCTCGGCGACGAGCCGCGCGGTGAACGCCGCCGCCGCCTCGAAGCCGAACGTCCGGCCGAGGCGGAAGTCCAGCTCGCGCGCGTGGGACTGCTGCGAGACGGCGATCCCCGGCAGCCCCAGCAGCAGCGCCTCGAAGGCCGCCGCGACGGTGCCCGAGTAGGTGATGTCGTCGCCGAGGTTGAGCCCGTGGTTGATGCCGGAGACGACCAGCTCGGGCGCGAAGTCCTCGATCAGGCCGAGCTGCGTGAGCCGCACGCAGTCGACGGGCGTGCCGTCGCTGGAGAAGCCGTGCGTGCCGTCGTCGAAGTCGACCCGCTCGACCCACAGCGGCCGCCGCGTCGTGATCGAGCGCGCCGTCGCGGAACGGTTGCCGTCGGGCGCGACGACCACCAGCTCGACCCCCGGCACGTCGAGCAGCGCGCGCCGCAGCACCTGGAGGCCCTCGGCCTCGATCCCGTCGTCGTTGGTCAGCAGGACGCGCATCGGCCTGGGATGGTAGACGGCGGGTCCCCGGCGATGACCGCCCGTCCGTCGTAGCCGACCCCGACGAGATACAGGCCCTCCGGCGGCGCCGTCTTGCCGGCCCGCTCGCGCGGTGCGCCATCGAGCAGCGCGGCGAAGTCCGCGACCGAGCGCCGGCCGCCGGCGACCTCGAGCATCGAGCCGACGAGGATGCGGTTCATGTTGCGCATGAACGCGTCCGCCTCGATCCAGAAGGCGAGCACGTCGGGATGCGCGGGGTCGGGTCGCCAGCCCGCGCAGCGCACGTCGCGCTCGAAGCGCACGTGCTCCGTCTCGGTCGGCGTGAAGGCGGTGAAGTCGTGCGTGCCCAGCAGCACGGCTGCGCACGCGTCGAGCGCCTCGCGGTCGAACGCGTGCGGCCACCACAGCGCCCGCCCGCGCTCGAAGGCGCTGCGGCTGCGGCGCACGAGCACGCGGTAGCAGTAGGCGCGGCTCGTCGCGTCGTGGCGCGCGCTGAAACCGGGCGCGACCGCCTCGCTCGCCAGCACCGCGACGTCGTCGGGCAGCAGCGCGTTGAGCTTGTGCGGTGGCGCCGGCGGCCCTTCGTAGCTGGCCACCTGCGCCCGCGCGTGCACCCCCGCGTCGGTCCGGCCCGCCACGGTCAGCGGGACGCGCTCGCGCCGCAGCACGACCGCGAGCGCGCGCTCCAGCTCCGCCTCGACCGTGCGCCGGCCGGGCTGGCGCGCCCAGCCGGCGAAGTCACGCCCGTCATATTCGAGCGTGAGCCTCGTCGTCCCCTCGGCGCGGCTGGCGGCGTCCTCGGTCGCTCGCCTGCGATTGCAGGCCACGCTCCCTGCGTCCTTGCCAGCCACGCCGATCGAACGACGAGAGCCGGCCTACGTCAGACCAGCTCGAGGAAGACCATCTCGGTCGCGTCGGAACGACGCGGACCGAGCTT
>CAZGJV010000100.1:0-3061 GCA_964525715.1 uncultured Conexibacter sp. | reverse complement strand
AGCTGCACGAGCTGCCGCCGGCCGACGGCATGCCCGCCGGCCTGCTCGCCGCGCCCCCCGCGCTCGCGGCAGAGCTGCTCGCGCTCGGCCTCTGACGATCGCGAACGCCGCGCCGCGCAGCGCGCCGCGTCACCCGTCGGCGTGACGCACGTGCTCCGGCTCGATGCGCACGATCACGCGCCGCTCATCGGGCGTGCGGTAGGGATATCTGTCCTTGCCGAGGTACTTCTGCGCGAGCGCGTCGATGTGCTCATCGGCGCCCTCCTCGGTGATCTCGGCCACGCGCCCGCGGACCTCGACGTACTCGTAGGGGTTCTCGTGGTTGACGACGACGAGCGCCACGCGCGGGTCGCGCTCGGCGTTCGTCGGCCAGGCGCGGCCGCGCGCGCTGTTGAGCGCGACGAGCCCGTCCTGCAGGTCGGCCCACACGGTCGCGACCTGCGGCGAGCCGTCCTCGCGCAGCGTCGCGATCGCGCAGAAGTTCGGCGCCTCGATCAGCTCGCGGCTGCGTCCGTCGATCGGCTCGGGCATGGCAGGGCTCCTCTCGTTCGGTGTCCCGACCCAGGGTTCCCCGATAACGGCCGTCGTCCACGTAGACTCAGGCTCCCTCCACCGGGGCGGTGGCGGAATGGCAGACGCGGTCGCCTCAAAAGCGACTGTCCGCAAGGACGTGCGGGTTCGACTCCCGCCCGCCCCACTTGCGCCGGTGCGGGCCGGCGCGCGGCTACCGGACGATCGAGGCCAGCGCGTCCGCGGTCAGCGTGACGGGCGCTTGGACGCGCACGTCCCGTCTTTCGTCGACGAGGCGGCGAGCGCCGACGATCGTGATGCCGACGAGCCGGCCGTCGGCGTCGAAGCGCAGTGCGTGACCGTCCGGCGACTCGTCGAAGTCGACGGCCTTCGCCGGGTCGCCGGCGCTGAGGTAGAGCACGTCGGCTTCGCGGTCGTAGTCGATCCGGTCGAAGTCGATGGCGGCGATCGTGAGGCTCATGGGAAGGCCCTTCGCGCGAATGCGGTGACGACGAACCCGCGTTCGTCTTCGAAGGCTACTCCGCTAGCGTCCCCTGCATGCACGCCGCAGTCCTGCACGAGTTCGGCGCGACGCCGGTGTACGAGGCGTTCGAGGAGCCGGTCGCGGGGGAGAGGCAGGTCGTCGTCGAGGTGGCGGTCGCGGGCGTCAACCCGGTCGACGTGCGTCGCGCGTCCGGCACCTACGTGACCGGACCGCCGCTGCTGCCGTCGGTCGTCGGGATGGAGGGCGTGGGCCGGATCGCGGGCGACGGCCGGCGCGTCTACTTCGACCTGCCGGTCCCGCCGTTCGGCTCGTACGCCGAGCGCGCGCTCGTCTTCGCGGAGGCGGCGACGGAGCTGCCCGACGAGGTCGACGACGGCGTCGCGGCGGCGCTCGGGATCGCGGGGCTCGCGGCCTGGCTCCCGCTCGCCTGGCGCGCGCAACTGCAGCCGGGAGAGACGGTGCTGGTGCTGGGCGCGACCGGCGTCGTCGGCCAGCTCGCGGTGCAGGCGGCGCGGCTGCTCGGCGCCGGCCGGGTGATCGCGGCCGGGCGCGACAGCGAGATGCTCGCGCGCGCCGCGCGGCTCGGCGCCGACGCGACCGTCGACATGGCCGGCCTCCAGGGCGAGCAGCTCACGCGGGCCTTCCGCGACGCCGCCGGTGGCGACGTCCACGTCGTGCACGATCCGCTGTGGGGCGCGCCCGCGGCGGCGGCGGTCGAGGCGCTCGGCGTCGGCGGTCGCCTCGTGCAGCTCGGCCAGTCGGCCGGCGCCGAGGCGACGCTCCCCTCGGCCACGATCCGCGGACGCCTGCTCGAGATCCGCGGCTACCTGAACTTCCTCGCTCCCCCCGACGTGCGCCGCGAGGCCTACCGCACGCTCGTCGACCACGCCGCCGCCGGGCGGATCGAGGTCGAGGTCGAGCGGGTCCCGCTCGCCGACGTCGCCGACGCGTGGGAGCGCGTGCAGCGCAGCCCGCACCGCAAGCTCGTGCTGGTGCCCTGAGGCGGCGCGTCAGTGCGCGCGAGCCGAGCGGTCGAGCCGGCCGACCGGCCGCTCGACTTCGACGTGCCAGTCCTGGCGGAAGCCCTGCATCGAAAAGAAGATCAGCAGCGCCTGCAGCGGCACGAGCAGGAGCGTCACGACACCGAGGGTGTCGGACGAGAGGCCGGTCGTGCCGAGGACCGAGTCGGGCGTCGAGAAGCCCGTCTTATCGCGCTGGAACCACTGGGGCCCGGCGATCACGGCGAAGATCCCGAGGATGATCGCGAGCGCCGCGGCGACCGGCAGCGGGCCGCGATTCCACCCTCCGATGTAATAGGCCATCACGAGGTAGAGGACGACGTAGGCGAGCTGCAGCACCGCGCCGCTCTGCAGCGCGGACCAGCCGCCGAGCATCACGACCAGCATCAGCGCCGCGGAGATCAACAGCAGCGCGACGATGATCGCGCGGGTCGTCTTCGACGACGCCTTGTCGCGATTGGGCCGATCGATCACGTAGCCCGCCTCCATCGACTATGGACCCTACAATCCCGCGGGCCGCTACGGTGGCAGTTGCGGGTGTGGTGAAACGGTAGACACGCCGGCCTTAGGAGCCGGTGGCCAGGTAGAGGCCACTGGGGGTTCGAATCCCTCCACCCGCACTGGCCGCCCGATCGCACGCGGGATAGGCTGCGCCCGTGGCCGATTGGGACGACGTCCGCCGCATCGCGCTCGCGCTGCCGGAGACGGACGAGCACGTCTCGCGCGGGAACGCGCATTGGCGCGTGCGCGAGAAGGGCTTCGTGTGGGAGCGGCCGCTGCGCCAGTCGGACCTGCGCGCGTTGGGCGACGCCGCACCGGACGGGCCGATCCTCGGCGCTCGCGTCGAGCACCTCGGCGCGAAGGAGGCGCTGCTCGCCGACGACCCGGACCTGTACTTCACGACGCCGCACTTCGACGGCTATCCGGCGGTGCTGGTGCGGCTGGAGCGGATCGACCTCGCCGAGCTGGAGGAGCTGATCGCCGAGGCGTGGCTGGCGCGCGCGCCGAAGCGCGTCGCGCAGGCGTA
>CAZGJV010000099.1:0-3170 GCA_964525715.1 uncultured Conexibacter sp. | reverse complement strand
GGCACGATCGACTCCTCCTCGCGCACCTCGGCCTCCTTGCGGCCCATGAAGCGCTTGACGGAGAAGACCGTGTTGGTGGGGTTGGTGACGGCCTGCCGCTTGGCGACGGTGCCGACCAGCCGCTCCCCGCTCGACGTGAACGCGACCACCGACGGCGTCGTGCGACCGCCCTCGGCGTTCTCGATCACGGTGGGCTCACCGCCCTCGAGGACGGCCATGCAGCTGTTGGTTGTGCCGAGGTCGATGCCGATCGTCTTGCCCATGGGCGTGTTCTCCTTGCAGCTTCCTATTCGAGGGGAGATGAAATCTAAGCGTGAGTGTAGTAGATCTCACGCGCGGCGCGAAGGGCACATGCGCCGCAGCGCGCAGCCGGCACAGTCCGGTCTGCGGGCATGGCACGTGCGGCGGCCGTGGCGCAGCAGGTTCACGTGCAGCTCCAGCTCCTCGCCTGGCGGCGTGAGCGCGAGCATCGCGTTGTGCAGCTCCTCGAACGGCGCGCCGGGGCGCAGCAGGTGCAAGCGCATGCCGACGCGCGAGACGTGCGTGTCGACCGGCACGTCGTGCAGCCCGTAGGCGAACAGCAGCACGCACGCGGCCGTCTTGCGGCCGACGCCGGGCAGCGCGCACAGATACGCCTGACCTTCCGGGACCGGGACGTCGCGCAGCCACCGCAGGTCGAGCCCGTGAGGCTCATGCCCGTCGATCGCGCGCAGGATCTCCTGGATGCGAGCCGACTTGACCTTCGAGATCCCGCCCGGCCGGATCGCCTCCTCGACCTCCGCGTTGGGCGCGTTCAGCACCGCCTCCCATGACGGAAAGCGCTCGCGCAGCCGCTCGTAGGCGACGTCGCGGTTGCGGTCGTTCGTCGACTGCGACAGGACTGTGAGGATCAGCTCGTCGAGCGGCTGCTCGTGCGGCGCCATGATCGGCACGCCGTAGACCTCGCGCAGGCGGTCGCGGATCGCGGTGACGCGCCGCCGCGTCGGGCGCCGCCATTCGGCGGCGGGGATGGTGGCGCCGGGCGACACGCGCCGGGACGTTAGCCGGCGTGGGGCGCGGCGGCGGCGAGCCGGCGCTCGATCGCGCGGCGCGCCTGCTCCATCGACGCGCCCCCCTGCTGGGCGACGTAGCGCAGGTTCGCCATCAGCAGGTAGGCGTCGAGCTCGAACGCGAGCTGGTCGGCGTCCTCCGCCGGGTCGATCGCACCCTCGGCCTGCGCGTCGCGAACGGCGGCGGCGAGCCCGTCGAGCCAGGCGTCGAGCAGCTCGATCGCGCGGTCGCGCACCGGCCCCGGCCGCGTGTCGACCTCGGCCGCGACCGAGGCGAAGAAGCAGCCGCCCGGATAGGTGCGACTCTCGACGTGGCGCAGGAACTGCTCGCAGTAGCCGCGCAGCCGCTCGATCGCGCTCGGCGCCGCCGCGGCGGGCGCGACGACCTGCTCCGCGAACACGGCGCTGGCTGTCTCGATCGTCGCCAGCTGCAGCTCCTCCTTGGAGCCGAAGTGCGCGAACAGGCCGCTCTTGCTCATACCGACGGCCTCGGCCAGCCGTGCGATCGACAGGCCCTGGATGCCCTCGACGGTGGCGAGGCGCGCCGCCTCGTGCAGGATCGCCTCGCGGCTGCGCATGCCGTCGCTGCGGGGTCTGCGAGCTACTCGTCGGGGTTGTTGGCGTCCGGCCGCTGTCACGGCTTGACAAGTTAGCACGATCGGTCGTACAGTCCTCGAACTTCGCACGACCGATCGTGCTAATAACACCCAGAGGAGGGCCGGTGAAGACCTACGTGATCCGCCGCCGCAACGGCTGGAAGACGCCGCAGGAGCTGCAGGCCGCCGCCGCCAGATCGAAGGACATCGGCGACAACGAGATGTCGGCCGACGTCCGCTGGATCCGCTCCTACGTCGTCCACGAGGACGACGGCGCGCTCGGGACGGTCTGCATCTACCAGGCCTCCAGCCCGGAGAAGATCCGCGAGCACGCGTCGCGCGTCGGCATGCCGGCCGACGAGATCACCGAGGTCGCCGATACGGTGCTCGTGCGCCCCGACCCGGTGCCGGCCGCCAGCGCGAGCTGAGCCGCGGGGGCGCGGCCGGAGCGGCCGCGCCTCGCTGGCACTATCCTCGCGCCGGCGTGGACGTCGCCGAGCACACCGCGGAGATCGACGGCCAGCCGGTCTTCTGGCGCGCGGCCGCCTCGCCGTCCGGCGCCGAGGCACCCGTCCTCTACGTCCATGGCGTGCCGACGAGCAGCGACGACTGGATGCCCTTCCTGCAGCGCACCGGCGGCCTCGCGCCCGACCTGCTGGGCTTCGGCCGCTCCGGCAAGAGCGGGCAGAACGACTACTCGCTCGAAGGGATCGCGCGCTGGGTCGAGCGCTTCCTCGACGCGGTCGTCGAGGTGGAGCGCGTGCGGCTCGTCGTGCACGACTGGGGCGCGGCCGCGCTCAGCTTCGCGCAGCGCCATCCCGAGCGGATCGAGCGGCTCGTCGTGATCGACGCCGTACCGCTGCTGCCCGGCTATCGCTGGCACCGCACTGCGCGCATGTGGCGCGCGCCGCTGCTCGGCGAGCTGGCGATGGGCCTGACGAGCCGCCGGACGCTCGAGCGCGCGCTACGGCCGGCGTTCGCCGGACCCGTGCCGGACGGGTTCGCGGAGGCGGCGCTGCGCCATTTCGACCAGGGCACGCAGCGGGCGATCCTGCGCCTGTACCGCAGCGCGTCGGAGGCGTCGCTCGCCGCCTCGGGGAGTGGTCTCTCATCTTTGAGCATTCCCGCGCTGGTAGTTTGGGGCGCGCACGACCCGTACATCTCGCCGCGCTTCGGGGACCGATACGCCGCAGAGCTGCCAGACGGGAAGGTCGTGCATGTCGAAGACGCCGGGCATTGGCCCTGGCTGGACCAGCCCGACCTGATCGACCGCATTGCGACCTTCCTCGAAGAGAGCTGACCGGCCGCTGCGAGCCCTGTTGATGGGCGTCGCCTGCGCGCTGCTCGCGCTGCTGCCGGCGGCGGCGGCGAGCGCACCCGCGGCGCAGGCGCACGGGGGCCCGTTCGCCGGCGCGATGCTGCGCGAGCTGAACCGCATGCGCGCCGCGAACCACCTGCCAGCGCTGCGCGAGGACCAGCACATGGACGGCGGCGCCGCCAGCCACTCGCGCGACATGGCGAGGCG
>CAZGJV010000098.1:0-3344 GCA_964525715.1 uncultured Conexibacter sp. | reverse complement strand
GCCGCCGCGGCGGCCGCGGGCGTCTGCGCGAGCAGCGCGACGGCCGTCGGCGCGGGGCGCACGGCGAGCATCTCTGCGGTCACGTCACGCGCCGAGCGCTCCGCGTTCTGCCAGCCCTGGCCCATCGCCAGGTCCGCTGCCGTCAGCTCCGGGCCGCCGAGCAGGCGCAGCTCGCAATGCGCCGGCTCCCACTCGCGGTCGCCCAGCGACACGAGCGCTCCGCGCGACCAGGGCGTCAGGACACGTGCGCGCAGCTCGGTCTCGTCGAGGTTCAGCTCGCGCGCGACGCGGAAGCCGCGTCTGATCTGCACGTGGTAGCGCACGCGGCGATGCTAGACGAGCATCACCTCGGAGCTCAGCGATCGAACTCGATCAAGCCGACGCCCGCCGCTTCGCGCGTGGCGCGATAGCCGGCACGCTGAAGCCAGGCTGTGTTTTCCGGCAGCAGCCGTTCGCGTGGGACGATCAGCTCGGTCCCGTGGGCGGCGCGCAGAGCGACGAGCATCTCGCGCCACTGGCCGATTGTCAGCATCGACTCAATATTCGCGTAGGGCGTGACGTCGTCGATCCCGATCTCGTAGGCGAAGCGGTGCCCTTCCTTGACGAGGACAGCGACGTGCTGGCCGCGATGCGTCATCTGCGCGATCACGCGCCGCGTGACGTTAGGCAGCAGGTCCGGCTCCGACGCCGGCAGCCCTTCGCTCAGGCGCGCGACCTGCGACCACGGCGTCGGCGTCTGCGCGAGCGAGCAGACGGCGAGGCCGAGCCCGGTGAGCACGAGCAGCTCGCTGACCGTGGGCCATCTCGACGCGCGGCGCAGGTGCGCGTGCACGACGACCACGACGAGCAGGCCGAGTGCGAGCGACCAGGCGGAGAACAGGTCGATCAACACGTGCGGATGCGAGCGGCCCATGAAGTAGCTGCCCGCGCCCAGGCCGAACAGCCCGGCCCACGCGAGCGCCGCGGTCAGCGCGGGGTCCGCGCGCGGTGATCGCAGCAGCGCGACGACGAGCGCGGCAGCGAATGTCAGGTACACGACGAGGTGCAGCCCGAGCGGCGGCGCTGGCAGCAGCCCGAAGCCTTCGACGCCGTAGATGCGTGGGAACGTCGTGAGCATCCCGAAGTGCGGGAGCGAGCCGGCGACGGCGAGCGTCAGCGCCGCCACGAGCGCGACGGCGCACGCCAGGCCGGCGGCGACGCCGCCCGCCAGCCGCAGCAGCCCCGCGCGCGAGCGCTCCGGCAGCGTGAGCAGCAGCGCGACGATCGTCGCGACGAGCGCGGGGACCCCGAACTCGACGTTGTTGATCGCGACGAGCCCGGCGACGGCGAACAGCGCGACCGGCGCCGCGCTCGACCGCCTCCGCACGCGTCGCACGAGCAGCCACAGCAGCACGTATGGGCCCATGTAGCGCATCGGGAAGAGGCTGAAGAGGTCGGACGGGCCGTAGCGGTTGTCGAGCGGAGGCGACTCCATGAAGAAGCCGGTCGCGACGAGCGGAACGAACAGCGCAACGGCTGCCACCGAGCTGCGGGTGACGATGCGGAAGGTCGCGAACAGCGATGCCAACGCGGCGCTCGCGCCTGCGAGCATCGTAAGCGCGTAGACCGTGAGTGAGGCGCCGAGTACGCTCATCGTGCCGGCCGCGACGTATGACCACAGCTGGCCGTACTGGGCGTGGAAGTCGACGAGCGGGGCGTGGCCGTCGAGGATCGCGAAGCTCTCGTCGATCCAGAAGGGGATGTTGCCGCGCACGGCGCCGTTCAATATGGTCGCGCTGGATTCGGTGTTGAATGCGGACAGCAGCCACAGGAACGCGAACACGCCTGCGACCGCGAACGCTGCTGCCCGTCGCCGAGGCGTCTCGCGCGCGGCGCGCACGAGCCGGTCGCGCGTGGGCGGGTGACCGAGCGCCGTGGCTGCCAGCAGCGCGAAGACCGTCGCGGCGACGAGTGTCACCGGCGTGAAGTAGGTGGTTCTGAAGACGCCGCCGGTGTACGAGGCGTCGTAGAGGTGGCGCTCCTGGTAGGTGATGCAGACGACCACGAAGGCCACAAGCGCGGCTCTGCTCAGCAGCGTCAGCCAGCGAACTGCGGTGTGGCCCGGTGCCGTTCGGCGCGCGAGCGCGAACGCGCAGCCGGCCAGCAGCAGCGGGCCGAGCAGCGCGAGCAAGTAGCGGGCGTGCTCGGTCGGCTCCGGCCGAACGACCCGTTCGACCACATAGTGGCGCCAGAAGACGTCCGCGCCCGTCGGCTCCAGCAGCGCACGGCCGAGCGGCGGGCCGAGCAGCACGACCACGCCCAGCAGCACCAGCGCGCAGGGCAGCAGCGACAGCCAGGCGCACTCGGCGACGGTGAGCGTGCGCTCGCGCGGGGCGGAGCCGTCGTAGCCGAATCGCGGCGAGGGGGAGCGCTGTCCTATCGAGACCACGCGCGTCGCTCCGCTACCGCGCGCTCAGCTGGACCAGCGTCGCGAGCCGTGCGGACTTACCTGCGCTGAGCGCGTGCGTCGACGGAGCCGACCAGCTGCATCCCCCGACGCTATCGGCGCGATGTCCCCCGACGGCCTCGGCCCGTTGTGGGGCGTTTGCCGACAAGTGCTCAATCTACCGGAGAGCAGCGCGCAGACGAACCTTGACACAGCTCTGGTAACGTTGGCCGCCTGATGGCGGGCGACGATGCGCTGACGATCCACGAGGCCGCCGGGACGACCGGCTGGTCGCCGCGGATGCTGCGCTATGTCGAGCGCAGCGGGCTCGTCATGCCGGAGCGCTCGGCGGCCGGCTACCGGCTCTACGGGCCGGCCGAGCTGCAGCGTCTGCGCACCCTGCGGGAGCTGCTCGAACGCTTCGAGCTCGGCCTCTCGGACGTCGGCTTCGCGCTGCGGATGCGCCGCGACGCCGACCTGCGCGAGGCCGTCGAGGAGTGGTTCGAAGCCGAGCCGAGCCGCCCCGAGCACGTCGACGCCGCCGACTGGCTGCGCTGGGAGCAGCGCAAGCACGAGGCGCTGCTCGCCGCCGCAGCACCCACCACCGCCACTGCCGATGCCCACCACCACGTCATGGAGACCGCGCCACGATGACCGCCCTTTCGAGCAAGACCGACTTCAAGGTCGCCGACCTGTCGCTCGCCGACTTCGGCCGCAAGGAGATCCGCCTCGCCGAGCACGAGATGCCCGGCCTGATGTCGATCCGCGAGGAGTTTGCGGCCAGCCAGCCGCTCAAGGGCGCGCGCATCATGGGCTCGCTGCACATGACGATCCAGACGGCCGTGCTGATCGAGACGCTGACCGCGCTCGGCGCCGAGGTCCGCTGGGTCTCCTGCAACATCTTCTCGACGCAGGACCA
>CAZGJV010000097.1:1668-3400 GCA_964525715.1 uncultured Conexibacter sp. | reverse complement strand
ACAACGTGTCACTTAGTGCGAAAACGCTCGATGTGGTCGTGCGTAAACGCGCTTGGCACCGCGCCGCGCGCCCGGCGCCGAGACCCTCGCGCACGCCGTCGGCTAGCGTCCGCGCGCGATGGTCACCGTCCACGTCGTCGTCGGCGTCACGCTGCTCGTGCTCAACCTCGCCGCGGGGCTGCTCGGGGCGAGGTGCTGGCAGCGCGTCGAGCCGAGCCCGCGCTTCTGGGTCCTGCTGCGCGCGGGGCAGGCGGCGATCCTCGTGCAGGTGGTGCTCGGCGGCCTGCTGCTCGCGCTCGGGAAGAAGCCCGGCGACAACCTGCACATCCTCTACGGCGTGCTGCCGCTCGTCGTCTCGTTCGTCGCCGAGCAGCTGCGGATCGGCTCGGCCGACGCGATCCTCGCCGCGCGCGACTACGACTCCGCCGCCGACGTCGGCGAGCTGCCGCCCGACGAGCAGCGCGTCGTCGTCCTCTCGATCGTCCGCCGCGAGATGGGCGTCATGACGATCGCCTGCTTCGTCGTCGTCGTCCTCGCGCTGCGCGCGGCGACGACGTCGGGGGCGTTCTAGGCCGCCGGGCGCCGGCCTCTCGCCCACAGCGCGTAGGGCGCCTCGCGCGTCACCTCGATGTCGACGAAGCCGGCGGCGCCGAGCTTGCGCGCGAGCGTCCCGCGCGTGAAGCCGGTGCGGTGCGCCATGTACTCGCGCCCCGTGAGGATGTCGCTGCGCAGCCCGTAGACGACGTCGAGCGCCGAGATCGGCCCGGAGCCCGATCTGTAGAGCGTGTCCTCCAACCGCCCCGAGGCGATCGTTCTCGCGACGTTCTGCAGATCGGGCGTCGCGAGCAGGACCTCGCCTCCCGGTCTCAACACGCGGAAGAACTCCCTCATCGCGAGCGGGACCTCGTGGGCGAAGATGTGCTCGATGTTGTGGTGCGAGTAGACCGCGTCCACCGAAGCCTCCGGCACCGGCGACATGTCGGTGATGCTCGCGACGACGTCGGGCTCGACGCCCGGGTCGACGTCGAGCCGCAGCTCGTGCCACTCCGGCCGGAGGAAGCGCTCGTGCAGGCCCTGGTCCTCGGCCGAGCCGCAGCCGACGTGCAGGACCACCTTCATGCCGGGCGGAGCGGCGATGCGCTGCGGCGCCGGCTGACGACGTCTGGACAGCAAGGACATTCCGACCCCCCACGATCGATCCCCGGAGAAGACAGCTTAGCGGCGGCCGGCGCCCGTGCAGACAGGTGTCTCAGGCGAGCGTGCGGTAGCCGCCGCCGTACCACAGCAGCGGATCGCCGTCGGCGAGGCCCATCGCGACGACCTCGCCGATCGCGATCTCGTGGTCGCCGGTCGGCAGCAGCTCGCGCAGGTCGCAGACGACCCAGGCGAGCGCGGCGCCGAGGATCGGCATCCCGGCCTCGAGCCGGTGCGGCACGTTGCGCAGCTTCTCGCCCTCGGGGACCTTCGAGGCGAACACGCGCGCGACGTCCTCCTCCCCGGCGCGCAGGACGTTGACCGCGAAGCGGCCCGCGTCGCGCACGAGCGGCAGCGTGCGCGCGGACTGCTCGAAGCAGACGAGCGCGAGCAGTGGGTCGAGCGAGACGGAGCAGACGGCGTTGGCGGTCATCCCGCCCGCGCCCGCCGGCCCGGCGACCGTGATCACCGCGACGCCCGTCGCGAAGTGGCCGAAGACGGTGCGGTAGCGGTCGGGGTCGAGCTCGCTCGGCATGCG
>CAZGJV010000097.1:0-1568 GCA_964525715.1 uncultured Conexibacter sp. | reverse complement strand
GTCCCGACGCCGACCCTCTGGTTGCCGCCGTGAGGACGATCGCACTGCAAGATCGTCACAGCCGACGCCGGGACGACTCGACCTTTCGCCGCCTCACGGCGGTGTCCTGCGGCTGCAAGGCGCCTGTCGCGGGGCTGTTGCAGCTGGGCGCTGAGGGAGGGCAGGCATCGCGACGGCGTTCTTCCGTATGATGCGCGGCCGCATGACCCGTCGCACGACGAAGTCGATCCTCCTTCCCCTGCTCGCGCTCGCAGTTGCGCTTCCGCTGGCCGCCTGCGGCGAGCAGAAGATCGAGGTCGCCACGACGAGCCCGCAGTACGCCGGCGCGCAGCTTTTCCAGCAGCGCTGCGCGGGCTGCCACACGCTCGCCGCCGCCGCGACGCAGGGCTCGGCCACCAACGTCAGAACGCGCGAGCGCACCGACGGGCCGAACTTCAACACCCGCCGCGAGTGCATCGAGCGCGTGCTCTACGCGATCGAGAACGGCGGCTTCTCCGGCGCGATCATGCCGCAGAACATCTTCGTCGGGACGCAGGCGCAGGAGGTCGCGAGCTTCGTCGCGCACTACGCCGGCAGAAGCGCCAGAAGCCCGCGGCCGGACGGCAGCGGCAGCGCGGCGAACGGCTTCCACTGCACCCCTGCGGCCACCGGTACGGGCGGCACCTCCACCTCCGCCTCCACGGGCGGCGGCACGCAGACCACCGGCAACGGCCAGGGCTAGCGGCCCGGAGTCGGCCCCGCCCGCCCGGTGCTCGACCTCAGGCTCATCCGCAGCGATCCCGACGCCGTGCGTCGCGCGCTCGCGCGCCGCGGCGACGTCGACGACGCCGCGATCGACCGGCTGCTCGCGGCCGACGAGCGCTGGCGCGAGCTGACGACCCAGCTCGAGACGCTCCAGGCCGAGCAGAACGAGGCGACGCGCGCCCTGCGCGGCGCCCCCAGCGAGGAGCAGCGCGCGCAGATGCGCACGCTCGCCGAGCGGGGCCGAGCGCTGTCCGACGCGCAGACCGCCGTCGCGCAGGAGCGCGACGAGCTGCTGCGCGGCCTGCCGAACCTCCCCGCCGAGGACGCGGCACCGCAGGACACCGTGGTGCGCGAGGTCGGCGAGGCCGGCAAGAGCGGCAAGGACCACCTCGAGCTGGCGGGGGAGCGGATCGACATGGAGCGCGGCGCGCGCCTGTCCGGCGCCCGCTTCGCCTACCTGCGCGGGGACCTGGTGCTGCTGGAGTTGGCGCTCGTGCGCTACGCGCTGGAGAAGCTCTCGGGCGAGGGCTTCGAGCCGGTGATCCCGCCGGTGCTCGTGCGCGAGCAGGCGCTCTACGGCACCGGCTTCCTGCCGGACACCGAGCAGCAGATCTACCACCTGCCGGCCGACGACCTCTACCTCGTCGGCACCTCGGAGGTCGCGCTCGCCTCGCTGCACGCGGGCGAGATCCTCGACGGCGAGGCGCTGCCGCTGCGCTACGCCGGCTTCTCCCCCTGCTTCCGCCGCGAGGCGGGCGCCGCCGGCAGAGACACGCGCGGGATCTTCCGCGTGCACCAGTTCGACAAGGTCGAGATGTTCAGCT
>CAZGJV010000096.1:0-3425 GCA_964525715.1 uncultured Conexibacter sp. | reverse complement strand
TCGCCGGCTGGTTCTGGCTGCGCGACTCCTCGCTCGTGGCGGTCCGCACCGTCGACGTGACCGGGGTGCCCGGCCCGCAGGGCGCGCGCATCCGCGAGGCGCTCGTGCAGACCGCGCGCTCGATGACGACGCTGCACGTCAGCAGCGACGCGCTCGACACCGCCGTCGCCCCGTTCTCGCTCGTGAAGCGGATCGAGGTCTCGACGAGCTTCCCGCACACGCTGCGGATCCACGTCGTCACGAACGTCGCCGTCGGCGTGGTCGTGGCGGGAGGGCGGCAGATCGCCGTCACCTCCGATGGCACGCTGCTGCGCGACGTGAGCGCGCCCGCGGGGCTGCCGCAGATCCCGACGCGCGCGACGCCGGGCGGCGCGCGGGTGACCGATTCGGACGCCGTCGCGGCCGTCGAGACGCTGGGCGCGGCGCCGGCGGCGCTGCGCGGCCACGTCCAGGGCGTGCAGACGACGCCCGACCGCGGGCTGACGATCCAGCTCTCCAACGGTCCGCTGCTGATCTTCGGCAGCTCCGAGCGGCTCGCGGCGAAGTGGGCGGCAGCGGCCGCGGTGCTGGCCGACTCGCAGGCCGCCGGCGCCAGCTCGATCGACGTCACGGCGCCCGAGCGGCCCGCCGTCGCCGGCCTGCCGGGCGGGGCGCCCGCGACCGGCGAGTCGGACGTCCCGACGCTCCCGACCGGGACGACCGGGAGCGGGGCGACGACCACTCCGGCGGCCCCCGCCGCGACCGGAACCACGACGACAGGGTAAGCCTAAAGCTTAGGTTGAGAGTGATCCGCAACGACGGTCAACCCTCGACCTCTGGTGGAGACTCCAAGGATCTGCAACGTCCGTTGCGGCACGCGAGGAGCGTTGACAGCCCGCCGAACAAGGGCATAACGTGCGACACTCTCGCATGCCGGAAGTCGGGCCAAAGTCTCGACGCTAACTAAAGGGTCGGACGGTAACCATCATGGAAAGCGGCAGCTACCTCGCAGTCATCAAGGTCGTCGGCGTCGGCGGCGGCGGCACGAACGCGGTCAACCGCATGGTCGACGCGGGCCTGCGCGGGGTCGAGTTCATCGCCGCGAACACCGACGCCCAGGCGCTCGCGATGTGCGACGCCGACATCAAGCTGAACATCGGCCACGAGCTGACGAAGGGCCTTGGCGCCGGCGCCAACCCGGACGTCGGCCACGGTGCAGCGGCCGAGTCGCGCGACGAGATCAAGGAAGCGCTCAAGGGCGCGGACATGGTCTTCGTCACGGCGGGCGAGGGCGGCGGCACCGGCACGGGCGCCGCGCCCGTGATCGCCGAGATCGCCAAGAACGAGATCGGCGCGCTCACCGTCGGCGTCGTCACGCGCCCGTTCGGGTTCGAGGGCTCGCAGCGCGGGAGACAGGCCGACGAGGGCATCCAGCGCCTGCGCGAGCAGGTCGACACGCTGATCGTGATCCCGAACGAGAAGCTGCTCGGCATCGTCGAGCGCCGCACGACGATCCTCGAGGCGTTCCGCGAAGCCGACAACGTCCTGCGCCAGGGCGTCCAGGGCATCACCGACCTGATCACGATCCCCGGCCTGATCAACCTCGACTTCGCCGACGTGCGCACGATCATGCACAACGCCGGCACCGCTCTGATGGGCATCGGCAGCGCGTCCGGCGAGACGCGCGCGGTCGACGCGGCGAAGGCCGCGATCGCCTCGCCGCTGCTGGAGGAGTCGGTCGAGGGCGCGACCGGGATCCTGCTCAACATGACCGGCGGTCACGACCTCGGCCTGTTCGAGGTCAACGAGGCGGCGGAGATCGTCGCCGCCGCGGCGGACAAGAACTCGAACATCATCTTCGGCGCCGTGATCGACGACGCGATGGGCGACGACGTGCGCGTCACCGTGATCGCGACCGGCTTCGACCACAGCGGCCGCGGGCCGATCCGGCGCGAGCCGTCCGGCGCGCGCGAGGAGACCCGCCGCACCCGCCGCGACCGCGACGTCACGCTCGACGACCGTCAGCGCTCCTCGCTCGAGATCTCCGACGACGAGATCGACATCCCGTCGTTCCTGCGCGACAAGTAGAACGGAAAGCGGCGGCGGGCGCCGGCCGCCGCCGATAGAGTCCGCTGCGTGGACGACGACTGGCGCCTGCGCGTCAACCTCGAGCACGCCGAGCACGCCAAGGCGCTGACCGGTCAGCTGCAGGCCGACGAGCTGGGCGACGACGTCGCGCGCGAGCTCGGCGACGCCGTCGTGGTCAGCCACGACGGGCCGCAGGTCTTCCTCTACACCGCCACGCAGGCGGCCGCGCTCGCCGCGGAGCGCGTCGTGCGCGTCGACCTTGCGAGACACGGCCTGGAGCCGGAGATCGCTCTGAGCCGCTGGCACCCCGACGCCGAGGATTGGGAGCCCGCCGACAGCGCCTCCGCGACGACCGCCGCGCAGCGGGAGGCCGAGCACGCGCGGCTGATGCAGCGCGAGGACGCCGACAGCGCCGCGCACGGCGTCCCCGACTTCGAGGCGCGGGCGGTGCTTCCCACCCACCGTGCCGCCCACGAGCTGTCCGAGCGGCTCACGCGCGAGGGCGTCCCGCACACGCGGCGCTGGCGCTACGTCCTGATCGGCGCCGCCGACGAGGACGCCGCGCACGAGTGGGCGCAGCGCCTGCGCGACGAGTCGCCGCCCGGCACCGAGGTCACCGAGGAGGGCACGTTCGCCTACGTCGAGCAGGCGAACCCCACGCCGTTCAAGGGCGTCGCGGCGCTCGGCGGCGGCGTGCCGTAGCGAGCACCGCGTTGCGCGGCTTCAGCCTGCGGTGCAGTGGACCTTGGCGTCGGCGGTGGCGGTGGCGGCCTGGCCGGTCGTCCAGTTCTTGACGGCGAAGACGCCGTGCATCGCCCGTCTGGGGCACGTGCGCGCCTTCAGGTAGCTGTACGGAATCCCGTGCACGTGTGTCAGGCCCGTGAGCGTGACGTCGAAGTCCTCGACGCCGACGAAGATCCCGTCGAGGATCTCCTGCAGCGACTGCGGCACGACGAGCGTCAGCTTCTCGCCGTAGATGCCGTGCAACTGCGTGATCGGGGCGTCGAGCGACTCGTTGATGTACGCGGGCAGCAGCGTCTGGATGTTGACCGTGACGTCCTTGCCGTGGTGGCTGTTGAACATCGCGACGTGGCCGGTCGCGGTGACGCCGAGCTGCAGCGCCTGCGCGGTGACGGTGCCGCTGCCGATCTTGGAGCCGGCGGGGCAGGCGGCGATGTTGCCGTGGGAGCGCGTGATCCGCGCCGCGTCGCAGGACGGGAACAGCGGGCCGTTCGTGCCGGCGTGGTCCGGGAAGTAGATGACGGCCTGCTGGACCGTGAACAGCTGCGCGCCGGGCGTGTCCGTCGAGAACCTCGTGTCGACGTGGAATCTGGCGGCCGTCGCGACCCTCCCCGCCG
>CAZGJV010000095.1:0-3636 GCA_964525715.1 uncultured Conexibacter sp. | reverse complement strand
AGGGCGTGTCTGCCGGCGTAGAGGAAGTGCTCCGCCATCGCGGCGCCGGCGTACGGCGCCATGAACTTGATCGGCGCGGCCTCGTCGGCCGAGGCGGCGACGATGATCGTGTTGTCGAGCGCGCCGTTCTCGGCGAGCGTCTCGGCGATCTGCACCACGGTCGCCATGCGCTGGCCGATCGCGACGTAGACGGACACGACGCCCGTGTCCTTGTTGTTGATGATCGTGTCGATCGCGATCGCCGTCTTGCCCGTCTGGCGGTCGCCGATGATCAGCTCGCGCTGGCCGCGGCCGATCGGGATCATCGCGTCGATCGCCTTGATGCCGGTCTGCAGCGGCTCGGTGACCGGCTGGCGCTGGACGACGCCGGGGGCCTTGAACTCGGCCGGGCGCTTCTCGGAGGTGACGACGTCGCCCTTGCCGTCGAGCGGGTTGCCGAGCGGGTCGACGATGCGGCCCAGCAGGGCCTCGCCGACTGGGATCTCGAGCAGTCTGCCGGTGCGCTTGACGGTGTCGCCCTCGACGACCTTCTGCCAGTCGCCGAACAGCACGACGCCGACGTTGTCGGACTCGAGGTTCAGGGCGAGGCCGGTGACGTCGTGGGGCAGGTCGAGCATCTCGAACGACATGCAGTTCTCGAGCCCGTGGATGCGGGCGATGCCGTCGGCCACGGACAGCACGGTGCCGACCTCGGTCAGGTCCGCGCCGCCGGTGTCGAGGCCCTCGATGCGACTCTTCAGGATTGAGGTGATCTCGTCGGGCTTGATCTGCATGACAGGTTCAGTGGCTCCTTGGAAGCGCGGCGGCTACGCCTGCGCGACGTGCTTGCGAAGTTGGTCGAGGCGGTGCTTGATCGAGGCGTCGAGGATCGAGTTGCCGACGCGCAGGACGATGCCGCCGAGGATCTCGGGGTCCACCTTGCTCGTCAGCTCGACGCGCTGACCGGTCTGCTCCCCGATCCGCTCGCCGATCGACTTCACCGTCGCCTCGTCGAGGTCGACCGCGCTGGTCACCTCGACGGGCAGCAGCTTGTTCTCCGAATCCCACAGCCGCCCGTACTCGTCGCGGATGCGGAAGATCACCGGCATCCGGTGACGCTCGAGCAGCGTCTCGAGGAAGTTGACGATCGCCGGGTCGGCGTCCGTGAGCGCCTTGTGCAGTCCGTCCTTCTTCTCCTCCGTCGAGAAGTACGGCGAGAAGAAGAACACGCGCAGGTCGGCGCTCTCGTTCACGGCGTCGGCGAACTGCCCGAGCTGCTCGCGCACGAGGTCGAGCTTGTCGTGCTCCTGTGCGACCTCGAAGAGAGCGCGCGCGTAGACCTGGGCGATCTCCTCCATGGCCTAGTTCCGGCTCCCCTCGCCCGAGAGGGCGCTGAAGTCCAGCTCGGCGAGCGCGTCGTCGACGAGGCGCTTCTGGTCGTCGGCGTTGAGCGTCTTGCGCGTGACCTTCTCCGTCGCGAGGACGGTCAGGTCGGCCACCTCGCGGCGGATCTCCTGGATCGCACGGCGCGTCTCGGCCTCGACGTCGCGCTTGGTCTGCTCGAGCAGCTCCTCGCGCTGCGTCTTCGCCGCGGCCAGTGACTCTTCCTTGGCCACCTCACCCGCGCGCTCGGCTCTGGCGACGATCTCGTCGGCCTGCGCGCGGGCGTCCGTGAGCCGCTGGCGGTACTCCGCCAGCAGCGTGTCGGCCTCGGTGCGCGTGCGCTCGGCTGCGTCGATCGACTCCTCGATCGCCCGCTGGCGGCGATCGAGCGCGTCGCCGATCGCCGGGAAGGCGTACTTGCGCAGGATCAGGAGCGTCACGAAGAACGCGAGCAGCAGCCAGATCATCAGACCCACGGAGGGCGAGACGAGGAAGTTGCCGCTGTCGTTCGCGGCTGCGATGACGGGCGTCATGGGCTTAGGAGAGGAAGAACGCGATCAGGCCGAAGATGAAGGCGTAGAAGACGATCGCCTCGGTGAGGGCGAAGCCGAGCCACTGGATGCTCGTGATCTCGTCGCGCATCTCCGGCTGGCGCGTCACCGACTCGATGACCTTGCCGAAGATGTAGCCGACGCCGATGCCCGGGCCGATCGTGCCGAGGCCGGCGCCGACGCCGAGCGCGATCGCCTTGCCGGCCTTGCGGCCGATCGCCTCGTTCTCGGCGACCGTGGCGGCGAGCGTGTTGATGACGGAGAGGTCCACAGCAGATCTCCTGTTTGGTTAGTGAGACTCGGCGACAGCGCCGCCGAGGTAGATGGCAGTGAGCGTGGCGAAGATGAAGGCCTGCAGCGTCGCGATCAGGCCCACCTCGAGCACGAAGAAGGCGACGGCGATCGTGCCGGTGATGAGGCCGAGGACGACCGAGCCGGCGACCGCGAGGTTCAGCAGCACGACGAGCCCGCCGCCCATGAAGAGGATCAGCAGGTGGCCGGCGAGGATGTTGGCGAACAGTCGCACCGACAGCGAGATCAGCCGCATGAAGTGCGAGATCGCCTCGATGAAGAAGATCGGGATGCGCGCGGCGCCCTCGACCCCGGCCGGGATCCAGCTCTTCATGTACTTGAACGGGCCCTTCGCGCGCACCCCCTCGACGTGGTAGCTGACCCACACGATCAGCGTCAGCGCGAGCGGGACGGACAGGTTGGCGGTCGCGGCGTAGAGCGCAAGCGACGGGATGTGCGCGCCGAAGATGTTCACCGTGTGCTCGGTGTTCGTCGGCAGCGGCAGGTACCCGAGCATGTTCGAGAACCAGATGAAGAGGAACAGCGCCCCGATGAAGGGGAACCACTTCTTCGCCATCGAGTCGCTCATGTTGCCGCGCGTGATGTTGTCGCGCATGAGCGTGAACGCGCTCTCGACCACGATCTGGACGCGGTTGGGACGCGCCTGCATGCGTCTCGCGACCCACACCATCGTGATGCAGGTGAGCGCCGCCGCGACGATCACGTAGAAGACGGCCTTGTTGATCGAGAGGTCGAGTCCGCCGACGTGGATCGAGATCCACGGCTCGAGCTTGAACTCGTTCTGCGGTCTGTAGTTCTCGTTGACCTGGAGCGCGAGCGCGCTGCCGGGAGTCGCGAGCAGCAGGACGAGCGGGGCGAGCGCCGCGAGCAGGCGGGCCGGGACCTTCATGGGCGCGGGTTCTCCTTCTCGAACGGGCGCAGGATCATCTGCATGGTGAAGTAGACGGTGAAGAGGGCGATGAAGAGGACGGCGGCGGAGAGCCCGACCTTCGAGCCGGCGGCCGCTCCGACGGCGAAGATCGTAAGGGCTGTGAGCCATCCGCGTCCGATCATCGAGCCGGCCATCAGGCCGACCGTCGTGCGGACGTCGTCGCTGGCCGCCGCGCGCCGCGCCGTGTACTCCCCGATCGTCCGCTGCACGGCATACACGCCGAAGCCGGTGACCCAGCCCCCGAGCGGCAGATCCGCGACCAGAAACACCGGCAGCGCGAGCACGCCCAGCGCCAGGTCCATGTAGCGCAGGACGGCCATCGGATCAGCGGACCTCAGTGCATGCGACGTGGTCATCGGGCTGCTGCTCGGTTCGGGTCGGGGGATACATGAAAGGCGTTGCCGCCGGATGCAAAAAGCCCGCACCAGGCGGCGCGGGACCGCCGCGAACCTGAAGATGTCCTCCATGAGTCCGCGGGCG
>CAZGJV010000094.1:0-3638 GCA_964525715.1 uncultured Conexibacter sp. | reverse complement strand
CCGCCCGCCCGCGGCCCGTGGATCGCGGTGGCGACGATCGACGCCAGCGCGTAGCTCATGCTCGCCGCGGTCGGATAGGCGTCGGCACCGCGCGGGGCGTCCTCGCCCTGCGCTCGCTCGGCGATCGCCGCCGCACGCTCGGGGGCGACGTGGTCGAGGTCGACGCACGCGTGTGCGAGCCTGCCGCCCGGCAGCCCGACGTCGGCGAGCAGCCCCGCCCGCTCGCCCACCAGCACGATGTCCGCTGCACCGATGTCGACGGGCGGCACGCCGACGCGCTCGAGCGCGGCCAGCGCGCCCGCGACGTCCGCGCACAGCGCGACCGCCGCTGCGGGATCCATCGGCTCGCGGGCGATCCGCCGCGACAGCGGCTCGGCGCCGGCGCAGGCGAAGCGCAGGCGCGGCCAGACGTCGAGCGCGACCTCCTCGACCGGGACGAGCGCCGCGTCGGCGGCGTATATGAGCCGGGAGGTCGCCAGCTCGAGCGCGTGCCATTCCCCCAGCGTCGGGAGGCCCGGGTAGAGCCGCAGCAGCGACTCGCGGCCGTCGTCGTCCACTGCGCGCCACAGCCCCGCCTCGCCGCGCACCGCCAGCAGCTCGCGCAGCTCGAGCGTGCCGAAGCGGTGGCCGATCGCGCTGAGCGCGCGGCCCGACGGGCGCCTGTTCGCGTGCTCCAACACGGTCAGCCGGAGTCGTCGAAGGTCTGGGGCGCCTTTGCCGGCGCATGCGGCTTGGGCTTCGGAGCGGGTGCCGGCTGCGGGGCGGGCGCAGGCGTCGGCGTCGGCGCCGGGGCTGAGACGACCGGCGTCGGGACGGTGACGACCGGCTGCGGCTGGGCGGGCTGCTTGGGCTTGGGCGGCGGCACCCGCAGCGCCGGCAGCGGGCTGACGCGGTGCAGCGTGCCGATCGGCTCGTCCGCGAGCCGGATCGCTGCCGGCGGGGCGGGCGCCGGCGCGGGCTTGGCCGGACCGCCGTGCGCGAGCGCGTAGGCGCCGCCGAACACGACGACGGCGAGCACCGCGCACGCCGCGACGGTCGCGCGGCTCAGTCGCTCGGGCATCGGCTTCCGCGGGTCGCCGCCGGCATCAGGCACTGGTCGATGCGCACGGGCGCCTTGCCGCGCACGATCGTGAAGCGCGTGTACTTGCCGATCCGGCCGGCGCGCCAGATCCGCACGACGATCACGGTGCCGCTGCGATACGTGCGCGCGAGGCCTCTCAAGGTGACGACGTCGCTTCTGCCCACCGTCGCGGCGGCCCGCAGGACGCGGCATGCGCGCGACGCGCGTCTCCTCCCGCTGCAGGCCGGAGTCACGGTCACGCGCACGAGCGCGCCGCGCGGGGCGCGCACGGACAGCAGTCTGATGTGCGCCCCCGTCCCGGTCAGCGTGCCCGAGATCCGCACGAGCGGGAACGGGCTCAGCAGCTCCGGAACGGACGGCGTGGGCGTCACCGGGAGCGTGACCGGGGGCGTGACGGGGGGTGTGACCGGTGGTGTCGGCGCCGGCGTCACGGGAGGCGTCGGCAGGACGGTGTCGACCGTGAACGAGCGCGCCATGGTCGTCTGATTGCCGGCCGCGTCCGTCGCGCGCACGCGGAATGTGTACGCGCCGTCGGCCAGCGGCGCGAACGCGGCGCCCGTCGTGGCGCTCGCGCAGGGCCCGTAGGCCGCCGTCCCCTGATCGATCGAGCACTCCACCGTCGCCCCCGCCTCGGCCGTGAAGCCGAACAGCGGCGTGTTGTCGCTCGTCGTCCCGGACGGTCCGAAGTCGATCGTCAGCGACGGCGGTGTGGTGTCGACCGTGAACGTGCGTGAGACGATCGCATCGTTCCCGAGCCCGTCGATCGCCCGCACGCGGAAGACGTGTCTCCCCTCGGACAGCGGTCTTCCGACGACGTCCGTCGTCGCGCTGGTGCAGGGCCCGTACGGCGGCGTCGCCTGATCGATCGAGCACTGGACCGTCGCGCCGGGCGCAGCGGTGAAGCCGAACGTCGGCGTCGTGTCGTTCGTCTGCGCGGCCGGACCGGAGTCGACCGACAACGACGGCGCCGCGGTGTCGACCGAGAACGACTGCGAGGCCGTCGCATGATTTCCCGCCGCGTCGGTCGCGCGCACATGGAAGACGTACGAGCCGTCCGCGAGCGGCGCTGCCGCGGTGTACGGGCTCGCCCCCGTGCACGGCACGTACGCGGGCGTCCCGTGATCGACCGAGCACTCGACCGTCGCACCCGCCTCGGCGCTGAAGCCGAACGACGGAGTTCTGTCATTCGTGGCCCCCGCGGGACCGGAGTCGACCGACACCGAGGGCGGCGTCGCATCGACCGAGAACGACCGCTCTCTCTCGGTCTGGTTGCCCGCCGCATCCGTCGCGCGCACGTGGAAGACGTACGCCCCGTCCGCCAGCGCTGCCGCCGTGTACGGGCTCGCCCCCGTGCACGGCACGTACGCGGGCGTCCCGTGATCGACCGAGCACTCGACCGTCGCGCCCGCCTCCGCGCTGAACCCGAACGACGGCGTGGTGACGTTCGTCGACCCGGACGGACCCGAGTCGACCGACACCGACGGCGCCGTCGTGTCGACCGAGAACGACTGCTCTCTCTCGGTCTGGTTCCCGACCGCGTCCGTCGCCCGCACGCGGAACACGTACGAGCCGTCAGCCAATGGCCCGCCGACGACGTCCGTCGACGCGCTCGTGCACGGCCCGTACGCGGGCGTCCCCTGATCGACAGAGCACTCGACGCTCGTCGCGGTCGCATCGACGGCGGTGAACCCGAACGACGGCGTGGTATCTCTGCTCAGCGTCGGCGGACCGGAGTCGACCGACAGGGACGGCGGCGTCGTGTCGACCGTGAACGACTGCGTCGCCTCTGTCTGCTCCTGCTGGCCGTCGGTGGCGCGGACGCGGAAGACGTAGTCGCCGTCGGGCAGCGGCGCGGCCGGTGCGTCGGTCGCCGCGCCGGAGCACGGGCCGTAGGCGGGCGCTCCCTGATCGATCGAGCATTCGACCGTCGTCCCTGCGTCGGCCGTGAAGCCGAACTGCGGCATCGGGTCGTTCGTCGGCCCGGACGGACCGCTGTCGATCGACAGCGACGGCGCCGCCATCGCCAGCGCGGCGATCGCCAGGACGAGTGCGAGCGCCAGCACCGCCGCGACGATCGCGCGCAAGTGGACCGTCGAGCTGCGTATCGCCTGGCGCATCGAATGCACGGGTGACCGACCGAGCGTGGACGGGGCGATCGGGCGCAGTCACTTTAGCGCAGGTTGGAGCCCCGAACCTGTGCATGAAGCTGCGAGGAACATGCGCCACGAGCGCCCTCTGAATAGTACGTCTTGCGTTATTACGCACTACGTAGTAACGTCCGCCGCATGCCGAACAACAGCAGCGACCCGACGAGCGTCGGGAGCCGGTCGAACGACCCGACCGTCCTGATCCTCACCAGCCTCGCCTCCGAGCCCCGGCACGGCTACGCCCTGCTGCAGGACATCGAGGACTTCGCCGGCGTCCGGCTCGGGCCGGGGACCCTCTACGGGGCGATCGGCCGCCTCGAGGGCCGCGGCCTGATCGAGGCGACGGGAGCGGCCGGCCGGCGCCGGCCCTACCGCATCACCCCCGCCGGCGCCGAGACGCTGCGCGCCGC
>CAZGJV010000093.1:0-3650 GCA_964525715.1 uncultured Conexibacter sp. | reverse complement strand
CCCTGCTCGACGATGCGGCCGCCGTCGAGCACGACGATCAGGCCGGCGTGGCGGATCGTGGAGAGGCGGTGGGCGATGACGATCGCGGTGCGGCCGGCGAGCAGGCGGCGCAGGCCGTGCTCGATGCGCGTCTCGGTGTGGATGTCGACGTTCGAGGTCGCCTCGTCGAGCACGAGGATGCGCGGGTCGGCGATCAGCGCGCGCGCGAACGCGATCAGCTGGCGCTGGCCGGCCGAGAGCTGCACGCCGCGCTCGCCGACCTCCGTGTCGTAGCCGAGCGGCAGCTCCTCGACGAACCCGTCGGCGCCGACGGCCGCGGCCGCGTCGGCGATCTCGTCGGGCGTCGCGTCCGGGCGCCCGAACGCGATGTTCTGGCCGATGGTGCCGCTGAACAGGAAGCCCTCCTGCGGCACGATCCCCATGCGCGAGCGCAGCGAGCCGGCGGCGACGTCGCGCAGGTCGTGGCCGTCCACCCGCACGACGCCCACGGTCGGGTCGTAGAAGCGCGCGACGAGCTTGGCGAGCGTCGATTTGCCGGCGCCCGTCTCGCCGACGAGCGCGACCGTCTGACCGGGCGGCACGTGCAGGTCGACGTCTCTGAGCGCCCACGCTCCGGCATCGTCCGTGCCATAGCGGAACGAGACGTCCTCGAACGACAGCTCGCCGCGCACGTCCTCGAGCTCGACCGCGCCCGGCCGGTCGGTCAGCTCCGGCTCCTCGTCGAGCAGCTCGAAGATCTTGTCGAGCGCCGCCATCCCCGACTGGTAGGTCGTGTAGAGCTGCGAGAGCTGCTGGATCGGGTCGAAGAACTGGTTGAGCGCGGCGATGAAGCCGAACACGACACCCGTACCCGTATTGCCGTGGATCACCTCGAAGCCGCCGACCACGAGGATCCCGACGGTCACGAGCGAGGACAGCAGCTCGACGCCGGGGAAGTACGCCGCGTTGAGCTGCACGGTCGTCATGTTCGCGTCGCGGTTGGCCTCGTTGAGGTCGGCGAAGCGGTCGATGTGGCGCTCCTCCTGGCCGAACGAACGCACGACGCGGATGCCCGACAGCGTCTCCTGCAGGTAGCCGGTGATCGCCGCGATCCGCTCGCGCGTGCGGCGGAACGCGTCGGCGGAGGCGATCCGGAAGGCGAACGCCCCGGCCGCCAGCAGGGGGATCGCGAGGAAGGTGTAGAGCGCGAGCTTCGCGTCCATCGCGACGAGGATCACGACGACGCCGATCAGCGTCAGCGACGACTGGGCCAGCGTGACGATGCCGTCGCTGATGAGCTGGTCGAGCGCCTCGACGTCGTTCGTGATGCGCGAGATCACGACGCCCGCGCGCACGCGCGAGTAGAAGCCGAGCGAGAGCGACTGCAGGTGACGGAAAAGCTGGCCGCGCAGATCCTGCAGCGCGCGCTGGCCGACCCACTCGGTGAGGTACGTCTGCGCCGCGGAGGCACCCCACGCGAGCAGCGAGGCCAGCAGGAAGACGACCGCAACGCGATCGAGAGCGCTGCTGTCCTTGTGCTGGATGTCGCCGACCGCGAGCTTCGCGAGCTGGATCGGCGCGAGCGTCGCGGCGGTCGCGAGGACCAGCGTCATGAACATCAGCGCGACGCGGCCCTTGTAGGGACGCAGCAGCTCCACGAGGCCGCGGACCTTGCGTCCCCGTCCGCTCGTCTGCCGCAGCCGCCGGCGGAGCTCGGCGAGCCGGTCCTGCTCGCGGCCGCCGGTGGTTACGGAGCTGATCGCGCCGCTGGACAGCGCGCTGACGCCCTCGTCCATGCGGGCGGGCTTTGCGGCCGGCGTCGCGGGCGCGAGCGGCGCGACCCGGCGTCTCGGGGCGGGGACGGCGGCTTGCTCGACCGGCTTGCGCGTCAGGAACACCTGGTCCGGCAGGCCCTTCTCGACGATCTCGCGGTACAGGCCCTCCTGCGCGAGCAGCTCGTCGTGGGTGCCCTGCGCGACGATCTGCCCGCGCTCGAGCACGACGATCTCGTCGGCGAGCGCGATCGTCGAGAGGCGGTGGGCGATCACGAACGTCGTGCGGCCCTCCATCACCTCGGCGAGCGCCTGCTTGATCTCCTGCTCGGTCGAGGCGTCGACGGAGGACGTCGCGTCGTCGAGCACGAGGATCCGCGGGCTCGCGAGCAGCGCGCGCGCGATCGCGATCCGCTGGCGCTGGCCGCCGGAGAGCGTCAGCCCGCGCTCGCCGATCAGCGTGTCGTAGCCGTCGGGCAGCGCGCGCACGAAGCCGTCGGCGTGTGCGCGGCGCGCGGCCTCCTCGACCTCGGTGCGGCTCGCGTCGGGACGCGCATAGGCGATGTTGTCGTGGACGGTGGCGGAGAACAGGAACGGGTCGTCGCTGACGACCGCGATCTCGCTGCGAAGCGAGCGCGGGTCGATGTCGCGCACGTCGGCGCCGTCGATCAGCACGGCGCCCTCGGTCACGTCGTAGAGGCGGGGGAGGAGCGAGACGAGCGAGCTCTTGCCCGAGCCGGTCCCGCCGACGAGCGCGACGGTGCTGCCGGCCTCGACGGTCAGGTCGATCCCGTCGAGCGCGGGACGGACGGCGCCGTCGAACGTGAGCGAGGCGTCGCGCAGCTCCACGCGGCCGCGGCCCGCGGGCAGCGGCATCGCGCCGGGCGGCGCCACGATCCCCGGCTCGCGGTCGAGCACCTGGAAGATGCGCGCGCCGGAGGCGGTCGCACGCTGCGCCGCGCCGAGCATGTAGCCGAGCGTCCGCATCGGCCCCATCAGCATCAGCACGTAGAGATAGAAGGCGGTGAAGGTGGCGAGCGCGATCGATCCGTCGATCGCGAGGTGCCCACCCACGAGCAGCACCGCCAGCAGGCCGAGCGACGGCAGGAAGCCGATCAGCGGTGCGTAGAGCGCCTGCAGGCGCGTCGTGTACATCGCCTGGTCGAAGACGCGGTCGGTCTGCCGGCGGAAGCGCGCCGCCTGCAGCTCCTCGCGCGCGAACGCCTTCACGACGCGCACGCCGGAGACGTTCTCCTCGGCGACGGCGGTCAGCTCGGCGATCCGCTGCTGGACCTCCTGCATCGCGGGGCGCGAGCGGCGGCCGTAGCGGAACGCGACGAGCACGACGAACGGGACCGGCGCGAGCGCCAGCAGTGCGAGCGCGGGCTCGAGCACGAACATCGCGACGGCCGCGAGCACGAGCGTGAAGAACGACTGGCCGATGAAGATCAGGCCGTAGCCGAGGAAGAAGCGGACCGCCTGCAGGTCGACCGTCACGCGCGACATCAGCTGGCCCGTCTGCTGGCGGTCGAAGAAGCCGAGCTCGAGCGACTGCAGGTGGGAGTACATGCGCGCGCGCAGGTCGTACTCGACCGCGAGCGAGACGCGCCCGGCGACGAGCCGCCGGCCGACGCTGAGGCCGAGCCGCAGCAGGCCGGCCACGGCGACGAGTGCCGCGAACAACACGAGGCGGTGCTTGTCGTGCGCGGTGATCGCCCCGATCGCCTGGCCGGTCAGCCATGGGATCGCGACGCCGGCGCCCATCGCGGCGGCGGCGAACAGGAACGAGACGATCACGCCGCGGCGGTGGGGGCGCAGGAAGCCGAGGAGGCGCGTGAAGGTCTGCATGCTTCAGAAAGTATAGTAGTGGACGATGGCCGAGCCTCCAGCGCCGCCCGC
>CAZGJV010000092.1:0-3781 GCA_964525715.1 uncultured Conexibacter sp. | reverse complement strand
GCCGGCCTTCAAGGGCTACCGCGGCTTCCCCGGCTCGATCTGCGCCTCGCCGAACGCGATGGTCGTGCACGGGATCCCGGGCAGATACAGACTGGAGCGCGGCGACATCCTGTCGGTCGACGTCGGCGTCGTGCTCGACGGCTGGGTCGCCGACGCCGCGCGCACCTACCCGGTCGGGCCGATCTCGCCGGTCGCGCACAAGCTGCTCAAGACGACCGAAGGGTCGCTGCACGCGGCGGTGCCGCAGTGCGTCGCCGGCAACCGCCTGGGCGACATCTCGCATGCGATCCAGCAGCACGTCGAGGCGGAGGGCTTCTCGATCATCCGCTCGCTCGTCGGGCACGGGATCGGGCGCGAGATGCACGAGGATCCGCAGATCCCCAACTACGGCCCGCCCGGGCGCGGCCCGCGGCTGGAGGAGGGGATGGTGCTGGCGATCGAGCCGATGGTCACGGCCGGGCGCCATCAGGTGCGGATGGCCGACGACCACTGGTCGATCTTCACGCAGGACGGCTCGCTCGCCGCCCACTTCGAGTTCACGATCGCGATCACGGCCGACGGTCCCCGCGTGCTGACGCCGTGGCACACCCACGGCCGTCAGGCCGTGGCGTAGCACGCCGCGCCCTCCGCTCCTGCTTTGCTACTCTTCGTCGTCGCGCTCTGGGCCGGTTGGCCTGCGTGCGCGTGAAGTCCTCGACGTGGTAGCGGCAGCCGCCCCGGCAGCCAGAGCCGAGTCGACCGGAATCAGCCGAAAGGGATCATGAAGGTACGACCGTCGGTCAAGCCGATGTGCGAGAAGTGCAAGATCATCCGCCGCCACGGGCGCGTGCTGGTCATCTGCTCGAATCCCCGCCACAAGCAGCGGCAGGGGTAGGGCGCACGCATGGCTCGCATAGCAGGCATCAACATCCCGCTGAACAAGCGCGTCGAGATCGGTCTGACGTACATCTACGGGATCGGCCGGTCGCAGTCGAACAAGCTTCTGTCCGAGCTGAACATCTCGCCGGACACCTACGTGCGTGACCTCACCGAGGACGAGGTCAGCAAGCTCCGCGACCAGATCGACAGAGATCTCACGGTCGAGGGCGACCTGCGCCGCGAGCGCTCGCAGAACGTCAAGCGCCTGATGGAGATCGGCTGCTACCGCGGCCTGCGCCACCGCCGCGGCCTGCCGGTGCGCGGTCAGAAGACCAAGACGAACGCCCGCACGCGCAAGGGTCCCAAGCGCATGCAGGTCGCCGGCAAGAAGAAGGCGGGGAAGAAGTAAGTGAGCCCAGCACCGAAGCGCCCGCAGCGCGGCCGCCGCAGAGTCCGCAAGAACATTCCGGTCGGCCAGGCGCACATCAAGACCAGCTTCAACAACACGATCGTCTCGCTGACCGACCGCGAGGGGAACGTGATCGCGTGGGAGTCCGCCGGCGGCGCCGGCTTCAAGGGCTCGCGCAAGTCGACGCCCTTCGCCGCCCAGGTGACCGCCGACGCGGCCGCCCGCAAGGGCATCGAGCACGGCCTGCAGAAGGTCGAGGTCTTCGTCAAGGGTCCCGGCTCCGGCCGCGAGACCGCGATCCGCTCGCTCCAGGCCGCCGGTCTCGAGGTGACCGCGGTTCGCGACGTGACCCCGCAGGCCCACAACGGCTGCCGGCCGCGCAAGCGGCGGCGCGTCTAGGAGTCGCCGCCATGGCACGTGACACCAGCCCCCAGTGCAAGCAGTGCCGGCGGGAGGGCCAGAAGCTCTTCCTCAAGGGCGAGCGCTGCCTGACCGACAAGTGCGGCGTCGAGCGCCGCGCGTACCCGCCCGGCGATCACGGCCGCGGGCGTCAGAGACAGAGCGAGTACCGCGTCCAGCTGCGCGAGAAGCAGAAGGCGCGCCGCTATTACGGCGTGCTCGAGCGTCAGTTCCGCGCGTACTACGAGAAGGCCAGCCGCCAGCCCGGGATCACCGGCGAGAACCTGCTGCGCATGCTCGAGTGCCGCTTCGACAACGTGCTCGTGCGGCTCGGCTTCGCCGCCTCGCGCCGCCAGGCGCGCCAGCTCATCCGGCACGGCCACTGGACGATCAACGGCCGCCGCGTCGACATCCCCAGCTACCAGCTGCGCGACGGCGACGTGATCGCCGTCAAGGCCTCCAGCGGCGCGTCGCAGACGATCCGCGAGGCGACGGAGCTGACCGGCCAGGTGCCGGCCTGGCTGCAGGCCGACCACGACGCGCTGACGGCGAAGGTGCTGCGCAAGCCGGAGCGGCGCGAGATCGCCGCGCCGGTGCTGGAGCAGCTCATCGTCGAGCTCTACTCGAAGTAAGACCGCTCCGCGCGACGCCGGCCGGCCCCGCCGCGGCCGAGCGACGCGCGCATGACCGCCCGGCGGGCGGCGCTCATGACACGACGACGTTAGGACCGACCCCGATGCTCGATTTCCAAGTCCCCCGAATCACGACCGAGACCGTCGAGGAGAACCGCGGTTCCTTCACGATCGAGCCGCTCGACCGCGGGTTCGGCTACACGTTCGGCAACTCGCTGCGCCGCGTGCTGCTGAGCTCGCTCGCAGGCGCGGCCGTCACGAGCGTGCGCATCGAGGGCGTCGCGCACGAGTTCTCGACGATCGCCGGGGTCAAGGAGGACGTGACCGACATCGTCCTCAACCTCAAGGGCATCGTCTGCCGCATGCACTCCGACGCGACCGAGATCGAGGCGCCGCTCGTCGTCACGGGCCCCGGCGAGATCACGGCGAAGGACATCGACCTGCCCTCCGGCGTCGAGATCCTCAACCCGGACGCGCACATCGCGACGCTCGAGAGAAGAACCAAGCTCGAGGTCTACCTGACGATCGGGCGAGGCCGCGGCTACCGGCCGGCGGAGGAGAACAAGTCCGCCGACCAGCCGATCGGCGTGATCCCGATCGACTCGATCTTCTCGCCGGTGCGCCGCGTGGCCTACGCCGTCGAGCAGGCGCGCGTCGGCCAGAAGACGGACTTCGACAAGCTGACGCTCGACATCGAGACGGACGGCTCGATCGACCCGCACGCCGCGCTGCGCGAGGCGGCCGAGATCCTGATCTCGCAGTTGGCGATCTTCACCGACGCGGACCGCGTCGTCGAGCTGCGCGACACGGGCGGCCTCGGCGTGCTCGAGCCGGGCCTGGTCGGCGGGCCGGGCGGCGTCGGCGGCGTCGGCGGAACCGGTCCGGGCGGTCGTCCCGCGAACGCGATGGACGACATCCTGATCGAGGAGCTGGAGCTGGGCGTGCGCTCGTACAACTGCCTCAAGCGCGCGGGCATCCAGACCGTCGGCGACCTCATCTCGAAGACCGAGAACGAGCTGAACGCGATCCCGAACTTCGGCAAGAAGTCGATCGACGAGGTCATCGAGACGCTCGAGGGCCGCGGCCTCTCGCTGCGCCAGGACTGACGACCCGGTACCCTCACCTACGCTCATGCGCCACCAACGCAACCGCTACCAGCTCTCGCGCAGCGCCTCGCACCGCAAGGCGCTGCTGCAGAACCTCTGCAAGGAGGTCATCGAGCACGAGCGGATCAGAACGTCCGAGACCAAGGCGAAGGCCGTCAAGCCCGAGCTGGAGAAGCTGATCACGCTCGCCAAGCGCGGCGACCTGCACGCCCGCCGGCAGGCGCTGTCCGCGCTCGGGCAGGACAAGTTCATGGTCTACAAGCTGTTCGAGGAGATCGCGCCGCGCTACAGCGAGCGGCCGGGCGGCTACACCCGCATCCTCAAGCTCGGTCCGCGTCGTTCCGACGCGACCGAGATGGTCTTCCTCGAGCTGGTCT
>CAZGJV010000091.1:0-3792 GCA_964525715.1 uncultured Conexibacter sp. | reverse complement strand
CGCCCGGCTGCAGCAGCGCGTGGTAGACGGCCGTGTTGGCCTGCGCGCCGGCGTGTGGCTGGACGTTCGCGTGCTCGGCCCCGAACAGCTCCTTCGCGCGATCGATCGCGAGCTGCTCGGCGACGTCGACGAACTCGCACCCGCCGTAGTAGCGGCGCCCCGGGTAGCCCTCGGCGTACTTGTTCGTCAGCACGCTGCCCTGGCACTCCAGCACCGCCTGCGGGACGAAGTTCTCGGAGGCGATCATCTCCAGCGTGCGCTGCTGGCGATCCAGCTCCTTCGCGAGCACGTCCGCGATCTCCGGATCGACGTCGGCCAGCGGGCGGGTGAAGTAGTCGGGCGGCAGCTCGGTCATGCGGGCGTCTCCGTCGCGCTGGTGGCGGTCTCGATTGCGGTGATCTGGTCCACGCGGCGCGCGTGCCGGCCGCCGTCGAAGTCGGTCGCGAGGAAGGTGGCGACGATCGCGTCGGCGGTCGGCGGGTCGAGCCGCGCACCCGACAGCGTGACGACGTTCGCGTCGTTGTGGCGGCGCGCCATCTCGGCTTCGTCGGCGTCGTGCGCGTTGACGGCGCGCACGCCCGCGATTTTGTTCGCGACAATCGCGACGCCGTTGCCCGAGCCGCACACGAGGACGCCCTTGTCCGCGTCTCCCTCAGCGACGAGCTTGGCCGCCGGCGCCGCGTACTTCGGATAGTCGGCCGATTCGGTCGAGTCGGTGCCGAGATCGAGCACGTGGTGACCCGCTGCGGCGAGCGCCGTCGCGAGGTGATCCTTCAGAGCAAAGCCGGCGTGGTCGGAGGCGAGCGCGATCCTCATGGGCGGCCGACGATACCAAGGGCCCTGGCGACGTCCGCGGTCGGCACCGCGCCCTCGCGCGCGATGCTCCACTCGCCGGAGTCCTCGTAGCGCTGGAGATCGATCACGGTCGAGGGCGTGCCCGGCAGCGGGCCGGCGTCGAGCACGAGGTCGGCGTCCCGGCGGATCGCTTCGGGCACACCCGCCATCTCCCGCGCGTCCGGCCCGCCAGCGTGGTTGGCGCTCGATTGGAGGACCACGAGCGAGACGGTCTGGAGCTGGGGCACGATCGGGATGCGCACGCCCAGCACGCCTCCCTCCCCAGCCGGACCGGCCGCAAGTGGGAACCGACCGCGTGGGTTCGGAACGAGCAGCGTGACGCCGCCCGGCGTCAGCGCTTCGACCGCCGCGCGCGTGCGGGATCCCAGCTCCGGCAGCGCCTCCAGCGCCGCGGCCCGGTCGAACCACATCACCGCCGCCGGCTTGTCGGCGGGACGGCCCTTCAGCTCGTAGAGGCGGCGCACCGCGTCGGCGTTCTCCGGATCGCACGCCAGCCCGTAGACGGTGTCGGCCGGGAAGACGGCGATGCCACCCGCTGCGATGCACGCGGCGAACGCGGCCGCGTCGCTCACCGCCGCCCCACCACCACGCGCTCGATCCCCGCCAGGTCGCGCTGCACCTCGATCGCGGCGGCGCCCGCCTCGCGCAGCATCGCCCCCACCGTCTGCGCCATCCCCATGCCGACCTCGATCGCCACGAGCGGCGCGCGCTGCACGGCGGCCGGCACGAGCCGCCGCACGATCTCGAAGCCGTCGTGGCCGCCGAACACGGCGACGTCGGGCTCGGCTATGACCTCCGGCTGGAGCGTGCCGAGATCGCGCTTGGCGACGTAGGGCGGGTTGGAGAGCACGGCATCCACCTCTCCCTCGACGCCGTCGAGCAGGTCGCTGTGCACGAACGTCACGTCGAGCCCGAGCGCGTCGGCGTTCTCGCGCGCGAGCGCGAGCGCGTCGTGGCTGACGTCGGCGCCGAGCACCTCGAGGTCCGGCCGCTCGTGCTTGAGCGCGAGCGCGATCGCGCCGCTGCCCGTCCCGACATCGACGACGCGCGCGCCCGGCGGCAGTCTCAGCCCGGTCTCGACGAGCCCTTCGCTCTCCGGCCGCGGCACCAAGACCCGCGCGTCGACCCTCAGCTCGATGTAGCGGAACGCGCGCTTCCTCAGCACGTAGGCGACCGGCTCGCGCGCGCGGCGGCGGCGCAGCAGCTCCGCGAAGCGGTCGGACTCGGCGCGCGTCAGCTCGCGCTCGGGCGCGAGGTGCAGCTGCGTGCGCGTCGTGCCGATCGCGTCGGCGAGCAGCAGCTCGGCGTCGAGCCGCGGCGTGTCGCAGCCGGCGTCCCGCAGCTCCGCCGTCGCGACGGCCAGCGCCATCCGCACCGCGGGTCCCTCGGCGAACTGCACGTCCTCCGCCCCCATGCCTCCCCCTCGGTCATCAAGCAACCGCCTGGGCCTCCAGCCGGCGGCGCTTCTCGTCGTCCTGCAGGGCCGCCGTCAGCTCGTCCATCTCCCCCGCGAGCACGGCGTCGATGTTGTGGACCGTGAGCTTGATGCGGTGGTCCGTCACGCGGCCCTGCGGGAAGTTGTACGTGCGGATCTTCTCGGCGCGCTCGCCGCTGCCGACCTGCGCGAGGCGGTCGGCCGCCAGGGCGGCCTGCTGCTCGGCGAGCGCGCGCTCGTAGAGGCGGGCGCGCAGCACCCGCATCGCCTTCTCGCGGTTCTGCAGCTGGGACTTCTCGTCCTGCATCGAGACGACGATGCCGCTCGGTCTGTGCGTGATGCGGACCGCCGAGTCCGTGGTGTTGACCGACTGGCCGCCGGGGCCAGACGAGCGGTAGACGTCGATCTGCAGGTCGGAGTCGTTGACCTCGACGTCGACGTCCTCCGCCTCCGGCAGCACGGCGACTGTCGCCGTGCTCGTGTGGATGCGGCCCTGCGTCTCCGTCTCCGGCACGCGCTGGACGCGGTGCGTGCCGCCCTCGAACTTGAAGACGGAGTAGGCGCCGTCGCCCTTGACCGCGAACGAGTACTGGCCGTCGCCCTCGCTCAGCGCCTCGGTCTGGAAGCCCTTGCGCTCGGCGTAGCGGTTGAACATGCGGTACAGGTCTCCTGCGAACAGGCCGGCCTCGTCGCCGCCGGCTCCGGGCCGGATCTCGACGATCACGTTCTTGTCGTCGTTGGGGTCCTGCTCGACCATCGCGAGGCGGATCTCCTCGTCGAGCGCCTCGATCCGCTCCCGCGCACTCGCGGCCATCTCGCGCACCTCGGCGTCGTCGTCGCCGCCCTCGGCGAGCAGCTCGCGCGCGCCCGCCTCGTCGTCGACGGCGCGGCGCCACTCCTGCGCCAGCCTCGCCGCCTGCTCCAGGCTCGCGTACTCGCGGCCGGTCGCGGCGTAGCGCTCGCGGTCCCCGATCACCTCGGGGTCCGACATCAGGCGCTCCAGCTCCGCAAAGCGGGCCTCGATCTGCTCGACGAGCTGCTCGATCATGAGATGGGCGATTGCATGAGATTCGTGGCTGCGAGGGGTGCGATGGGCGGATGCTGGGGGACGCGCGGTGTCGAAGCCAATGCTCGTGGCATTGGCGAGGCGCCGCGTGGCGCCCAGCGCCGCCCAACGTGACCCTCGCGCCGCGAGATCATGGAATCGCCCATCTAGATGCCGAGTCTACGCAGGGTGCTGAGGACGAGGTCGGGCCGCTGCGTGACCTGGTGGTATGTGAAGCGCACGACCCGCCAGCCGGCGGCGGTCAGGGTGGCGTCGCGCTCGCGGTCGCGCTCGAAGGCGTGGCGCGTGCCGTGGTCCTGCCAGCCGTCCAGCTCGACGGCGATGCGCGCTGTCGCCCACACCGCATCCACCTCGAAGCCCTCTACGATCGCGTTGGTGCTTGGCAAGGGCAGGCGGGCGCGACCGACGACCCGCAGAAAGGCATCCTCGAGTGGCG
>CAZGJV010000090.1:0-3841 GCA_964525715.1 uncultured Conexibacter sp. | reverse complement strand
GGTGCGATCCAGGCGCTCTCCCAACTGAGCTATAGCCCCGTGTGTCCGTCCGACGCTGCGGGCGCGGACGCGCAGGTGCGTCAAGTGTACCCGGGCGCGCGTGGGGCCGGCCCGCCGGGGGTTGGCAGCCCGCGGCGGGCTGCGGCGGGCGCAACTCGTCCACCGCCCGCCCATCGTCGGCGACTGCGGCGATAGCCTCCCTTCCACCCGAAACCGAAGCGGTGACGAGGGGATGAGCTTCCGCACCCGGCTGACGCTGTTCTTCGTGCTGATCGTGGTCGTGCCGATGATCGCGCTCGGGGTCGTCGTCGCCCGGCTCGTCTCGACGAGCGAGCATGCGAAGGCGGTTGCGCAGAACCGCGCCAGCGCCGCCGCCGCGCTCGCCGACTACCGGCGGCTCTCTCAGGACGGCGCGAGCGACGCGAACGCGCTCGCCCGCGACCCCGTCCTCGACGCCGCCCTTCGCACGGCGATCACGTCCGACGACAGAGCCCGCGCAATCGTGCTCGCCGCCCAGCTCGGCCTCGCGCGCGTGCGGCTGACAACGGCGGACGGCACCGTCCTCGCCGACGTCGGCGATCCCGACGCGATCGCGCGCGGCGCCGTCCGCGTCCGCGAGCCGGGCGCGGCTCCGGTCACGATCGAGGCCTCCGACCTCACTGCCGCGCGCTTCGCCCGCACCGCCTCGGTCCACGGCGTCCACGCTCTCGTCGCGCGCGGCCCCAGACTGCTCGCGAGCACGCTCCCCGTCGCGCTCACCGCCAGGCGAGCGACCCACCTCCCCGGCCACGGCACCGTGTCGCTCGGCGGCGTCGACTACACCGTCTCCACCTTCCACGGTCAGGACTTCGGCGGCAGACCCACCACGATCGTCGTCCTCACCGACACGAGCGCCGCCGCCAGCGCCGCCGCGCGCGGCCAGTGGCTCGCGATCGGGCTGCTCGTCCTGTTCCTGCTGCTCGCGTTCGTCGGCGCGCTGCTGATCTCCCGCCAGCTGCACGGCCAGCTCGCGCGCTTCCTGGCCGCCGCCAAGCGGATCGGCGGCGGCGACTTCGCCGTCACGGTCCCGGTCGAGGGGGACGACGAGTTCGCGCAGCTCGGCCGCGAGTTCAACAAGATGTCGCGCGAGCTGGAGCAGCGCGTCGACGAGCTGGCCGACGAGCGCGCGCGCCTGCGCGAGTCGATCGAGCGCGTCGGCGCCACGTTCGCCGCCAACCTCGACCGCGCCGCCCTGCTGGAGATCGGCACCCAGACGATCGCCGATGCGGTCGAGGCGCAGTGCGGCCGCACCACGATCCGCACCCCGGACGACGGCCCGCTGCTCGAAGCCGCGCGCGTCGGGGACCTCGCCGGCGCGGAGCCGGCGATCGAGGCCGCCGAGGCGCATGTCCGCGAGCACGGCGTCGCGGCGACTGCGGACCGGGACGCCCTCGCCGCCCTCGCCGCGCCGATCCCGCACCGCGACGGCGCGCCCGACCCGCCGCGCGGGATCGTCAGCGTCGCCCGGCGCGGCCGGCCGTTCACCGACGCCGAGCGCGAGCTGGTCGCCTCGCTCGCGCGCCAGACCGGCATCTCGCTCGAGAACGTCGACCTGCACGAGCAGGTCAAGCGCCAGGCCGTGACCGACGAGCTGACCGGGCTCTCCAATCACGGTCGCTTCCAGCAGGTGATCGCCGCCGAGGCGGCCGCCGCGCGCCGCTTCGACCAGCCGCTCGGGCTCGTGATGCTCGACATCGACAACTTCAAGCGCGTCAACGACACGTACGGCCACCAGCAGGGGGACCTCGTCCTGCGCGAGGTCGCGCGCGTGCTGCACGACTGCTCGCGCGAGGTCGACGAACCGGCGCGCTACGGCGGCGAGGAGCTGGCGGTCGCGCTCCAGCAGACCGACGTCGCCGGCGCGGAGGCGATCGCGGAGCGCGTGCGGACCGCCGTGGAGGCGCTCGCGCTGCCGCGCCTCGACGGCACCGGCACGCTGCGCGTCACCGTCAGCTGCGGCGTCGCCGCGTCCGCCGACGGCGACCCGCTGGCGCTGGTCGCGGCCGCCGATGCCGCCCTCTACGCGGCCAAGCGCGCCGGCAAGAACCGCACGGTGCGGGCGGCCGACGCGCCGGTGGCCGCCGTTCCGGCTGACGACGCTCCTGTCTGAGCGTGTCCTTGCACGGCCCCGCCAACCGGCGGCGGCCAGTAGGATTGCCCCCTCATGGGTCTGCTGGACGACGCGATCCGCGAGCATCTGGACCTCAAGCGCCGCCGCGGTGCCGACCCCGCAGAGGTCGCCCGGCTGGAGCAGGAGGCGCTCGGTCCTGTCCGCCGCGAGCCGGCTCCGGACGAGCCCGCCGCCGACGAGCACCGCGATGAGGCGCGCAGCGAGCACGAGCACGCGCCCGAGCCGCACGCCGAGCACCCGCATCCGGCCGACGAGGGCCTCCATGCCGACGACCACACCCACGTGCTCGCGCCGGAGGATCGCCGCGAGCCGCCGCACGGCGACCCGCTGTTCGAGCACCACGACGAGCCGGACCAGCTGGGCGGAGCGGCGGCGCCGTCGCCCGAGCCGGCCGCTGCGCGCGAGCCCGAGCCGGAGCACGCGGACGACCCGCGCCACAGCGACCTCGTCCTCCAGCCGACGACCGAGTTCCGCGTCGAGGACCACCACGACGACGAGGACGAGCACGAGGCGAAGCCCGCCGACGAGGACGTGCTCGAGGAGACGCCGGACTTCCTGCAGGAGACGCCGGAGCACGACCGGCTCTGGTTCGAGCAGCGCCCACCGCGCGACTTCGACTTCGACGGATAAGGCCGGGCGAAACCGGGGTGGGGGCCCATCGCTACACGCTGCTCGACGTCTTCACGGCGACGCCGCTGGAGGGCAACGCGCTCGCCGTCGTGCACGACGCCGACGAGCTCGACGCGCCCATGATGCACGCCGTCGCGCGCGAGACGCGCCTCAGCGAGACGACGTTCGTGCAGCGCGCCGACGTCGCCGGCGCCGACTACCGCAATCGCATCTGGACCGTCGAGCGCGAGCTGCCGTTCGCCGGCCATCCGTCGCTCGGGACCGCCGTCGCGATGGCGCGCGCCGAGTACGGCCAGGCGTCGCAGCAGGTCCGCTACGTCCAGCAGACCGGCGCCGGCCTGCAGCCGATCGACGTGCGGCTCGACGGTCCCCACGGCGCCCACGCCTCGATGCTGCAGGAGCCTGCCGTCCACGGCGCCGAGCTGCCGCGCTCGCAGGTCGTGCAGGCGATCGGCCTCACGCCCGAGCACGCCGACCGCGCGCTGCCGCCGCAGCTCGTCGGCAGCGGCCTCACGCAGCTGATCGTCCCGTTGCGCGACCTCGACGCGCTCGCGCGCGCCCGCCCCGACTGGCAGGCCGTCGAGCGGCTGCTCGCGGCCAACGGCGCGACCATCCTCTACGCCGCCGTCTGCGATCCGGCCGCTGCCCATGCCCGCACGCGTGCGTTCGTGAGCGCCGCGGTCGGCGAGGACCCGGCCACCGGCTCCGCCGCCGGCCCGCTGTGCGCGTACCTCGCCGCGCGGGCCGACTGCCCGGCGCTCACGATCGAGCAGGGGATCGAGCTGCGCCGCCCGAGCCGCCTCGAGGCGGCGATGGAGGGCGAGCGGCCGCGCGTCGGGGGCCGTGTCGTCGTCGTGGGCGACGGCACGCTGCACCTCTGACCGACGACGGCTCGGCACGACCGGGAAAGCAGTGGGGGCGCCCCCGGCCAGAGGCGCCCCCACCAAGCATCCGTGCAGTTCGCCGGACCGTCCCGGCCAGAGCCGGTCCGCCAGCGTCCTTGCCGTCCAGGCGGGTCGTCCATTGCACCCACCGGCACGG
>CAZGJV010000089.1:0-3916 GCA_964525715.1 uncultured Conexibacter sp. | reverse complement strand
CGCGCTGACATATCGGGCGCCGACCCCATCAAGGGATTCGGCGCCCGGCGCGATATAGGGAGGGATGGTCGCGTGGCGGACGGGCTCGCTCCTCGCCGGCGCCGCGCTCGCCGCGGCGCTGCTCGCCGTCGTGCTCGCAGCGCCCACGGCTGACGCGCGCCGCCGCACGCCGACCACCGCAGTCGGCGTCGGGGCGCGCGAGTACCGCTTCGCCGAGTACCGCGCGAGCGTCCCGCGCGGTGTTGTGCGCTTCGACCTGACCAACTACGGCGAGGACGGGCACGACCTCGTCGTCGAGACGCGCAGGGGACGCGTCCTCGGCCGCACCGGCAAGGTGGGGTCCGGCCGCCGGGCGGTGCTGCAGCTGCATCTGGCGCCGGGCACGTACCGGCTCGTCTGCGACCTGGCCGACCACGAGGCGCGCGGCATGCACACGACCCTGCGCGTGACGCGATGAGCTGGACCGACGCGCACGTGCGCCGCCTCTTCTGGCGCGCCGGCTTCGGCGCGACGCCCGCCGAGGTGCGCGCCTGGGCCAAGCGCGGCCGCGCCGCGACGCTCGACTGGGTGGTCGACGGCCCGCGCGGCGGTGCGCGCCTGCGCGGACCGGCGCCCAACATCAGAGGTCGCCGGCTCGACCCGGTGAACGTGTGGGGCGACGACGTCCTGTGGTGGATCGACCGCATGGTCCGCACGACGTATCCGCTGCAGGAGAAGCTGACGCTGATCTGGCACGACCACTTCGCGACCTCCCAGCAGGACACGCCGCTGATGCTCGCGCAGAACCGCACGCTGCGCCGCGGCGCGCTCGGCTCCTTTCGCGCGCTGCTCGGCGCCGTCACGCGCGACCCGGCGATGCAGCTGTTCCTGTCGCTCGCCGACTCGACGAAGCAGGCGCCGAACGAAAACTACGCGCGCGAGCTGATGGAGCTGTTCACGCTCGGCTCGGGCTACAGCGAGCGCGACGTGCGCGAGGCGGCGCGCGCGCTGACCGGCTTCTCGTCGCGGTACAGCAACAGCGGGCTCGTCTCGATCGCCTACCGGCCCGACCAACACGACGACGGCGTCAAGACGCTGCTCGGCCGGCGCGGCCGGCTCGGCCCCGACGACGTGCTCGACCTCGTGACGACACAGCGTCAGCACGCGCCGTTCCTCGTCGGCAAGCTGTGGAGCTACTTCGTCGCCACGCCGCCGAGCGCCGGCACGGTACGGGCGCTCGCCACCATCTACCGCCGTTCCGGCCTGCAGATCAAGCCGCTCGTGCGCGCGATCCTCTCCCACCCGGCGTTGTACGCGAACCTCGACGCGCCCGACCTCGTCAAGGCCCCGGTCGTCTACGTCGCGGGCGCGCTGCGCACGACCGGCACGTACGTCACGCAGGACTACGCGACGTGGATGCTGGAGCAGATGGGGCAGCTCCCGTTCGACCCGCCCAGCGTCGCCGGCTGGGACTGGGGGCCGGCGTGGATGTCGTCGAACTCGATGTGCCAGCGCTTCGCGCTCGGCAACTACCTCGTCACGTGGGGCCGGCCGAGAGTGCGCAGAGGCAGCGCGCCGGCGACGCTGACGCCGAGACAGGCGTTCCAGCGCGCCTGGAGCGCGGTCGGCGAGCCGCCCGTCTCGGGCGCGACGCGCGCGACGCTCGAGCACCTCGCCAAGCACTTCTTCGACGACCTCGACCCGCGCTGGCGCGGCACCGCCGGCTGGCGCGGCGAGGCGCTTCAGGGGACGCTGCGCCACCTGCTGCTGACCTGCCCCGACTCCCAACTGCACTGACGATGCCGCGATCGATCCACAAGGGCTGCGACGACTTCCGCCAGACGAGCGCGGGCGCGCGCGGGCGCTGGCTGACGCCGCAGCTCACGCGCCGCCAGGCGCTGATGGGCGCTCTGGGCGGCGGCCTCACCATCTGGGCGCAGCAGGCGATGCCGTGGGCGCGCGTGCTGGAGGCGGCGAGCGCCCAGGCCGCCGGCGCGCCCGCCGCGCGCGTGCTCGTGACCGTCTTCCTGCCGGGCGGCTGCGATCTGCTCGACACGCTCCCGCCACTGGCGGCCTACGGGCAGTACGCCGACCTGCGCGGGGCGATGAAGCTCGACGCGCCGCTCGCGTTGGGCGCGACCGGCCTCGGCATCAACCCATCGTTGACGGAGGGGACGGGCGGCGGCGTCAAGGGCCTGTTCGACGCCGGCAAGGTCGGCTTCCTGCCGGGGATCGACTACGCGAACCCCGACCTCTCGCACTTCCACTCGCGCCACTTCTGGGAGACGGGCCTGGTGACCGAGGCCGCCGCGTCCGGCTGGCTCGGGCGCTGGCTCGACCACCACGGATCGGCCGAGAACCCGCTGCAGGGCCTGACGCTCGGCTCGACGCTCTCACCCGTACTGGCGACGAGCAGCGCGCCGGTCGCCGCGCTCGAGTCGCCGACCGACGTCGCGCTCGACGTGTGGGGGATCGGCGGCCTGCAGGAGCGCCAGATGCTCGACGCGTGGGCGAAGCTCGCCGGCGGGCACGTGCGCGGCGCCGGGCCGCAGTCGGTCCACACCGCCGCGCGGCTGGCGAAGTCGGTCGGGGACCGCTTGAGACCGTACGCGCCTCGCCAGGACGGCAGCGACCCGCTCGCGCCGCCGGTCGCCTATCCCGACGGCGACACGCTCGGACAGCGGCTCTCGCGCGTCGCCGCGCTGGTGGCGCAGCCGCTCGGCGTGCGGCTCGCGACGGTCGACTCCGACAGCCAGTTCGACACGCACGACGACCAGGCGAGAGACCTCGGCGACGGCCTCAGATCCGCCTCGCAGTCGCTCGCCGCCTTCCAGGCCGACCTCGAGGCGCGCGGCATCGCGGACCGCGTGCTGACGCTCGTCTGGTCCGAGTTCGGTCGCCGCCCGAGAGGCAACGAGTCGGGCGGGACCGACCACGGCGCCGGCGGGGTCGCGTGGGTGCAGGGCACGCACGCGGCGAGCGGGGTCCTGACCGACTACCCGTCGCTGACCGCCCTGGATTCCGAGGACAACCTCAAGGTCACCGTCGACTTCCGCAAGGTCTACGCCTCGCTGATCGAGGGCTGGCTGGGAACCGACGCCGCCGAGGTGATCCCGAACGCGGGCGCCTACGGCCGTCTGGCGCTCGTGCGCTGAGCGAACGCCGCGAGCGCGTCCGCCAGCGCGGCTGGCTGGTCCTCCGGCGTGAAGCTGTAGGCGTCGTCGAGCGCGACGAGCTGGGCGTCGGGCAGCGCAGCTGCGTAGCGCTCGGCGTGGGCGAACGGGAAGACCGGGTCCTCGCGCGACCACGCGAGCAGCATCGGCGGGCCGGGCGCGTCGATCAGCGCGCGGCCGGCGGCGTGGACCGGCCTGCTCGTGGCGGACGCGATCGCCTTCGCGGTGTCGCGCAGGACGCCGTCGTCGTGCAGGCACGGCAGCGCGTAGGAGTCCGAGACGTCGTCGGGCAGGCCGCGCTTGGCGAGCAGGCCGAACGCTGCGGGTGCGCTGCGGATCGCGCGATCCTCGAGCGCAGAGAACAGGGTGCGGAGCTGCGCCGGGTCGCGCGCCAGCGCGGGCAGGCCGTCGAACGGCGGCGGTGGGAACGGGTCGTACGGCGTCTCGCAGGACGTCAGCACGAGCCGCGCGACCCGCCGCGGCTGCGCCGCGACCGCGATCTGCGAGTACGCGCCGCCCGAGTCGTTGCCGACGAGCGTGACGTCCTCGCCGAGGCCGAGCGCGTCGAGCGCGGCGAGGATCAGCGCGCCGCAGCCGGCGGGCGTGAGGTCTGCCTCGGCGTGCAGCGCGACGCGGTGCGCGCCGAGCGGCAGGTCGAGCGCGAAGCACGTGAAGCGGTCGGCGAGGCGGTCGACGACGCCGCGCCACAGGTTCGCGTTCGACAGCCAGCCGTGCGCGAAGACGAGCGGCGGCCCGCTGCCGCG
>CAZGJV010000088.1:0-3929 GCA_964525715.1 uncultured Conexibacter sp. | reverse complement strand
ATCACCGGCTTCAACGCGATCGAGGAGTCGGACATGATCGCGCTGCCGGATCCGAGCACGTACTCCGCGCTGCCGTGGCGCCCGAGCGACGATGGCGTCGCGCGCATGTTCTGCGACGTGCAGACGCCCGAGCGCAACCCCTACGAGGGCGACCCGCGCCACGTCCTGCGCCGTGCCCTGCAGCGCGCGACCGACATGGGCTTCGACGACTTCATGGTCGGGCCCGAGCTGGAGTACTTCTACTTCAGAGACGCGAGATCGACCGAGCCGCTGGACCAGGGCGGCTACTTCGACCTGACGACGCTCGACGCCGGCTCGGACCTGCGCCGCGAGACGGTCCTCGCGCTCGAGCAGCTCGGCATCCACGTCGAGTACAGCCACCACGAGGTCGGCCCCTCGCAGCACGAGATCGACATGCGCTACGCGGGCGCGCTGAAGATGGCCGACGACTGCATGACGTATCGCCTCACCGTCAAGGAGTGCGCGATGAAGTACGGCCTGCACGCGACGTTCATGCCGAAGCCGCTGTTCGGCGAGAACGGCTCGGGCATGCACACGCACCAGTCGCTGTTCCGCGACGGCAGAAACGCCTTCTACGACGCCGACGACCAGTACTTCCTGTCCGACGTCGGCAAGGCCTTCATCGCCGGCCAGCTGCGCCACGCGCGCGAGATCTCCTCGATCTTCGCCCAGTGGGTCAACTCCTACAAGCGGCTCGTGCCGGGCTACGAGGCGCCGACGTACGTCGCCTGGTCGCGCCGCAACCGCTCGGCGCTGGTGCGGGTGCCGCTCTACCACCCCGGCAAGGAGCAGGCGACGCGCATGGAGCTGCGCTGCCCCGACCCGGCCTGCAACCCGTACCTGACGTTCGCGGTGCTGCTGCAGGCCGGCCTGGAGGGGATCGAGCACGGCTACGAGCTGCCCGAGCCGATGGAGAAGAACCTCTACCACCTCGCGCCCGACGAGCGCCGCCGCCTCGGGATCGAGCAGCTGCCCGCGACGCTCGGCGAGGCGATCGAGCTGACGGCCGAGTCCGAGCTCGTGCTGCGCACGCTCGGCGAGCACATGTTCAACCGCTTCGTCGAGATCAAGCGCCAGGAGTGGGACGACTACCGCGTCCAGGTGACCGCCTGGGAGCTGGAGAAGTACCTGCCGGTGCTGTAGCGCGGCGTCAGTCGCGCGCGAGCGCGTCGGCGCCGCGCGCGACCTCGTGCAGGTGCTCGTGGCGGACGAGCTTGACGCGGGGGCGGCCGTGGGGCTCGCCGAGGCTGCGCTCGTGCTCGTCGATCGCTTCCCAGTGGGCGTAGGTGATGTGGTCGGGTGCGCGCTCGGCGAGGAGGGTGAGGATCGCGTCGGGATCCTCGATCGCCGGTGACGGGATCTTGCCGGCGGCGTGGTCTGCGAGCAGATGGTCGACGGTGTCCTGGCTGTCCTTCTTGTTCGTGCCGATGATGCCGCTCGGGCCGCGCTTGATCCAGCCGGAGACGTACTCGCCCGGCTGCTGCTCGCCCCCGGGCGCGCCGAGGACACGGCCGTGGTCGTTGGGGATCGTCGCGGAGCGCTCGTCGAACGGGACGCCGGGCAGCGGCTTGCCGGCGTAGCCGACGGAGCGGAAGACGAGCTGGCAGGGGATCGTCTCCTCCTGCTCGGTGACGACCGCGCGCAGCCTGCCCTCGCCGTCGGACACCAGCTCGGTGCGCCCGACGCGCACGCCCTCGACGCGCTCGTCGCCCACGATCTCCAGCGGCGAGGCGAAGAAGCGCAGCACGATGCGGCGGTCGTGGCCGTGCGGCTCGCTCGCCGCGTAGCCGTGCAGCACCTCGATCTTCTTCTTGACCTGCGCGTCGGCCTCCTCGACGATTCGCGCGCTCGCCTCGTCCATCTCCATGTCGCCGGGGTCGACGATCACGTCGGCGGCTGCCAGCTCGGACAGCTCGATCAGCTCCGGCGTCGTGAACGCCGCCTGCGCCGGACCGCGCCGGCCCAGCACGACGACCTCCTCGATCGAGGAGGTCGCGAGCGCCTCCAGCGCGTGGTCGGCGACGTCGGTCTGCGCGAGCGTCTCGCGCGGCAGCGCGAGCATGCGCGCGACGTCCAACGCGACGTTGCCGTTGCCCACGACGACCGCCGTCGTCGCCGTCAGGTCGAACTCGCAGTCGGCGAAGTCCGGGTGGCCGTTGTACCAGGCGACGAACTCCGTCGAGGAGTGCGATCCGGCCAGCTCCTCGCCGTCGATCCCCAACCGCCGGTCGCCCGAAGCGCCGAACGCGTAGAGGACCGCGTGGTAGTGCGCCTTCAGCTCGTCGACCGGCAGATCGCGGCCGACCTCGACGTTGCCGAAGAAGCGGAAGCCGTCCTTGCCCGCAGTCCTCTCGTAGCGTCGCGTGACCGCCTTGATCTTCGGGTGGTCGGGCGCCACGCCCGCCCGCACGAGCCCCCACGGCGTCGCCAGGCGCTCGAACATGTCGACCGTCACGTCGACGTCTCTGGCGTTCAGCAGCTGCTCGGCGGCGTAGAAGCCCGCCGGGCCGGACCCGACGATGGCGACGCGAAGGGGGGAGGTGGACATGGCCTGGAGGGTAGCCAGCGGGTCGCGCGAGCGGCGTCTGCTCAGTCCAGCAGCGCGGCGAGCGCCGCGGGGTCGGTCACGGGCGCCTGGCAGGCGAAGCGCTCACACACGTACGCCGCCGCGCGGCCGTCGACCGGTCCGCGTCCAACGAGCAGCGGCACCTGCGCGCCGTCGCCGTCACCGCTCCCGCCCGCCAGCACGACGTGTGGGCGGGAGGCGCCGCGCACGATCCTCACCAGCGGCGCGCGATCGTCCGGCTTGCCGACGATCGCCACCTCGTGCACGTCGTCTGCCAGCAGGAAGTCGATCGCCTGGAGCAGGTGTGCGAACGCGAGCGGGTGGCGCGCGGCGATCGGGTGCAGCAGCGCGATCGTGCCGCGCGCCCGCTCCTCGTAGGCCGCTTCGCCGGTCAGCCGCGCAAGCCGCAAGAGGCCGAGCGCCATCGACGAGTTGCCCGACGGGATCGGCGTGTCCTCGAGGTCCTTGCGCCGCGCGACGAGCCGCTCGTGGTCGTCTGCGGTCGAGAAGAAGCCGCCGCGCTCGTCGTCGGCGAAGCGGGCGATAGTGACGTCCGCCAACGCGCGCGCCTCCATGAACCAGCGCTCATCGAACGTCGCCTCGTAGAGCGTCAGCAGCGCCTCGACGGCGTAGGCGTGGTCCTCCAGGTACCCGGCGAGATGCGCGCGGCCGTCCTTCCAGGTGCGCAGCAAACGGCCGTCGTCCGTGCGCAGCTCGCGCAGCAGGAAGTCTGCGCACGCCCGCGCGGCGTCGAGGTAGTCGTCGCGCTCCAGCACCGCGCCGGTCTCCGCCAGCGCGCCGAGCATCAGCGCGTTCCAGGACGTCAGGCGCTTGTCGTCGAGGCCGGGCCGGACGCGCTGATCTCGCGTGGCCATCAGCAGGCGCTTGATCTCCGGCAGCTCGGGCGGGTCGTCGTCGGAGCCGGCGCGCACGAGAATCGACTTGCCCTCGAAGTTGCCGCCCTCGCTCACGCCCCAATGCGAGACCGCGACGCCGTACAGCGCGTCGTCGTCCAGCGCCGCGCGCAGCTCCTCCGGCGTCCACACGTAGAACTTGCCCTCGACGCCCTCCGAGTCGGCGTCGAGCGCTGACGCGAAGCCGCCCTCCGGCCCGCGCAGCTCGCGCAGCGCCCAGTCGAGCGTCTCGCAGCAGACCTGGCGCAGCAGCGGATCGCCGCCGCTGACCTGCCAGCCGTGCAGGTAGGCGCGCGCCAGCAGCGCGTTGTCGTAGAGCATCTTCTCGAAGTGCGGGACGACCCAGGCGGCGTCGACCGCGTAGCGCGCGAAGCCGCCGCCGAGCTGGTCGTAGATGCCGCCGCGCGCCATCGCGCGCAGCGCGCGCA
>CAZGJV010000087.1:0-3997 GCA_964525715.1 uncultured Conexibacter sp. | reverse complement strand
GATAACTAGGAATTATCGGGGGTGCCCATCGACCGAGAGGCGCTGCTGCGCTCGCTGGAGGCGCAAAGGCGCGACCTGTCGGATTCGATCGTCCTGACGCCAGTCGACAGCCTGCCGTTCAGCCTTGCCGACCGGAAGCACACCGCCTTCCTGCACGGTCTTTACCTAACGGACAAGGTCCGCGACAGAGAGCTCCTGAAGGATGCGCTGATCCTGTTCGGTGGGCGCGAGGCCGCGACGCGAGACATCGCCGAGATCCACCGTCTGCTCGCACAGTCGCTCGGCGCCGCGGAGGGCTCGCTGCGCCTGCTCTCCGGGCTCCAGGCGCACGCGGTGACGTTCATGAGCATCAGCTCGATCGGGCAGTCCGTGATGCTGCTCCCGGAGGAGGCCGGCGGTCACTTCAGCACGCACACGATCCTCAGACGGCTGGGGCTGCGGACGATCGACGTGCCGGTCGACCGGGCGAACCTGTGCGTCGACCGCGAGGCGACGCTCGAGCTCGTGGAGCGCGCGAAGCCCGACTTCGTGTTCATCGATCGGAGCGAAGGGCTCCGCTACGAGGACTTCTCGTTCATTGGCGGCCTGCCGGGACCGACGAAGGTCTTCGACGCGTCGCAGTACCTGGCGCCGATCCTCATCGGCCACTACGAGAACCCGCTGGACTGGGGGTTCGACCTGATGCTCTTCACCCTCCACAAGAGCTTCCCCGGGCCGCAGAAGGCCGGCATCGTGAGCCGCGAGAGCGGGGAGGTCTGGCGGCGCCTGCTGACGGGGCTCTCGACGTTCGTGTCCAGCTCGCACGCGGAGAACACGTACCTCGTCGGCTTGAGCCTGCTGCGCCGGGAGTGGCTGAGCACGTACGTCCAGCGTATGCTCGACACGGCGATCGAGCTGGAGACGCAGCTCGAGAACCGAGGCGTGCCGGTGGTCTCTCGCGCGCGCCAGGGACGGCCGGAGTGGCCGCCGACACACCACGTCTGGGTGCTCGCGCCGTCGCAGGACGAAGCGTTCGCGCAGTACGAGCGGCTCGCGCAGGCGAACGTCCACACCAACTACCGCAGACTCCCCTACGAGCTCGGGTACGGCCTGCGCCTGGGCACGACCTACTCCGCGATGGCGGGGGTCGACGCGACCCAAGTCGAGACGCTCGCCGACATCGTCGCCGAGGCGATCGCGGGGCCACAGTCCGGCGCCCGCCTGCGCGATCGCGTGCGCAGACTCGCCCGGAGCGCGGCGCCGGGCGCGATCGTGCCGGCGAGTGCGTGGGGCTGAGGCGTTACTGGTTGACGAACGGATAGAAGCGGAAGAGCGTCAGCAGCTTGACGTGGTCGATCTCCCCGACCTCAATGAGGTGGTCGAGCAGTCTCACCTCGCGCGCGTAGCGGTTCGCCGCCATCTCCTGTCGCAGCTCCGGCAGCCCGCAATCCGCCAACAGACGGCCGCGCGCCATCGCGAGCAGTGAGGCCAGCAGGCGCGATCGCAGCAAGCCGTAGGCGTTCTCCGCGACGGTGTCGAGTTCGACCATGCGGCCGAGATGTTGCTCGGCCTTGTCGAGATGGTGTCTCGCGCCGGTTGAGAGCGCCGGTTCGGCGCTTGGCATCGCACGGTAGTAGCTCAGCATGTTCCACCGCAGGAGGTAGAAGTGCGGAAAGCTCGCGACGGCTGGGAATCTCGTCGTGTCGAGCCGCTGCTTGTAGTCGCTGAGGTCGGCGGCGATCTGATCGAGCGGCGCGTCCGTCTGCATCATCGCGGCATTGGCCAGGTCGGCCTTCAGATAGACGGTCTCCCGATCGCCGTACTGCCAGAACTCGTCTGACGCGCGCCGATACAGGGTCTGCGCGGCTCTCACCAGCTCCTCCATCGAGTCAGCTCTGTCGGCCGAAACGTTCCCCGCACGCTGCTCGCCTGTGGTTGCCTTGAGGTGGTAGATCGCGAGGTTCGGCAGGACCGTGTGTCCGACGACATGCGCTCTGGTGTAGAGGATGTTCAGCGCCTCGAAGGTGACGAAGCGGTCCTTCAGGTAGTCGCCGATGACGCCGCGCTCTGTGCAGTCGAGCGCATCGGTGGCCGCCCCTTCGAGATAGAGATGGCGGAGCGAGTCGAAGTGCATGCGAGCGAGCGAATACGTTCTCCAGTAGCTCTGCTCTCTGCCGGCTATGAGGGAGAACGCCTCGACCGAGAGCTCGAACAGCCGCGAGGAGTCGAAGCGGCCGCGGTGGGCGTCCATGTGCAGCCTCCAGTACTCGCCGACGAGGGTCACGAACGGATCGGAGTGACGACACAGGACCTCGAGCCCGGCTTCTGCCGCGACTTCGTGCGTCACCTCGAGCCGGCTCGTCGCGAGCATCGCGGTGAGATCGTCGGCGGAGCTCAAGCCGTCGAGCAGCTCGTCGGTGAGCTCGCTGCGGGAGTCCTCGAAGTTGCCGGTGCGATTGAGCAGGATCGCGAGCTGCAGACGCGTCAGCTGGTCGAGGTCATAGCGATCTCTGGCCCGGGAGAGGCAGCGCGTCATGCGGTTGTAGGCCCCGTGCGACATGGCGCCGTCGAACACGACCGCGCTCAGCGTCTCCTGCGCCCCGATCTCCACCGCAACCAGCCATCGATCCAGCGCGTCGGCACCCCCTTCCATGCGCCAGTAACCCACGGCGTTCAGCGGAACTCGGAAGCCCGGCAGCGTCGACAGTCTGTCGACGCACAGCTCCGCGATCGCCTCGTGGAACACGAACCGCGTCCCACGAAACTGGAGCTTCGGGACGAGCCCGACCGCGTGGAAGCGACGGAACGTACGCCACGTCCGCGCCGTCCACCGAGCGCCGTGCCGCGGGCCGAGCGCCCGGCCGACGGCGCGTACCGCGCGCCGCACGTCGCGCCGGGAGAAGGTGCCGCGATGCATCGAGAGGCCGGAGACGATCGCGAGGACGTGGACCAGCTCGTCTGGCGGCGGGGGTCCTTCGGGATCGCGCGCCAGCAGGCGGAGGATCGCGAGCGCTTCGGGCGGCGTATGACCGTTGCGCACGATCACCTGCGCGAGATGGAGCTGAGTGGCTGACGCCGCGCCGTCGACCCGCAGCTCTCGAATCAGCCGCGCGGCGTCCGGATCGACCTCGTGCACGGCGCGGGCGACCGTCTCTGACGACGGTCCGGCGAGGGTGAGATGACGATCGTGCGCCTTCGCCAACGACAGCAGCTGCACGTCGGCTCCCAGGCTCACGTTCCAAGCCTCACCCGGGCGCGTGAGGAAGACGAGCAGCTGAGGCGGGATCGGATCGCTCCGTTCGATCAACCGTCTCGTGAGAGCTCTCAGCACGTCGTCCTTGACGAGCTGGAAGTTGTCGACAAGCACCACCGAGTTGTCGTTCCGGGTGCGTGACAGACACTTGAGCAGCTGCTCCTGAGCGATCTTGGCGTCGCCGAAGTCGAACAGGAAGCAGCGACTGCCGAGCTGGAACAGCTCACGATCGCGAGCGAGGTGCTGCACGAATCGCAGCGCGGTGCGCGTCTTGCCGCGACCGCTGTCGCCCTCGAGGAACCAGAATTTGCCGGCTTCGTTTCTTCTGCACGCGTCTGCAAGGGCGATCACGGCGTCGCGCTGCTCCACGTAGTCGAACAGCGGCGCTCGCAGCACATCCGGCGTCAGCATGCACGCGATGCGACCGTCTTGATGGGGCTCGCCCTCGTCGTGGTTGCAGGCGACGGCGACGCTGCGTCTCAGCTGTGCGATGAAGCGATCGACCCGGTCACCGACCATCTGCGTGTGGAGGACGAGCACATACGCCGCGACCGTCGCGACCACGCCGACCGCGATCAGCCACGTCCGCTGTGTCCCGTCGAGCGATCTGGTCAGCGTGCTCCCCGCCGGGATGCCCAATGCGACGACCACCAGCGGGATGAGCACGATTCTCAGGACGTCGAGGGCCCGGTCGAGCGGTCGGACGACGACCGGAACGCGGCCATCACCGGCCATCGCGAATCACCCCGATAATTCCTAGTTATC
>CAZGJV010000086.1:0-4001 GCA_964525715.1 uncultured Conexibacter sp. | reverse complement strand
CCCCGATCGCAGCCGCCATCGGCTCCTCGATCAGGTAGGCCTGGCGCGCGCCCGCGGACAGGCACGCCTCCTCGACCGCGCGCTTCTCGACGCCCGTGACCCCGGAGGGCACGCAGACGACGACCCTCGGGTGCGCCCAGCGGTTCTGGTGCACCTTCTGGATGAAGTGGCGCAGCATCTCTTCGGTGACCTCGAAGTCCGCGATCACGCCGTCCTTCAAGGGACGGATCGCGGAGATCGTGCCGGGCGTGCGGCCGAGCATGCGCTTGGCCTCGATCCCGACCGCGTGCACCTCGCCGCTGCGCGAGTCGACCGCGACGACAGACGGCTCCGACAGCACGATGCCGCGCCCACGCACGTAGACGAGCGTGTTGGCGGTTCCGAGATCGACCGCCATGTCGCGGCCGCCGAACCCGGTCAGGTAGCTGAAGAAGCCCATTCGTGGTGAGAGGGGAAGGCGAGCGAGGGGTCGGAGCGCGTCATGGCCGCGCGCCCTGCGGGGGCCTTCGCTCAGCGCCGGAGTGTAGCGGACGCGACCATCCAGGCCAGCCTGCAACGCGCCTGTCGTTGGCGCGAAGCCGCTGCAAATCGCGGACTCAGGAGTCCGCGTGCAAGATTCCCGGCAGCAGCTCCAGCAGCGCCGTCACCGGCAGGCCGACGACGTTCAGGTAATCGCCCTCGATCCCCGCCACCAGTGCAGCCCCGCGCCCCTGGATCGCATACCCCCCGGCCCGCTCCCGCCACTCCTCCGTCGCGAGGTACCAGTCGAGCGTCCCGACGTCGACGTCACGGAACGTCACGCGCGTCGTTGCCGAGGCTGTGCGGATGTCGCCGTCCTCGACGACGGCAAGTCCTGAGACGACCTCGTGCGTGCGGCCGGCAAGGCGCTGGAGCGTCGCCCGCGCCTCAGATTCATCAGCCGGCTTGCCGTACAGCGCGCCGTCGAGATGGACGACCGTGTCGACGCCGAGCACCACCGGCGCCGATCGGGCGGGTGGCGCGGGTGAGACGACTTCCGCGGCCCCGCCCGCGGAATCGTCTTCACCGGCGACAGGACCCGCCCGCCACACGGCCCGGGCCTTGCGAGCAGCGTTCGCCACGGCGACCTCGACGGCGTCCCCCGAGGCAAGCTCCTCGGCATCGCTCACCACGACGGTGAAGGCGACGCCGAGCTGCTCGAGGATCGCCCGCCGCTGGGGCGAGCGCGATGCCAGGACGAGCCGCGTCAGAGGCTCGGGAAGAAGATCGCGGCCTCGCGGGCGGCGGACTCGTCGGAGTCGGAGCCGTGGACCAGGTTCTTGCCGACCTCGAGCGCGAAGTCGCCGCGGATCGAGCCGGTCGCGGCCTCGATCGGGTTCGTCGCGCCGATCGCCTGCCGCGCCGCCTTGACGGCCTCGTGGCCCTCCAGCACGGCGGCGACGAGCGGGCCGGACGTGATGAAGTCGACCAGCTCGCCGAAGAACGGGCGCTCCTTGTGCTCGGCGTAGTGCGTCTCCGCCGTCTCGCGCGAGATGTGCTGGCGCTCCAGCGCGACGATCTTCAGGCCCTTGCGCTCGAAGCGGGCGAGGATCTCGCCGGTCAGGCCGCGCGCGAAGGCGTCCGGCTTGACCAGGATGAGGGTCCGGTCCACGGCAGTGTCTCCTTGAGTCTCAGGTTCAGGACGAGGCGGCCGGCAGCGTAGCCGGGCCGCGGCGGAAGCCTACGAGGTCGGCTCGGCGGCGCTCTCGGCGGCCGCGGTCTCGGCGGTCTCGCTCGTGCGACGCCGGCGGCGCCGGGACGCGGTCGACTGGCCCGGCACCTCGGCCTCGCAGTACGGGCAGATCTTCCACGACGGGTCGAGCGGTCTGCCGCAGCTCGTGCACGGGTCCTTGAGCTTGCGCAGACAGCTCGGGCAGCGCAGGAAGTCCTTCTCGACCTCGTAGTCGCAGTGCGGGCAGAGGTGGTAGCCGGATTCGGCGAGGCGCGCTTCGGCCGCCTGCATCTCCAGCTCGCGCTCGCGCACGTCCTCGAGGTACTCCGGCGGGCGCACGATCACGTAGACGAACGTGCCGACGAACGGGAACAGCGACGCGGCCGTCGCGCAGGCGACGAGCATCGGGTCCTCGACGCGGCGGCGCGCATCCGCGTACGTCCAGTAGACGAGCGCGATCCAGATCACGACGAGGCACAGGATCACCAGGTTGACGGCCAGGCTGAGGCCGCTGCTGTTGATCCCGAAGATGGCGAACGGGAGCATGAAGCGGCCAGTCTAATGCTTCGCGCGGCAGCACTCTCCACGGCGGACCGTCACGTTACCGCCAGCACGAGCTTGCCGCGGACGCGGCCGCTCTCGCTCAGCGCGTGCGCGTGCGCCACCTCGCTCAGCGGGAGCCGCTGCTCGACGAGGACGCGCAGCGCGCCGCGGTCGACCAGCTCGACGACCTGCTCGAGGTCCTCGCCCGACGGCGAGAAGCCGAACTGCACGAACCGGCGCCCGACCGCCTCCGCCTGCGCGATCGTCTCGGAGCGGTTGGGACCGGCGCCGCGCACGTCGACGAGCAGGCCGTCCGGGCGCAGCACGCGCAGCGAGCGAGGACCGTAGTCCCCGCTGATCGGGTCGAGCACCACGTCGACGTCGCGCAGCTCGGCCGCGAAGTCGACGGCCGTGTAGTCGATCGCCTCGTCGGCGCCCAGCTCGCGCACGAACGCGTGCTTCTCGGCGCGAGCGGTCCCGATCACGTACGCGCCGCGCGCCTTCGCGATCTGCACGGCGAGGTGACCGACGCCGCCGGCCGCCGCGTGCACGAGCACGCGCTGCCCGGCGCGGACGTCGGCGACCCGCGCGAGCGGCTGCCACGCGGTCAGCCCCGCGACCGGCAGCGCAGCGCCGTCGAGCAGCGGGATCGACCGGGGCGCCAGCGCGACCGCGCTCGCGGGTGCGACGACGTACTGCGCGTACGAGCCGGCCGGCGGGTAGACGCAGCCGACGACCGCGTCGCCGGGGCGCACGCGCTCGACCGCGCCGCCGACGGCCTCGACGACGCCGCTGAAGTCGAGGCCGAGCGTGAGCGGCGGCTCGCCGAAGCGCGGCAGCAGCCCGGCCCGGATCTTCCAGTCGGCGGGATTGACGCTCGCCCCGACGACGCGCACGAGCACATCGTCGGGGCCCGGGGAAGGGCGCTCCAGCTCGACCAGCTCCAGCACGTCGGGGGAGCCGAAGGATCGCTGGCGGACTGCGCGCATCGGGGTTGCGGGGGTGTGCAGAGGGCTCGATTCGATCATGAGCCGGAGTATGCGAAATGAGGTCTCTCTTGGGAAGAAGGCACCGATCTGATATCTAGGTACCTGATGGAGACCAAACCGAGATGGCTGGCGACATATGGACGCGACTGCCCCTCGCGCACCGTCGTCGAGGTGATCGCGAACAAGTGGGCGCTCTACCTGCTCTCCGCGCTGCGCCGGCACGAGCGCCCGATGCGCTTCAGCGAGCTGCGGCGCCTGCTCGACGGCGTCTCGCAGAAGATGCTCACGCAGACCCTGCGCGCGCTCGAGCGCGACGGGCTCGTCCGCCGAACGGTCTATCCCACCGTGCCGCCGCGTGTCGACTACTCGCTGACCGACCTGGGCGTCCACGCGGGCGAGCTGACGACCGCGATCGCCGAGTGGTCCGCCGCGCACGTCGGCGCGATCGCCGCGGCCCGCAGCGCCTATGACGCGCGCGCGGCGGCGCCACCCGTCGCGCTCCCGTAGCGCCCGGCTACAGGAACATGCGGCCGAACGCGTAGCCGATCGCGAAGAACACGAGGATCACGACGGCAACGACAGCCGCCACGAGCCCGATCATCGGCAGGAAGCGCGGCCCGTCTCCGGGTTCCATGGAATCCATCATCAGAGCATCGAGGCGCTGCGCTGCCCGGCAGGCCGCAGCAGGTCGGCGACAAGATAGATCGAACCGGTCGCGAGCACCACGCCGCCGGCGCCGGCCACCTCGCGGGCGCGCGCGAGCGCGCGGCGCGGGTCCG
>CAZGJV010000085.1:0-4267 GCA_964525715.1 uncultured Conexibacter sp. | reverse complement strand
TGCCCATCGCAACCCTCCCGGATCGAGCGTTGCGACGACCACTTGAATCCACCCACTATATTAGTGTCAGTGTGAGGGGGTTAGTCGTTGGGGGCACGGTCATGGTGCCGAACGTCCCCGAGCCACCGGTGGTTATTCTGCGCGGGCATGTTATTTCGGCGCTTGCGCTGACTTCTATGAATGATGTGCCTATTTCCGGTGGCGTCACCGTGCCGATCCCCCCAGAAGATTCGCGTAGCGCAAAGATCTGGAGACCCAATTCGTTGCCATTGCCCGCGTATAGGCATTCTGTCTGAACCCCAAAGATGCTGTCCCGGAGTCTCACCGCCACGCTTGGCAGATAGAGGAGAATATTGGCTATGTTAGGTAGTGTACCTTCGAAAAGACGGTAGTTGAGCGACCATGGAAGAGTATTTAGGAAGGTCGCCGAGCCTCCTCTACACGTGCCGAATCTGGCGACCGTCACCGAGCCCACCTGTAGACCCGCTACTTTGGTGAACGTCGTATGCGACAAGGTGCCTTCGAGCGTCATCGGGCAGACCAATTCGACCGCACCTTCCTGGAAGCGAAATTCACTCCACACCATCTTGAATCTCGAATTGTTCAGCGACAGTCGGTTGGCCGAGCTTGCTGTAGCGCCGGCTCCGAGGACAAGCGCGGCGGCGCACAGCGCCAAGCCCATGCGCGAGAATCTCACCGTAGTTTCCCCCTTGCATCGTGCGGTGATACTCATATTGCAGAATACAGGTTGGCCGAACCATGTCAATCTGAACAGGAGTCGGCTCCACCGCACGGGTGACGCCACGAGGCCGGCTGGTGTTCTTCAGCGTTCGTGTGGATCAGCCCCGGTCCCGGTGGCTCCCGGGCACGGTCTGACGAGGTGCCGTTGGCTAGTCCGGACTGCACCGCCCTGAGCCGCGCCGGGTCAGCAAACATGCAGGCATTCCCTCCCCATGGCGAGACCCGGACTCGAACCGGGGACACCACGATTTTCAGCCAGCTCGCCTCCGAAGGAGGAATAGGGCTAATTCGCAGCAGCTTCGCGAGCTCCGATGTGGCTGGCCAGCAAGGCGGATGCCCGTGGTTACCGGCGGATTCGTGCGGGTTCTGGTCCCGGAGCGGCCGGCTGGGACCAATACCGCCCACGTCCGTCATCGCACCTGTGGCTTCCGGTTGCCGACGGCGGCAGCGTGCGGCAGTCTCCCGGCCGATGTCGCTCGGTGCCTCAGGACAGTTCGATCGCTTGCTCAGGGAGATCAGGGAGGCTCGCACGCAGCTCCCCGTCGAGCATCGCAACCTGCTCGCGCAGATCGGCACGCACGAAGGCGTGGTCGAGGATTGGCCGACCGGGGTTCAGGACCTCTTCCGCTCTGTGCAGGAGGTGCCGCCCTCAGACGCGGCGCTCGTCAACGCCGCGGCGGTGTGGCTCGACGGGCTCCGCACCGTTGTTTTCAACGGGCCGCTGATGCTGGCCGCGATCACGGGACTCACGGACACATCGCGCAAGCAGCTCGTCGCCTACATCGCATGGCACGAGTACGGGCACGCGCTGAGCCTGACGCGCTCGACCCTTGAGCAGCGAAGGAGCGGCGTGCATCTGCTCGGCTTGCTCTCCGACGGCATGCGCGCCTCGATCGACTACCCCGGCGGGTATGGCCGCCTCCAGGTCTTCGACGAGATCGTCGCTACCGTCTATGCCCTGTTGATCTCACGCATCCGAACGGACGGCTACGGTATTCCGGAGTTCCTGCACCCGGAGATCGTCCAAGCGTTCAAGGAGGTCATCCCGTGGCCCCCGAGCCAATGAAAGAGCCCCAGACGGCAGCGTTCCCCGCGACGAAGATCGCGCCATTCCTGCGCGCGGTGGTCGATCCGGAGGGCAAAGGCGACCTCACGCCCGAGCAGGCCGCTGCGATCCAGCAGGTCGAAGCGAACGTAGCGCGCAGCGACCGGCGCAGATAGCTCCGAGGCGAGCGTCGCAAACGCGACACTTGGCTTGTCTTATCCCGCGCTGAGCCGCACTCGACCTCCGCTGAGATGCCAAGGGACGCAGCCAGAGCTCGTCCGCTCTAGTCGCGCGTGTCCCCCGGTGGCGTTGGCCACATTTCCTCCCAGGCCATGAGTACAGGCATCAGGAACTGCGGAAAGGCGATCCAGCCGGAGGTGGTCTCGCCGAGCACGATCTCTTCAGATGGACCTCGCGAGAACGGTGTGTACCACTGGCGTGAGGCTTCAGGCCCCTCCGCCGACAAGGCGAGCACCCAGAGCGCCTCTGTGCGCTCAGGAAAGTCTCTTGGCCGTTGACCGGGCTCAAGTGAGTCCTCCGCAGCCTCCCACACCTCGGCGATGTAGATCAGGCGATCCGCGCCGTTCACACGGATCTTGTCAGCGACCCGCTGAATGGCGAGGTACTTCTGCGCTTGATCCTCAGCCTCCAGCCGGATTGCAGTCGCACCATCTGGCCCGTAAAGGAAGGCGATCGTGGCGTGCGCGCCGTCCTTGACGAGCAGGCGTTTGGCGAGATCGGCAAAGAACGCTCCCTGTCTCAAGAACGAGTCATCCACGTTCCGGGCCCCTGCCGCCAACTGCTCGAGCTCCTCCTCACCAAGACCGTAGTGCTCGCGTGCCGTCAGCTCGAAGTTCTCCGGATCGAAGGGAATCTCCACTTCTTCTGAAGTCAGCAGATCGCCCGATGCCAGGTGCATCCGCGCCGTCCGCCTAGCAGACGAGGCGACCATGCAGGGCAACCGGCCTCCAAGATGATCTCGGTGCAACTCGCGTGGGCCATTCCCGTCCTTGGCCTCTACCGTGAGCATGCGCGATCCACACTGTTGGTGCGCGTCGGCGAGCACCTGACTTACGACGCCATAGCAATGCGCCAACGCATCGAGCAACTCCCAATCAGGGAGGCGCGCCTCAACCCAGCGGCGCTCAACCACCAAAAGACCCTCTCTTCGAATTTCCTCGGGGAGATCCAGATCGCCTGCGACTGCGACTGCCACGGCGTGAGGAGAAACGAACGGAGGTACGTCGAACTCCATGATCGGTCGCGTCCCGTACCAGTCAGCGAGAAGACCGACCCGCGCCGTGCTGTGAGTCTCGAGGTCTCCACGATGCACAACTTGAACGCGAGAATCGTTGAGCCACTCCATGACAGGATCTGCCTTCATCTGCTCCCGCCAGGCGTCATACCACCTCTCGGCATCGTCGATGACGCCTTTCATCTCGTTCTGAAGAACAAACGTGACGTTGCGCAATCCTTGGATTGCACTATTGAGATGGAGGATGAAATCGTCTGCGTCGGGATACGAGTCAAGGGCCATGTGCCACAGCCGGTGGGCTTGATGCAATCGCCCATGAGCTTGCGGAATGGGGCAGGCTTGACCTTCGGCGTCAGGCGCAGGACTCTTGTGACTGGAGGCACCGTCCATCTCTCTGGTGTATCAGTACTACCGGCTCCAGCAACCCATATGGCGGCTCGCGCCGCTGTCAGAGGCGACGGCGCGGTCGAAGCGTGGTTTGCTCGTTCCCTCGAGTCGGCTGTACTCGAACCGAGCACACCTCGAATCTGACTCGTGTCGTCGGTGTGAGGGCGCGATTCCCGACACACCGCTTATCGGTCGTTCCGCAAGTACAGCTAGTTGGCTGATGGAGCGGATGTCCGTGGCCGGCGAGATGGGCGCGCTGGGACCAAGAGTTTTGGTCCCAGCACCGATCCTGGGACCAAAATCCAGCGCCCCAACGCTTAGTCCCGAGCCGAAGAAACCACCGAGATAGCAGGGACTTCGCGGATGGCGAGACCCGGACTCGAACCGGGGACACCACGATTTTCAGTCGTGTGCTCTACCAACTGAGCTATCTCGCCGCGACGGCCGATGGTACCGGGAATCGCGCGGCCTTTGCGGCTCCGGTCAGGCGGTGGCGCCGCCGTCTGTGCGCGCCCGGGCGGCCTCCACCTCGGCCTGGCGCAGCTCGATGCGGCGGATCTTGCCGGTCAGCGTCTTGGGCAGCTCATCGACGAACTCGACCAGCCGCGGGTACGCGTACGCCGACAGGTGCGAGCGGACGTGTCCCTTGATCTCCTCGGCCAGCTCGTCCGACGCCGCGTACCCGTCCGCCACCACCACGAACGCCTTCACGACCGTTCCCCGCCGCTCGTCCGGCGACGCGACCGCCGCCGCCTCGCGCACCGCCGGGTGCTCGAGGCACGCCGACTCGACCTCGAACGGGCCGATCCGGTACCCGGCCGAGATGATCACGTCGTCCG
>CAZGJV010000084.1:0-4390 GCA_964525715.1 uncultured Conexibacter sp. | reverse complement strand
ATCTGCAGCGGCGCCTGCGGGGCCGCCTCGTGGTCGACCTGCAGCGTCGTGTGCCGCAGCCCGTAGCGCTCGACCAGCTCCTGCTGGAGCGCCCGCCGCAGCTCGTGGCAGTCGCGCCCGGCACCCACGACGACGTGTGCGGACAACGAGGGGAAGCCCGACGTCACCTCCCACACGTGCAGGTCGTGCACCTCGACCACGCCCGGCTGGGCGGCCAGCGTACGCCCGATCTGCTGCGGGTCGAGCCCCTCGGGCGCCGCCTCGAGGAAGACGCGTCCGGATGCGATCGCGAGGCGCGTGCCGGCGTAGAGCATCGAGGCGGCGACCAGCAGGGACGCGATCGCGTCGGCTCGCACGAAGCCGGTCGCGAGGATGATCCCGCCGGCGATCGCCGTCGCGACGAACGCGAACAGGTCCGTGAGGATGTGCTGGAAGCTGCCCTCGACGTTGAGGCTCTCGCGGCTCGCGCCGGCCAGCACGAACGTCGCCGCGAGGTTTACGACGATGCCCACGAGCGCGACGACCACGACGATCGCGCCGTGCACGCCGGACGGCGAGACCAGCCGGTGGATCGCCTCGAAGACGATCCACAGGCCGAGCAGCACGAGCGTGATCCCGTTCGCCTGCGCGCTGAGGATCTCCACGCGGCCGAAGCCGTATGTCATCGCGCCGCGCGGCGGGCGCCGCGCGATCCGCAGGGCGAACAGCGCGAGCGCGAGCGCGGCCGCGTCGGTCAGCATGTGCGCGGCGTCGGACAGCAGCGCGAGCGAGGAGGCGACGATCCCGGCGACGACCTCGCCGGTCATGAACGCGAGGATCAGCGCGAGCGCGATCGTCAGCGCGCGGGCGTCGGTGCCGTCCCGGATGTGCGAGTGACCGCCGGAACCGTGTCCGTGCGCGTGCCCCTCGTGACCGTGCCCGTGTTCGTGTGACATCTGCCGCAATCGTACGCCGCACCGCGCCCGACGGCCCTCCTCGCGTATCGTGCCGGTCATGAACGATCGCCACCTGCACTGCCTCGTCGAGATCCCGAAGGGCTCGCGCAACAAGTACGAGTGGGACGAGCAACTGCAGGCGATCAAGTTCGATCGCTTCCTCTTCTCGTCCGTCGTCTATCCGACCGACTACGGCTTCATCCCGCAGACGCTGGGGGAGGACGGCGACCCGCTCGACGCGATGGTCACCGTCTCCGAGCCGACCTTCCCGGGCTGCGTCATCCCGGTCAAGCCGATCGCGCTGTTCAAGATGCGCGACGACAAGGGCGTCGACGACAAGGTCCTCTGCGTCCCGCTCGAGGACCCCAACTGGAACTCGATCGAAGAGCTCGACGATCTGCCGCTGCCGCTGCGCGACGAGATCTCGCACTTCTTCTCGATCTACAAGACGCCCGAGGGCAAGGTCGTCAAGGTCGACGGCTGGTTCTCGCGCGAGGCGGCGATCGCGGTGATCGACCAGTCGCACGCGCGCTGGCGCGAGCAGCAGCAGACGATCGACGGGCACGCGCTCGAGCGGGGATGAGCAACGCGGGGACTCCGCTCGCCGCATTGCGGGCGCAGTTCCCGGTCCTCGAGCGCATCGCCTATCTGAACGCCGGCACGAACGGACCGCTGCCGTCGGCCGGGACCGCCGCCGCCTGCGAGCAGCTGGAGCGCGAGCAGGCCAGAGGTCGTGCCGGCGCGGTCCACTTCGAGCGGCGCGTGGCGCTGTCCGACGCGGTGCGCGCGGGCTATGCCGAGCGCGTCGGCTGCGCGCCCACCGACCTCGCGCTCACGACCTCCACCACGGAGGGGATCGCGCGCGTGCTGCTCGCGCTCGACCTGCGCCCGGGCGACGAGATCGTCACGAGCGACGAGGAGCATCCCGGGCTGCTCGGGCCGCTGGCGGCGCAGCGTGCGCGCGGCGTGCACGTGCGGATCGCGCCGTGGGCTGACGTTGCCGACGCGGTCGGGCCGCAGACGCGGCTCGTGACGTGCTCGCACGTCAGCTGGCGCAGCGGGCGCTTTGCTCCGGCCGAGCTGGCGTCGGTCGACGTGCCGGTGCTGCTCGACGGCGCCCAGGGCGCCGGCGCCGTCGCGGTCGACGTGGGCGCCTTGGGCGCCGACGCGTACGCGGCTGCCGGCCAGAAGTGGCTGTGCGGCCCGGAGGGGATGGGGCTGCTGTTCGTCTCCGCGGCGCTGCGCGAGCGGATGCGCCCGCCTGCGCCCGGCTACGGGAACCTCGCCGACGCGAGCGCCGGGCTCGACGCGGTCCCGTGGGAGGACGCCCGCGCGTACGACACGCCCGCGCTGCCGGCCGCCTCGCTCGCACAGGCGCTGGCGGCGCTCGAGGTGCTCGGCAGGGCGGGCTGGGACGCCGCGCACGCGCACGCGGCCGGCCTCGCGGCGGCCGCCGCCGACGCGCTGCGCGAGCGCGGCCGCGAGGTGCTCGAGCGCGACCGCACGACGCTCGTCACGTGGCGCGAGCCGGACGCAGAGGCGGCCGTCGAGCGACTCGCCGCGGCCGGCGTCGTCGTCCGCTCGTTGCCCGGCGAGGAGCTCGTGCGCGCCTCCTTCGGCGGCTGGAGCAGCCCCGACGACCTCGACCGCCTGCTCGCCGCCCTGCCGCGCTGAGCTGGCAGATCGCCACGTCGGCGCGGTTGCCGACCTCCTGACGACTGGGCTACGCTTCATGCGATGGCGAGTGCCGTGACGGTCGCTCCGGCGTGCCCTCCGGCATCCACCGCCCTCGTTCTCGTTCGCTGGATGAGGCGAGGTGCTCCGGGCGGGCATCGGGGCCGACTGCCCGCCCGGAGCTTGTGCGGTGCCGCTACCTCGCCAGCCGGTCGATGACCAGCAACGTGTAACAAGTCTCGTGCGCTTTGCATCAATTCAGCGCAGCGCCTGTAAATTCTCTCCGCACGGTGGCCAATTCACCCCGGAGCCGTCCGCCACCCGAACTAACGTTCGCCTCCGTCCCCATCAAGACGGCCGGGGCGCTGCTGGCACAGCGCCCCGGCCACGCACAGGAGGCCAGCTCCCATGCCGCACCAGCGTACTTCTTCGCGGAAGCACTCCACGTCCTCCGTAACGCTCGGCGCCGCCGTGCGCGAGCTGCGCGGCTGCCGCGTCATCTCCCAGGAGGAGCTCGGCTTCCGCGCCAAGCTCCATCGAAACTACGTCGGCGCGCTCGAGCGCGGCGAGATCAACCCGACCTTCAGAACGCTCCGCACGCTCGCCGAGGGGCTCGACGTCGAGCTGTCCTCGCTGATCCGCCTCTACGAGGAGCGGGAGGAGGACCGCGCGGCGTGAGAACCTCGTCCCGAATGACTGCCGGCCGGCTAGCGCCGTCTCGCGCCTCATTCGGAACGAGGTTCCGAGCCCGCGGCGCACGGTCCTCCCGCACGCCGCGGCGCTCAGCGCATGCCGATGCTCAGGTCGTCATGCCGGTGAACTGGCCACCGGTGATGTTCAGCGTCTGCCCATGGACGTAGTTCGACCACGGCGAGCAGAGGAAGAAGACGCCGCCGGCGGCCTCCTCGGGCGTGCCGGGCCGGCCGAGCGGGATCAGCATCGCCGCCATCCCACGCAGCTGGTCGGGGATGCCGAGCTGGACTCTCTCGCCGCCGATCTCCATCACGTTGTCCTCGACCTTCGAGGCGGTGAGGCGCGTCTCGATGTAGCCGAAGGCGACCGCGTTGACGTTGACCTTGAACTGGCCCCACTCCTTCGCCAGCGTCTTCGTGAGGCCCACGACGCCGGCCTTGCCGGAGGAGTAGTTCGCCTGGCCGGCGTTGCCCATCGTGCCCGAGATCGACGAGACGTTGACGATCTTGCGGAAGACCTCGCGGCCCTCCTCGCGCTCCTTCTTGGCCGGCTCGCGCAGGTGTGGCGCGGCGGCGCGAATCACTCTGAACGGGACGATCAGGTGGATGTCCAGCATCTTCTGGAACCACTCGTCGCTCATCTTGTGGATTGGCGCGTCGAGTGTGTAGCCGGCATTGTTGACGATGATGTCGATCCGGCCCCAGGCGTCGATCGCCGTCTGGATCAGCTTCTCCGGCGCGTCGCCGGCGGTGAGGTCCCCGGCGAAGACGGCCGTCTCGCCCTGGATCTCGGAGGCGGTCTGCTGCGCGACGTCGCCGTCGAGGTCGTTGATCACGACCTTCGCGCCCTGCGAGGCGAGCAGCTCTGCGGTCGCGCGGCCGATGCCGCGCGCGCTGCCGGTGACGATCGCGACCTTGTCGTCGAGGACTCCCATCTGCTTCTCCTTGGTTTGGGTGATGCCGGCGCGGACTCTAGGCGGTCAGATGAACGTGGGGCGTCAGCGGCGCGGCGCGTGCGCCCGTTCACAGGCCCAGCGTCTTGCCGAGGATCTCGCGCATGATCTCGTCGGTGCCGCCGCCGATCGGGCC
>CAZGJV010000083.1:1270-4453 GCA_964525715.1 uncultured Conexibacter sp. | reverse complement strand
CGAGCGGACCGACTCCTGCACCGTCCCGGCCGCCGGCGTCGTCGGCGAGGCGATGCTCGCGCACGTGCTCGCCGACGCCTACCGGCGCAAGTTCGGCGGGGACCACATCGACGACGTCCGCGAGGCCGTCCGCGCCTACGAGGAGCGGATCGGGTGGCGCCGCCGCTGACGCAGGACGGCCCGCTGCGCCCGCCCGCCGGCCGCGCGCTCGTGTTCGTCGGCTTCATGGGGGCCGGCAAGACGACGGCCGCGCGGCGGCTGGCGAAGACGTTCGGCCTCGACGTGATCGACGCCGACGCGACGATCGCCGAGCACATCGGCATGCCGATCGACCGCTGCTTCGCGGAGCAGGGCGAGGACGCCTTCCGTGCGATCGAGGCCGAGCTTGTGGGCGAGCTGCTCGAGCGCGCCGACGGCGGCGTCTACTCGCTCGGCGGCGGCGCGCTGCACTCCGAGCGCATCCGCGCCGCGCTCAGACGCCACATCACGGTGCTGCTCGACGTCGACGTGAACGTCGCCTGGGAGCGCGCCGCCGGCCGCGGCCGCCCGCTCGCGCGCGACCCGCAGGACTTCCGCGACCTCTACCTGCGCCGCCGGCCGCTCTACATGGCGGCCGCCGACGTCGTGCTGCCGGCCGACGAGCGCGGCCGCATCGACGACGCGCTGCCGTCGATCCTCGCGCTTGCGAGCGCGCCGGTCGGGACCCGGCTGCTGTGGGCGACGTCGGCCTCCGGCGACTACCCGGTGTTCGTCGGCCGCGGGCTGCTCGGCGTGCCGCTCTCGCCCGTCCCCGGCCAGGGCTTCCTCGTGACCGACGACCAGGTCGGGCCGCGCTACGCCGACCGCCTCGGCGAGCTGGCCGCGCAGATCGAGTTCCCGGCCGGCGAGCAGCACAAGTCGCTGACGACGGCCGAACGCGTGTGGATCGAGCTGGGCGACCGCGGCATGACGCAGAGCGACCACCTCGTCGCGCTCGGCGGCGGCGTCGTCGGCGACCTCGCCGGCTTCGTCGCGGCGACCTACCAGCGCGGCGTCCCGATCGTGCAGGTGCCGACGACGCTCGTCGCGCAGGTCGACTCGGCCTACGGCGGCAAGACCGGCGTCGACCTGCCCAACGGCAAGAACTACGTCGGCGCCTACCACCAGCCGTCGGCTGTCGTGGCCGATGTCGACACGCTCGCGACGCTGCCGCGCGAGGAGGCCGCCGCCGGCTACGCGGAGGTGCTGAAGACCGCGCTGATCGCCGGCGGGGACCTGTGGGAGCGTGTGCGCCGCGGCGACGATCCCGATCCCGGCGTGATCTTCGAGTGTGCGCGCACGAAGCTCGCGGTCGTCGCGATGGACGAGCGCGACGCCGGCCTGCGCCAGGTGCTGAATCTCGGCCACACGGTCGGCCACGCGATCGAGACCGTCACCGGCTACTCGCGCTACCGCCACGGCGAGGCGGTCGGGCTCGGGCTGCTGGCGGCGCTGCGCCTGTCCGGCCAGGACGCGCTGCGCGGCGAAGTGGCGGCGCTGCTGGCCGCGCGCGGGCTGCCGACGCAGCTCGACGACGGCGTCGACCCCGACGCCGTGCTCGTCGCGACCGCGCGCGACAAGAAGCGCCGCAGCGGCGAGGCCGTCCCGTTCGTGCTGCTCGACGCGCCCGGCGCGGCGCGGCCCGGCTGCCAGGTCGAGGACGGCGAGCTGCGCGCCGCGGTGCGGGAGCTGAGCGCGGCATGACGTCCGCAGGCGCGCACAACCGCATCGCCGTGATGCACGGCGTCAACCTCGACCAGCTCGGTCGCCGCCCGGCCGGCCACTACGGCACGCTCACGCTGATGCAGTTGGAGGCGCGCGTGTCGGCCTTCGCCGACGAGCTGGGGCTGGCCGTGCAGTTCTTCCAGACCAACCACGAGGGCGCGTTCGTCGAGCAGCTGCACCGGCTCGAGGACTCGGTCCACGGGCTGCTGCTCAACCCGGGCGCGTGGACGCACTACTCGTGGGCGATCCGCGACGCGGTCGAGATCGCGGCGCTGCCGGCCGTCGAGGTGCATCTCTCCGACGTGCATGCGCGCGAGGAGTGGCGCCAGGTCTCCGTCATCCGTGACCTGTGCGTCGCGACGGTCGCCGGCAGAGGCCCGGACGGCTACCGCGACGCGCTCGCGCTGCTGCGCGAGGAGCTGAGCTCGTGACGCGCGCCGACCGCCTCGTCGCGCTGCTCGACGAGCGCGAGGTCGACGCGCTGCTCGTGACGAACCTCGTCAACGTCCGCTACCTCACCGGCTACACGGGCTCCAACGGCGTCGCGCTCGTCGGCGTGGGCGACCTGCGCTGCTTCGTCACGGACTTCCGCTACGTAACCCAAGCCGAGCAGCAGGTGCACGGCTTCGAGCGGCGGATCGGCGAGCAGGACCTGCTGGAGGACGCGGTCGCCGCGCTGCCCGCCGGCGACGTGCGGCTCGGGGTCGAGGACCAGCACATGTCGGTGCGCACGTTCGACCGCCTGCGCGAGGCGCTGCCGGCGAGCGTCGAGCTGGTCCCCGCGGGCGGCGGCGTCGAGCAGCTGCGCACCGTCAAGGATGCGCAGGAGGTCGCGCAGATCCGTGCGGCCGCCGAGCTGGCCGACGCGGCGCTGCAGCGCACGCTCGAGGACGGCCTCGCGGGCCGCAGCGAGCGCGCCGTCGCGCTCGCGCTCGAGCAGGAGATGCGCCGGCTCGGCGCAGAGCGCCCGAGCTTCGACACGATCGTCGCGCACGGCCCGCACGGCGCGCTCCCGCACGCGGTCCCGCGCGAGACGGAGATCGCGCCCGGCTGCCTCGTGACGATCGACTGGGGCGCGCAGCTCGACGGCTACTGCTCGGACTGCACGCGCACGTATGCGGTCGGCGAGCCCGGCGAGCGGGCGCGCGAGGTCTACGAGCTGGTCCTGCGCGCGCAGCAGGCCGGGCTCGACGCGGTGCGCCCGGGCGTGAGCGGGCGCGACGCCGACGCCGCCGCGCGCGCGCTGATCGACGCAGCGGGCCACGCCGGGCACTTCGGCCACGGCCTCGGCCACGGCGTCGGCTTGGAGATCCACGAGGCCCCGCGCCTCTCCAGAGCGTCCGACGCGACGCTCGCGCCCGGCAACGTCGTGACGGTCGAGCCGGGCGTCTACCTGCCCGGCGAGCTGGGCGTGCGGATCGAGGACCTCGTGCTCGTGAC
>CAZGJV010000083.1:0-1170 GCA_964525715.1 uncultured Conexibacter sp. | reverse complement strand
AGCAGCACGAGCAGCGAGGCGGTCGCGCCGGCGAAGGCCATGACCGTCGTCGCGCCGACCGCGTCGGCGAGGATCCCGATCAGCACGAGGCCCGGCGGCAGCAGCGCGAACGAGCCCATCCAGTCGTAGGAGGCGACGCGCGAGAGCGCCTCCGGCGGGATCCGCTGCGCGAGCGCCGTCTCCCACCAGACGCCGAACAGCGCGAGCCCGACGCCGGCCGCGACCGCGCACGGCAGCACGAGCGCGAGCGGCGCGCCGAGCGCGAACGCCAGCAGCACGAGCCCGAACGGGACGGTCGCGAGGATCCCCGTCGCCAGCGGCAGCCGCGGCCTCCAGCGCAGCGCGAGCAGCGCGCCGGCGGCGGTGCCGAGACCGATGCTCGCGGCCACCCAGCCCCACAACGCGGGATCGCCGTAGCGGTCGGCGGCGACCTTCGGGCCGAGCACGACGTAGGGCGCGAAGCCGAGCACGAGATGGCAGGCGAAGACGCCGATCGTCACCCACACCCACGTGCGCGAGCGCACTTCGCGCCAGCCGTCGCGCAGCTCGGCGACGAGCGACGCGCGCTGCGGCCGCTCGCCGCGCGGGCGCGGATGCACGAGCGCGAGCAGGCCCGCGCTGACGACGAACGTGCCGGCGTCGATCGCGAACGCCGCGCCGGTGCCGAGCGTCAGCACCAGCACGGTCGCGAGCGCCGGGCCGGCGAACTCGGCGAGCGTCTGCGTGAGGCCGTTGGCGGCGTTCGCCTCCTGGATCAGCTCCTCCGGCACGGTCTGCGGCACGAGGCCGCTGTACGCGGGGCGGAAGAACGCCTCGGCCGCGCCGAAGCAGACCTCGATCGCCACGAGCTGCCAGATCGCGAGCGCGTCGGCGAAGATCAGCACCGCGAGCAGCGTGTGCAGCGCAGCGCGGATCAGGTCGGTTGAGACCATGATGCGATGGCGGGGAAGGCGGTCGGCCCACACGCCCCCGAGCAGCAGGAACGTCACGAGCGCCGTCGTCTGCGCCGCGACGACGATCCCGAGGTCGGTCGTCGAGCCGGTCCGCTCGGTCACGAGCAGCGCAAGCGCGACCAGGACGATGCGATCGCCGGTCGTGGAGATCGTCTGGCTGAGGAAGAGCCAGCGGAAATCCGTTTCGCGCCAGAGCCGGGGGAGTGCGTGCACTGCG
>CAZGJV010000082.1:0-4541 GCA_964525715.1 uncultured Conexibacter sp. | reverse complement strand
TCCACCACCCGCTGTTCGCGCGCTTCTACACGCATGTGCTCGCGCGCAACGAGCCGGCGCAGATGCGCGCGCATCGTGACGAGCTGCTGGCCGGGCTGTCCGGCCGCGTGGTGGAGGTCGGTGCGGGCTCGGGCGCGAACTTCCTGCAATATCCGGCCGGGGTGGAGGAGGTCGTGGCGGTCGAGCCGGAGTCCTACCTGCGCGAGCAGGCTGCCGCGGCCGCCGTGGGGGCGGCCGTGCGCGTGACGGTGCTCGACGGCGTCGCCGACGCGCTGCCGCTGGAGGACGCCTCCTGCGACGCCGCGGTTGCGTGCCTCGTGCTGTGCTCGGTGCCGGACCAGGCGAGCGCGCTCGCCGAGCTGCGGCGCGTGCTGAAGCCCGGCGGCGAGCTGCGCTTCTACGAGCACGTCCATGCGCACACGCCGTGGATGGCGCGCGCTCAGCGGATCGTCGACCGCACCTTCTGGCCGCGCGCCTTCGGCGGCTGCCACACCGCGCGCGACACGGTCGCCGCGATCGAGGCGGCCGGCTTCGCGCTGGAGCGCCACCGCGAGCTGCGCGTGCCGCCGGCGTTCCTGCCGGTCTCGCCGCAGGCGATCGGCGCGGCGCGCAAGTGACGTCGCCCGCTTACGCCGCTACGCGCACCACCCGCACACCCCGCCCCGGCACGATCGTGACACCGGTCGCGCGGATCGGCTCGGGCTTGGCGACGGCGAGTCGCAGCGGGGTGCGCGCGAGCACGCGCAGGATCGTCGCGAGCTCGAACTGCGCGAAGCTCGCGCCGATGCAGCGCCGCACGCCGCCACCGAACGGCAGCCAGGCGTAGGGCGGGACCTCGTCGTCGAGGAAGCGCTCGGGGCGGAACAGCTCCGGCTGCGGGTACACGTCGGGGCGGTGGTGCGTGATCAGCATCGTCGCCGCCAGGTCGGTCCCGGCCGGGATCTCATGCGGACCGATCTGCACGGGCTCGGTGACGGTGCGCCCGACGACGGGCACGACCGGCCGGATCCGCAGCACCTCTCTGACGACGGCGTCGAGGTAGGCGGGGTCGTCGTCCTCGTCGCTGCGCAGCTGCGCCAGCACGGCCGGATTGCGCTCCAGCAGGTCGACGGCCCACGCAAGCGCGGTCGCGGTCGTCTCGTGGCCGGCCATCACCAGCGTGGCGAGCTGGTCGCGGATCTCGGCGTCGCCCATCGGCGTGCCGTCCTCGTGCTCGGCCTCGACGAGCATCGAGAGGATGTCCTTACGCTCCGCGCGCTCGGCGGCCGGCATCGCGCGCCGCTCGGCGATCTCGGCGTACAGCAGCGCGTCGACCGCGTCGCGGCGGGCCTCGAACGTCGCCCGCGGGCGGACCGGGCCGAGGTCGCGGTGCAGCACCGTGCCCCAGAAGACGAGCACGCGCGCGCTCTGCAGCAGCAGCGGCAGCAGCCGGCGCAGCTCGTCCTTGCGCGCCTCGTCGGCGATCCCGAAGACGACCTCGAGGATCGCCTCCAGCGTCAGGCGCTCCATCCGCTCGTGCAGCTTGAACGGCGTGCCGACCGGCCAGCTCGCCACCTCCCGCTCGGCCAGCTCGGCGATCAGGTCGGCGTAGGAGCGCAGCCGCTCGCCGTGGAACGGCGGCAGCAGCAGCTTGCGTTGCTGCATGTGCGGTGCGCGGTCGAGCGCGAGCAGCGACCACGGTCCGAGGATCGGCTTGATCGGCGCGTTTGCGAGGCCGGCGTGGAAGATCTGCGGATCGCCGGTGACGACCTGCTTGACCAGCTCGGGCGAGCTGAAGATGACGGTGGTGCCAAAGCCGGGGCTGTTGACCGTGAACGGCTCGCCGTAGCGGCGGTGGACCGCCATCACGCTGGCGAGCGGGCTACGCGCGAATTGCAGCGCCTGCACGATGCCGGGCGCGCGCGGACCGCGAGGGAGCGCGGAGCGCGGCGGCTGGGGCGGGGCGATGACGGTGGGGTCGAGAGTGGTCGTGCTCATCTGGCTGGTCAGCCAGCTTACGACACGACCTCCCGCAGGCGCCCCGTCTCCACCTCGTAGACGAAGCCGCGCACGGTGTCGCGATGCAGCAGGAACGGACTCGTGCGCACGCGCGCGACGGCGCGGCGGACGTCGGCCTCGATCTCGTTGAAGCTCGTCGTCTGCCAGGCGGGGCGCGCGCCTGTCTCCGCCTCCAGCTCCTCGACGAAGGCGTCCTCGGCGAACGTGCGCATCCCGCAGTCGGTGTGCAGGATCACGATCACCTCGCGCGTCCCGAGCTTGCGCTGCGAGACGACGAGCGAGCGGATGGCATCGTCATTCGCGACTCCGCCCGCGTTGCGGATCACGTGCGCGTCGCCCTCGGCCAGGCCGAGCATGCGGTGCGGGTCGATGCGCGCGTCCATGCACGTCAGCACCGCGACCGGCTTGAGCGGCCGAGATCTCAGCTCGCCGTGCGCGAAGCCGTCCGCGTAGGCGGCGTTGTTCTCCAGCAGCTCGTCGGTCGTGCTCACGGCCGGCAAAGCTAGCGCCCCGCGCGGCGTGCGAGCCGCGCGGCGAGCTCGATCGAGGCCCAGCGACCCCACGCGGCGCTCACGTCGAGCAGGCCCGCGACGAAGAACGCGAGCGGTCCCGTGGCGAGGCGAGGCGCAAGTCGCGAGCGCACGTCGCCACGGTATCGTTCGCCGCCCCCGATGGCCTCCGCACTGAAGACCAACGTCACCGAGCTGCCCGAGTCGCGCGTCCGCGTCGACGCCGAGGTCCCCGCAGCCGAGGTCGAGAAGAGCGTCACGCAGACCGCCAGACGGCTGGCGCGCGACACGCGCGTGCCCGGCTTCCGCAAGGGCAAGGTCCCGCCGCAGGTGTTCATCCGCCGCGTCGGGCGCGAGTACGTGCTCGACGAGGCCGTGCGCAGCGCGATCGGCGGCTGGTACGCCGACGCGATCGGCGCAGCCGGCGTCGCGACGATCGGGGAGCCGAAGCTCGACCTCGGCGACCTGCCGCCCGAGGGCGAGCCGCTGGCGTTCTCGATCGAGATCGGCGTGCGCCCGACCGCGAGACTCGGCGACTACGCCGGGCTCGAGGTCGGCAAGCGCGAGGCGGAGGTCGACGAGGAGCGCGTCGCGCACGAGCTCGAGCACGTGCGCGAGCACCTCGCGAAGCTCGAGACGGCTGAGCGCGCCGCCGCGCAGGGCGACTTCGTCGTCGTGGATTACAAGGGCTCGATCGACGGCGAGCCGTTCGACGGCGGCGAGGGCCACGACCAGCTGATCGAGCTGGGCGGCGGGCGCCTGATCCCCGGCTTCGAGGAGCAACTGGTCGGCGCCGCCGCGGGTGACGAGCGCACGATCGACGTGACGTTCCCCGACGACTACGGCGCCCAGCACCTCGCCGGCCAGCCCGCCCAGTTCGCGATCTCCGTCAAGGAGGTGCGCGAGAGAGTCCTGCCCGAGCTCGACGACGAGCTGGCCGCCGACGCCGCCGGCTTCGACACGCTCGAGGAGCTGCGCGAGGACATCCGCGGCAAGATCGCCGAGCAGGAGAGCGGCGCCGTCGAAGCCGAGTTCCGCGAGGCGGTGCTCGACGCGGCCGTCGCGAACGCGACCGTCGAGGTGCCCGCCGCGCTCGTCGAGGCGCGCGCGGTCGAGCTGTGGGACCAGATGCTGCACTCGCTCAGCCACCGCGGGCTGTCGAAGGAGGCCTACCTCCAGTTCTCCGGCAGAACCGAGACGGAGATCCTCGACGAGGCCAAGCCCGACGCCGAGCGCGCGCTCAAGCGCGAGGCGGTGCTGGCCGCCGTCGTCGTGGCCGAGTCGATCGAGCCGAGCGACGAGGAGCTGGCGGAGGCGCTCGCCTCCACCGCCGAGCGCGAGGGCGCGAGACCCGAGCAGCTGCTCGAGCGCGTGCGCAAGGCCGGCACGCTCGACGCGCTGCGCGAGGACGTCGCGACGCGCAAGGCGATGGACCTGCTGGCCGAGCGCGCGAAGCCGATCTCGCCTGAGCAGGCCGAGGCGCGCGAGAAGCTGTGGGTGCCCGACAGCGCCAAGGGGGAGAGAAGAGCGGCGAGAGCGGCGGCAAGAGCCAGACCCGCCAGACCGGCGGCGAGAAGAGCCGCCAGATCTGCCGCCAGAGGCAGAGCGAGAGCCGCCGCCAGAAGAGCCTGAGCGGCTCCGCGCCCGCCGCGGCGAGCCCTCGGACGGCCCCAGGGCGGTTGCTAGACTCGCCCCACCGGTCGGTCGCTGACGTACTCGGCTCGCCGGCAGGATTCGAGCCGAGGAAGCGAAACAAAGCGAGGACTATGAGCCCCCTTGTACCGATGGTCGTGGAGCAGACGTCGCGCGGAGAGCGCGCGTTCGACATCTACTCCCGCCTCCTGAACGAGCGCATCGTCTTCCTCGGCACGCCCGTCGACGACCAGATCGCGAACCTGATCGTGGCCCAGCTCCTGCACCTGGAGTCGGAGGACCCCGACAAGGACATCTCGCTGTACATCAACTCGCCCGGCGGCTCGGTCTACGCCGGCCTCGCGATCTACGACACGATGCAGTTCATCAAGCCCGACGTGC
>CAZGJV010000081.1:0-5206 GCA_964525715.1 uncultured Conexibacter sp. | reverse complement strand
CGCGCAGCATCACGACCGGCTCGTGTCTGTGCGCCACCGCGCGGGGGGCGGCGATCTCAAGGGCTCTGATGTAGCGCTCCGCCTCGGCTCTACGCACGGGGCTGCTGAGGTCGTTGAGGACCGCGTACACCACGCCATCTTCTCGTGCGGTGTGCACCTTGATGCGGTCGGCTCGGGCCTGTCGTCGGATCGCAGCCCGCCAGGCCTCGGGATCTTCGACCTCCTCCTCGCGAACCATCACATGCCCGTCTGCGAGCAAGCTGCCGTAGTGGTCGCGATGACTGACGCGCCTGATGAGGCGCTGCATCTGACGACGAATCTCAATCGGGTCTTCCATGGGTAACTCCTTTGCCAGTGCCGACCGCGTCTACTCGTCCGGGTGCCGCCCAGGCGCGGGGAGCGCGAGTGGGACCGCGAGCTGCTCCAGCAACTGCGCCAGCTGAGGCGGGTCGGGAATCGGCCCCAGGCCGAACCCGACCAGGCCGCCGGCAGCCATGGCGATCGCGAGCTGCGCGCCGAGGGCGAGGCTCCAGAGCGCGGGCTGGTGGGCGGGCTCGATGACGACGCGTAGCGGGGTGGGAAGGCTGCTGAGCTTGACCTCGAGCCGCACCAGCGCTGGGACGTTGGAGCGTGGGCGTGGTCTCATGATCGCCCAGGTGAGTTGGTAGTCGAGCTCGGGCGTGATGCCGTCGGGGGCATCGGCCAGCAGCTCAAAGAACTCGTCGACCTCGGGCTGCACGCCGCGCTCGTAATCGAGCAGCAGGCCGCCGTCCTCGAGGGCGGTCACGCGCGTCGCGCGTGCAGCGCCGTCGGTGAACGCCTGCGTGGTGACCTGACCGTGCGTGAGGTCGCCGTGCGCGGCCTCGGCGGCGATCTGCTCAGCGGTGCTCGTCAGCTCGGCGCCGCGCAGCGCGCCGGCGCCGACGAGCGACTGCAGCGCGCCGAGCAGCAGGCGCGGGGCGGGTCTGCTGGCGACCGGGTGGCGGGGTCGGCGACCTCCTGGCATGCGCTCACGATACGGCGCCCCGAAAGGCGCCTGGACGGATGGCCGACCTCGCGCTCGCGCAGCGCCCGGTGTGATTTCTAGCCGGAGAAGAGTCCCAGTTCTCTCGCGAGCGCTGCGCCGCGCGCCCGCAGATCGGCGGCGACACCCTCGTACGGGGCGAGGCTCAGCAGGGACACCCGGTTGGCCGCCTCGAGCAGGCCGGCGAAGACGACGGCGCTGACCGGATGCACCACCACCCGTGTGGTTGGGCCATCCCGAAGGATCCGGCGCGCGCTCGCGTCCTCGGCGACCAGGGCGGGCAGCGGATCGCGCGCCAACGCCTCAGCGAGTGCGTCGAGCTCGTCGGGCAGACCGTGCGTGTCGTGGTCGGACATCGCTGCGGGGTGAGTCCGCCACCAGCCCGCCGATGCGGACAGCTCCTCGCGTATGTAGGAGCGCAGGTCGTCCTTGGTGCGTGAGATGCGTTGACGTCCGGTCAGGTGGTTCTCGACGAGCGCGGGGAGTGTCGATTGGGGCAGCAGCTCTCGCGACGCCTCGCAGCCGACGACGTAGCCGCCAACCGCGACCAGGGCGCCGGCCTCGTCGGCCGTGCACCAATGGACTGGCGTGCGATCGGCGAGACCCGGTAGCCCGGACCTTCTGAGGTCTGCTGCTCGCGCCCGCCGCATCGCGTAGACGCAGCCACGCTGCTGCAGCGACCAGCCTCCCGCCATCAGCGCCTCCAACTCCCGCGCGAACGCCTCCCAGCTACCGGCGTGCTCGCGCGCCGCGCTCGCCAACGCCCCGCCCGCGAGGTCATCACCCGTAAGGCCCCCGGGCGAGCGCAGCTCCAAGACGGCGAGACCCTCGTCCATGTTGCGGTCCACCGGGTAGGCCGCGGAGGTCACCAATGGCATACGCGAGGGAGGGAAGCGATTCGCGAGCAGAGTTTCAGGGGCGCGCCGAACAGCAGGCCCGCGGGGTAGCAACCGTACCGGGACGGCTGGCACCGGAGCGCCAGATGCGCTGACCGGCCCTCTGCTGCGGCGAGACGGTTCCCGCTGCGCCCGCGGCTGACTCGCGCTCCGGCGCGAGAGTTCGACTCAGTGTCGCGTGTGCTCGCGCAGCCAGTCTGCGGTCGCCTCGCACGCGGCTCCGAAGTCGCGCAACTGCCTTTCCGAGAGGCGCGCGACGGGATCGAAGTTGCCTTGGCCGTCGTGTGTGAGCAGCGCGATGGTGTGCTGGAGGCGCAGCGGCACAAGGGCGAGGTAGTGCTGCGGCGGCCCCGCGGGACCGGCCGGCACCTCCAGAGCGCCGGGGATCGCATCCGCTTCCATGCCGCTGACCGTACCCGCGACCGCGACCCAACGGAATGCAACTGGCACGATTTCGTGCCACCTGCACCCGAGCCCCTGTCGACGTGCTGCCTCCAGACCTCGGTTGCCGGGCGGCGTCTCCGACGCCCGTGGCGTCCAGTGCCATGTCGAGCGCGTACCGGCTCTCGATCGCGTCCAAAGGGCGATCGAGGCTTCGCGACTCGCCGAAGTGCGGGCCGTGTGCTACCACTTTGCCCGTGCCAAAGCGCAACCCACCTGCGGCCCGCCCGTCTGAATGGCTCGAGCGCGCTGCTGACCTCGATCCCGTTGAGGTCTCCACGCCGGCCGCCGAGGCGGTGCGCGACGCACGGACAGAGCGCGAGCGCGAGCTCGCCGAGCGCCGCGACGAACCACCCTCGCGCGAGCTGACACGAGGCCCCGTCTCCTGAGCCGATCCCCGTGTCCCGTCCCGCTCCGCCTGCTCGCCGAGACACAGGGCGACCGGTGCCCCCACTGCGAAGAGCCGTTTACCGAACGCGCCTGGCGACGACAGACGATCCGCTCGGTGCTGCGCGACCCAGACGGCTCGACGTCCTCGCCGCTGAACCGAATTGTCGTGCATTCCACCTGCGCGCAGCAGCTCGCCGCCGAACGCAGGAGGGCGCACCGCGCCGCCAGCCGAGCCGACTAGACGCTTGATGTGGGACGGGTCGCGGGCCGGGCGCGCCGAAGGGTTCTACTCTCGACGGGTAGGGGTGCGCGCTCGTCGTCAGACGGACAGCGCGTCTCGTTCACGCGCGCGCGGATGGACGCAGTTGCGGCCGTCGCGTTTGGCGCGGTAGAGCGCCTCGTCGGCTTCGCGAAACAGCGTCTCGAAAACCACGTCGGTGCCGCATGCGGCGGCGACGCCGATCGAGACGGTCAGCGCCAGCCCACCGGGGCGGGCGGTTTGGACCGCCTCACGGACCGCTTCGGCCAGCCGGCAGGCGGTCCGTGCGTCGGCGCCCGGGAGCACGATCAGGAACTCCTCGCCGCCCATGCGGTAGACAAGCTCGAACGAGCGCAGGCTGCGGCGCATGACGTAGGCGGTGTCCTTGAGGACCGCGTCGCCGCGCTCGTGACCGTACTGGTCGTTGATCGCCTTGAACTTGTCGAGGTCGCAGGCGACGAGCGCGACCGGTTCGCCCGTCAGCGCAGCCTGCTCGGAGAGCTCGGCGAAGCGGTCGATCAACGCCTTGCGGTTCAACAGTCCCGTGAGCGGATCGAGGATCGCTTGCGTGCGTTGACGTAGCTCGGCGTGCATCAGTGTGTAGGAGCCCGCAGCAAGGCCAACCAACGCCACGAGACAGCCGTTGACGAGCGTCGGGTCGGACGCGTAGCCGCCCGGATCGACGCCCACGGATGAGGCGACGAGCACCACCGTCGTCAGCGCGACGCCCGCGATGACTCCACGGCTGGAGAAGCGCGCGGAGACCGTGACGATCGCGAGCAGCAGGAACGGCAGAGCCGGACTGTGCGGACCGCCCGTGAGCGCGATCGCGATGCCGACCGTGATCTGCGCGTTGAGGACGGCGATCATGATCGGGTACTCCGGGCGCGTGCTGCGTGCGACCCAGGGGCGCAGCAGCGGGTAGGAGATCACGACCCACGCGAGCGGCAGCAGCGTGAATGCCCCGAACCACGGGATCGCGGAGAGAAGACCGACGGCAACACAGGCGAACATCACCTTGCGCGTCTTGGCGATCCTGGGCTCCATGTCGAGCAGCCGCTCGCGATCGACGGCGGTCGGGCACAGCCACGTGCCGCGGGAGTCCATACAGCGGTATCGACAAGAGCGCCGAGACGCCTGAATCCGGTCGAGATCGTGACGCCCTGGCGCTCCTGTTAGCGAATGCAGCGATCCGCCTCGGCGGCGTTCCCAGCCCCCCGCATCAAGCCTGTCGTGCACCGGACCGGTACCCGTCGGTGCCCCATAGTCAGCGGAGGTCACTCCATGCGAGAACGCCGCGCTCGGTGCGCCGCATCGTCTGCGGCCCACCGGAGAAGCCAGCGCGGGCGATCGCAGCGCCGCGCGATCCGTAGAGCAGCGGCGGCGCCGAGGAGAAGCACAAGCACGAAGGCGACGCCGAACTCGAGCACGACTCGAAGAGCCGTCCCCGCCGCCATGCGCGGCACTCTAGCCGGCAGTCGGGCGGCGTCAGCGGCGCGATGCGCCGACGGGCGCGACCCGGACCCTACGACGTTGAGAGGACGCTCGCGGCGTCCTGCGCGTCGGCTGCCAGCCGTTCCTCGTAGACGCGCACGATCTCCGACAGCGGCACCGTGAGGCCGCGGGCGAGCGCGACCAGCGCGGCGAACGAGGGCGCGATCTCCGCGCGCTCGATCTGGCCCACATACTTGCGACCGAGTCTCCCGCACGCGGCGACACGCTCCTGCGAGAGCTGCTGTCGTGCGCGAATCTCTCGAATGGCGGTCGCAAGCGCACGCCGTTCGACGTCGACCGCCGGTGGCACCCGCGCAAGTCTGCGGCCACTGCGATCACGCGTCGACCCCCTACAGGGGGTGCTACGAGCGGAGGGCTCAGCCCGCGACGGCGCCGACCGGCGCGACGTCCATGAGAGGGTCGCGCCTACTCGATCGTCTAGGTCGTGGCGTCCGGCGTGCGATGGGGCGGCTCGCCGAAGGGGTAGCCGACGGCGGCGTCAGCGGGGAAGAACTCCATCAGGCCGCTGCCGTCGGGCGTGCGCTCGGCGATGCCGAGCGTTGCCGTGTCGGGGTAGCAGACCACGTCGATGTCGCCCTTGTTGCTGGCCGACAGGAAGACCACGTTCTCCCCGGTATCGTTGCGCAGCTGGTGGGCGCCGCCGGGACCGGGACGGAACAGCACGATCTCACCCGGCTCTAG
>CAZGJV010000080.1:2666-5227 GCA_964525715.1 uncultured Conexibacter sp. | reverse complement strand
GCCTCGGCGACCGTCTCGCCCTCTCGCTCGGCGTGCTCGGGCTTCGCGTTGAGCACCGTGTGCTTGATGCCGCGCTGCTTCAGGCGTTCGCCGAGCAGCTCGGAGACCTCGACGGAGATCGTGCCGACGAGCACCGGCTGGCCCTTCGCGTTGCGCTCGGCGATCTCTTCCACGACCGCCGACCACTTGCCCTCCTTGGTCTTGTAGACCTGGTCGTTGCGGTCGTCGCGGATCATCGAGCGGTTCGTCGGGACCTGGACGACGCTGAGGTCGTAGATCTTCATGAACTCGGTCGCCTCGGTGAGGGCGGTGCCGGTCATGCCCGAGAGCTTGTCGTAGAGGCGGAAGTAGTTCTGGTAGGTGATCGAGGCCATCGTCTGGTTCTCCTCGGTCAGGCTGCAGCCCTCCTTCGCCTCGATCGCCTGGTGCAGGCCCTCCGACCAGCGGCGCCCCTCGAGGATGCGCCCGGTGAACTCGTCGATGATCTGCACCTCGCCGTCGATGACGGCGTAGTCGACGTCGCGTCTGTAGAGCGACTCGGCCTTCAGCGACTGGATCAGGTGGTTGACGAGGTAGCCGTTCTCGGCGCGGTAGAGGTGGTCTATGCCGAGGAAGCGCTCGGCCTTCTCGACGCCGCGCTCGGTGACCGAGACGGTCTTGTGCTTCTCGTCGAATTCGTAGTCGAAGTCGGCGACGAATTCTCTCTTCGCGCGCGGGTCGAGGCCTCTCGGGACCTCGCCGGGCGTCAGCATCGGCGCCAGCCGCGCGAACTTCGAGTAGACGTCGGACGAGTCCTCGGGCGCGCCGGAGATGATCAGCGGCGTGCGCGCCTCGTCGATCAGGATGTTGTCGACCTCGTCCACGATCGCGTAGGTGTGGGCGGCCGAGCGGCGCTCGAGGCGGTCCTTCGCCGAGCGCACCTCGCCGAGGTCGCGGCCGCCATGCTGGACCTTGTCCTCCAGCGTCGGCGCCATGTTGTCGCGCAGGTAGTCGAAGCCGAACTCGGAGTTCGTGCCGTACGTGAGGTCGCACGCGTAGGCGTGGTGCTTCTCTTCAAGCGGCTGCATCGACTGCAGGATCCCGAAGCTCACGCCGAGCAGGTCGTAGATCGGGCTCATCCATTCGGCGTCGCGGCGGGCGAGGTAGTCGTTCACCGTCACGACGTGGACGCCCTTGCCGGCGAGCGAGTTGAGCACCGCCGGCAGCGTCGCCGTCAGCGTCTTGCCCTCGCCGGTGCGCATCTCGGCGATCGAGCCGTCGTGCAGCACCATCCCGCCGATCAGCTGGACGTCGAAGTGGCGCATGCCCATCGTGCGCCGGCCCGCCTCGCGCACGAGCGCGAAGCACTCGTAGAGGAGGTCGTCGAGCGGCTCGGCGCCCTCCCCGCGGGCGCGTGCGCGCAGCGAGTCCGCCGCTGCGCGCAGTTGGGCGTCGGTCAGCTCCATCAGCTCGGGCTCGAGCTCGTTGATTCGCGCTACACGCTGCTCGTAGGACTTGAACTTCTTGCCCTCCCCCAAGCGCAGCGCACGATCGATCAGCGACATGCGGCCTAGCGTAGCAGCGGCCGCAGGGCCGGATGCGACCTTGGCGTGACCGCCTGGACGGCGCCTCAGGCGGCCGTCGCGCCACCACCCGCGAAGCCGTTCGCGGCTTGCTGGGCAGCACGCGTGGCACGGCGCTTGCGGCGCTGCTCGCGGTGGCGCTTGACCTGGCGTGCGAGCTGGTCCTCGCAGACGTTGATCGCGTGGTTCATCTCCGTCGCGGCGGCGCGCGCCCGCAGCGTGACGCCCTTCAGGTAGAGCGTCGCCTCGGCGATCTCGCGCTCGGCGATCGCCGGATTGCGCTCCTCGCTCAGCTCGATCTCGAGCTGGGCCAGCTCGGACACCTGGCGTGCGATCGCCTGGAAGCGCCGCTCGACGTGCTCTCGGAGTCCGTCGCTGACCGGGGTGTTCCGTCCCTTGACCGCGATGCGCATGGGTGCGCCCCCTTTTCCGTCGTGTGGGGTGGAGCTTTCCCCGATCGTAGACGCGCCAACGGTCGATCTCCAACCGTGGCTTGCCGCAGGTCAGCGCGGCAGCGTACGTGCGTAGGCGACCGCGGCGACCCGGCGTGCCCCCGCAGCCCGCAGCGCGCGGGCGCAGGCGTCGAACGTGGCGCCCGTCGTGTGGACGTCGTCGACCAGCAGCGCGTGCGCCGGCGCAGGTCCGCGCACGGACAGCCGCTGGCCCGCCGCGGCCTCGCGACGGGCGGCGCGCCCCGCCCCGAGCTGGCGCGTCGCCTCGCCGCGGCGCCGCAGGCACGCATGGACCGGCAGGCCGCTGCGCGCCCCGAGCGCGCCCGCGACCAGGGCCGCCTGGTCGAAGCCGCGCGCGCGGCGGCGCGCCGGGTGCAGCGGGACCGGCACGAGCACGGCGCCGTCGAGCAGCTCGCGCGGCGCCGTGGCGGCGATCTGCGCCGCCATCAGCCGCGCGACCGGCAGCGCGCCGCGGAACTTCAGCGCAGCGACGAGCTGGCGTGCCGGGCCGTCGTGCGCGAGCGGCGCCCACGCGCGCTCGAAGGCC
>CAZGJV010000080.1:0-2566 GCA_964525715.1 uncultured Conexibacter sp. | reverse complement strand
GCGCACGCGCAGCGCAGCACGCGAGTGCGACAATCCGCGCGCATGTCTCCGGACGCATCGTGGACGTTCGACCCGGGCGTCGTCATCGCCCTGACGCTGTACCTCGGCATCTACCTCGTGCGCTGGCAGCGCGCGCGCACGCCGAGCGAGCCGCATCCGCCGAGCGTCGGCCGGCTCGCCGTCTTCGTCACCGGCATCGCCGTGCTGGTCGTCGCGCTCTGCTCGCCGGTCGACAAGCTCGCCGAGCACATCCTCGTGATGCACATGGTCCAGCACGTGCTGCTGCTCGACGTCGCGCCGATCCTGCTGATCCTCGGCTTCACGAAGGTGCTGCTGCGGCCCGCCACGCGGCGCATCCACCGGATCGAGCAGCGCGCCGGCTTCCTTGCCGCGCCGCTGTTCGCGGTCTTCCTCTACAGCGCCGCGATGTGGGTCTGGCACGTGCCGGCGCTGTACGACGCGGCCGCCGCGCACACCGGCATCCACGTGCTCGAGCACCTCAGCTTCACGCTCGCCGGCTTCCTCTACTGGTGGCACCTGATCTCGCCGGTCGCGACGAGACTGCGCCGCGAGGGGACGACGCCGATCGTCTACATGCTCAGCACGAAGGTGACGGTCGGCTTCCTCGGCATCCTGCTGACGTTCGCGCCGGCCGCCTTCTTCTCGTACTACGACCACCAGCCGCGCTACTGGGGGCTCACGCCGCAGAGCGACCAGGCGCTCGCCGGCGCCGTGATGGCGCTGGAGCAGGCGATCGTGATGGGGATCGCGCTCGTGGTGCTGTTCACGCGGATGCTCGCGCAGAGCGAGCTGCAGGAGCAGCGGGCGGAGCGGTACGCGGATCGCGTGCCGGCGCCGTAGCTACCGGCGCGGCTGCAAGCGGTCGACGATCCCGCGATGGCCGGCGATCGCGCCGATCAGGATCGCGTCGGGCGCGAGCTCGCAGCCCGGCAGCACGACGGAGTCCTTCAGCGCGGCGTTCTCGCCGATCACGGCGCCGTCGCCGATCGCGAGCGGACCCTGGAGGCGCACGCCGGAGCCGATCTTGACGTTGCGGCCGATCCACACCGGCGGCTCGATCAGCGTCGCGTCGGTCAGCTCGGTGCCCTCGCAGATGCGCACGCCCTCCGCAACCTCCTCGCCGCGCAGGTCCACGTGCAGCTCGCCGCGCATCGCGTCGAACGTGCCCTCCTTCAGCTCCTGCAGCGAGCCGACGTCGTTCCAGTACTCGCCGATCTCGTGGATGTGGAAGGGCACGTCGTGCTCGAGCAGCGCCGGGAAGACGTCGTTGGCCCAGTCAACGAACGGCCGTCTCGGGAAGTAGTCGAAGATCTCCGGCTCGAACAGGTAGATGCCGCAGTTGCCGAGGTCCGACAGCGCCTCGGCCGGGTCCGGCTTCTCCTGGAAGCCGGTGATGCGGCCGTCGGCGTCGTGCAGCACGACGCCGAACTCGCGCGTGTTCTCGACGCGCTTGACCGCCAGCGTGCCGATCCCGCCGGCCGCCTTGTGGCGCGCGACGAACGCGCCCAGGTCGATGTCGGTGAGCGCGTCGCCGGAGATGATCAGGAACGTGTCGCCGTCGAGGAAGTCGGCGCAGTTGCGCACCCCGCCCGCGGTGCCGAGCAACTCCGGCTCCTCGCGGTAGGTCAGGCGGTCGCCGAAGTAGTCGCGGATGGTGTCCGGGAAGTAGTGGAGGTTCGCGACCACGTCGTCGTAGCCATGCCGGTCGAGCAGGTCGACGATGTGCGCCATCACGGGACGGTCGAGCACCGGCACCATCGGCTTCGGCATCTCGAACGTCAGGGGGCGCAGGCGCGTACCAAGGCCGGCTGCGAGGACCATCGCCTTCATCGGCGGCGGACCCTAGCGAACCGGCGCGTCAGGTTCCCTGATCCCAGGTCGTCAGGTACGTCCGCTGCGCGTCGGTCAGCGTGTCGATCTCGACGCCGAGCGCGGCGAGCGTGAGGCGTGCGACCTCGTCGTCGATCTCCGCGGGGACGCCGTGGACGCGCGGCGCGAGCGTGCCGGCGGACCTGACGAGGTGCTCGGCGGCGAGCGCCTGGTTGGCGAACGACATGTCCATCACGGCGGCCGGGTTGCCCTCGGCGGCGGCGAGGTTGACGACGCGGCCCTCGGCCAGCAGGTTGATCCGCCGGCCGTCGGCGAGCACGTGCTGCTCGACGTGCGGGCGCACTTGGCGCTGCTCGACGGCCAGCGCGCGCAGCGCGCCGAGGTCGCACTCGACGTCGAAGTGGCCGGCGTTGCAGAGGATCGCGCCGTCGCGCATGACCGCGTAATGCTCGGCTCGCACGACGTCGCGGTTGCCGGTGGCGGTGATCAGCACGTCGGCCTTGGCGGCCGCCGCCACGCCCGGCAGCACCTCGTAGCCCTCCAGCTTCGCCTCCAGCGCCCGCACTGGGTCGACCTCGCACACGACGACCTGCGCGCCCGCGCCCTTCGCGCGCAGCGCGATCCCCTGCCCACACCAGCCATAGCCGAAGACGGCGACGACGCGCCCGGCGAACAGCATGTTCGTCGCGCGCAGGATCCCGTCGAGCGCCGACTG
>CAZGJV010000079.1:1552-5239 GCA_964525715.1 uncultured Conexibacter sp. | reverse complement strand
CGGTAGAGGATCGCGGAGGCGCCCTCGGGGGCGATGACGCCGAGCGAGGCGTGCTCGGCGGCCAGGACGCGGTCGGCGGCGAGCAGCGCCAGAGCGCCGCCGGAGCCGCCTTCTCCGAGGAGGATCGCCACGGTCGGGACCGGCAGCGCCGCCATGTCCATCAGACATCCGGCGATCTCGCCGGCGAGCCCGCCGCGCTCGGCGTCCTCGCTCAGCTCGGCGCCGGGCGTGTCGACGATCGTCACGAGCGGAAGGTGCAGCTCCGCCGCGAGCGCCATCGCACGCCGGGCCTTGCGGTAGCCGGCTGGGTTCATGACCGCCGGCGTCCCGTCGCCGCGGCGGCGCTGGGCGACGACGACCGCGGGGAAGCCGGCGACGCGGGCCAGCGCGGCGAAGCAGGCGGGGTCGTCGGGATGGCCGTCGCGCGCGCCGCGCAGCACTGTGACGTCCTCGGCCAGTGCGTCGAGGACGGCGCCCGCGCCGGGGCGGCGGCGGTCGCGGACGTGCTGGAGCGAGGCCCACGCGTCGCGGCGCTCGGCGCGGGCGTCGCTCAGGGGTGCCGGCGTCGCCGGTTGGGCATCGAGGGAGAGCGGACCGGCCGCCGCCCGAAGCTCGTCGGGCGTGCGGGCCGAGCGTGTGGGCGACGGTGCCCCTCCCCCCTCGCTGCCCACCGCCACCGCCAGCACGGCAGCGACGCGCGAGCGGAGCTCGGACAGCTCGACGACCCCGTCCACCAACCCCTGCGCCAGCAGCGTCTCTGACCGCTGCACTCGAGAAGACAGAGCGCGCCCGGTCAGCAGCTCCACCACGCGCGGGCCGGCGAAGCCGACGACCGCGCCGGGCAGCGCGAAGGTGACGGTGCCGAGCGACCCCCACGAGGCGAGCACGCCGCCCATCGTCGGGTGCGTCAGGCAAACCACGTATGGGAGGCCGGCGGCGCGCAGAGCCCCAGCGGCCGCCGCCAGTTTCGCCATCCCGACGACCGCCAGCGTCCCCTCCTGCATGCGCGAGCCGCCGGAGGCCGGCAGCGCCACCAGCGGCATCCGCTCCGCCAGCGCCCGCTCGAAAGCGCGCGCCACGCGCTCTGCGGTCGCGACGCCGATCGAACCACCGAGGAAGCCGAACTCGCCGGCCACCACCGCGAACGGCCGGCCGTCCAGCAAGGCTCGGCCCGTCAGCACCGCCTCGCCCAGGCCGGTCGCCTCGCGGGCGGCCGCGAGCCGCTCGCCGTAGGGCTGCGTGTCGGAGAAGCCGAGCGGATCGTCGGAGACGACGTCGGCGTCCCATTCCCCGAAGCTGCCCTCGTCGGCGACGAGCGCGACGCGCTCGCGCGCGCTGGCCAGGCCCGAGTGCGCTCCTGCCGACACGCGCGGATCGTAGACTGGCGCTCGCGACATGTCCCCCGCTTCCCACTTCGCCGACCGCCTGATCGACCGCGTCGAGGCGACCGAGAGCCACCTCGTCGTCGGCCTCGACCCGGACCTGCGCGAGCTGCCGCCGGAGCTGCTCGACGGCGTGACCGACCTCGCCGGCGCGGCGAGCGCAGTGGAGGCATTCGCGAGAGCCGTGGTCGACGGCGTCGCCGACCTCGTGCCGGCAGTCAAGCCGCAGTCGGCCTTCTTCGAGGCGCTCGGCTCGGCCGGCGTCGCGGCGCTCGAGCGCGTCGAGGCGCACGCCCGCGCGGCCGGGCTGCTGGTGATCGAGGACGCCAAGCGCGGCGACATCGGCAACACGATGGCCGCGTACGCGTCCGCCGCGCTCGGGCGGGTGCGACTCAACGACGACGTCGAGCTGCCCGTCCACGACGCCGACGCGGTGACCGTCTCCCCCTACCTCGGCCCCGAGTCGCTGGCGCCGATGATCGACGTCGCGCGCACGTTCGGGAAGGGCCTGTTCGTGCTCGTGCGCACGTCGAACCCCGGCTCGGGCGAGGTGCAGGACGGGGTCTACGAGCGCGTCGCGGCGATGGTCGACGAGCTGGGAGCCGATGGCGTCGGGGAGCGTGGCTACGCGGACGTCGGCGCCGTCACGGGGCTCACCTACCCCGAGGAGGCTCCGGCGCTGCGGGCGCTGATGCCGAATGCCATCCTCCTGGTACCCGGACTCGGCGCACAGGGCGGGCGGCCGGAGGACTTCGCGGGCTTCCTCGGCGAGGACGGCCTGGGCGCCGTCGCCGCCGCATCGCGCTCGATCGCCGGCGGCTGGCGCACGCGCGACGGCCAGGGCGAGCCGGCGCTCGTGGCGGTCCGCGAGGGCGCCAGGCAGGCGGCACGCGACACGAACGCCGCGCTCACGCAAGCGCTCGTGGCCGCGGAGCGGTCGCGCTGGTAACCGGCCGCACGCGGCCGGCTCAGCTCACTTCGCCGCCAGCCAGTTCGGCCCAATGCCGGCGTCGACCGTCAGCGGCGGGTCGAGCTCCAGCGCGCCGACCATCTGCGGCACGACAAGCTCCTGCGCGCGCGGAAGCTCGTCCGCCGGCCCCTCGAACAGCAGCTCGTCGTGGATCTGCAGCACGAGTCTCGTCGCCAACCCGGACTCGCGCAGGGCAGCCTCCGCACGCACCATCGCGACCTTGATCACGTCGGCGGCGGTCCCCTGGATGACCGTGTTGACGGCGAGCCGCTCGCCGAGCTGGCGCACCTGGCGGTTGCGCGCGCGCAGCTCAGGGATCTGGCGGCGGCGGCCCATCAGCGTCGTCACGTAGCCCTCCTCCGTCGCCTGCTCGATCGTCGCGGCGATGAATCTCTGCACCGCGGGGAAGCCTTCGAGGTAGCGGTCGATGAACTCCTGCGCCTCCTCGCGCGAGATCTGCAGCCGGTCGGCGAGCCCGAATGCCGAGAGGCCGTAGACGATCCCGTAGTTGACCATCTTCGCCTTCGAGCGCGAACCCGCGTCGAGCTGGTCGGGCGGGACTCTCAGGATCGCCGCCGCGGTGGCGGTGTGGACGTCCTCGCCGCGGCGGAAGATCTCCTTCAGCACCTCCTCGCCGGCGATGTGCGCGAGGATCCGCAGCTCGACCTGCGAGTAGTCGATCGCCAGCAGCGCGTGGCCCGGCTCGGCGATGAAGCAGGCGCGGATCTCGCGCCCGAGCGGCGTGCGGATCGGGATGTTCTGCAGGTTCGGGTCGTTCGAGGACAGGCGCCCGGTCGCGGCGACGACCTGGCTGAACGTCGTGTGGATGCGGTCGCGCGCGTCGGCGTAGCCCGGCAGCGCGGCGAGGTAGGTCGACTCGAGCTTCGTCAGCTCGCGCCAGCGCTCGATTCTCTCGATCACCGGGTGCTCGTGGCGGATCGCCTGCAACACGCGCGCGTCCGTCGAGTATCCCGTCTTGCCGCGTCTCTTTCTCGACAGCTCCAGTTTCACGAACAGCACCTCGGCGAGCTGCTGCGGCGAGCCGATCATGAACTCGGTGCCGCACAGATCCCAGATCTCGCGCTCGAGCGTCGCGACCTCGTCGGCGACGCGCGTGCGGATGGCGGCGAGCCGGGCCTTGTCGAGCTTGAGACCGATCCGCTCCATCTCGCGCAGCACGCGCACGAGCGGCAGCTCGACGTCGTGCAGCAGCTCGCCCAGCCCGCGCTCCTCGATCTGCGGGCGCTGCGCGGCGGCGAGCGCGTGCACGAGCACGGCGTCGCGCGCGGTGGCGTCGTCGACCTCCGCGCCGATCCCGCGCTCCTCGCACAGCTC
>CAZGJV010000079.1:0-1452 GCA_964525715.1 uncultured Conexibacter sp. | reverse complement strand
CCGAGCGCCTCCTCCAGCCGCCGCAGCGGGTCGCGCAGCTCGAACTCGCGGAAGACCTCGCGCAGGCGCGAGCGATCCGGCTCGGCGCTGACGAACGCGACGGGGTCGACGTCGACCGGGATGTCGCGCACCATCGTCGCGAGCTGCTTGGAGATGCGGGCGTCCTGCGCGTGGGCGATCAGGTTCTCGCGCCGTCTCGTCGCTCTGATCTCGGGCGCGTGCTCGAGGACGCCCTCCAGCGTGCCGTACTCCTGCAGCAGCTGCGCGGCTGTCTTGTCGCCGATGCCGGGGACGCCGGGGATGTTGTCCGACGTGTCGCCCTTGAGCCCGATGAAGTCCGGCACCAGCTCGGGCGGGATCCCGTAGCGGTCGATCACGCCCTGGCGGTCGTACAGCTTCGTCTCGGTGATCCCGCGCGCGGTCGCCATGATCGAGACGCCCTCGTCCACGAGCTGGAACGAGTCGCGGTCGCCGGTCACGATCGTCACCGGCACGCCCGCCGCCTTCGCCTTCTCGGCGATCGAGGCGATCACGTCGTCGGCCTCGTAGCCGTCGACCGACACGTTCCCGTAGCCGAACGCGTCCACGAGCGGCTCGAGGTGCGGCCACTGCTGCTTGAACAGGTCCGGCCGCGAGGAGCGCTGCGCCTTGTAGTCGGCGTAGACCTCTCTGCGCCCGGAGTGGCCGCGGTCCCACACGACGATCGTCGCCTTCGGCCCGTGCTCGGTGAGGATCTTCACGAGCATCGACGCGAAGCCGAAGATCGCGTTCGTCGGGAAGCCCGTCGAGGTCGCGATCGACTCCGGCAGCGCGAAGAAGGCGCGATAGGCGAGCGAGTTCCCGTCGATCAGGAACAGCTCGTCGTGACCGGCGCCGTCGGTGCTCACGGCGTGGAACTCTAGGCACCTCGGCGGCGCGGCCATTGTTTCCACGATGTGGAACGCGCCGACCGCCTCGCGGCAATATAATCCGCATCGACCGTTCACCGCGACGAAGGACTCACGACGCCATGGCCACCACCCCGAGCGCTCAGTTCAGCCTCACGATCCGCGTGGAGATCGCGGACCGGCCCGGGATGCTCGGCCGCGTAGCCAGCGCCATCGGCGACGCCGGCGGCACGATCGGGGCCGTCGACCTCGTCGCGATCGACGGCGGCAGAACGGTCCGCGACATCACCGCCCTGTGCGCCGAGCAGGCCACGTGGGGCGCGATCACCGCCGCGCTCGAAGCGCTCGACGGCGCGAAGGTGCTCGACACCGTCGACCGCACCTTCCAGGTCCACCTCGGCGGCAAGATCGAGCAGCACAACAAGCTGCCGCTCAAGACGCGCGACGACCTCTCGATGGCGTACACGCCCGGCGTCGCGCGCGTCTGCAAGGCGATCGAGGAGGACCCGGACAAGGCCTTCCAGTACACGATCAAGCGCAACACGGTGGCCGTCGTCTCCGACGG
>CAZGJV010000078.1:0-5280 GCA_964525715.1 uncultured Conexibacter sp. | reverse complement strand
CCGCCCGATCGGCGCTGGTGGCCGACGCTGTTCTCTAGCGTTCGGGCTCGATGTGGAGCACGTCGAGCACCTATGACGCTCCTGGCCTGACCGCTTCCGACGTCTGGTCGCGCGCCTACGCCGACGCCTCCGCCTGGCCCGCGTGGAACGACGCGCTCGCGGCGTCCTCGCTCGACGAGCCGTTCCACGTCGGCTCCCGCGCCCGCGTCCGCTTCCGCACCGGCCTGCGGCTCCGCTTCACGCTCGTGGAGGTCGATCCCGAGCGCGTCTTCACCGACGAGAGCCGCCTGCCGGGTGCCCGCATGGGCCACCGCCACGAGCTCGAGCCGACCGCCGACGGCGTCCGCCTCGTCAACACGATCTACATCCGCGGCCCCCTCACCCGCCTCTGGGCGCCCATCCTCGGCCCACAGGCCAAGCGCGGTCTCCCCGGCTGGCAGCGCAGCGCCGCCGCGCTAGCGGCAGGGCGTTAGCGCATCGCGGCCGCGCGAGGCTCCGCGGCCCACGCCAGCAGTCGCTCGACATGCCGCTCCGTCATCCCCACCGCCGGCTCGGTCGTGACGAGCAGGGTGGGGGAGCCGGCGCGCTCGCGCGCGGCGGCCCAGGCCTCGCATGCCTCGCCGTGCGCGTCGTCGATCCAGGCCAGCGCCCGCGCGCCGGCGTAGGCGTCGATCGCGTCGAGCTTCCAGTGGCCCTGGACCGAGCGCCCGGGGCCCGCCGAGCGGTCGAACGACAGGTGCGGCCACGGCCCGTCGAGGCCGAGCGCACGGGGGAGATAGTCGTTCGCCTTCTCCTCCCAGCCGGTGCACCACGCAGGCTCGTATGCGTCAGCGAGCACACGCAGGTGTTCGCCGGCGCTGGCCGAAAGGAAGTGGGCGATGCCGTCGACCATCTCGAAGCTCCCCGCCGGGCGCGCGTGCTGCGGGAAGCCGAACAGCGAGATGACGCCGTCGACGTCGACGAGCAGGATCGGCTTCTCGCGCGGCACGTTCACGCGCACAGTGTCGCGCGCAGGGCGGACCCCCGGCGTCGCCGCCGGCCCGACCTTTATCCCCCATGAAGCGGGACCGGTAGCCTGTCCCGATCCAGGGGACGAGCTCAAGCGGACGCTCCGCGCTGCCGACGATCGTGGTGAGGAGCCATTCGCTCGCGCCGCAGGAGCGGCCGGACGCAGGGACCCACTGATCATCACATGACCATCTATCTCGGCATTCTCCTCGCGCTCGTCTGCGCGTTGACCACGAACCTCGGGTTCCTCTACAAGCACCGCGGCGCGTGCGCGGCGCCGGCCGTCCACGTGCGCCACCCGCTGCGCTCCGCGCGCGACCTCTTCCGCTCGCGCTGGTTCACCGTCGGCATGCTCGTCGCGACCGGCGCCTGGGGCTTCCACGTCGCCGCGCTCGCGCTCGCACCGATGTCCGTCGTGCAGGCCGTGCTGGCCGGCGGCGTCGTGCTGCTCGCCGTGATGGCCGAGCGCTTCTTCGGCTTCGCCGTCGGGCCCCGCCAGTGGGCCGGGCTCGGCCTCACCGCGCTCGGGCTCGTGCTGCTCGGCGTCACGCTCCCGGCCGTCCACAGCGCGCACTCGCAGTTCTCGCTGCCCGGCCTGATCGCCTTCGAGGCCGGCTTCATCGCGGTCGGCGCGCTGCTCATCATGGGCAAGCGGATCGGCGCGCCCGACCACCATCACGGCGTCATGCTCGGCGCCGCCGCCGGCGTGATGTTCGGCGTCTCGGACGTCTCGATCAAGGCGATAACCGGCCTCGTCGGCTCGCACGGGCTGCTCGGCGCGCTGCTGACGCCATGGACCCTCATCACCGTCGCCGCCTCGGTCGCCGGCTTCTACGCCTCCGCCAAGGGCCTGCAGGAGGGCGAGGCGGTCCCCGTGATCGCGCTCACCGGCGTGGCGGCCAACGTGTCCGGCATCGCCGGCGGGATCATCGTCTTCGGCGATCCGATGCCCGGCAGCGCCTTCGGGATCGTCGTGCAGGCGTTCGCGTTCGCGCTCGTGATCGCCGCCGCCGCGCTCACGCCCGGGCCCGTGCGGGCTGTCGCGGCTCCCGCCGCCGCGCACTGAGCTGTCCACGCCGTACAACGGCCGGCGGCCCCCTCGGCCGACTGGATGGTTGCTGCGGCGCGCAAGTGGGCAGTACCTTTGTACGTCTAGGCGTATACGAGGAGGAGACCACGCGATGGCGACCACGGGGCAGCCGGCGATGGCCACGACGGCCACGTTGCAGGAGCTGGCGAAGCGGCATCTGTGGATGCACTTCACCCGCATGGGCGCCTACGCCGACGCGGACGTGCCGATCATCGTGCGCGGCGACGGCTGCTACGTGTGGGACGAGCACGGCAACCGCTACCTCGACGGCCTCTCCTCGCTGTTCTGCGTCAACCTCGGCCACGGCCGCGCCGACATCGCGCGCGCCGGCGCCGAGCAGGCCGAGCAGCTCGACTACTTCTCCACCTGGTCCTACGCCCACCCGCCCGCGATCGAGCTGGCCGCGAAGATCGCCTCGCTCACGCCCGGCGACCTCAATCGCGTCTTCTTCACGACCGGCGGCAGCGAGGCCGTCGAGTCGGCGCTCAAGCTCTCGCGGGCGTACCACAAGGCCACCGGCAACCCGCACAAGACGAAGTTCATCGCACGCGAGGTCGCGTACCACGGCACATCGCTCGGAGCGCTCTCGGCGACCGGGATCACGGCGCTGCGCACGCCGTTCGAGCCGCTCACGCCGGGCGGCTGCCACGTGCCCAACACGAACCTCTACCGGCTGCCCGACGGCGTCGACCCGGCGTCGCTTGCGGAGGCGGTGCGCGACCGCATCCTGTTCGAGGGGCCGGAGACCGTCGGCGCCGTGATCATGGAGCCGGTCCAGAACGCCGGCGGCTGCTTCACGCCGCCCGACGGCTACTTCCAGCGGATCCGCGAGATCTGCGACGAGTTCGACGTGCTGATGATCTCCGACGAGGTGATCTGCTCGTGGGGCCGCCTCGGCACCTGGTTCGGCGCGCAGCGCTACGACTACCAGCCCGACGTCATCACGACCGCGAAGGGCATCACCGGCGCGATCGCCCCGCTCGGCGCGATGATCGTCTCCGACCGCGTCGCCGCGCCCTTCACGGAGGGCGACGACACCTTCCTGCACGGCTTCACCTTCGCCGGCCATCCGATCTCCACGACGGTCGCACTGGCCGCGATCGACGCCTACGAGAGGGAGGGGATCCTCGAGCATGTGCGCGCGAACGAGGCGCCGTTCCGCGCCATGCTCGAGTCGCTGCGCGACATCCCGATCGTCGGCGACGTGCGCGGCGCCGGCTACTTCCACGCGATCGAGCTGGTCAAGGACCGCGACACGAAGGCGACGTTCGACGACGACGAGGCCGAGACGCTGCTGCGCGGCTTCCTCTCCGGAGAGCTGTTCCGGCGCGGCCTGATCTGCCGCGCCGACGACCGCGGCGACCCGGTGATCCAGCTGTCGCCGCCGCTGATCGCCGGGCCCGAGCAGTTCGGGGAGATCGAGGCCGTGTTGCGGCCCGTGCTCGAGGAGGCCACTCGCCGCATGCACGTGAAGGACGGGACCGGACGCGTAGGCGTGCGCAAAGCATGACCGCCGGGGCGAGCACGTGCTGACGATCGGCGAGCTGCTGCGCAGCCTCGACCTGCGGCTGCTGGCGGGCGAGGCGGCGCTCGAGGTGCCCGTCCGCTGGGTCCACATCTCCGAGCTGGAGGACCCCACGCCGTGGATGTCCGGCGGCGAGCTGCTGCTGACGACGGGGCTCCAGCTCGACACCGCCAAGCGCCAGCGCGCGTTCGTCAACCGGCTCGCCGACCACCACCTCGCGGGCCTCGGCTTCGGCACCGGCTTCTCGCACAGAGCGGTGCCGGAGGCGGTCGTCGCAGCCGCGCGCGAGCGCGACCTGCCGCTCGTCGAAGTGCCCTACGAGGTGCCGTTCATCGCCGTCACCGAGGCGGCCTTCAGCCGCCTCTTGAACGAGCAGTACGCCGTCCTGCGGCGCGCGATCTCCGCACACGAGCGGCTCGAGCGGATCGTGCTCGCCGAGCGCGGGCTCGACGCCGTCGTCGCCGCGCTCGCCACGCTGATCGGCGGCAGCGTGCTCGCCTACGACGCGCGCGGCGCGCTGCTCGTGCGGCGCGCCTTCCGCCAGGAGCTCGACGAAACCGCATTGGCCCAGCTCGGCGCCGAGCTGGCCGAGCGCGCGCGGGCGGGCGAGCGCCAGAGCTTCGCGCCGAGCGTCCCCGCGCTCGCCGGCCGTGCGCTGGTGCTGCCGGTGCGCGCGAGCGGAGCGCGCGAGCTGGGCGAGACGGAGGGCGGCGCGCCGCTGCAGGCGTGGCTCGTCGCGGTCAAGGATGAGGACGGCTTCTCCGAGCTGGACCGGCTGACGCTGCACCAGGCGGTCACGATCGTCGCGCTCGAGCTGCTGCGGCGACGCATCGCCGAGGACACCGAACGGCGCCTCGCGGGCGACGTCCTGAACGCGATCGTCAGCGGCGACCTCGCCGGGCCCGAGCTGGTCCGGCGGCTCGAGCCGTTCGGGCTGTCCGAGCGGGTCGGCGCGATCGTGCTGGCCGCGCCCCGGCCCGGCGGCACGGCGCTGGCCGAGGCGGAGGCGGCGCTCGCGGGCGCTCTGCGCGCCGAGGCGTCGCACGGGCTCGTGGCGCGCTCCGAAGGGCTCGCGTGCGCGCTCCTGCCCGGCCTCGACGAGGAGGAGCTGTTCGCGCTCGCCGAGCGCATCGGCGCACGCGTGGCGCGGTCGCTCGACGCGCGCGTGCGCCTCGGCGCGGGCCGCGCCGTCGGCGGTGCGCAGGCGCGCCGCTCGTTCCACGAGGCGCGCTGCGCGCTGGAGGCGCGCGCGCTCGCGGGGATCGGCGGCGACGGACCCGCGGGCAACGGCACGGCTGCCGGCGCCCACGCCGGCGGCGAGGTCGGCGCCATCGTCGCCACCTACCGCGACCTCGGCTCCTTCCAGCTGCTGCTCGCATTGCAGGACGACGACGCGCTGCGCCTCTTCTGCGACTCGATCCTCGGGCCGATCGAGCAGAGCGAGGGAGCCTACGGCGGCGAGCTGATGCGCTCGCTGGAGGCGTTCATCGAGGAGAACGGCCAGTGGGAGCGGGCGGCCAAGCGCCTCTACTGCCACCGCCACACGCTGCGCTACCGCATGCGCCGCGTCGAGGAGCTGACCGGCCGCAGCCTCTCCAACGCGCGCGACCGGATCGAGTTCTGGCTCGCCCTGCGCGGCCGCGAGCTGGTGCACTGA
>CAZGJV010000077.1:0-5386 GCA_964525715.1 uncultured Conexibacter sp. | reverse complement strand
GTGCGATCGACCGACCCGAATCCTGGAAACAGCGGCTGGACGACCCACGCGATCACGCCGAAGATCGACACGAGCTCGCTCGACAGAATCGCGGCTGGACTCCAGCCCCTCTACGTCGGCGAGTTCTCTCCTGATCTCGAGCACGGCGTCTTCTACTCGACGAGCTCGCCGCTGACCGGCGACTCGAACGTCGCCGCGGTCGAGAACCTGTACCGCCGCAACGACCTGCTGACGCCCGGTCCGGGCAGCTACAGCCTCATCACCGGCTGCCCGCTGTGCTCGTCCAACACGCCGCTCGTGGCGTCCTCTGACATCGGCGCGCTGACGCCCGAGCTGGCGGGCGTGACGCCGACGCTCGACAAGGCGCTGTTTGAGTCCGAGCGCCAGTTGACGGCCGACGCGCCGGGCGGCGCGGGCGACACGCATCTGTACGTGTGGGACGGCAGCGGGGTGCAGCTCGCCGGGCGGATCCCGCAGGCGCCGGCGACCGCGTGCGACGACGCCGGGAGCCCCGCGTGCGTGGCGGCGGAAGTGTCGATCGCGGGGCAGGGCGCGGGCAACCTCAACGGCCCGCTCCCGCCAGCGCTCACGCCGCACACGATCTCCGACGGCTCGGACGGGCACACGCGCGTCTTCTTCAGCGAGCCGACGGACGCGACGGGCACGACCGTCAACCCCGGCGGGCGCAGCGGCAACGTCTACATGCGCGTCGACGGGCACCAGACGCTGCAGCTCAACGTCGACGAGGCCAGCGCGGCCACGACGTTCGCGCCGGCGACGTTCCTCGACGCGACGCCGGACGGCTCGCGCGCGTTCTTCTCCACGACCCAGCAGCTGACCGACGACGCGCCCGCCAGCGGCTCGAAGCTCTACATGTACGATGCGACGAAGCCGCCGTCGCAGCACCTCACGTATGTGAAGGTGGACAACAACACCGACGATTTCGGCACGCTGATCGGCACGAGCGCCGACGGGCATTACGTCTACATGGTCGTGGGAACGCCGACGGCAAACAACGGCGTCTTCCTGTGGCACGACGGCGTCGCCACGCTGATCGGGGTCATTCCGAGCGGCCAGACCGACCAGGGGGAGCTTGCTTCCTCGGGGCAGAGCGAGGGCGTCATCGAGCGGCGGGCGCGCGTCACGCCGGACGGCCGCCACCTGCTGTTCAGCGCGTACAGCGGAGCCGGCTTGACGCACTACAACCAGGGGGCTTGCGGCGGCAGCTTCGGCTGTCGCGAGTTCTATGTCTACAGCGCCGACAGCGGCACGCTCGCTTGCGTGTCGTGCAACCCGAGCGGCAGAGTGGCGACGGCCGCCGCCGACATCGTGGCGCGCGCGGTCGTCGGCGGGGCGGAGACGAACTCGCACCTCAACACGGCGATCACCGACGACGGCTCGAGCGTGTTCTTCAACACGGCGCAGGCGCTCGTGCCACAGGACGTCAACGGCGTGACGGACGCCTACGAGTACGACGTGGCGACGAGACAGGTCCACCTGCTCTCCACGGGCACGTCGGCCTACGACTCGTTCTTCCTGGATGCGAGCGCCGACGGGCGCGACGCGTTCATCTTCACGCGCGACCAGCTCTCGGCGTGGGACGGAGACGGCGCCTACGACATCTACGACGCGCGCATCGGCGGTGGCTTCCCCGATCCGCCCGCCGCGGCGATCGCCTGCGTGCCCGGCGGCGCGCCCAGCGCCCCCGACTGCCAGCCGCCACCGTCGATCGCCCCGTCGATCGCCGGTTCGGCCACGACGACGTTCACGGGTGGGGACAACGCAAGCGGCGTCCTGCACGCCAGAAGAACGGCGCCGAGAGGCTGCCGCAGAGGCTACGTGCGCAAGCGGGTCAGAGGAAGAGTGAAGTGCGTCAAGCAGAAGGCGAAGAAGAAGGCCAAGAAGGCGACAAAGGCGAAGCGAGCGCGTCGCGCGACCAAGAGGAGCGCGTCGTGAGCGCGGCGAACGGCAACGGGAACCGGCGGCCGGCGACCCGGACGGCGCGGCTGGCGCTCGCGCTCGCGGCGGCGGCGATCCTGTCGCTCACCGCCGCCGCGGTCGCGCAGGCGAGCCCTGCATGGCGCATCGACGCCCTGACCGACTCGACCATCGCCCCCGGCGCGAGCCTCGACTACTTCGCGCAGGTGACGAACGTCGGCGACCAGCCGGCCGACGGCAGCGAGATCGACGTCACGGTGACGCTGCCGAACGGCGTGCTCGCGCAGTCGGCGACCCTGTTCGACCTGCAGGCGCTCAGAAACCTGCCGTGCTTCAACGGCAGCGATGGCGTCTCGCCCGTGGCCGGCGCGAGCAGCGTCGTCTGCAAGGCGACGACGAGAGTCCCGTTCCAATCCGGCGGCGACCTGCCCTTCATGAGACTGAGCCTGACGACGAGCGTCGACAACGGCGCGGCAGGGACGCTCGAGGCGAGATTCGCGGTCTCGGGCGGCGGCGGCGGCCCCGCCAGCACCGTCGCCCCGGTGACGGTCACGAGAGCGGCTCCGGCCTTCGGCATCGCCGCGTTCGACGGCAGCATCAGCGGCGCGAACGGCGTGCCGCTCACGCAGGCGGGCGGTCATCCCGCCTTCGCCTCCGTCTCGCTCGACTTCGACACCGAGACCAACCCGGCCCCCGGCGGCGGGGCGCTGTGGCCGGTCGAGGCGATCAGAGACGTGATCACCGACCTGCCGCCCGGCTTCGTCGGCGACCCGGCGGCAGCCGACACCTGCACGGTCGCGCAGCTCGCAAGCGGGCTCGGGCTCGAGTCGCACCCGCAGTGCCCCGTCTCGTCGCAGGTCGGCACGACGACGGTGCGCCTGCGAGGGCTTCGCACCGGGCCGATCGCGATCGGGCCGTTGCCCGTCTACAACATGGTCGCGCCACCTGACGTGCCGGCCGAGTTCGGCTTCGACGTCTACGGCTCCGTGATCGTGCTGCGCGGCAGCGTGCGCAGCGGCGGCGACTACGGCATCTCGGTCGACGCGAACAACATCCCAGCGGCCATCGGCATCGCGGGGACGACCGTCACCTTCTGGGGCGACCCGGCGTCGTCGATCCACGACTCCGAGCGTCAGTGCCCCGGAGACCTCGCGCCGATCTTCGGCGGCCGGGCGTGCAGAACCACCGTCACCGGCCCGCACCAGGCGTTCCTGCGCAACCCCACTTCGTGCACCGCCCCGGGCGTCGGCCTGCCCGTCACCGTGCACGTCGACTCATGGGCGAATCCGGGCATCTTCAGAGACGCCACCTGGATCACGCATGACCCGCCCGGATACCCGCTGCCGCCCGGCCAGTACGGCGCGCCGGTCGGCACCGACGGGTGCCCGAACGTGCCGTTCTCTCCGCAGTTCAGCACGACGCCGGAGCCCGGCGCCGCCGCGGGCGAGCCTGCTGCCTTCTCGTTCGACCTGACGATGCCGCAGAACGAGGACCCGGCCTCGATCGGCGAGGCCGACCTCAGAACGGCCCAGGTGACGCTGCCGCTCGGCGTGCGCGTCTCGCCGTCCTCGGCGGACGGGCTCGGCGCCTGCAGCCCCGCCGACATCAAGCTCGGCACCGAACTCGACCCGACCTGCCCCGACTCGTCGAAGATCGGCACCGTCGAGGTCAGAACGCCGCTGCTGAGAGACCCGCTCGAGGGATCGGTGTATCTCGCGAGACCGAACGACAACCCGTTCGGCACGCTGCTGTCGATCTACCTCGTCGCGAGAGGGCCGGGGGTCGTGATCAAGCTGCCGGGCCGCGTCGACGCCGACCCGATCAGCGGGCAGCTCTCGACGACGTTCGACAACAACCCGCAACTGCCGTTCTCGGATCTCCACGTGGCGTTCAAGGGCGGCTCGCGTGCGCCGCTCGTGATGCCGACGCAGTGCGGCGCCTACACGACGCACGCGGTGATGACCGGCTGGAACGGCAGCATCGTCGCCGATGACAGCGCGTTCACGGTCAGCGACGGCGGCAACGGCGCGCCCTGCCTCGGCAGCGCGTTCTCGCCCGGCTTGAACGCCGGCACCGCCGACACGGGCGCGGGCAAGACCACGACGTTCAACCTGCGGCTCACGCGCGGCGACGCCGACCAGCAGCTCGCCGGGCTGACGGTCCACATGCCCGAGGGCCTGCTCGGCAAGGTCGCGAACGCGACGCTGTGCGCCGAGGGCGACGCCGCCCGGGGCGCCTGCCCCGACGGCACCAAGATCGGCGACGTGACGGTTGGCGCCGGCGCCGGGCCGAACCCGTTCTACATCACGACCGGTCGCGCATACTTGACCGGCCCGTACAAGGGCGCGCCGTTCGGGCTCTCGATCGTGGTGCCCGCGGTGGCCGGCCCGTTCGACCTCGGCAACGTCAACGTGCGCGCGGCGCTGTCCGTCGACAAGCACGACTCGACGCTGCGGGTCGTCTCCGACCCGCTGCCGACGATCCTGCAAGGCATCCCGCTCGATGTGCGCGACATCCGCGTCTCGATCGACCGGTCGAACTTCATCGTCAACCCGACGAGCTGCGCGTCGAAGTCGATCGACGCCACGGTCGGCTCGGTCAGCGGTGCGACCGCGAACGTCTCCTCGCACTTCGAGGTCGGCAGATGCTCGGCGCTCGCCTTCGCGCCGAGCATGGCGCTGTACGTCGGCGGCAAGGGCCACATCGCGAAGAACCGCACCACCCCGCTGATGACGAAGATCACGATGCCGCCCGGGCAGGCGAACCTGAGATACGTGCGGGTGACGCTGCCGGGCTCGATCAACGCGCGCCTGACCGTGATCCAGGACGCCTGCACGCGCGCGCAGTTCGAAGCCGACATCGCGCAGTGCGCGCACGCGCAGGCGGGGACGGCGGTGGCCTTCACGCCGCTGCTGCGCGACCCGCTGGCCGGGAAGGTCTACTTCGTCAAGAACGGGCACGGGCTGCCGGACCTGTTCGTGGCGCTGCGCGGCCAGGTGTCATTCGACCTGATCGGGCAGATCTCGATCGTGAACAACCGGTACCTGCGCACGACGTTCCCGACGGCGCCGGACGTGCCGATCAGATCGTTCAAGCTGCGCCTGCTCGGCGACAGCAGAAACGGCTCGCTCGGAACGACGATGGACCTGTGCTCGAAGACGGCCAGGGGCCAGACGGCGCAGCTGGACCTCATCGGCCAGAACGGCAAGGTCAAGCAGATCAGCTCGCACCTGCGGGTCGCCGGCTGCCCGAAGCCCAGAGCCAAGTAGCCCGGACGGAAGGCAAGCCGCGCGGCGCGGGTGGGCTGCCCACGCCGCGCGTGGGGCCGGGGGAACGGCCCGCGGCGGCGGGAACCCCATACAATCCACGGCTGAGGGCGCGTAGCTCAGTGGGAGAGCGCTCGCTTCACACGCGAGAGGTCGGTGGTTCGAAACCACCCGCGCCCATC
>CAZGJV010000076.1:0-5664 GCA_964525715.1 uncultured Conexibacter sp. | reverse complement strand
GGCCGGCCAGCACGTTGTCGACCTTGCCCTTGTAGATGTTGCCGACGATCGAGCGACCGCCGCGGCGCTCCAGGTACAGCTCGGCGACGCGGTAGCCGGCAGCCGGGTTGCCGGTTCTTCTGCGGCGGCGTCTGCCGGGTCTGGGAGCGGCGGCGACCTGTCCGGTCGCCTCGAGCAGCGCGACGCGGGTCTCCCCGCGGTCGACGCTTACCAGCACTTGCTTCTTCACAGTGGTTGCCTTCTCATGAGAGGACGAGCGCTCGTCCCTTCGACCCCTGCGCGATCCGTCCTTGGACGTGGATCGACTGCAGCAGTCCGAGCGCGAGGAACGTTGTCAGGTAGGACGCGCCGCCGAAGCTCATCAGCGGCAGCGTGACGCCGGTGATCGGCATGATGCCGATCGTCATCCCGGCGTTGACGAAGATCTGGAACATCAGCATCGCGAGGATGCCGCCGGCGATCAATGCGCCGAACAGGTTCTTCGCCAGTGTGACGATGCGCAGGGTGCGCCAGATCAGCAGTGCGTAGAGCGACAGCACGAGTGCGGCGCCGGCGAAGCCGTACGTCTCCCCCACCACGCTGAACACGAAGTCCGTGTGGTGCTCGGGAAGGAAGTTCAGCCCCGTCTGCGTCGCGTGCGCGACGCCCCGGCCGGTCTTCTGGCCGGAGCCGATCGCGATCAGCGACTGGTTGACCTGGTAGGTCGCGTTTCTCGGGTCGTGAGAAGGGTTCACGAAGCCCGTGAGACGTTCGACCTGATACGGCTTGAGCACATGTACGCCGACCGCCGGGGCGGCGACGAGCACGAGCACGGTCGCGACGGCGAACATCCCGACCAGGCCCCAGAGCTGGCGCCCGGACGTGCCGGCGACGAAGAGGATGCAGAGCGTGAGCGCCACGTAGACGAGCGCGGTGCCGAGGTCCGGCTGGATCATCACGAGCGCGGCCGGGCCGAGCGCGAGCAGCATGATGCGCGCGGTCGTCTCGCGCTCGTTCAGCCGCCGCGAGCGGTCGACGACGAACGCCGACAGCGCGACGACGAGCAGCACCTTGCCGATCTCCGACGGCTGGAACTGGAAGAACGGCAGGCTGATCCAGCGGCGCGACCCGCGCGCGACCGAGCCGAGGCCCAGCACGAGCACGTTGAGCCCGATCAGCGCGCCGTAGATCGGCAGCTTGAACTCGCGCAGGCGCGAGTAGTCGAAGCGCGCGATCGCCAGCATGAGGAGCAGGCCGACGACGGCGTAGCCGGCCTGGCGCTCGAAGAAGTACAGCGGCGAGCCGGGGATGTCGTGGCGCGTCGCGCCCTTGAGCGTGACGAGCGAGCAGACGATCAGCCCGAGCGTCGCGAGCAGCAGCCACGGGTCGAGCAGCAGCCGCGGCCCGCGGCGCCCGGTCACGTCCTCGACGCTGCGCTGGATCGGGGTCGCGGCGCTCACAGCGTCTGCGATCTCCCGGCGATGACCTGCTTCTTGACGCCGAACCACTGCGACAGGATCAGCCGCACGGCCGGCGCGGCGGCCTGCGCGCCGAAGCCGCCGGACTCGATCGTCGCCGCCACCACGATCGGCCGGACCGCGTCGGGCACGTAGGCGACGTACCACGACTGGTCGGGTCTGCCGGGGCCGTGCTGGGCGGTGCCGGTCTTGGCGAAGACGGGCTTGGGGAACGTGCCCATCACGTCGTAGGACGTGCCGCCCGGCTGCTGGGCGGCCTCGTTGAGGCCCTGTTGGATCGCCTGCAGATCTGTGGAGGGGATGTCGATGTGACGGGCCGGCTTGGGGTCGATCTCCTGAAGCACTCTGCCATGCTGGTCGGCGATCTGCAGCCCCACGTGCGGGCGCACGACCGTTCCGCCGTTCTCGATCGCCGAATAGGCGACCGCGAGCTGCAGCGGCGTCGCGAGGAAGTCGCCCTGCCCGACCGCGAGGCTGGTGTTGTCGCCCTCGCTCCACGGGCGGTTCGTGCCGTCGGCGAAGACGCAGCCGGCGGAGTAGGCGCGCTTGGCTGCTCTGGGGTCCTTCGCGTAGGCGCGCACGCATCTCGCCTGCATCTGGTTCTGGTGGTCGCGCCAGCGCGGCGAGGGGATGATGCCGGCCTGCTCGCCGCCGAGATCGATGCCCGTGGGCTGGCCGAAGCCGAACTTGCGCGCCCACTGCTGCAGTGCGCCGCCGTCCGGATGCCCATCAGGCGGAACGTTCAGTCTCGCGCCCAGATAGTAGAAGAAGGTGTCGACCGACTCCTGGATCGCCTGCACGAGCGCGACCGGCCCGTAGGAGGCGCCGCCCGCGTTTCTGCGCACGAGCGTCCCCTCTCTGAACGTCCCGGTGTCGTCATAGACCCAGCCCGGCGTGATGAGCCCGGTCACGAGCGCCGCCGTCGCGGTGACGACCTTGAAGGTCGAGCCGGTCGGGTAGGCGCCGGCGATCGCGCGGTTGATCAGCGGGTTGTTCCTGCCCGGGCCAAAGGTTTCGTTGAACTGGCGATCCGTGATGGGTCCGGCGAACAGGTTTGCGTTGTAGCTCGGCGCCGAGCCCATCGCGAGCACCTCGCCGTTGCGCGGGTCGAGCGCCACGTACGCGCCGCCCTGAGACGGATTGCCGTTGGAGTTCGCGAGGGCCATGCCGGTCTCGAGCGCGGTCTGACCCTCTCTCTCCAGCCCGAGGTCGACCGACAGGCGCAGGTTCTCGCCCTGCACCGGCGCGCGCTCTCTCAGGTAGCCCTTCGGCTGGCCGAGCGCGTCGACCTGCACACGCGTCGCGCCGTCGATCCCGCGCAGGTAGTGGTCGTAGGTGTACTCGAGCCCCGACTGGCCGACGACCGTTCCGCCGCGCACGCCCTTGAAATGCGAATCCTTCAGCTGCGTCGAGCTGATCTGCCCGACCGTCCCGAACAGCTGCGCGCCGACGTCGTCCCACGGATAGGAGCGCACGAAGACGGTCTCGATCGAGACGCCCGGGAACTCCTGAGCGCGCTCGCCGAGGTAGTCGTAGACGGCGGGCGAGACGCCGGTCTTGACCGTCACGTCTGCGTACGGCAGGTTCCAGACGCCTCTGCGCACCTGGCACTCGACGTCCATCACGTGCACGACCTGGTTGCCGACTCTGCATCTGTGCGGCCGCGTCGAGACGCCGATCACGCGGCTGAGTCTCGCCAGCTCGCGCGTGCTCGCGGCCGGGTCCTGCGGCAGCTTCGGCGGCGAGACGACGACCGCGACGGCGCGCTTGTTGTCGACGAGCACTCTGCCGTGACGGTCGAACATCCGCCCGCGCGGCGCCTGGATCACGACGTCGCGGACGCGGTTCGTCGAGGCCTGCGCGAGGTACTGGTCGCCCGACAGCACCTGCAGGAACCACAGGCGGAAGAAGATGATCGCGAACATCGCCAGCGCGAAGCCGCCGAGGATCGCCACGCGCATCGCGAGCTGCGGCGTGATCGGCGCGCGCCGATCGTCCGGCGGTGTCAGCCCCGTCATCGGCCCGCCGACGGTCGCTGCAGCGGCGAGAGGCCGCCGGTCGTGTACGCGCGGCGCCGGCGCCGGCGCGGGTCCTGCGGCAGCGAGCCGCGCACGATCCGCCGCACGAGCGCGTAGACGGGCAGCGCGAGCAGCGAGCCGAGCAGGATCGTCACGACGACCTGGCGCAGCAGCAGCCAGCTCACCGGCGCGCGCACGCCGAGCATGAACTGCATCAGCGCGAAGCCGACGCTCGCAAACGCCGTCGCCGCAGCGCCGACGGCGAGCGGGGTGAGCCCGTGCGCGGGGTCGCGCAGCTCGCGCAGGCGGCCCGCTCCGTAGCCGATCGCGATGAACAGCAGCGACGAGACGCCGAGCGTCTGCACCAACGCGACGTCGACGAACATCCCCACCGCGAAGCCGAAGATCGCGCCCGGGAGCGAGCCGGCCAGCAGCCCGACGGAGGCGACGACGAGCGGCGAGAGGTCGGCGCTGACGCCGAAGACGGTCACCTGCGAGACGGCCGCGATCTGCACGACCACCGTCAGGAAGCCGAGCGCGGCGAGCCGCAGCGGGAGCTGGTAGCCGTCGCCGGAATTCATGGCCCGCCCGCCGCCCCCACCTGCGCGCGCTGCTGACCGGACCCGTTCGGCGCGATCAGGATCTGCGCGAACTCGAGGTGGCGCAGGTCCGCGAGCGGCGAGACGTGCACCTGCTGGTCGGTGTCGAGCTCCTCCGGATCGGCCTTGGTGACGCGCGCGACCGGGATGTTGGGCGGGTAGAGCGACTCGAGGCTGCTCGAGCGCGAGCCGGCCGTCACGACGATGTCCTGCTGCTGGATGTGGGCGCCGCGCGGCAGCAGCTGCACGAGCAGGTCGAGCGGGTTGCCGACGGAGGGCTTCATCAGCCCGAAGTCGCCGGCGGCGTTCAGCACTCTGACCGAGACGGCCGAGCTCGGGTCGGTGATCAGCGTCACGAACGACGTGTCGGCCGCGACGAAGCTGATGTGCCCGACGAGGCCGCCGTCGCCGATCACCGCGTCGCCGACGCGCACGCCGTCGCCGCTGCCGGCGTCGAGCTGCAGTCTGTCGAGCAGCAGGTTGTTGGCCGAGCGGCCGATGACGCGCGCGGTGTGCTGGGCGTACCCGCGCAGCCCGCTGTCGTCGTCGACGTTGAGGATGCCCCGCAGCTGCGCGTTCTCCAGCATCGCCGCCTGGTAGCCGGCGACCTTCTGCAGCAGCGCGTCGCGCTGCTTTCTGAGCTGGTCGCGCTCGGTCTTCGCGCGCGCGGTGTCGCCGAACCAGCCGAACAGGTCGCGCACGGGCTTGAGCGCGCGGCTCGCGCCGTCCTGCACAGGCGAGAGCACCGCGACCACGCCGCGCTGCACGCTGTGCAGCGGGCTCCCGGCCGACTCGCCGAAGTAGGCGGTCAGGAGGATCAGGGAGACGACGACGAGCAGCGCGAGCACTGCCCGCCGGCGGCGGACTTGCTTGTCGTACACGGTGTGAGGGACTCCGAAGTCATAGTGCGGCCGGCGCGCGTCAGTAGCGGCGACGCCGGTTGTTGCGGGACGTCTTGTGCGACCGGTGGATCGCCTCGAACTCCTCGAGCGAGCGACCCGACCCGACCGCGACGCACGTGAGCGGAGACTCCGCCAGGTGCGCCGGCATCTGCGTCTCGTGGCGCAGGCGCTCGTCGAGCCCCTGCAGCAGCGCGCCGCCGCCCGCGAGCATGATGCCGCGGTCCATGATGTCGGATGCGAGCTCGGGCGGAGTCCTGTCCAAGGTCTCCTTGACGGCGTCGATGATCTGCGAGATCGGCTCCTCGAGCGCGCCGCGGATCTCCTCGCTCGTCAGAACCACCGTCTTCGGCAGTCCCGACACCATGTCGCGCCCGCGGATCTCCGCCTGGACCTCTTCGTCCATCTCGTAGGCGGAGCCGATCTCGAGCTTGACCTCCTCGGCCGTCTGCTGCCCGATCAGCAGCTTGTACTCGCGCTTGACGTAGTTGATGATCGCCTCGTCCAGCTCGTCGCCGCCGACGCGGATCGACTGCGAGACGACGATCCCGCCGAGCGAGATGACGGCGACCTCCGAGGTCCCGCCGCCTATGTCCACGACCATCGAGCCGGTCGGCTCCCCGACCGGCAGCCCCGCCCCGATCGCAGCCGCCATCGGCTCCTCGATCAGGTAGGCCTGGCGCGCGCCCGC
>CAZGJV010000075.1:0-5740 GCA_964525715.1 uncultured Conexibacter sp. | reverse complement strand
CGTCTGGATCAGCGTGAGCGCCTCGAACAGCTCGTCGAGCGTGCCGAAGCCGCCGGGGAAGACGACGAACGCCGACGCGTAGCGCACGAACATGACCTTGCGCGTGAAGAAGTAGTGGAAGCGCAGCGGCCGGTCGATGTAGGGGTTCTCCGGCTCCTGGAAGGGCAGGTCGATCGCGAGCCCGATCGACAGCGCCCCGACCTCGCGCGCGCCCTGGTTGGCCGCCGCCATGATGCCGCTGCCACCGCCCGTGATGATCGCGTAGCCGGCGAGACCGAGCCGCCTCGCGACCTCGACCGCATGGTGGTACTCGGGGTCGTCGGGGTGGGTGCGCGCGGAGCCGAAGACGGTCACGCCGTGATGCACGTCGGCGAGCGCCGCGAAGCCGGCTTCCAGCTCGCGCCGCATGCGCCGGATCCGCATCGGGTCGGTCGCGGTCAGCGCCGGGTGGTCGAGCAGCTCCTCGTCCGGCGTGCGCGCGGGCTCCTCGTCCGGCTGAAGGTCCTGGGCGTCGGTCACAGCGCCAGTATGGCTACCCGGCGACCTCGTCGTATGCGGGTCGGCGGTAATGCGTGCGGCGGTTGTCGGCGCCCATCAGCCGCAACGGGTCGCCGCACATCTCCATCAAGCGAGAGAAGTTCCGCATCGTGACGTGTGCGGCGAGGCGTGCGGGATCGATCGGCGCATCCTCCTCCTCGCCCGTCAGGTCGCACGTGAAGACGATCGACCGCTCGTTCTCGTAGCGCCCGTTGATGATGTTGTAGAGCTGCTCGAGCACCCAGTCGGTCGGCCGCGCGACGGCGAGGTCCTCGATGTGCAGCAGCTCGACGCTCGTGAGGCGGTCGATCAGGTCGAGCGTCGACCCCGAGTCGTCCTCGCCGTAGGTGCGGCGGATCTCGTCGAGCAGGCGCGGCCCGGTGTAGATCGCGACGGAGCGGCCGGCCGCGAGCGCGTGCTGGGAGATCAGGTACGCGAGGTGGCTCTTACCGGTGCCCGGGCTGCCGAGGAACCACATCCCCTCGCCGCGGTCGAGCATCTCGTCGACGCGATCGCAGTAGCGGCGCACGGCACGCACCTCGTCCGGCGCCGTGCGCGCGATCGACGGCACCGGCTCGCGCTCGAAGCTCAGGTTCCGGAAGCGTCTCGGGACCTCGCGCGAGAGGCGTCTGGCGCGCCGGCGCGCGACCTGCTCGGGCCAGCAGCGGCAGCGGAACGTCGTGTTCGCCGCGAGGTCGACGACCATGCCGCTACCGTCGCAGAGGCTGTACGGGCATTCGTGCTGCGGATCGCCGGCCACGCGCCGAGTCTAGCCCTGCTCGATGTCGCCCAGGCGGGCGACGTTGGCGACGTCGTCCGCGTCGTCGCTCGGTGCGGTCGCGAACCACGCGTCGAGGATCTCGTCGAGCTGCGCGGCGCTCGTCGTGCGCAGGCTCAGGGCGAGCACGTTCGCGTCGTTCCAGCGGCGCGCTCCCGCGGCCGTCTCGGCGTCGGCGCAGAGCGCCGCGCGGACGCCGCGGACCTTGTTCGCGGCGATCGAGGCGCCGGTGCCGGTCCAGCAGCAGACGATCGCCTGCTCGGCGCGTCCCTCGGCGACGTCGCGCGCCGCCTGCTCGGTCGCCCACGCCCAGTCGCTGCGCTCGCCCGGCGCGAGGACGCCGTGCTCCAGCGGCGCGTGCCCGCGCGCGCGGAGCGCCTCCGGAACGAGCTCCGCGACCCCGGTCAGCTCGTCGGCTGCGACGGCGATGCGCATCGCTCTGAGTATGAAGAAGCGTGGCGCGGGGGTCCCCCAACCCCCGCGCCCGTCCCCCAAGCTGAAAGCGGGTGGCTCGCTACCTCGTCGCCGCCGTCGGCGGCTGGAACCCGGCGAGGAAGATCTCGGCCGCGCGGCGGTTGCCGCCGATGCGCAGCCCGCCGACGTTGTGCGCCGGCCCGAGCGCCTGCGCCCATGCGCCCGACGTGCCCTTGACGACGCTGTCGGCGTGGTCGGCGGGCCGATGCACGACGGTCGCCGCGCCGCCGGCCATGCGCAGCGTGTAGAGGTCGAGCGCGACGCCCTGCTCATCCTCGACGATCAGCTCGACCTCCGCGGTCGCGTCGTGCGGCGGGGAGACGACGCAGCCGGCGAGGCGGAACATCGCCGTCACATCGACCCACTCGTCCGGCTGCGGCGCGGACCATGCCCAGCGCAACGCCCACTGCACCATCGGCGCGAGGATTGCGAGCATGTCGCGGCCGGCGTCGGTGAGCTCGAATTCGACGCGCGGCGGAACCTCCGCGTAGCGGTGGCGCACGACGAGCCCCTCGGATGTCATGCGGTTGAGGCGCTGCTCGAGCGCGCCGGTCGACATCCCCGGGAAGGCGCGTTGCAGCTCCGACAGGCGCAGCGCGCCGAACGCCAGCTCGCGGGCGATCAGGAGGATCCAGCGGTCTCCGACGATGCCGAGCGCTCGCGCGTCGGGCGACCACTGTCGCCGCCGTCGAATTCCGGACACGTCGGATCGAGCCACCTCTGGTCCCCTCTCTCGGCTCCCCGGCGACGCTGTCGGCGGCGCCAGCCCGCAGCACCGCGCTCGGCCCCAGGCGTGGACCGCAGCGCGCCAGGTCTCAATGGGAAACTACCATGACTCCTGCGGCCCTGTCCACTCAGTTCCGCGTATGCCGCCGAGCGCGAAACTGCAATTACACACGTGCTCCGCGCTGATCAGAGACCAGTTATTGCTCAAGTCTTCTTTCGCGTTCAGGAAACGGGCGCGCCGTGGCGCCGGCCGATTGAGTACGGTAAACGTCCGCGTCTTCGGCGACGCGGGTCGAGCATGCAGACGCCACCGGGATCGAACGGGTCGTTCGCCGCGCATGACGGCGCATCCCCCTTTCCGGGCGCACCAGCGCGGCGGACGCAGCGCGACCGCCTGCTCGACGGGATGGCGGAGACGGTCACGCGGCGCGGCTATGCCGCAACACCCGTGGCGGAGGTGCTGAAGGCCGCCGGCGTCTCCCGCCGCACCTTCTACGAGCAGTTCGCCGACAAGGAAGACTGCTTCCTCGCCGCCTACGACGCGATCGCCGCCCTCTGCACCGAACGGCTGCTCGCCGGATATCACGCCGGCGGCGACTGGGAGGGCGGCATCGCGGGCGCCTACGACGCGCTGCTGGCGACGCTGGCGGCCGAGCCCGACTACGCGCACCTCGGCGTCGTCGGCGTGCTGGCGGCCGGTCCGCGCGCGCTCGCGCGCCGCGAGGCCACGTTGCGCCGCTTCGCCCGCTTCATCGACTTCACGCGCGAGCGGGCCGAGGAGGCGGTCAGGCCGCCCGCGCTCGTGGGACAGGCGATCGTCGGCGGGATCCACGAGCTCGTCCACTCGCAGATCGTGCGGGGCGAGACCGCGCGCCTGCCCGAGCTGACGCAGGAGCTCCAGCATTACACCTTCATGTTGCTCGGTCTGCCGCGCGCGCCGCGCTGATCTGAACGGCCGCGATCGCCCGTGGCATCGGGCGATCCGTGTGTAAGCTGCCGCCTCCGTGAACGAGGAGGACGAGCTCAACTCGCTGCTGGCACCGCTCCCGAGCGGGCGCCATGGGCTCTCCCGCGAGCACGTCGTGCGCTCGCAGCGGCTCCGTCTCCTGAGCGCCGCGGTCGCGGTCGCCGGGGCGGACGGCTATGCGGCGATGACCGTCAGCGCGGTGCTCGCCCGCGCGAACGTCTCACGCAAGACCTTCTACGAGCAGTTCGCCGATCGCGAGCACTGCTTCCTCGCCGCCTACGAGCACGTCGCCGAGCATGCGCTCGCGGGCGTGCGCACCGCCTTCTCGATCGAGGCGCCGTGGCCCGAGCGGCTGCGCGCCGCGCTGGGATGGGGACTCCGAGCGCTGGCGGCGCACGAGGCCGAGGCGCGCGTCGTGTTCGTCGAGGCGCTCGCCGCCGGGCCGCGAGCGCTCGAGCTGCGCGACCGCACGCTGCGCGAGCTGACGCCGCTGTTCGCGCCCGGCTTCGACGCCGCGCCTGCCGGCGCCGCGATCCCGCCGTCGATGCCGCAGGCGATCGCGGGCGCGTTCTGCGAGCTGATCGGGACGCAGATCCGGCATGGCGCCGCGGCGCGGCTGCCGCTGCTGCTCCCGGATCTGCTGTTCTGCGCGCTCGCGCCGTTCATCGGCCCGGTGGCTGCGGCGGACGCGCTCGCGCCGGCGCCGGTCCGCAGCGCGGGCCGCAGGCCGCAGGTCACGGGCAGCGCTCGGTAGCGCACGCGGTTGCGCAGGCCCGGCGAACCGGGTACATGCTCTCCATGACCATGGCGACGAAGCTCGCGCTCGGGTTGCTGCTGCTCGGCTCGGCCGCATACGCGTACCTCGGCCCGCCTCCGCGCAGGCGCGTCGGCTTCGCTGTGCGCAGCACGCTGCTGACGAGTGGCCTCGCGGGCTATGCCGCCGCCGCCACCGCGCTGGCGGCCGGCGCGGTCGTCGTCGGGGTGATCGTGCTCGCGCTCGCCGGCGGGCTCGTCTGCGCCGCCGGCTGGCTCGGCCGCGGCGAGATCCCGCCGGGCGACGACGACGGCAGCGACGGGGGCGGCGGCGGCGGAGGCCGCAGACCCAAGCCGCCGCCGACCGACTGGGACGCCTTCGAGCGGGCCTTCCGCCGCTACGCTCGCGAACGCGAACGGCAGCGGGTGTAGCGTCGCCGGAAGGTCGCCGCTTGCGGTGACCGGACGGCGAAACTATGCGCGCTGTGCGCGCACAAGCTCCAGGAAGCGCGCGTGCAGGCGCATCTCGCCGCTCAGCTCGGGATGGAAGGCGATCGCGAGGCGGTCGCCTTCGAGCACCGCGACGGGATGCCCTTCGACGGCCGCCAGCACCTCCACCCCCTCCCCGTGCTCGGCCACCCACGGGGCGCGGATGAAGATCGCGCGCACCGGGCCGCCGGGCACGCCGGCGACGTCGAGCTCGGCCTCGAACGAGCGCACCTGGCGCCCGAACGCGTTGCGCTCGGCGCGCAGGTCCATCAGCCCGAGATGGTCGCGGTCGAGCATGATCAGCCCGGCGCAGGTGCCGAACAGCGGCGTGCCCCGCGCGGCCAGCTCGCGCAGCGGCTCGGCGAGGCACTCGCGTTCGATCCCGAGCGTCATCGTCGTCGACTCGCCGCCGGGGATCACGAGCCCGTCGAGCCCGTCGAGGTGAGCCGGCACGCGAACTTCGCGCGGTTCTGCGCCCAGCTCGCGCAGCACGCGCGCGTGCGCGGCGAAGTCGCCCTGGAGAGCGAGGATGCCGACAACCGGCGCTTCCACGCCGCGGCCTACCAGCCGCGTTGGGCGAGCAGCTGCTCGGACTCGAGCTTGGAGGACTCGAGGCTGGCCATCGCGGTGCCGAGGCCGGTGGAGGCGGCCGCGACCCGCTCGGGGTCGGCGTAGTGCGTCGTGGCCTCGACGATCGCCTTCGCGCGCAGCTCGGGGTCCTCGCTCTTGAAGATGCCGGAGCCGACGAACACGCCCTCGGCGCCGAGCTGCATCATCAGCGACGCGTCGGCCGGCGTGGCGATCCCGCCGGCGCAGAAGAGGACTACCGGCAGCTTGCCGCGCTCGGCCACGCCGCGGATCAGGTCGAGCGGCGCCTGGTGCTCCTTGGCCGCCGTCGCCAGCTCGGCGTCGTCAAGTCCCTGCAACCGGCGGATCTGGCCGTTGATCTTGCGCATGTGCGTGACCGCGTTGACGATGTCGCCGGTGCCGGCCTCGCCCTTGGAGCGGATCATCGC
>CAZGJV010000074.1:0-6263 GCA_964525715.1 uncultured Conexibacter sp. | reverse complement strand
AGGAACTTGTTCAAGCGCCCGAGCAGCTTCGTCTTGCGCGCGCTGTACGGGAACATGTGCGGGTCCTTCTTGCCGGCGAAGCGGGTGACGAGCAGGGTCTGCTGCTTGGTGTACTTGCGGATCCCGCCGGCGCCGTGGCGCGAGCCGAGGCCCGACGTCTTCCAGCCGCCCATCGGCAGCTCGAGCGTCGTGTAGTTGACCTGCGCGTCGTTGACGCAGACGGCGCCCGCCTCGACGCGGCGCGCGAGCTGCTCGCCGCGGTGGAGGTCCTTCGTCCAGACCGACGCCTGCAGCCCGAACGGCGAGTCGTTCGCCAGCTTCAGCGCCTCCTCGTCGTCGCGCACCTTCATGATCGGCAGCGTCGGGCCGAACGTCTCCTCGGTCATGCACGCCATCGAGTGGTCGACGTCGACCAGCACGGTCGGCTCGTAGAAGGCGCCGGGGCCGGAGCCGCGCTTGCCGCCGACGAGCACTCTCGCGCCCTTCTCGACGGCGTCTCTCACGTGCGCCTCGACGATGTCGATCTGCGGCGGGTAGATCATCGAGCCGATGTCGACGGTGCCCGGGCCGGTCGGCACGCCCTGGCGCAGCGCACGCACGTTGTCGGCGACCTTCGAGACGAACTTGTCGTAGACCGGCGCCTCGACGTAGACGCGCTCGACGGAGATGCAGACCTGGCCGCCGTTGTTCATCGAGTAGTAGGCGGCGGCGTTGGCGGCGCGGTCGATGTCGGCGTCGGCCAGCACGATCATCGGGTCCTTGCCGCCCAGCTCGAGGCCCACCGGCGTGAGCGTCTGCGCGGCGCGCTGCATCACCTTGATGCCGGTCTCGGTGGAGCCGGTGAACATGACGAAGTCGGCCGCGTCGATCAGCGCCTCGCCGGCCTCGCGGCCGGTGCCGGTCGCGACCTGGAAGACGTGCTCGGGGATCCCGCAGGCGCGCAGGCCCTCCTCCATCAGCAGCGACGTCAAAGGCGTCACCTGCGCCGGCTTGAGCACGGCGGAGTTGCCGGCCGCAAGCGCGGGGATGCAGTCGCCGAAGGAGTTCGTCAGCGGGAAGTTCCACGGGCCGATCACGCCGACGACGCCGATCGGCGCGTAGCGCACGACGAGCTTCTTGCCCTTCGTCATCGGGTTCGACGACTTGACGTGCTCGTCGCCGAGGTACTCCGGCGCGTGCTTGGCCCAGAAGCCGAACGCGTTGGCGCAGTACATGACCTCGGCGAGCAGCGCGTCCTCGTACGTCTTGCCGGTCTCCGAGACGATCGTTCTGATGATCCGATCGGCGTTGTCGACGGTCCACTTCTGCATCCGCAGGAAGACCTTCGCGCGCTCCTCGAAGCCGAGTGCCTCCCAGGCCGGCTGCGCCACGCGGGCGCGCTCGACCAAGGTCGTGACCTCGTCGCGGCTGAGCGCGGGGACGGTCGCGATCGTCTGGCCCGTGGCGGGGTTCTCGACGGGGATGCCTCTGTGGGTGCCGGCGCCGTTCTGGACGGCAGCCGGTGCCTGCTCGGTGGTGGCCATGGCGCGCTCCTCTTCGGTGCTCGGCGTCGGGTCCGGTTGACCCGCGGTCAAGAGCCTACCGGAGCCGCGCAGCGATTTGGCCGGCTGGCCAGGAGCTTGTCCGAGCGCCGGTGCGGGTAGAGAGCCGGCGATGGCCGAGCGGCAGACAGTCGCGGTCCTGGGGGCCGGCGGGACGATGGGCTACGCGATGGCAGGCAACCTCGCGCGCGCCGGCTTCGCGGTGCGGGCGTGGAACCGCACGCGAGAGAGAGCGGAGCCGCTGGCCGGCGACGGCGCGATCGTGTGCGACTCGCCGGCCGAGGCGGCACAGGGCGCCGACGTCCTGCTGACGATGCTGTCCGACGGCGACGCCGTGATCGACGCGGTCGACGGCGAGCGCGGCGCGTTCGCGCGCATCGGCGACGGCGTCCTCTGGCTGCAGACGAGCACGATCGGCGAGGCGTCGACCGAGCGCTGCGTCGAGCTGGCGCGGCGCGCCGGCGCCGGGCTGGTCGACGCGCCGGTGCTGGGGACGAAGCAGCCGGCCGAGGCTGGCGAGCTGGTCGTGCTCGCGTCGGGCGCCGAGGCGCTGCGCTCGCGTGCGCAGCCGCTCTTCGACGTCGTCGGCAAGCGGACGCTGTGGCTCGGCGAGGCCGGCCAGGGTACGCTGCTCAAGCTCGTCGTCAACAGCTGGATCGTCGCGGTCGTCGAGGGCGGCGCCGAGACGCTCGCGCTGGCGGAGGGCCTCGGCGTCGAGCCGGCGCGCTTCTTCGAGGCGATCGAGGGCAGCGCGCTCGACCTGCCCTACCTGCGCGTGAAGGGCCGGGCGATGGCGGAGCGCGACTTCACGCCCTCCTTCCGCCTCGCACTCGCTGCCAAGGACGCGCGCCTCGCGGAGGAGGCGGCCGAGCGCCGCGGCCTCGACCTGCCGGCGCTCGCCACGATCCGCGACCGGCTCGAGCAGGCCGTCCCGCAGCACGGCGATGAGGATCTCGCCGCGACCTACCTGACGAGCGCGCCCGCGCGGGCACGCACCTGAACCCGCCGCGAGCGCGCCCGATCGACGGGGCGCCGAGGTGCCGTCAGCGTGATGACGCCTGCCCGCTCCGAGACGGCCGGCAGATCGCCGATTTCATTATTTCCAGTAGGGTCGCGCCAGGGAGAGGCGACGCAGCGGGAGGCAGGATGCGCGGTACACGGCTGGCGGCAGGGTTGATCGCGGCGTGCGTGAGCATGCTGCTGCTCGGGTCGGCGGCCTCCGCCGCGGACTTCACCTGGAGCGGCGACGGCACGGACACGTCCGGCCCCTGGTCGAACGGGGCGAACTGGGTCGGCAACGCAGCGCCGGCGCCGAACGCGTCGATCGGCACGCTCACGTTCCCGCAACTCGACGGCGCCTGCGCCCCGCCGCCCTCGGCCTCGCTCGCGTGCACGACGGCCCACAACGACGTCAGCGGCCTCAGCGTCGACCAGCTCGTCCTCGACGACGGAGTCACCTCCTACAAGCTCACCGGCGACGGCATCCAGCTGGGCGGCGGCGGCCTCACAGCCTCCTCCGCCTCGCCCGACGAAGGCAGCACGGACACGCTGCTGCTGCCGATCGCGCTCACCGCGTCGCAGACGTGGAACGTCGCGACCGGCCTCGTCGCCGTCGAGGGGCTGAGCGGCAGCAGCGCGGACCTGTCGCTCTCACTCGGCAACGACGGCGAGGTCGACCTGTATGGCGACAACGAGGTGGGCGACGCAACCGCCTCCGCAGCCGACGACCTGAGCGGCGTGCTCGGCCTGATCGGCAACATCCCCAACCCCGCGCGCCTCAACGCAGTCGACGGCCGCAGCGTGACGCTGGACGGCACGCTCCTCGTCACTTCGACCGCGCAGGTCGGGCCACTCGTCGGCAGCGGCGCCATGATCGACGTCGGCGAGCCGTTCGGCACCGACGCGCCCGGCACGCTCGCCGCGGCGAGCCTGACCCTCGACAACGCAAGCGACCTGAGCTTCCGCATCGCCGGTTCCGGCACGAGCGTGGGGAGCGACTACGCCCAGCTGACCTCTACCGGGGCGGTCTCGCTCGGCGGCGCATTGCTGGACGTCGCATCGATCAGCCCGAGCTTCAACTGCCTGCGGCTGCCCGTCGGGCAGCAGTACACGCTGATCTCGACGACCGGACCGCTGACCGGCGCGTTCGCGAACGCGCCCGACGGCGGGACCGTGACCGACGACTTCGGCTGCTCCGACGGCTACACCAACGCCTACCGCATCGACTACCACGAGAGCGGCCCGGTCCAGACCGTCACCGCGACCGTCGTGACGCCCGTCGGCCTGAGCCCGTCGACCGTCACGCCGCCGCAGATCACCGGCGCCGCGACGGTCGGCAGCGTGCTGAGCGCGTCGACCGGCAGCTGGAGCGGTGACGCTCCGCTCGCCTACGCCTACCAGTGGCTGAGCGACGGCGTCCCGATCCCCGGGGCGACGGGCTCGAGCTGGACGGTGCTTGCCGGCGACCAGGGCCACGCGTTGTCCGTCCGCGTGACGGCCACCAACGCGAACGGCAGCGCCACCGCCACGAGCGCGGGCGTCAGCGTCCCCGCCGCTCCGGTCCCGCCGCCCCCTCCTCCGCCTGTCAGCAGACTCTCGATCGGGAAGGTCAGCGTCTATGCGGGGACCGTGACGGTCGCGCTGCGCTGCGGCGCGGGCGCCGGCTGCGCGCACGTCAGCGGCGTGCTGCGGGCGGTCGAGCGCCTGCGCGGACGCAGCGTCGTCGGCGTCGCCGCCGCGAAGCGCAAGACGAGAACGCGCAGCGTGGTCGTCGGCGGCGCCGCGACGCATCTCGCCGCCGGCGGGACCGCGACGCTCACGCTGCGCCTGAACCGCACCGGCAGAGCGCTGCTGCGCCGCTTCGGCCGCCTCGGCTGCAGCCTGGGCCTGTCCACCGACGGCAAGTCGGCGGGCAGCCGGCACGTGCGGTTCGCTCAGCGCACCAGAGCCAGACGGCCGTAGGCGCCGGCGTTGGGGATCACCTCGGCGGCGTCGGCCCCCAGCCAGCCCTGGCGTAGACCTTGCAGAAGTCGACCGTCACCTTGAGTCGGCCTAACGGACGAGCCTGCCCGCACGGGCGCGCGCCCGGACCGCCACGAGCGCGCCCTGCCGCGCCGCGCGGCGTCAGCGCGGCGACGGCGGCGCGGCGCCGAGGAAGCGCGCGAACGTGCGGCGCACCGCTGGAAGGCGTCTGCCGGCCTCCAGCTCGAGGATCGCGCCCTCGGAGATCATCCGCACGAACATGCGCGCGGCGACTCTCGGCTCGCGCCAGCCCATCGCTCTGAAGCCGGGGACCGACAGCTGCGCGAAGCGCTCCTCGCGCGCGGACGCGCGACTGGGGATCGCGCCGTCGGCTCGCGCCTCCAGCAGCAGCGCCTTGACGCCGCGGTCGGCGAGGCAGGTGTCGAGGTAGGCGGCGGCGCCGCGCAGGAGCCCGTCGGCGCCGGGCGCGGCGTCGCTCACGGCGGCCGCGACGGCCGCGTCGACGCGGCCGTAGAAGCGCTCGTGGAGCGCGTCGACGAACGCGTCGCGATCGGCGAAGTGGACGTAGAAGGTGCCCTTCGCGAAGCCCGCCGCGGCGACGACGCGATTGACGCTCATGCCGGCGAGCCCGTCGCGCTCGGCGACGGCGACGCCGGCGTCGAGCAGCGCGTCGCGCGTCGATGCGCGGACCGGCGGCCGGGACTCGGCGGTCGACGTGGGGCGAGTGGCACGCGGCACAGTCACGATCCTAGCGACCGACCGGTCACCCACCTGATGACCGACCGGTCAGTCATGTGGTACGGTCGCCGCATGCCCACGCTCGAGCTGCCTTCCGGCACCGTCGCCTACGAGGACCGCGGGGACGGGCCGCCCGTCGTCCTGCTGCCCGCCGGTGCGCACACGATCCGCGACTACGACGCGCTGCGGGAGCTGCTGTCCGGTTTGCGCACGATCGCGATCGACTGGCCGGCGCACGGCGACTCGCCGCCGTCGCGGACCCCCGCGAGCGCGATGGCGTTCGCCGACGTCGCCGAGCAGGCGGTCGAACGCCTCGCGCCCGACGGCGCCGTCGTCGTCGGCAACTCGATCGGCGGCTTCGCCGCGGCGCGGCTGGCGCTGCGCCGCCCCGAGCTGGTGCGCGCGCTCGTGCCGATCGACAGCGGCGGCTTCCTCGCGCCGAGCCCACGCGTGCGCGCGTTCTGCGCGCTGATGGGCCGGCCCGGCTTTCTGCGCCGTATCTACCCCGCCTTCTCGGCGCGCTACATGCGCGCCCGCACGGACACCGACCGCGCCGCGCGCGAGCGGGCGGTCGCGACGACGCGCGACCCAGCCGGCCTCGCTGCGGTCGCCGGCCTGTGGGCCAGCTTCGCCTCGCCCGAGCACGACCTGCGCGCGCAGGCGACCGCGATCGCCGCGCCGACGCTCGCGCTGTGGGGACGGCGCGACCCGGTCATCCCGGCGAAGGTCGGCCGCGTGCTCGCAGACGCGATCCCCGGCGCGCGACTCGCCCTCTTTGACACCGGCCACGCGCCGCAGGTGAGCGACCCGGCCGGCGTGGCGGCGGCGTTGGTGCCGTTCCTGGAGCAGGCGCTGCGATGAGCGCGGCGCCCCACCGCTTCCGCTCCCCGCTGCTCGGCGAGCGCCTGGCGCTCGACCTGCCGCAGGGCACGCTGGAGGCGTTCCGCCGCGGCAGCGGGCCGCCGCTCGTCTTCGCGCACGGCTGGCTGTCGAACGCGAACC
>CAZGJV010000073.1:0-6270 GCA_964525715.1 uncultured Conexibacter sp. | reverse complement strand
GCCCGAGGCGCCAGTCGAAGCCGATCGAGGCGTTGAGCTGGCGGAAGACGGGGTGTTGCGGCTCGCTGAAGCGGGACATCCGGCGGCGGAGTCTACGAGCCGCGCGGGCCGGACAGGATCTCGCGCAGCTCCTGCGCGACGCGCGCGACCTGACCCTCGCTCATCGCAGGGAAGAACGGCAGCGCGATCGAGCGGGCGGCGACGTCCTCACAGACGGGGAACTCCCCCTCGCGATGGCCGAAGCGCTCGCGGTAGAAGCTCATCAGGTGGATCGCCGGAAGGTACGGCTTGCTCTGGATCCCGCGCTCGGCGAGTGCGCGCACGGTCGCGTCGCGATCCACGCCGTGCGGGAGCTGGACGACGAACACGAACCAGCCGCGCACGTTGCCGCCCGCGTCCGGACACGGGAGCGCGAGGTCCTCGACGCCCGCGAGCGCCTCGCGGTAGGTGGCCGCAACGCGCGCCCGGTCGGCGAGCATGCCGTCGAGCCGCTCGAGCTGCACGAGCCCGATCGCGGAGGCGATGTCGGTGAGGCGGTAGTTGAAGCCGAGGCGGTCGTGGTCGAGCCAGCCCATGTCGGGCGCGCGGCCCTGGTTGCGCTCGGAGTCGATCCGCACCTTCGTCGCACTGTCGCCGAGCGCGACCATGCCGCCCTCGCCGGTCGTCAGCTGCTTGTTCGCGTAGAAGCCGAAGACGGCCGGGTGCCCGCGCCCGCCGACGGGGACGCCGTCGGCGTGGACGGCACCGAGCGCCTCGCAGGCGTCCTCCACGATCGGCAGGCCGAGCCGCTCGAACGCCGGCAGGTCCGCCGGGTAGCCGAAGATGTGGACCGGGAGCAGGGCTTTCGTGCGCTCCGTGATCGCCGCCTGCGCAGCCACCGGATCGAGGTTCAGCGTCACCGGGTCGATGTCGGCGAAAACCGGCCTCGCCCGCTCGTAGAGGATCGAGTTCGCGGAGGCGACGAACGAGAACGGGCTCGTGACGACCTCGTCTCCCTCCTCCACGCCGACTGCCCGCAGCGCGAGGTGCAGGCCGGCGGTGCCGCTGGATACGGCGGAGGCGTGCGGCACGCCGAGCCGCTGCGCGAACGCCTGCTCGAAGGCCGGGACGCGCGGGCCGAGCGACAGGTGGCCGGAGCGCAGGACCTCGATGACGGCGACCTCCTCCTCGGGGCCGAGGACCGGCTGCGCGAGCGGGATCTGCGCGGTCGTTGTGCTCACGACGCGGCGCGGGTCGCGCCCCGCGTGCCGGGCTGGGTGCGACCAGGCTGGATCGCGTACTCGAGCGAGTCGACGAGCGCGTCCCAGGAGGCCTCGATGACATTCTCGGAGACGCCGATCGAGCCCCACACGTCGTGGCCGTCGGAGGCGTCGAGCAGCACGCGCGTGACGGCCTCGGTGCCCTTCGTCTCGTCGAGGATGCGGACCTTGAAGTTGACGAGGCCGGTGTCGCGCAGCTCGGGGTGGCTCTCGCCGATCGCGAAGCGCAGCGCGTTGTCGAGCGCGTGCACGGGGCCGTTGCCCTCCCCCGTGCGCACGTAGCGCTCGCCGTTGGCCCAGATCTTGATCGTCGCCTCCGTCTCGACCTTGCCGTCGGCGCGCTTCTCGACGATCACGCGCCACGACTCCAGGCGGAACAGCGGCTCGTACTCGCCCGACTCCTTGCGCAGCAGCAGCTCGAACGAGCCGTCGGCCGCCTCGAAGTGGTAGCCGCCGTGCTCCAGCTCCTTCACGCGTTCGATCACGTGGCGGGCGGCTTCGTCGTCGAATCTCAGGCCCGCCTGCTCGGCACGCGCGAGGACGGTTCCCTTGCCAGACAGCTCAGAGATCAGCAGCTCGCGGCTGTTGCCGACGAGCGCCGGGTCCATGTGCTCGAACGTCGTGGGGTCAGCGAGCACGCCGGCGACGTGCATGCCGCCACCGTGCGCGAACGCGTTCTTGCCGACGTATGGCTGGTTGGCGTTCGGGGTGCGGTTGAGCAGCTCGTCGAGGTAGTGCGCGGTCTCAGTCAGCAGCGCCAGGCGGTCGGCCGGCAGGCACTCGTGCCCGAGCTTGAGCTGCAGGTTGGGGACGATCGAGACGAGGTTCGCGTTGCCGCAGCGCTCGCCGTAGCCGTTCATCGTGCCCTGCACATGCGTCGCGCCGGCCGCGACGGCGGCGAGCGAGTTGGCGACGCCGCACTCGAGGTCGTTGTGGTTGTGGGTGCCGACCTGCACGCCGGTGTCGGCGAGGTGGGCAACGACGTCGGCGATCGTCTCGGCGATCTGGCCCGGCAGCGAGGCGCCGTTCGTGTCGCACGGGACGACCGTCTCGGCGCCCGCCTCCGCGGCCGCGCGCAGGCAGCGCAGCGCGTAGTCGCGGTCGTCGCGCCAGCCGTCGAGCGCGTGCTCGCCGTCGTAGACGACGCGCTTGCCCTGCGCGACGAGGAACGCGACCGACTCCTCGATCATGCGCAGGTTCTCGTCGCGGTCGACCTTGACGACCTTCTCGAGGTGCAGCGCCCAGGTCTTGCCGACGAGCGTCACGACCGGCGCGAAGCTGTCGGCCAGCACCCGCAGCGCGGGGTCCTCGTCGGCCTTCAGGTCGCGACGGCGCGTCATGCCGAACGCGGCGATCTCGGCCGTCGCGAATGTCTCGCGGGAGAGCAGCTCGAACAGCTCAAGCTCCTTCGGGTTCGAGGTCGGGAAGCCGGCCTCGATCAGGTGGATGCCGAGCTCGTCGAGGCGGTGCGCGACGCGCAGCTTCTCCTCGGCGGACAGCGACATGTTCTCCCCCTGCATGCCGTCGCGGAGGGTCGTGTCATAGAGCTGGATGGTCGTCATGGGGATCTGAGTCCTCTCGTTCGGAAGGGCGAATGCGGGCAGCGACGAGCGCGCGCGTCAGCGCGAGCCGGCCGCCCCGGTAATTCGCCCGCCGAACGAGATGCGGGGCATGACTAGGCGGCCGCCTTCGGGCTGGCGACCGGCACGACGTCGTTCCAGGCGGCGTAGCGCGGGTCGCGCCCGTAGAGGGCGTCCTCGAAGACGCGCTGCAGCTGCGTCGTCACCGGACCGCGCTTGCCGTCGCCGACCACGTGGTCGTCGATCTCGCGGATCGGCGTCAGCTCGGCGGCGGTGCCGGTCATGAAGACCTCGTCGGCGAGGTACATCTCGGCGCGCGCGATGTCGCGCTCGACGAGCTGGTAGCCCTCGTCGGCGGCGATCTGGATGACCGACTTGCGGTTGATCCCGTCGAGGATTCCGGCCGTCTGCGGCGGCGTGTAGACGACACCGTCGCGCACGATGTAGATGTTCTCGCCGGTACCCTCGGAGACGAAGCCGTGCTGGTCGAGCAGGATCCCCTCTTCGTAGCCGGCCTTGTGGCTCTCGATCTTCGCGAGCACGCTGTTCAGGTACTGGCCGGAGGCCTTCGAGTGCGGGATCAGCGAGTCGGCGCTGATGCGGCGCCAGCTCGTGACCTTCGCGCGCACGCCGTGCTCCTTCGCGTCCTCGCCGAGGTAGGCGCCCCACGGCCAGGCGGCGATCGCCACGTCGACGGGCGCGTCGAGCGGATTGATGCCCATCACGCCGGCGCCGCGGAAGGCGATCGGCCGGATGTAGCAGGACGGCAGGCCGTTCTGGGCGACGACGGAATGCACCGCGGCGCGCAACTCCTCGCGCGTGTACGGGATCGGCATGTAGTACAGCTCGGCCGACTTGTAGAGGCGGTCGAGATGCTCCTCGTGGCGGAAGATCGCCGTGCCACGGGTCGTCTCGTAGGCCCGCATGCCCTCGAACACACCCGTGCCGTAGTGCAGGCAGTGCGTCAATACGTGGACCTTCGCGTCCTCCCAGGCGACGAGCTCTCCGTTCATCCAGATGAGATCCGCTTGGTCCACGACGACTCCTAGAGGTTGTTCAGCACGGCCCGGGCGGCCTCGTCCGTGGAGGCGGAACCGCCGAGGTCGGCCGTGCGCAGGCCGTCGGCGAGCGCACGATCGACTGCCGATTCTACCGTTGCCGCCTCGGCTTCCAAGCCGAGACCGTGGCGCAGCATCAGTGCGGCCGACAGGAACATCGCCAGCGGGTTGGCGATCCCCTGCCCCGCGATGTCCGGCGCGGAGCCGTGGACGGGCTCGAACAGGCCGGGACCGTCGCCCCCGAGCGAGGCGCTCGGCAGCAGGCCGATCGAGCCGGTCAGCATCGCCGCCTCGTCGCTGAGGATGTCGCCGAACATGTTCTCGGTGACGATCACGTCGAAGTCGGCCGGGTTGGAGATCAGCTGCATCGCGGCGTTGTCGACGAGCACGTGCTCGAGCTCGACGTGCGGGAACTCCTCGGCGTGGACGCGCATGACGACCTCGCGCCACAGCCGCGAGGACTCGAGCACGTTCGCCTTGTCGACCGAGGTGACCTTGCGTCTGGCGGCCTGGAAGCCGGCGCGGGCGATCCGCTCGATCTCCTCGACGCTGTAGATGCAGGTGTCGTAGGCGGTGTCGCCCTCGCGGCCGCGTCTGCCGAAGTAGAGGCCGCCGGTCAGCTCGCGCATGACGAGCAGGTCGGTGCCCTCGATGATCTCGCGCTTGAGCGGGCTGGCGTCGTAGAGCGCCGGGACGGGCCGCACCGGCCGCAGGTTCGCGTACAGGCCGAGGCCCTTGCGCAGGCCGAGCAGGCCCTGCTCCGGGCGCGGCTTGGACGGGTCGGTCGTGTCCCACTTCGGTCCGCCGACCGCCGCCAGCAGGACTGCGTCCGCCTGCCTGCACGCGTCGAGCACGTGGTCGGTGAGGGCGGTGCCGTGGGCGTCGATCGAGATGCCGCCGAAGAGGTGCTCGTCGAAGGCGAAGTCGCCGAGCTTGTTCAGCAGCGCGACGGTCGGGGCGGTGATCTCCGGCCCGATCCCGTCGCCGGGGAGCAGTGCGATGGTGTGGGTCATCAGAGGGCGGTGGTGACGGGGCCGGTGCGCTCGCGCTCGGTCTCGTAGGCCTCGATCTCGACGGCGCTCTGCAGCGTCATCGCGATGTCGTCGAGCCCGTTGAGCAGGCGGTGGCGGATGTCCTGGTCGATCTCGAAGGCGAACTCCTGCCCGCCCGCGCGCACGACCTGGTCGGTGAGGTCGACCTCGGCCTCGCCGGCCGCGGCGACCGCCTTGCACTGCTCCTCGGTGAGGACGACCGGCAGCAGCCCGATCTTGGTGCAGTTCGAGTAGAAGATGTCGGCGAAGCTCTCGGCCACGATCGCCTGGAAGCCGTAGTCCTGGAGGCCCCACGGGGCGTGCTCGCGGCTCGATCCGCAGCCGAAGTTCTTCCCCGTGACGAGGACCGGATGACGCGGCAGGTCCCAGCCGTCCTCCTTGGCCCAGTCGAAGAAGAGGAACTCGCCGAAGCCGGTCCGCTCGACCCGCTTGAGGAACTGCTTGGGCATGATCTGGTCGGTGTCGACGTCGTCGCGGTCGAGCACGCTGACCGGCCCGTGGATCTTGGTGACGTGGTCCATGTTCAGCTCCAGGTGCGGATGTCGACGAAGCGGCCCTCGATGGCGGCGGCGGCGGCCATCTGCGGGGAGACGAGGTGCGTGCGGCCGCCGCGGCCCTGGCGCCCCTCGAAGTTGCGGTTCGAGGTCGAGGCGCAGCGCTCGCCGGGCGCGAGCGTGTCCGGGTTCATGCCGAGGCACATCGAGCAGCCGGCGACGCGCCAGTCGAAGCCAGCAGCCTTGAAGACCTCGTCGAGGCCCTCGCGCTCGGCTTGGGCTCTGACCTGCTGCGAGCCCGGGACGACCATCGCGTTGACGCTGCTCGCGACCTTGCGGCCCTTGATCACCTCGGCCGCGGCGCGCAGATCCCCGATGCGGCTGTTCGTGCACGAGCCGATGAAGACGCGGTCGAGCTTGATCTCCTCGATCGGCGTGCCGGCCTTCAGGTCCATGTACTGCAGCGCGCGCTCGTGGCCCTCGGTCTGCGGCTCGGGCACCGCGTCGGTGACGGACGCGACCATGTCGGGCGCCGTCCCCCAGGTGACCTGCGGCGAGAGCGCGGCGGCGTCGACGACGACCTCCTTGTCGAAGCTGGCGCCCTCTTCCGTGCGCAGCGTGCGCCAGTGCGCGACGGCGTCCTCGAAGTCCTTGCCCTGCGGCGCCGCCTCGCGACCCTCGACGTACTCGAACGTGGTCTCGTCCGGCGCGACCATGCCCGCGCGCCCGCCGCCCTCGATCGTCATGTTGCAGATCGTCATGCGGCCCTCCATCGAGAGCGCCTCGATCGCCGGGCCGGCGTACTCGACGACGTAGCCGCTCGCGCC
>CAZGJV010000072.1:0-6589 GCA_964525715.1 uncultured Conexibacter sp. | reverse complement strand
AGGTACCGTCACCCTCTGGGCTATTAACCCGAGTAGCTTCGTCCCTCCTGAAAGAGGTTTACAACCCGAAAGCCTTCTTCCCTCACGCGGCGTCGCTGCATCAGGCTTTCGCCCATTGTGCAAGATTCCCCACTGCTGCCTCCCGTAGGAGTCTGGGCCGTGTCTCAGTCCCAGTGTGGCTGATCGTCCTCTCAGACCAGCTACCCATCGAAGCCTTGGTAGGCCGTTACCCCACCAACAAGCTAATGGGCCGCGGGCCCATCCTGATGCGGAAGCCGAAGCTACCTTTCCTCGACGGCCTTATGACCGAAGAGCACATTTGGTATTAGCCCGAGTTTCCTCGGGTTGTCCCAATCATCAGGGCAGGTTACCCACGTGTTACTCACCCGTTCGCGGCTTTGCCCCAGGGCAAGCCCTGGTTCGTCGCTCCACTTGCATGTGTTAAGCACGCCGCCAGCGTTCGTCCTGAGCCAGGATCAAACTCTCCGTGAAGAACTACTAGGTGTACTTCTACGAAGAGCGTCGCGATGCTCACTGCGGAAGGCCCACGTACACGAAGGGGCCATCCGAGCATCGGACGGGGTCTAATTCTGGCGCCACCGTTGTCCCGCTCGCGCTGGCGCGGCGGGCGGCGGCTTTCGAAACCTGGACGCACACGACGGCCGGACCATTCCGGCCAGTCGGTGCACATGCTGTTGAGTTTTCAAAGACCGCCGTGCCTCTCGGAGGGGACTCCTCCGCCGGACACGCGAGAGCGTCGCCGCTCTCGGTGCGGGCGCGAAAGTATAGCGCTTGCGCGCAGGCGGGGGAAGCTCGGCTTCCTTTTGCCCCGGACTGCCCTTCCGCAGGGCGCCCTGGCCGTCCGGGGACGACTTCGGGGAACAATAGCCGCTTGCGCGGCAGCGTGCTCTGCGGTCAAGCGGTCCTGCGCCAATGGCTCGAAGGGCGCCCCTCCCACGCCCCACGGAGCAGGAGCGCTCAGGCGCGCGCGAGGCGCACGAAGCGCCGCTTGCCGAGCTGCAGCACGCGGCCGTCGAGGTCTGCGACCGCACGGTCGAGCGAATCGGCCGCGAGCGGCTCGCCGTCGAGCTTCACGCCGCCCTGCTCGAGCGACCGCCGCGCCTCGGATCGCGAGACGCCGAACGCGTCGGCGAGCAGCGCCGGCAGATGGACGAGGCCGTCCCCGTTTGCCGGCAGTGCAACCGAAGGCACCTGCTCAGGCGGACGGTGCTCGCGGTGGACGCGGTCGAAGCCGGCCTCGGCGGCCTCGGCGGCCTCGGCGTCGTGGAAGCGCGCGACAAGCGCACGCGCGAGCGCGCGCTTCGCGTCGCGCGGCGGCGCGGCGGCGGCCAACCGCTCACCGAGCAGCAGCTCGTACCACTGCCCGAGGGCAGTGTCGGGCAGCCGCAGCGTTTTGCCGTAGATCTCGTCCGGCGGCTCGGTGACGCCGATGTAGTTGCCGTAGGACTTCGACATCTTGCGCTCGCCGTCGATCCCCGGCAGGATCGGCATCGTCAGGATCGCCTGCTCCGGCTGGCCGTATGCCGTCTGCACGTCGCGCCCCAGCAGCAGGTTGAACTTCTGGTCGGTGCCCCCCAGCTCCACGTCGGCGCGCACGGCGACCGAGTCGTAGCCCTGCAACAGCGGATACAGCAGCTCGAGGATCGAGATCGGGGCGTGCGCGGCGTAGCGCTTGGCGAAGTCGTCGCGCTCGAGGATCCGCGCAACGGTCGTCGTGCGCACGAGGCGGAACAGCTCCTCCATCGCCATGTCGAGCCACTCGCCGTTGCGGCGCACCTCCAGCCGCTCGGGGTCGAGCACCTTGAGCGCCTGGGCCTGGAACGTCGCCGCGTTCGCGTCGATCTGCTCGCCGGAGAGGACCGGGCGGGTGGCGGAGCGGCCGCTCGGGTCGCCGACGCGGGCGGTGTAGTCGCCGACGATCAGCACCACCGTGTGACCGAGGTCCTGGAACTCGCGCAACTTGCCGAGCACCACGGTGAAGCCGAGGTGAATGTCAGGTGCAGTCGGGTCGATCCCGAGCTTGACCCGCAGCGGGCGCCGCTCGCGCTCGGCCTCGGCCAGCTTGCGCTCCAACCCGCCGGCCGGCAGGCAGTCGACGGCGTTGCGCGCGAGATGGGCGGCCGCCGCCGCGGGGGTGCTGAGGTCCGGAGTCACGAGGGCCGAATGCTAGACTGCCGTGCCCGGCGAGGCCCACGCCGCCACGGCCCGCCGCGCGCCGCGTCCCTCTGTCGCATCCGGCGCCGCATCCCGACGCATGACTGACGAGCACGGCCACATCACGACGCCGACCCGCCAGCGCGCGCGGCTCCCCCGCCTGCCCAGGCGACGCCGCCGGCCCGGGCGTCCGCGCATCAAGAAGCTGCGCGTGCTGTCGATCTTCGCCGGCCTCGCGTTCCTCGCGTTGATCTCGACCGTCTTCGGGATGATGATGGCGGTCGCGTCCGACCTGCCCCAGCTGGAGAACCGCCAGCAGTACAGCGCGGCGAAGGACAACTCGGTCCTGCTCGACTACCGCGGCCGCAAGCTCGGGATCCTCACGAACAACCAGAACGTGGTGCTCGTCGGCCAGTACCAGATCGCCCCGGCGATGAAGCACGCGACGATCGCGATCGAGGACAAGCGCTTCTACTCGAACCCCGGCTTTGACGTCAAGGGCATCGCGCGCGCCGTGTTCGCCGACCTTGGCGCGGGTCGCAACGCCCAGGGCGCCTCGACGATCACCCAGCAGTTCGTGAAGGTCGCGCTCGAGGCGCAGGGCAAGCGCACGGCGTTCGAGAAGCTGCGCGAGGCCGCGCTCGCGTATCACCTCACGCGCAAGTGGTCGAAGGAGAAGATCCTCACCGAGTACCTCAACGCGATCTACTTCGGCAACGGCGCGTACGGGATCGAGTCGGCCGCGCGCGTGTACTTCGGCAAGCGCCACGGCTGGGGCAACGCCGGCGGCTGCGGCTCGACGCGCGCGAACATGTGCGCCAGCCAGCTGACGACGGCCGAGGCGGCATTCCTCGCGGGCATCATCCAGTCGCCGACCGGCTACGACCCGGTCGTCCACCCGCACGCGTCGCTGCTGCGACGCAACACCGTGCTGCGGTACATGCGCGACCAGGGCTACATCACGGCGAGCGAGTACGAGCAGGATCTGCAGGACCCGCTGCCGACGCAGAACGACCTCACGCCGCCGCAGGAGAGAAGCCAGTCGCCCTACTTCACGAGCTGGGTGCGCCAGCAGGTGGTCGACCACTTCGGGCCGTTCAAGGCCTTCAGCGGCAACCTGCAGATCACGACGTCGCTCGACCTCGACCTGCAGAACGCCGCGGAGAGCACGATCAGCCAGGTGCTGCCGCCCGGCTCCGGCCTGCCGTCGGCGTCGCTCGTGGCGATCGACAACCGCACCGGCGAGGTGCGCGCGATGGTCGGCGGCCCGGACTACGCGACGAACCCCTTCAACCTGGCGACTCAGGGTCAGCGCCAGCCGGGCTCGACGTTCAAGCCCTTCACGCTCGCCGCGGCGCTCGAGTCGGGCATCTCCCCCGACTCCATCTGGAGCTCGCGGCCGAAGCAGTTCGTCGTGCCGCACAGCGGCGGGAGAGAGTATTTCGTCGTCAGAAACTACGGCAACGAGTACTCCGGCTCGAACACGCTCGCGGGCGCGACGACGGTGTCGGACAACTCCGTCTACGCCGAGGTCGGCATCAGAGTCGGCACGCACAAGATCGCGCGCGTCGCGCGCCGCCTCGGCATCCGCACGCCGATCTCGACGAATTACGCGATGATCCTCGGCGGCCTCAGAGACGGCGTCACGCCGCTCGACATGGCGCACGCCTACGAGACGTTCGCGACCGGCGGCAAGCGCATCTGGAACCCGAAGCTCGGCGCGCCCGACAGAGGCCCGATCGGCATCGACGCGGTGCGCGACGGCAGCGGCCACATGCTGCTCAGCAACCCGCGGACGCTCGTGCGCACCCAGGAGATCCCGGGCGGCGTCGCGAACGAGGTGACGCAGATCCTGACGACGGTCGTCGCCTACGGCACCGGCAAGGCGGCCCAGATCTCCGGCTTCGCGGCCGGCAAGACGGGCACGACCGAGAACTACGGCGACGCCTGGTTCGTCGGCTGGAACCACGACCTGACGGTCGCGATCTGGGTCGGCTATCCCGACAGACTCGTGCCGATGCTGACGCAGTACGACGGCGGCCCGGTCGCCGGCGGCACCTTCCCAGCGGTCCTGTGGCACGACTTCATGACGCAGGCGATGGCGATCCTCCAGCAGCGTGCCGCGATGGCGCAGGCGCTGCGCGACGGCCAGGACCCCGGGACGGTGACGACGCCCAGCACCGGCCTCGACTCGGGAGCGGGCGCCGGCGGCGGCTCGACCACCACCGGGCCGACGACGACGGGCCCCACCACCACGCCGGGCGGCGGCGGCACCGGAGGAGGCGGGACCGGCGGGGGCACCGGTGGCGGAGGTGGCGGGACCGCGACGCCCCCTGCCGGTGGCGGGAACACCGGCACCCCGACGCCGCCGGCCGGCGGTGGCGGGAACACCGGCACGCCGACACCGCCCGCCGGCGGCGGGGGCGCGAACGGCGGCGGCGCCGCCGCGCCGAGCGGCTGAGCTCAGGCGACGGGCCGCGGGCGGGAGACGTGGCCGCTGCCGGCGGCGCAGAAGCGCCACGGGAGCTCGACGGCCTTCGTGATCCCGACGCGCGTGCCCGCGACCAGCTCGACGTCGCGCCACGCGGCGGGGCGAGCGGCGATCGTGACCGGGCCGTCGCGCAGGTCGGTGTCGTTGCAGTCCAGCTCGATCGCGAGCGCCTGCGTGAGCTTGCCCGGCCCGGAGCAGAGCTGCTCGATCCGCGCGACGCCGCGCCGCTCCCGCATCAGCTCGATGCCGTCGAGCGGCTCGAGCGCCCGAATCAGGACCGCCGCGCCGACGCCCTCGGGCTCGCAGACGGCGTTCAGCAGCGCGTGGATGCCGTAGGAGCGATAGACGTAGGCGCGACCGGGCGGCCCGAACAGCGTTCTCGTGCGGGGGGTCACCCCGACGAACGCGTGACAGGCCGGCTCGCTGTCGTGGTAGGCCTCTGTCTCGACGATCACGCCGCTCGTGCCGGCGTGCGCGACGACGCAGCCGACGAGATCGCGTGCGACGTCGACGACCGGCCGGTCGTAGAAAGCGGCGGGGAGCGGCGCGAGCGAGCGTGGCGCGGGCGCGGCGGACACGCCGTCGAGGCTAGCCGAGCAGCGCGCGCGCCTGCGCGAGCTGCTCCTGCACGCGGCGCAGCGACGTGCCGCCCTCGGAGTCCTTCGACTCCAGCCAGCTCTCGCCGGCGAGGACACGGTAGTACTCCTCGTCGAGCAGGTCGGAGTGCTCGGCCAGCTCCTCGGGGCGCAGCTCGGTGAGCGTGCGGCCGCTGTCGACGGCGCGCTTGACGAGCGCGGCGACGACGCCGTGGCACTCGCGGAACGGCATCCCGCGGCGCACGAGCAGGTCCGCGACGTCGGTCGCAGCGGGGAACTCGTCGGAGGCGGCGTCCGCCATCCGCTCGCGGTCGAAGGCGATCCCCTCGATCATGCCGGCCGCGGCGGCGAGGCACAGCTCGAGCGTGTCGACCGCGTCGAACAGGTGCTCCTTGTCCTCCTGCATGTCCTTGTTGTAGGTCAGCGGGAGCGCGTGCATGACGCCCTGAAGCGCGACGAAGTGGCCGACGATGCGCGGCGCCTTCGCGCGCAGCAGCTCGGCCGCGTCGGGGTTCTTCTTCTGCGGCATGATCGAGGAGCCCGACGCCCACGCGTCGGACACCTCGGCGAAGCCGAACTCGCTGCTGGACCACAGCACGATCTCGGCGCCGAGACGCGACAGGTGCGTGCCGCAGGTGGCGGCCGCCGCGAGGTAGTCGAGCACGAAGTCGCGGTTGGAGACGGCGTCGATCGAGTTCTCGGCGACGCCGGCGAAGCCGAGGTCTCTGGCGACGGCCCGACGGTCGGTGACGAAGTTCACGCCCGCGAGCGCGCCGGCGCCGAGCGGCAGTCTGGCGGTGGCGGCCTCGACGGCGGCGAAGCGCTCGAGGTCGCGCGCGAGCATCCACACGTACGCGAGCAGGTGGTGGCTGAGGTAGACGGGCTGGGCGCGCTGCAGATGCGTGTAGCCGGGCATGCGCCAGTCGAGGTGGCGCTCGGCGGCGGAGATCAGCGCCTGCATCAGGCCGCGGATCCCGCTGGCCGCCGCCTGCGCGTGGGCGCGCGTGAACAGCGCCATGTCGGTCGCGACCTGGTCGTTGCGCGAGCGGGCGGTGTGGAGCTTGCCGCCGACCGGCCCGGCCAGCTCGATGATGCGCCGCTCGATCGCCATGTGGACGTCCTCGTCGTCCGGCAGGAACGGGAACGTCCCCTCGCCCAGCTCGTGCTCGACCGTGTCGAGCGCGGCGAGCAGCTCGTCGCGGTCGCCGTCACCGATGATCTGCTGCGCCGCCAGCATGCGCGCGTGCGCCCGCGACAGGTCGACGTCGTAGGGCCCGAGGCGCCAGTCGAAGCCGATCGAGGCGTTGAGCTGGCGGAAGACGGGGTG
>CAZGJV010000071.1:0-6597 GCA_964525715.1 uncultured Conexibacter sp. | reverse complement strand
CCCGGTGGGCCCGGTCGCAGTGGGCCCCGTGCTCCCGAGGTGACTCGCTGATGCTCTCTCCCAAGCGTGTGAAGTTCCGCAAGCAGCACCGCGGCCGGCGCCGCGGGCTCTCGCGCGGGCAGGTCAAGGTCCAGTTCGGCGAGTACGGGCTGAAGACCGTCGAGGAGGGCTGGCTGACGAACCGTCAGATCGAGGCCGCTCGTATCGCGATGACGCGCAAGATCAAGCGTGGCGGCAAGGTGTGGATAAACGTCTATCCCGACAAGCCGTACACGAAGAAGCCGGCCGAGACGCGCATGGGCTCCGGCAAGGGCTCGCCCGAAGGGTGGGTCGCCGTCGTCAAGCCCGGCCGCGTGATGTTCGAGCTGGCCGGTGTGCCGGAGTCGCTCGCTCGCGAGGCGATGCGCCTCGCCGGGCACAAGCTCCCGGTCAAGACGAGATTCGTCATGCGGGAGGACGGGTGATGGCCGGGACGAAGGCGATCGAGCTGCGCGACATGGACGACGCCGTCCTCGTGGAGCACCTGCGGACCGCACGGCGCGAGCTGTTCGGGCTGCGCTTCCAGCACGCCACCGGCGAGCTGGAGAACACCTCGCGTCTGAGCGACGCGAAGCGCGACGTCGCACGTGCGCTGACCGTCCTGCGTGAGCGGGGAGTCGATGTCAACAAGGAACTGAGCCGGTAACCGATGGCCGACGAAGAGCAGAACGAGAACGTCGAGGAGACGACCGCGCCGGCCGAGGCCGAGGCGCCCGAGGCCGCCGAGGAGGCTGCCGCGACTCCTGAGGCTGCCGCCGCCGAGGCGAGCGACGATGCCGCTCCGGCCAAGCAGGCTGCCGGCGTGAGCCCGAAGGAGCAGCGCCGAGAGGCGCGCGCCGCGAAGGTCGCCAAGGAGGCCGGCTCGCGCCCGTCGCGCACGCCGGAGGAGCGCCAGGCCGAGCGCGACGCCGCCCGCAAGGCGCGTTCCGCTGCGCGCCGCACGTCCCGCGCGAAGCTGCGCGAGAAGGCGAAGGCCGCTCGCGCCGCCGTGCCCGGCGAGGCGACGTCGCCGCGCGAGCACGGCGAGGGCCGCCAGAAGGAGCGCCAGGGCATCGTCGTCTCCGACAAGGCAGACAAGACGATCACCGTCCGCATCGACACGGCGCGCCAGCACCGGCGCTACCACAAGATCGTCCGCAGCTCGACGACGCTGCACGCGCACGACGAGAGCAACGACGCGCACACGGGCGACACGGTCGTCGTGCGTGAGTCTCGCCCGCTGTCGCGCCTGAAGCGGTGGCGCCTGGTCGAGGTCGTGGAGCGCGCCCGATGATCCAGAACGAGACGCGCCTGAAGGTCGCCGACAACACCGGCGCCCGCGAGATCCTCTGCATCCGCGTGCGCGGCGGCTCGCGCCGGCGCTACGCCGGCGTCGGCGACGTGATCGTCGCGACCGTCAAGCAGGCCGCGCCGCAGGGCTCGGTCAAGAAGGGCGAGGTCGTGACGGCCGTCGTCGTACGCACGAAGAAGTCCTACGGGCGCGAGGACGGCACGTACATCGGCTTCGACGAGAACGCGGCCGTGATCATCGACGCGCAGAACAACCCGCGCGGGACGCGCATCTTCGGTCCCGTCGCGCGTGAGCTGCGCGAGCGCAACTTCATGAAGATCGTCTCGCTCGCCCCGGAGGTCCTCTGATGCCCGCGCGCATTCGCAGAGACGACGAGGTGATCGTGATCTCGGGCAAGGACCGCGGCAAGACCGGTCGCGTCCTGCGCGTCGACGCCCCGAAGGAGAAGGTCTTCGTCGAAGGCCTCAACATCGTCAAGCGCCACCAGCGCCCGACGCCCGGCCGGCCCGACGCGGTCGCCGGCGTGATCGAGCGCGAGGGTCCCATCCACGTCTCCAACGTGATGCTGCTCGACCCCAAGGACGGAAAGCCGACCCGCGTCGGCGTCGAGGTCCGCGAGGGAAGACGCTTCCGCATCGCCCGCCGCTCCGGCACGAGCATCGACTGAGCTTCCACATGTCCGCACGACTCAAGACCAAATACGCCGACGAGATCCGTCCGTCGCTGATCGAGCAGTTCGGCTACTCGACGCCGATGCAGGCGCCGAAGATCGAGAAGATCACGATCAACATGGGCGTCGGCGAGGCGAAGACCGACTCGAGACTCCTGCAGGAGGCGACGACGCAGCTCGCCCGCATCGCCGGGCAGCAGCCGAGCATCCGCAGATCGCGCAAGTCGATCGCCAACTTCAAGCTGCGCGAAGGGATGGCCGTCGGCGTCAGCGTCACGCTGCGCGGCGAGCGCGCGTACGAGTTCCTCGACCGCCTGCTGTCGATCGCGATCCCGCGGATCCGCGACTTCCGCGGCCTCAGCCCGCGTTCGTTCGACGGTCGCGGCAACTACAACATGGGCGTCAAGGAGCAGATCATCTTCCCCGAGATCGACTACGACAAGGTCGATCAGGTCCGGGGGCTCGACATCGCGATCACGACGAGCGCCAAGACGGACGAGGAGTCCTTCGCGCTGCTCCAGGCGTTCGGGATGCCCTTCTCGAGAGACCGCCGCGGCGCGCCCGGCGCGGCGACCAACGGAAACTAAGGAACCGCTATGGCCAAGACCTCATTGCGTGTCCGCCAGCAGCGGACCCCCAAATACAGAACCCGCGGATACACGCGCTGCCGCCGTTGCGGCCGGCCGCGCTCTGTGTTCAGAAAGTTCGGGCTCTGCCGTATCTGCCTGCGCGAGCTCGCGCACAACGGCTACATCCCCGGCATGACGAAGAGCTCTTGGTGATCGCATGTCGATGACCGATCCCATCGCCGACTTCCTCACGCGGGTGCGCAACGGCGCGCACGCGTCGAAGGACGTCGTGCCGATTCCCGCCTCGAAGCTGAAGAAGGAGCTGGCTCGCATCCTCAAGGAGCAGGGCTACATCGAGGACTGGAACGTCGAGGCGCCCAACGCAGAGCACCCCGGCGAGCTCATCAACGTGAAGCTCAAGTACTCGGGCAACCGCAAGCCGGTGATCCAGGGCATCCAGCGGGTGTCCCGCCCCGGCCAGCGGACCTACGTCGATCACGCCCACATCCCGAAGATCCAGGGTGGGATGGGCACGGCGATCATCTCGACGTCCCACGGCGTCATGACCGGCCACGAGGCGCGCAGAGCGGGCCTCGGCGGCGAGGTCGTGGCGAAGGTCTGGTGAATCGGCGATGAGTCGTATCGGCCGCAAGCCCATCCCCGTCCCCGCCGGCGTCAACGTCGCGATCGAGCCCGAGCTCGTGACCGTCAACGGCCCCAAGGGCGAGCTCTCCGAGCGCATCCATCGCGACATCACGGTCGCGCGGGACGGCGAGGAGCTCGTCGTCACGCGCCCGACCGACCGCGGCGAGCACCGTGCCCTGCACGGCCTCACGCGCTCGCTCGTGGCCAACATGGTCGAGGGCGTCACCGCAGGCTTCGAGAAGCGCCTCGAGATCCAGGGCGTCGGCTACCGCGCCCAGCTCAAGGGCAAGGACCTCGAGCTGGCGCTCGGCTACTCGCACCCGGTGCCGATCAAGGCGCCCGACGGGATCGAGTTCGAGGTGCCCCAGCCGACGCGCATCGTCGTGCGCGGCATCTCCAAGCAGCTCGTCGGCGAGACCGCCGCCAACATCCGCAAGCAGCGCAAGCCGGAGCCCTACAAGGGCAAGGGCATTCGCTACGAGGGCGAGTACGTCGCCCGGAAGGTCGGGAAGCGCGCATGACCGTTCTCACTGCTCCTGCGCGGCGCCTCAAGCGCCGCCGTCGCGTTCGCGCGAAGATCCACGGCACGGCCGAGCGGCCGCGCATCTCGGTGTTCCGCAGCAACCGCGGCATCAGCGCCCAGCTCGTCGACGACGACGCCGGTCGCACGCTCACCGCGGTCAACTGGACCGAGGCCGAGCTGCGCAGCGTCGCGCGCGCCGACCAGCCCAAGCGCGTCGGCGAGCTGCTCGCCGAGCGCGCCAAGGCGGCCGGCATCTCGGAGGCCGTCTTCGACCGCGGCGGCTACCAGTACCACGGTCGCGTGCGTGCGCTCGCGGAGGGCGCCCGCGAGGGCGGCCTCGCCTTCTAACCACCGACCGACCCGCTTCGAACCGCTACCCTCAGGAACTTCATGGCACTCGGACTCGATCGATCTGTATCTGGCGCCGGCCTCGACCTGCAAGAGCGGGTCGTGGAGATCAACCGCGTCGCGAAGGTCGTCAAGGGCGGCCGTCGCTTCTCGTTCACCGCCCTCGTGGTGGTCGGCGACGAGCGCGAGATCGTCGGCGTCGGCTACGGCAAGGCGAACGAGGTCCCGGTCGCGATCCAGAAGGGCGTGGAGCGCGCGAAGAAGAACCTCATCCGCGTGCCGAAGCACGGCTCCACGATCACGCACCAGACGCTCGGCATCTTCGGCTCCGGCCGCGTGCTGCTGAAGCCGGCCTCGCCCGGTACCGGCGTGATCGCCGGCGGCGGCGTGCGCGCGGTGCTCGAGCTGGCGGGGATCCACGACATCCTCTCCAAGAGCCTCGGCACGCAGAACCCGATCAACCTCGTGAAGGCGACGATGGCGGGCCTCGAGGGTCTGCGCCGCCCGGAGGAGGTCGCGGACCTGCGCGGCATCTCGATCGACGCGGTGCTGGGCCTGGACCCGAACCGCAACGCGCCGACGGCCGAGCTGACCGCCGACGACGCCGAGGCGCCCGGCGAAGGCGACGCCGCAGCCGAGCCGGTCGCCGTCGGCGCGCCCGACGCGGAGGACGCGTCGTGAGCACGCTGAAGATCACGCAGGTCAAGTCGCGCAACGGCTCCGACAAGAGACAGCTCGACACGCTGCGCTCGATCGGCCTGCGCAAGATCGGCCACACGGTCGAGCAGAGAGACACGCCCGCCCTGCGCGGCATGGTCCACTCGGTCCGGCATCTCGTGAAGGTCGAGGAGGCCGCATGAGCCCTGCAGCGAGAGCGAAGGCCGAGGAGACCGCCGAGGAGCGGATCGGCCTGCACAACCTGAGACCGGCTCCCGGCAGCCGCCGTCCGCGCAAGCGCGTCGGCCGCGGCGAGGGCTCCGGCACCGGCAAGACCGCCGGCCGCGGTCAGAAGGGCGCGGGCTCGCGCTCCGGCGCGAAGGACCGCGCCCGCTTCGAGGGCGGCCAGATGCCGATCCACATGCGGATGCGCAAGCTGCGCGGCCCGCACATGAAGAAGTCGATGCCGTTCGAGCCGTTCCGCACGCACACGCAGCCGGTGAACCTGCTCGACCTCGAGGCGCGCTTCGAGTCCGGCGCCGAGGTCACGCTCGAGGCGCTCAACGCGAAGAACCTCGCGACGCGCAGAGGCATTCCGGTGAAGGTGCTCGCGAAGGGTGAGATCACCAAGCCGCTGACCGTCCACGCCCACGCCTTCAGTGCGGCCGCGCGCGAGCGCATCGAGGCCGCCGGGGGAACCTGCCAGATACTCGAGTAGGGGGACTCGAGCATGCTCGCGACGATCCTGAGCGCCTTCACAGTCGCGGACATCCGCAAGAAGCTCGCGTTCACCGCACTGCTGCTGGGCCTGTACCGCCTCGGGGCGCACATACCCGCCCCGGGCATCAACACCGAGGCCGTCAAGCAGATCTCGCAGAACTTCTCCAACGGCGGGATCCTCAACCTGCTCAACACGTTCTCGGGCGGGAGCCTGGCGCGCGTCGCGCTGTTCGCGCTCGGGATCATGCCGTACATCACGGCCTCGATCATCATGCAGCTGCTGACGGTCGTCGTGCCGTCGCTCGAGCAGCTCCAGAGAGAGGGCGAGATCGGCACGCAGCGGATCACGCAGTACACGCGCTACCTGACGGTCGGGCTCGCCGGCGCGCAGTCCATAGCGTACGTCTTCCTCTTCCGCTCGCTGCAGGCGCAGGCGGGGCTGCCGGTCGTCGTGAACTTCGGCCTCTCGAAGCTCGTCCTGATCGCGATATCGCTGACCGCGGGCTGCATGCTCGTGATGTGGATGGGCGAGCTGATCACGCAGAGGGGGATCGGCAACGGCATCTCGCTGATGATCTTCGCGTCGATCGTCTCGCGTTTGCCGCACGGCCTGCAGGCCTGGTGGACGAGCCCCGATCCGGTCTTCAAGGTGATGATGCCGTTCCTCGCGATAGGCGTGATCGCGGCCGTCGTGTTCGTGCAGGAGGGCCAGCGCCGCATCCCGGTCCAGTACGCGCGGCGCGTGATCGGCCAGCGCATGACGCAGGGCGGGCAGACCTACCTGCCGCTGCGCGTGAACATGGCGGGCGTGATCCCGGTCATCTTCGCGGCGAGCCTGATGGCCTTCCCGCCGACGGTCGGCCAGCTGATCAACCAGCCGTGGGCGCACAGCGTCGCGAACTTCTTCAACCCGGGGAACACGCCGTACCTGATCGGCGAGACGCTGCTGATCATCGCCTTCACCTACTTCTACACGGCGGTCACGTTCAACCCCGTGGAGCAGGCGGACAACCTCAAGCGCTACGGCGGCTTCATCCCCGGGGTGCGCCCAGGTCGCCCGACGGCCGAGTTCCTCGACCGCATCCTCGCGCGGCTGACGTTCCCGGGCGCGCTGTTCCTCGCCGCCGTCGCGGCG
>CAZGJV010000070.1:0-6699 GCA_964525715.1 uncultured Conexibacter sp. | reverse complement strand
ACGCCGCCGGCGCCGGCCACCTCGCGGGCGCGCGCGAGCGCGCGGCGCGGGTCCGCCTCCAGCTCGCACGACGGACCGCCGAGCTGCGCGCACAGCGACCCGAGCGTCGCGGGCGGGAGCGCGCGCGAATTCTGGTTGCGCGTGAAGACGACGTGCTCGGCGTGCGGCAGCAGCGCGCGCAGCATGCCCGCGGCGTCCTTGTCCTCGAGGATCGAGACGACCGCGACGAGCCGGCGGCCGGCCGTCAGCTGCGGCAGCGACTCCGCGAGCGCCGCGACGCCCTCCGCGTTGTGGGCGCCGTCGAGCGCCGTCAGCGGCTCGTGCGCGACGATCTGCAGGCGGCCCGGGACGGTCACCGCCGCGGCGGCGGCACGCACGCGCTCGATCTCCAGCTCGCCGAGGTACGCCTCGGCGGCGGCGCGCGCGAGCGCGAAGTTGCGCTGCTGGAAGGCGCCCGCGGCGGCCAGTTCGACGCCGGGGTCCGCGGGCGCCTGCACGAGCCGCGCACCATGGCGCTCGGCGGCGGCGTGCGCCTCCTCCAACGCGTCGGGCTGCAGGCCGCTGCCGACCACGAGCGTGGCGCCGTCGCGCACGACCGCGAGCTTCTCGCGCGCGATGTCGCGCACCGTCGGGCCGAGCCAGCGCGTGTGCTCCAGGCCGACGGTGGTGAGCACCTGGACCTTCGACGGCAGCACGTTGGTCGCGTCCCAGCGCCCGCCGAGCCCGGCCTCGACGACGGCCACGTCGACCTCGTGCGCCGCCAGCTCGGAGAAGGCGGCGGCGGTGAGCGCCTCGAACTGCGTGACGCGGTCCTCCTCCTGCTGGCTGCGGTCGACGAGCGCGGCGGCATGCGCGGCGCGCTCGACGGCGCGCGCGAACGCGCGCGACTCGACGTCGCGGTCGTTCACGCGGATCCGTTCGGCGAACGAGACGAGGTGCGGCGACAGGTAGGCTCCGACGCGCTGCCCGTGGTGCTGGAGGATCGCGGCGATCATGCGCGTCGTCGAGGACTTGCCGTTCGTCCCGACGACGTGGATCGTGTCGTAGCGGCGCTCGGGCTGGTCGAGCGTCGTCATCAGGCGGTGCATGCGGTCCAGGCCGAAGCGCATGCCGAACAGCTCGAGCCCGAGCAGGTAGCGCTCCGCGTCCTCGACGCCCCAGTGCTGGCCGCTCACAGCGCGCTCAGCTCCTCGCGCAGCGCGGCCAGCTTCGCGCGCTCGGACTCGACGACCGCGGGCGGCGCCTTCGCGACGAAGCCCTCGTTGGCGAGCTTGCCTGCGCAGCGGGCGATCTCCGCCTCCAGCGTTCTGCGGCGCTCGGCGAGCTTGCGCTCGGCCGCGCCGAGATCGACCGCGTCGCTCGCGTGCACGACCAGCGCACCGCCGGGGATCGCGATCGCGGCGGCGTCAGCCGCGCCGTTGGCCTCCCCCAGCTCGAAGCGCGCGAGCCGCGCGACGTGGGCGGCCGTCTGCTCGTAGCCGTCGGCCTCCAGCCGCGCCGGGATGCGCGCGCCGGCCGCCGCCCCGACGCCGTCGCGCCAGCCGCGCAGCGCCTGCACGGCGGCGATCGCGTCGGCGAGCGCGCGCTCGGCGTCGGTGTCGCGGGCGTCGCCGGCCGCGCCGGCCTGTCGCTCCGCCAGCAGCCCCTCGGCACCGGGCACGAACGACCAGATCTCCTCCGTCACGAACGGGATCGTCGGGTGCGCGAGCTGCAGCGTCTCGGTGAGGACGTGCAGCAGCGTCGCGTCGAGGTCGGCGCGCTCGTCGCCCTCGGCCTCGTAGAGGCGCGGCTTGATCAGCTCCAGGTACCAGTCGCACAGCTCGCCGTAGACGAAGTCGTAGAGCGCGAGCGCGGCGTGCGAGAAGTCGAACTCGCCGACGTGCTGCTCGACCGTCGCGCGCGCGGCGGCGAGGCGCGAGAGGATCCAGCGGTCCTCGATCGCGCGCGGCCGCGCCTCCGCGCGAGCGTCGGGATCGACGCGCGTCAGGATCAGCCGCGAGGCGTTCCACAGCTTGTTCGTCAGCTGCTCGCCCTGCTGGACCTTCTCAGCGCTGTAGCGCACGTCCTGCGATGAGGACATCGCGAGCAGGCCGAAGCGCACGCCGTCGGCGCCGTGCTTCTCGATCTCGTCGAGCGGGTCGATCCCGGTGCCGAGCGACTTGCTCATGCGGCGGCCGTCGGGCCCCTGGATGACGGAGTGGATGTAGACGTCCTCGAACGGGACGTCGCCGGCGAACTCGAGGCCCATCATGATCATCCGCGCGACCCACAGGAAGAGGATGTCGCGCGCCGTCGAGAGCACGTTCGTCGGGTAGAAGGCCTTCAGCTCCGGCGTCTGCTGCGGCCAGCCGAGCGTCGCGAACGGCCACAGCGCGGATGAGAACCACGTGTCGAGCACGTCGGGGTCCTGGGTCCAGCCGTCGCCGTCGGGCGCCTGCGCTCCCACGTAGGTCTCGTCGCCGCGGTACCAGACGGGCAGCCGATGCCCCCACCACAGCTGGCGCGAGACGCACCAGGGGCGGATGTTCTCCATCCAGTCGAGATAGACGCGCGTCCAGCGCTCGGGGTGGATCTTCACGCGGCCGTCCTTGACGGCATCGATCGCCGGCTTGGCCAGCTCGTCCATGCGCATGAACCACTGGAGGCTGATGAGCGGCTCGATCCGCTCGCCGGAGCGGTGCGAGAACGGCACGACGTGCGGGTACTCCTCGACTCTCACGAGCCGGCCCTCGGCATGGAGCGCCGCGACGACCGCCGCCTGCGCCTCCTTGACGATCAGACCGGCGAAGCGCTCGCCGGCCTCGGCCGTCATGCGCCCGTCCTCGCCGATCACGCTGATCTCGGGCAGCCCGTGGCGGCGGCCGATCTCGAAGTCGTTCGGGTCGTGCCCGGGCGTGATCTTCAGCGCGCCTGTGCCGAAGTCGAGCTTCACGTAGTCGTCGCCGATGATCGGCAGCTCGCGCCCGACGAGCGGCAGGATCGCCGTTCTGCCGATCAGGTGCTTGTAACGGTCGTCGTCCGGGTTCACCGCGACGGCGGTGTCGGCGAGCATCGTCTCGGGGCGGACGGTCGCGACCGTGATCGTCTCGTCGCTGTCCTTGATCGGATACGCGACGTACGTGAGCTGGTCGACGACCTCGCGATCCTCGACCTCCAGGTCGGAGATCGCCGAGCCGCTGCCCGGATCCCAGTTGACCATGTAGTTGTCGCGGTAGATGAAGCCCTTCTCGTAGAGGTCGACGAAGACCTTCACGACCGCCTCGTGGTAGCCGGCGTCGAGCGTGAAGCGCTCGTCCGCGTAGTCGAGCGAGGCGCCAAGCCGCTGGAACTGCTCGATGATCGTCCCGCCGAACTCCTCGCGCCACTCCCACACGCGCGCCTCGAACGCCTCGCGGCCGATCGCCTGGCGGCTCGAGCCCTCCTCGGCGAGGCGCTTCTCGACCTGCTTCTGGGTGGCGATGCCGGCGTGGTCGGTGCCGGCGATCCACTTCGTCCGCTTCCCGCGCGCGCGGTGATAGCGGATCAGCACGTCCTGGATCGAGCCGTTGAGCGCATGGCCCATGTGCAGCGCGCCGGTGACGTTCGGCGGCGGCACCGCGATCGAGTAGCTCTCCCCATCCCCGTCCGGATCGGCGTGGAACAGCCCCGAGTCGAGCCACCGTCTGACGATCCGCGGCTCCACCTCCGCAGCGTCGTAACGCGTCTTGGCCTCCAGCGTGGACATGTGGGCCAAGTGTATTGCCGATTCACCCCGTCGGCCCGCGCAGACGCCGAGCCCCGAGCCTTTGCCGGTACGCCGGCGGTCGGGTGGCTCCCGCCGTCGAGGCCCGTCGTGGGCGTCGTCGGCATCGCGCTTTGCCCAGGGATCCGCAGAAGCCTCGCCGGCCGGGACCACCCGCCCGCGGCTGATTGAGCCGCTGCTGTGCATCGGCGCTCGGCGGGCTGGTGCTCGTGTCACAGGTACATGTGGTGGACGCGATATTCTTTCTGTGCGATGTTGACGAGCATGTCTCCTTCCGTCCTGGTGCGCAATGCTCGGAAGCAGTCCGGGCTGACGCAGGCCGAGCTGGCCGAGCGCGCGGGCGTGACGCAGTCGGTGATCGCGCGACTCGAGCGCGGTGGCGGCAATCCGACGTTCCTGACGCTCGAGCGGGTACTGCACGCGGCGGGTCATCGCCTGGAGCTGTCGGCCGTCCATCAGGGCCTTAGAACGGTCGACGAGACGCTGATCGAGCAGCAGCTCGCGCTGTCGCCCGTCGAGCGATTGCAGGCGCTTGACGCACGCCAGCAGACCTTCAGCGTGCTTGCCGACGCGGGCGCGCGCGCTCGTGAGCGCCATGCCTGAGCTTCAGCTCATCCCGCTGTTGAGACGCCTCGCCGAAGAGAGCATCGACTTCGTGGTGATCGGTGGGGTCGCCGTCGAGCTGCACGGCTACGCCCGTTTCACGAAGGATCTCGACATCGTCTACGCGACCAACGCCGCGAACCTCGAACGTCTCGGCAAGGTGCTCGTCGAGCTCGGCGCGAGACTGCGAGGGTTCGAAGGCCTCCCGTTCGTCCCCGACGTGCACACCCTCAGACGCGCACACATGCTCACGCTCGTCACGCCGCTCGGAAGCCTCGACCTGCTCGTCGACCCAGAGGGCTCCGCTCGCTACGAGGAGATACGGGAGCGAGCACTGACCGTCGACCTCGACGGAGTCGAGATACGCGTCGTCGCGCTGGATGACCTGCTCTCGATGAAGCGCGCCGCGAGACGACCGCAGGACATCGCGGATGTCGACGCGTTGCTCACAGTCCAACGCACACAGCGACGCAAAGAAGCAGAAGCGCCCGAGTAGCCCGTGCGCGGTCGTACGCGTCTTGGCTTCCAGCGTGGCTACCCGCGCGGTCTCGGCGGATGCCGCTTCGAGGTGAACCGTCCGGTCATGCGGACGCGCAGCGGTCCGGCGCGTGTCTCGAAGACCAAGCCGTGTCGCCGACAGAGACGCTGGCTGCGGACGTTCTCCAGCGCTACGAGGGCGAAGGCCACCCGCTCGCGCCGATGACGGAGCGCATCGTCGAGCAGCCCGGACAGGGCGATGTCCGCGTAGCGCCGCCCGTCGGGTGCCGTCTGTCCCTGAACGTCGACCGAGAGCGCCAACGCAGCCAGATGGCTCATGGGCGCCTGGCTGCCGTCCGTCAGCGGCAACCACTCGAGCCGGTGCGCTCCCACAGCCCACAGCTCGGCCCCCTGTTCGAACAGGACGAGCCGATAGTCGTCTTGCGGCCGCTCTGCGCGTGCGAGTGCGTCCTTGCGGATGTGATTCTCGACCTCCTGCTCGAACCACGGACCGGTCGAGCAGGCGAAGCGCGCGAGCGCATCGGCGTCCGCGGCACTCGCGACGCGCATCCGCACGCCGCGCGTTGCCCGCGCCATCGGTCAAGCGCCGCCAGCGCCGACCGGCGCCAACGGCACCACCGTCGGCTTTGACGCCATCGCGCGCAGGATCCAGCCGCTGTCAGCAGGGCTCAGCGGGACTGGTGGGGAGGCGCCGAAGGGGTCGACGTCATCGTCCACGGCAGGGATGTCGAGTCGAGCAGCCGGCGCGTAGTAGTCCACCGTCCGACCGCCCGGCAGCTCCTCCATGAGGATGCTCACCGGCTGACCGACGATCGCCAGGCCCTCACGCTCGAGCGGCCGTCGAGGCACGACGAAGCACGTCCCGTCAGGCGCTTTGAGCTCTGCGGCCACAGGATCGAGTCGATCGATGACACCGAGGCGCGTCGTGAGGCCGTGCCGCTCAAGCAGCGGCTCGTCGGCCCGAACGCCTGCAACATGCTCGGCGAGCTCGTGTACCGCCTCGCGCAACGATTCGTCGGTCGCCACCGCCAGCCAAGTCTGAGGTTCGCTCACCCATGCGCGCCAGAGGGCACTGGACTCGAGACCCTCCCAGGCGGACTGGCGCCGGACGTCGACGTAGTAGCGAAACGCCTGCGTGCGATGATCCGTGGCGCCGCGCTCAGCCCAGTCCACGGGGATGTCTTCGGCCGTGCGCTCGATCGCGCGACGCACATGCCCCGCCTGCCTCGAGCGCTCCATCGCCTGCGCCTTTCTCGCCATGCGCACCGCAGCCTCGCGCTGCCCCCAGCGGAACAGTCGCGCCGCGTCAGCATTCAACGCGCTGTGCATGTGGACTCGCCCGATCAGCCGACCGGACGAGCTGCGCATCGGGACCGACCATCCCTCGGAGACGGCCGCGTGTCGCCGCAGCGTTCGGAGCGGAGCGTCGGTGGTGGGCTTCCCGAAGGAGAGCACGCCCAACACAGCCTGACTCGTCAGAAATGGTCGCTCGACAACCTCCACGCGAGAAGCATACCTCCGACACGTCGATTCGACACGTCGGCAATACCCGAACCCCACTCATCCCGCTGCAGACACCTCTTGAGCGACGGGTAGTCCGCGCCGCTCTCGCCCAATCAGCGGGCCGGGCCCAGCCAACGCCCGAGCAGCCGCGCGCGGGCGCTCTTGCTGGAGAGGCTTCTGCGGATCCCGCTCACGATGCGGGGCGTTGGCACGGCTGCTCGACTGGCCTCTCCGGCGAGAGGCGACCCGCGCGCCGGCGTACCGGCTCCGTCGGGACGACGGCCGGAGGCCGCGCTGGAGGCTAGGCCGACTCCTCGCGGAGGTCGTCTTCGCCCGCCTCGGGCGGGGCGGCC
>CAZGJV010000069.1:0-6740 GCA_964525715.1 uncultured Conexibacter sp. | reverse complement strand
GCAACTTCACCGGCAGGGGCACCTTGACAACCCCCACCGGCGGATCAATCAGCGTCAGGCTAATAGGGGAAAGGCCCACCACGCTGACGCCATCGCCGGTCGAATTCGGCAGAGTCGAACCGGAAGGACTCGCGACGAGAACAGTGACGATCACGGCCGGCACAACCGCGATCACCATCAACAGGATCAGCGTCGTGAGCGGCAACTATTTCGCGACAACCGACCCGAACAGATGCGTCGGCACGAGACTCGCCGAAAGAGGCACATGCGCATTAAAGGCCCTCTTCGCCGCACCCGGCGACGCCGAAAGAAGTCTCTCCGACACCGTCAGAGTGGAAACGACCGAAGGGACCCTCGAAGACACCGTCAGAGGCTCGACCTGAGACAAGGGTGCGACGGACGAGCGACGGCCCAGGGCGCAACGCCCTGGGCCGTCGATCCGCCAGCGAATGTCCCGCCGCCTTACTTCTTCTTCTTGACCTTCGTCTTGGGCAGCTTGATCGAGCCGCTCAAGCCCTTGGCCGTCACCACCAGCCCGCCCTTTTTGAGCTGGCTCTTGGCAGCCGAGGTGAGCTTGAGCTTGTAGCCCTTCGTGCTGCCCGCCGCGACGCTGTAGGACACGGTCGCGACGGTGATCGTCTTCTTGACGACCTTGAACTTCTTCCCGTGCTTGACGTGGACCTTGATCACCGCCTTGAACGTGAGCTTGCCCCTGCACGCCGGCTGGCCGGCGAAGCCCGTGCACTTGAGCGTCAACACCAGGGTCTTGCTGCTGAAGCCGGAGCGCCCGAAGCTGGGAGCCGGGCACTTCGACAGGTCCTGCGGACAGCCCGCAGGCGGCGGCTGGCTCGACGTCGCGAACGTCGCATCCGCGCCGTTCGTCGTCCCGCCCGCGTTCGCCGCCACCACGCGGTAGTGGTATGTGGTCCCCGCTGTCAGGCCTGACAGCGATGCAGACACGCTCACTGCGCTCGAGCCCGAGCCCGGCGACGGCGAGCACGGCGCCTGCCCGCCATAGGCCGTCGTGGTGCCGTAATCGACGTGACAGCTCGTCACGTTCGCGCCGTTCGGGTTGACCGTGCCGGCGACGGTGGCGCCGGTCTGGGTGACGCCTGACGCCGAGCCCGTGACCACGGTCGGCGGCGGATCCAGTGCGAACGTCGCCGTCACCGTCGTGTCGGCGTTGAGCGTGACGTCGCAGGTGCCCGTGCCCGAGCATCCGCCGCCCGACCAGCCCGTGAACGTGGAGCTCGCGGCCGGCGTCGCCGTCAGCGTGACGCTCGTCCCGTGGTCGAACAGGCCGCTGCACGTCGCGCCGCACTCGATCCCGGCCGGCGAGCTCGTCACCGAGCCCGAGCCAGTGCCGGCGGTCGAGACGTCCAGTCTGGGCTGCACGTCGAACGTCGCGGTGACGTTCTTGTCGCCGCTGATGCTGACCTGGCACGTGTCGTCGACCGTCACCGTGTCGCAGCCGCTCCAGGTCGGGGGGCCGCTGCCGGGGTCCGGCGTCCCCGTCAGTGTGACGGTGGCGCCATCGTCGTCGAACTCCGAGCATGCCGCGCCGCCGCTGCTCGTGCAGCCGCTGATCGTGCTCGAGTCGGAGTCAACTCTGCCGGAGCCGGAACCGCCGACGGTCACGGTGACCTGGTGCGACGGAGCCGAGCTGTAGATCCAGACCTTCGGGGGCGTGGCGTTGGGATCGCTGACGTAGACGCGGCTGTCGCTGCCGTTCGCCGTCACGCCGATCGCGTTGGAGATCGTGCCCGAGCCGAACTGCCCGGATCCGATCGGGTTGCCGGAGCTGTCGTGCACCGACACGAAGAAACCGGGAACGTCATAGATCGCCCCGCTGGTCGTATCGACGGCGACGTCGGCGGAGACCAACGAGTCGATCGTCGCGAGCAGTCTTTCGGTTTGGTCGTAGAGATCGACGCCACTGCTGAAATGGTTCAGCGCGACGTTGTCGCTCGCGTCGAAGGCGAAATGGCAGGAGTTGCCGGTGGCGAGGATCGGGCTGCCGACCGCCGAGCCGTCGGCGGCACTCAGCTTCTGGAGGCCGTTGCTGAAGTCGGCGAACCACGGGTTGCCGCTCGAGTCGACGCCGATGCCGCATGGAAGCCCTCCAGCGTCGCTTCTCTCCCACAGGAAGCTGCCCGTTCTGTCGAACGCGAAGATCATGCCGGCGTTCAGGGAGTTCACGTAGATGTTGCCGTCGTTCGCACCGCCGGAGTTGTCGACCGCCACGTCGTCCTCTCCGCCGCCGAAGTTGAACGTCGTGTTCGTCGTCGACGATCCCGGGATCTGCGACAGGTATCTCCCAGTCGAGGAGAAGACGTCGATGACGTCGTCCGCGCCGTCGATCACGTACACGTGGCCGGTCGACTGGTCGACGGCGAGGCGCTGCGGGCTCCACGATCCGGCCGGCGTCTGCGACCCGTCGAACGAGCCGCGCAGGGTCGGATCGGCCATGGCAGGACTGGCGATCGCGCACAGCGCCAGCAGCGCGAGCGCGGCGACTGCAAGGCTGGGAAGGTGCCGCCGGCGGTTCGGCCGGCGGCGGCCGATGGGCACGGGCGATCCACCCCTGGGGGCTCGGACGTCGCGATCCACTGCACCGTCTCCTCTCGTATCGGTGGCCTGGAATCAAGCGGATCTCTCCGGTCCGCTCGGCACCTGGCCGACACCGCAATTTCTCTGATCCCAGTCATAGTGCGACCAAGATTCCGTCCACTGTAAACGCACCGTTTTGCAAATGCAACGACCTGGTGGGGGTCACTCAGTGCTCTGATTTTTAGTTTATTTGGTCGGCTGGGGCCCGGCGGTTCCCGCTTGCCCGCGGGCCGCGCGCGCAGGCATGCTGGGCAGATGCGGATCGCCTACACCGCCACCTCGGCCAACGGCAACGGCTTCTACCGCGGCGTCGGCCCGATGACCGCGCTCGCACACCTGCGCGGCCACCGCGTCACCGCCGTGCCGATCAACCGCGGCGACCCGCCGCTCGGGCTCGTGCGCGACGCCGACGTGCTGCACATCCACCGCTACTGCGAACCGGGCGCGGTGCGGCTCGCGCGCGCGGCGAAGGCGCACGGCGCCGCCGTCGTGTGGGACAACGACGACGACATCGGCGCGCTGCCGAAGGGCAGCCCCGGCTACCGCCGCGTCGGCGGGATCAGGTGGAGCGAGCAGCGGACGGGCATGGGCAAGCTGTTCGAGGTCGCCGACCTCGTCACGGCCCCGAGCCGCGGCCTCGCCGAACGCCTGCGCGAGTACGGCGCGCCGCACGTCGCGGTCGTCGAGAACCACGTCCCGGACGAGTTCCTGATCCGCTCGCGGCCGCCGCGCGAGGGCGTCACGATCGGCTGGATAGCCGGCCTCGAGCACCAGCTCGACGTCGAGCAGATCCCGATCCGCGACGCGCTCCAGCGCCTGCTCGACGAGCGCCCCGACGTCCGCGTCGTCTCGTTCGGGCTCGGCCTCGGCCTGCGCTCCGAGCGCTACCGCCACGTCGACAAGGTGCCGCTGCTCGAGCTCACGAGAGCCGCGGCGGTCTTCGACATCGGGATCGCCCCGCTCGCCGACATCCCGCTCAGCCGCGCCCGCTCCAACATCAAGCTCAAGGAGTACGCCGCCGCCGGCGCCTGCTGGCTCGCCTCGCCGATAGGCCCCTACGCCGACCACGGCGAGAAACAGGGCGGCCGGCTCGTCCCCGATCACGACTGGCACGACGCGCTCGCACGCCTGATCGACAAACCCCGCGAGCGCACCAAGCTGACCAAGCGCGCCGGCAAATGGGTCGCAGGCCAGACGCTCACCAAGCACACCGGCGACTGGGAGGCGCGCTTCGCAGAGGCGATCGCGCGGGCGGACGCGTTCAGCGCCGCTGCGGCCGCAGGCGTCGCGGCCAGATGAAGCGCCCGGCGATCAGCCCGAGGGCGAGCAGGCACAGCAGGCTAATCGCCGCACCGACGCGCAGCCCCGGCACCCGGTAGCGCCACTCGACCGCGTGCGCGCCCGCCGGCACGACCACGCCGCGCATCACGTCGTCGACCCGCAGCGCACGCGCCGCCCTCCCGTCGACCGTCACCGACCAGCCCGGCGCCCAGCTGTCGTCGAGCATCACGAGCCCGCGCCGGGCGAGCCGGGCGTGCATCGTCACGCGGGCGTTCGACGGATCGGCGACCGTCACGGTCCCGGACGAGGATCCCGCGCCGGCGGCCAGCCCCGCCGCCGCCGCGTCCGCGCGCTCCACGACCACCTCGCCGCGCGCGTCGAACCGCGGTTCCGCCAGCAGCGCGCGCGCCGCCGCCTCGTCCGCGACGACCCGCACGCGCGGCGCCACCATCGCGCGCGGCGCCACGCGCCCGTTCGAGAAGACCCGCGCGTCCCTGCCGTCGTAGACGACGTGCAGGAAGGGCAGCAGCGATCTCGAGCCTTCCGTCGGCACTTCCACCCCGGGCCCCGCCACCACGTACCGCGCCCCCAGCACGCTCGCCACCTGCATCGCCGCCGGGCTGAGCGATTCCATCCCGAACGCCGTCCAGTCGAGCTGTTCGGCTTCGGCGAGCTTCCACAGGCGGAAGTAGCGCACCGACGGCTGCGGCGGGTCGTAGCCGCGGATGTCGTGCAGGCCGTACGTCAGCGCCCAGTCGTTCGGCAGCGCCTGGCCTATGCCGACTATCCGGCCGTCGTCGCGGTGGCGCTGCAGGTAGGCGATCGCGCCCGTCTTCGGCGGGATCGCCTTCGACGCCGGCCCCATCGGCTGGTAGCCGACCGCGAAGTGGAGCATGTCGGCGGCCGCCAGCACGACGACGCCGGCGGCGATCCACGTGCGCCGCTGCGGCCACCTGCGCGCAGCCAGCAGCGCCGCCCCGACGCCGAGCGCGAGCAGCAGAAACCAGGCCGCGCTCGTGAGCGCGACGACCGTCGGCGAGTGGAAGTCCCTGCCGGTCGCGAAGTGCTCGAGCGTGCGGGCGAACGCACGCGCGTCGGCGCCCTGACCGACGGCGACGAAGGCGAAGACGCCGAGCGCCAGCGCGGCCAGCGCGACGCCGAGCCGCCGGCGGTCGCCGGCCGGGCGCTCGAGCAGCGCCTGCAGGCCGAACGCCGCCAGCACCGCCACGCCCATCGCCCACACGAAGTGCAGCCGCTGGTTCTGCACCTGGTCGAACGCCGGCAGGTGCGTCACGAGCCAGTACAGCCCTGGCATGTGCAGCGGAATCGCCAGCCCCAGCACCGCGAGCACGGCGAACGGGCCCTTGCTGCGCCAGCGGTCGGGCGCGGCGACGCCCACCAGCGCCAGCAGCAGCCCCACGGCGCCCGCGTACAGCGTGCGCTCGTTGTAGTTGACGCCGACCGAGACGCCCGGCGCGAGCAGCGTCACCGGCCGCGTCGTCCCGCCTTCGAAGCTGCTCGGCCGCCCCCACCAGTCCGGGAACAGGACCGTGCGGATCACCGTCAGCGGCATCTGCGTGCCCGGCAGCGTCCCCTGGCCGTGGCTGCGCGCCGCCGTGCCCAGCGTCCCCTGGCTGGAGAGCGCCTCCGGCAGGAGCATGAAGCTCATCGCCAACGCCCCGAGCGCGAGCCCGCCGAACGCGAGCGCGAGCGGGCGCAGCCGGTCGCCGCGCGACGTCGCCCGCGGCAGGAACGCCGCGCGCAGCAGCGCATACGTCCCCGCGGCCGCCATCACGTGCACCTGCATGCCCGGGTGCCCGCCGCCGAGCCCGATCGCGGTCGCGACCGCCAGCCCCAGCAGCGGGCCGGCCCGCCCGCCCTGATAAATGCGCTCGACGAGCCACAGCATCCACGGCAGCAGCGCCGCCACCGCCGGCAGCGTCTCGTGCGTGAGCCACACGATGAATATCGCGCTGAAGCTGAAGCAGACGCCCGCCAGCAGCCCCGGCAGGAAGCCGAGCCTGAGCTGGCGCACGAGCAGGAACGTGCCGAAGCCGGCCGCCCACAGCTTCAGCGCCGCGCCGACGCCGATCGCGTAGTTGAGCGGCAGGATCCACAGCGGCAGGCTGAACAGCGAGAACAGCCCCGTCTGCGGGTTGGACCACAGCGGGATCCCGCCCAGCACATACGGGTTCCACGACGGGAACGTCCCCGCGTGCAGCAGCTCGCGGATCAGGAAGCGCCACGGGTAGTCGGCCGTCGGCACGTCCGACAGCAGGCCGTTTGAGTAGGCGGCGAGGCCGTGGGGCGCGAGTCTTTCCCACGGCGCGAAGCTGTAGAGCACGCTTATCGGCGACAGCAGCTTGCCGCCCACCAGCGCCGGCCACAGGTAGACGAGCACCAGCAGCCCGAGCAGCAGCCCGGCCGACAGGTTCGGGCGGGCGAAGAGATACCGCGACGGCGCGCTCGAGCGCAGATGCTGCGCGAGCGCGCCGCCGCGGGCGCCGCTGCCTTCCCCGGGCGCTTGCCGCCCCCTCGGCCGCGCCGGCCGCGTCGCTTGGCTCCCCCGGGCCATGCGGGCGATACTGCCACAACTCGGTCGGTCGATGTCGGCTTAACCGACGCGAAGGCGAAGCGGAGCGCCGTCCGCTGCTTTTCGGAATGGCGCAGATCGTTTTTCGCCGACCAAGACCCAACGATCTACCGTCGGGTTGGTTGACAGCACGCCATATAATTGCTGGGGATCGTCTCGCACCGAAAGCTTCGTGGGGGAGCGGCGGACGATCCGCAGCAACGGCTTGTCAGGCGTCGCGGAGCGACGCCCGGCAGCCGCTGCCCAAACCACGTGC
>CAZGJV010000068.1:0-7103 GCA_964525715.1 uncultured Conexibacter sp. | reverse complement strand
CCGGGTCGAGCGCGGCTCTCTCGACCAGCTCGATGGCGTGCTGCGTCGGGCAGATGGTGTGCAGCCCCTGCTCGGCGTACCAGGCGGCGCGCGCCGGGTCGAGCACGCGCACGACGACGCGCGGGACGTCGAAGCGCCGCTGGGCGATCTGCGCGATCACGAGGTTCGTGTTGTCGCCGTTGGTCGAGGCGATGAAGACGTCGGCCTGCTCGATCCCGGCCTCGATCAGCGCGTCGACCTCCAGCGCGGTGCCGACGGTGTAGCGCCCGCCGGCGTCCTCCCAGGTCTCCGGGAGGTCCTTGTCGAGCTGCTCGTGCGAGAGCGGGTCCTCGTCGAGCACGGACACCTCGTGCCCTGCCTCGAGCGCGCGCTTGGCGACCGCGGAGCCGACGCGGCCTGCGCCTACCACCAGGATGAACATGCGCGGGAGGTTACCGCGGCGCCTGCGGGGAGCGCGCCTCGTCGGCCGCGCTGTCCTCGGCGCGCGGCAGGGGCTCCGCGAGCGGGCGCGGCTCGGCGGCAGGGGCGGTCAGGATCACGCGGCAGGTGGCCTTGCGCAGCACGTACTTGGTGACGTCGCCGACGTAGTTGTCCAGCGGGCCCCCGGCGCCGCCGAACAGCGCGCCGCCGCGCACGCGCGAGGGCTCCTCCGCGGCCAGCACGATCGCCTCGACGCCGCGACGTCTCGCCTCGCGCACGATCGCCTCGCCGGCGCGGCGCGCGCGCACCATCGCCGTCGCGACGTGGACGCCCTCGTACTCCTCGCCGACCGCCTTCGCGCGCCGCAGCGCCTCCTGTGCGCGCTTGACCTGCGGCTCGGGCAGGCGCGCGTCGATCGGCAGCGACATCGGCACCTCGAAGACCCAGATCGCCTCGATCGTCGCGCCCTCCTCGTCGAGGTCGTCGCGCACCTCGCCGGCGAGCCGGCCGGCCGTCTGCACGATGTCGTCGTCGAGCGGCTTGCCGAAGATCGGCACCAGCAGCGAGCCGAACTCGGCCCGCGGCGGCTCGCCGCGCAGCGCCCGCTCGGGCACCGTGACGCGCCGCAGCAGCGGGTTGCCGTCGCTGCGGCGGTAGACAACGTACAGCGCAAGCCCGGCGAGCAGCCAGCCGAGGCCGACGTAGCGCGCGCCCGCGTGCAGCACCAGCACCGTCACCCAGCCGGCGCCCGACAGGAGCGCACCGAGGACCGCCGGCAGCGGCAGCGACGCGCCGCGGAACGGGATCGACAGCGGCACGCGATAGGGCCGCTCGCGCTCCGGCTCGCGGAAGCGCAGCCGGACGATCGACAGGTGCGCGATCGTGAACGCGAGCATCGCGCCGAACGCGTAGATGCCGACGAGGAAGTCGAGGTTCGCGGGGATCGTCAGCGCCGCCGCGACGAGCGCGGCCAGCACGATCAGCACGTACGGCGTTCCCCGCCGCGGGTGCAGACGGCCGAGCGCGCTGGGGATCTGGCGGTTCGTCGCGAGCCCGTAGGCGAGCCGCGAGATGCCGAGCATGGCGGAGTTCGCCGCCGTCACGAGGCCCACGACGGCCGTGACCGCGACGGCGTCGCGCAGGATCCCCGCCAACCAGCGCTGCGAGAACGCGTCGGCGACCGACAGCAGCGGCGCCTCGATGTCGCGGTCGGTGAAGGCGTGCGGACCGCCGCCGACCGGCAGCGCGCTGACGCCGACGATCGCGATCCCGACGTAGACGAGCAGGATCGTGCCGACGCCCGGGCCGACGAGCCGGTGCAGGCCGCGCGCGTTCGTCTCCGTCTCCCCCGCGAGGCTCGCGGCCGCCTCCAAACCCGTGAAGGCGATCGTCGCGATCGTCAGCGCGTAGATCGTGTCGCGCCAGGTCGGCGAGCTGCCGAGGTGGATCGTGTCGACGATCGCGCCCGGGTGCAGCAGCAGGGCGAAGCCGAGCACGATCAGCAGCAGTTGCACGGCGATGTCGGCGATCGCGACCAGCAGCCCGCGCCGCAGCTGGCGCACGCTCACGCCCATCACGTTGGCGAACGCGACGAGCGCGATGATCGCGAACGCGACGGCCAGCTCCAGGCCGCCGTCGCCGAGCGGCGACCAGAACTCGGCCAGGTAGTTCGTCGCCGTGAAGGCGGTGACGGCGAGCAGGATCGCGTAGTCGAGCAGGATCACCCAGCCGGCGACGAAGCTGACCAGCTCGTTGAAGGCGTAGCGGGCGAAGACCGAGGAGCCGCCGCGCTCGCGGTGCATCGCGGCGCCCTCGACGTACGTCATCGAGGCGAGCGAGAAGAACACGCCGGCGATCAGGAAGACGAGCGGCGTCAGCCCCAGCGCTCTCTGAGCGACGATGCCGAGCGCGAAGTAGACCGAGCTGACGGACATCGTGTAGACGAGTCCGAACAGCGCGCGTGCGCTGAGCGTGCGCGGAGTCACGAGTCGCGCCCCTGGCGCTCCTGCAGGTACAGCCGCGCCCCGCCGGCCGCCACGAACAGCACGCCGAGCACGAGCCCGACCGCGAGCCCGCCGCCGCCGGCCACCAGCGTGCGCACGACGAGCGCCACGCCGATCGCGATCATCGCGAACGACATCAGGCGGACGGTGGAACGATGGACCTGGCGTGGATCGGGCATGACGGGTTGGCGAACCTCGCGGGGTAGCGTAGAGCGGCAGCCGGCTCGGACGGGCGCTCAGGCGGCCGCCGGCTCGAGCGGCGCGGCCTGCCTGCCTCTGGCCGACTCGATGATGACGCGGCAGGGGCGCTCGGCGAGCACCGTCTCGAGCGTGCGGCCGAAGACCGATCCGCCGCCGGTGCGCTCCGGAAGCGGCATCACGATCGCGCGCGCGCCGATCTCGCGCGCCTCGTCGACGATCGCGCGCCCGGCCTGCCCGGCGCGCACCTTCTGCCAGTGGCCGGTCATGCGCCGGCCGCCGTGCACCTTCGCCTGCTCGATGATCTCCTGCGCGGCCCGCTCCTGCTCGGGCAGCAGCGCGTCGATCGGGCTCGTCGACGGCACGACGATCGTCACGAGGACGTGGATGCCGCGGCTGCGCCGCACCGCGAGGCGGATCGCCGTCGCCAGCACTTCGGGCTCGAACTCGCGCTCTTCGAAGACCACGAGCACCGACTCGTACTCGGCCTCGTGGTCGACGACCGGCTTCGGCACGGCCACGCGCGCCGTCGTGGTCAGGTCGAGCCCCTGCTGGCGGCGATAGACGGCGTAGAGCGCGACGCCGAACGTCAGCCAGCCGATCCCCGCGAGCGCGACGTCGACGTGCAGCGCGGTGACGGTGACCCACGCGAGGCCGGTCCCGACACCGCCGACGATCGCGAACAGCGGCAGCTCGTGGCCGCGCCAGCGCAGCGTGCCGGGGCCGCGGTAGGGGCGCGGCTGCTCCGGATGACTGACGCGCAGCCGCACGACCGAGATGTGCGCGATCGTGAACGACAGCATCGCGCCGAACGCGTACATGTTGCCGAGGAAGTCGGCCTTGCCGGGGACCATCGCGAGGCACGCGAGCGTGGAGAAGACGAGGATCCCGATCCACGGCGTGCGGAAGCGCGGATGCAGCTGGCGCAGGCGATCGGGCACCTGCCGGTGGATGCCCATCGAGTAGACGAGCCGCGAGACGCCGATGATCCCGGCGTTCGTCGCGATGAACAGGATCGTCGCCGCCAGCAGGCCGACGTACAGCTCGCCGACGCCCTGGAAGGGCCCGAGATTGAGGTGCTTGACGATCCCCAGCACCGGATCGCCGGCGAACCCGCCCTGCGCCTCGCCGACGCCGAGCAGCGTCTGGTATCTGCCGTCGGCGGTCTGCGTCACCGGCAGCGCGCTCAGCGCCACGGCCGGCAGCAGCGCGTAGATCGCGAAGACGGCGATCACGACGCGGTTGATCGCGCGCGGGATCGTCGTCGCCTCGTCTCTGGCCTCCTCGGCCATGTTGGAGATCGTCTCGATGCCGGTGTAGGCGATCATCGCGACCGGGATCGCGATGATGAAGTCCTTCCACGTCGGCGCGATGCCGAGGTGGACGTTGTCGATCAGCACCTGTGGCGAGAAGACGAGCACGATCCCGAGGACGACCAGCAGCAGCTGCGTCGCGAAGTCGGTGACGGCCAGCAGGATGTTCAGCCGCGCTGCCTCCTTGACGCCGAAGACGTTGATCACCGCCAGCAGCACGACGACGACGATCCCGCCGATCACGTCGCCGGGGCCGTGCCGCAGCGGCTCCCAGAAGAGGCTGCCGAGGTAGTGCGGCACGAAGAAGGCCGAGATCGAGATCGTGATCACGTAGTTGAGCATCTGGCCCCATGCGGCGAAGAACGACCAGAACTCGTTGAAGGCGTGGCGCGCGAAGCTGCTCGATCCGCCCGCCTCCGGGTACATCGCCGTCGCCTCGGAGTAGGTGGCCGCGGTCAGGTAGAAGATGAAGCCGGCGATGACGAAGACGATCGGCGTGAGGCCGAGCGCGAAGCTCGCGACGAGGCCGAGCGCGTAGTAGATCGAGCTGCCGACGTTGCCGTAGGCAGTCGAGAAGAGGGCGTTGACCCCGAGCACCCGCTCGAGGCCGTGGAGGCGGCGTTGGGCCATCAGGGCGTTCGAGAGCGGATGCTACGTGGACGCGCGGGTGACAGGCTTCGTCTCGCGCCTCACGGGCCGATCAGCCCTTGCAGCAGGCTCGTCACCGAGCGCGGGTCGACGCCGTGGCGCTGCTGGAAGCGCCGCGCGGCTCTGTCGCTCGCGAGCGCGAGCACGAGCTCCTCGCGGGTGCTGCCGTAGCGGCAGGCGGCGGCGTCGAGCGCCTGCAGCGCGCGGTCCTGGATGAAGCCCGCGATCCCGCCGGTGCCGGGCAGCTTGCGGGGGTTGCAGGGGTTCGCGAGCGCGACCTGCTGGGGCTCGTCGTGGGCGTGGATCGCGGCGTAGGCGGCCGGGAGCCCGACCGTCAGCGCCGCCACGCCGGCGAGCGCAGCGGCCGGAAGCGCGCGCCGTCTCGCGCCGAGTGCGAGCGCCGCCGCTCCCAGCAGCGCGAGCGCCCCTGCGATCACGAACGCGATGCGGAAGGCGTCGCCGACGGCGCTGACGAGCACGTCGTCGGCGCGCTGGGCGAGCGTGTCGTAGGTCACGCGGTCCTGGCCCGTGTAGCCCCTGCCGTTGTCGGCGAGCGCCTTGCGCAGGCCGGCGCGGGGGCGTTGCGCCTCGACGCCGCCGAGCAGCGCGGGCGCGAGGCTGAGCTTGTCCTGCGGCGGCAGCTTGGCGTCGAGCACGAGCGCGACGCCCTGCTCCTGGGCGCGCTCGGTGACGACGTCGAGGCGGTGCGCGATCAGCGGCGCGAGTGCGATCAGCACGAGCGCGATGCCGGCGTGACGGACGGTCAGCAGGCGCGCGGCGTCGCGCGCCGTCCGCTCCGGCAGCAGCTCGCCGGCGAACGCCGGCAGCGCCATCCCCATCCCCACGCCGGCGAGCGCCTGCGGCGGGAGCGTCCAGGCGACGGAGGCGCTCGGCAGCCACGCGAGCGCGAGCACGCCGCCGCCGACGAGCAGCGAGCCGCACAGCGCACGCGTGCGCGGCGGCCCGTGGATTCGCGAGCCGGCGATCGCGCCCAGCGGCAGCACGGTGACCGTCGCGGCGGCCGCGAGCGGCTCGATCGCCCAGCCGGCGATCAGCAGCAGGACGAGCCCGAACAGGACGGCGACGAGTGCGGCCGAGACGAGTGCGAGCGCTGCCGCGTCGGCGATCCGACCCCTGCGCGGCTCGTCGCGCTGCTGCTCGACGATCGGCGTGACGGCCGGCTCGGGCGGGTCGCGCAGCGCGGCCACGGCGCCGGCAGCCGCGATCGGGATCTGCACGACGAAGATCGCGCGCCAGTCGAACGCCTGCGTGAGCGCGCCGCCGAGCGCCGGGCCGACGGCGCTCGCGAACACAGCGGCGCCGAGCCAGTGACGCCGGCCGGCCTGCGTCCCGCCCGCGATCAGCGTGAAGGCGGCCACGAGCGCAGCCGCTCCGCCGAGTGCCTGCACGCCGCGCGCGACGAGCAGCAGCGGCAGCGACCCGGCGACGGCGCAGACGACGGACGCAGCGGCGAACAGCGCGAACCCGCCGGCGCCGGCCGCGTCCGCGCCGACGCGCCGCACGAGCCGCTCGGCCGGCAGCAGCGCCACCGCCAGCACGAGCGTGTAGACCGCGATCACCGCCGCGACGCCCTCGACCGTCGTGTCGAGCGCGTGCAGCAGCTCCGGCAGCGCCAGCGTCACGATCGACGCGTCCGCCAGCACGAGGCCGGCCGCCAGCGTCACCACCCACGTGCGCGTGCGCATTCGTGCATCTTGGCGCAGGCGCAGACCGTGCATCGCATCTCCGCCCGTCAGCCCGCTATTCTCTCTCATGGTCAGGTCAGCTTTTAGCTCACCTCTGAGAGCCCGGAGGCGCACAACTCCGGGCTCTCCTCGTTAAGGAGAGGACCGGCGCCCCCGCACAGGAGCGCCGGTCGGCACTACCGACGCGTGATCCAGCGGATCACGATCAGCAGCACCATGGTCAGCGTCAGCTCGATGGCTGTCACCTCCTTTCTCAGGACCGAAGTCCCGGCCCAGACTGACGTCCGCGGCAATTCTGGAGGCGGTGCGTGCCTGACCATCTCGCCAGGGTAAGCGCGCCGATCCGCCGTTCAGGGCCTGCGCGCGACGGTTGGTACAGGTCCTCCGCAGCCGCGTTGCAGTGCTGCGAGGAGCTGCGGCTACGCGAGCCGGAGCGGCGCGAGGAAGGACCAGACCTGGGCTGCGGCGGAGATCGTCGCGGCCGGGCCGGGGTCCGGCGGCGTCGCGCCGGGCCACTGGTGCTCGCCGCCTGCGATCGCGATGTGCACGACGTCGGTGCCGCCGGCGCAGGCGCCCCAGTCGTAGCGGACGGCGCGTGGGGCGATCGTGCGGATGCGCGGGTGCGCGTGCCGGCAGCGGTCACGGGCGATCCAGCTCGACAGCCACGGCACGACGGCGCCGCGCCCGCCGGCCGTCGGCACGCCCCAGTACGGCACGACCTGGTCGGCGCGGCCGTGGATCTCGAGGATCGACACCGGCCGCCGCGAACGGCACGGCGGCAGCGTCCCGAAGCCGCCCGCGACGATCGCGACGCC
>CAZGJV010000067.1:0-7365 GCA_964525715.1 uncultured Conexibacter sp. | reverse complement strand
AACCGCGCCGCCAACCGCGCCGCCAACCGCGCCGCCAACCGCGTCGCCAACCGCGCCGCCAACCGCGCCGCGAACCGCGTCGCCAACCGCGCCGTCAACCGCGCCGCGAACCGCGCCGGGGCTCAGCTTGCCCCGGCGCGCGAGCGCGTCGAGCAGCTCGATCGTGTACGCCGCCGTCGGCGCGGCGAGCGCCATGACCAGCGGCGACGGGACCCACACGACGACGTCGGGCCAGTCGATGCCGGCGAAGCGGTAGCAGTCGCGGACGGCCGACTCGAACCGCTCACGGTCGGCCGGGCCGGTGCGCAACCCGACCTCGATCCACCGGTCCGCCCACTCGTCCATGCGGGCGCGCTCCTCGTCGGAGAGCTGATCGACGCGCGTGACACCCATCAGTCCGCGACCGTCCGAATCTCCTCCGGCGAGTACTCGACCTGGCGGCCCACCTCGTACAGGCCCGGCGCGAGCGTGATCGTCCCGTGCTCCTCGTGCACGACCTGCGCCTCCCGCTCGACACGCAGGAACCGCTGCTCCATCTCCTCCAGGTCCGCGGCGAGCAGCTGCACCTCACCGACGACCGCGTGCGCGTGCCCCGTCACCTCACCATGCGCGAGGATGACCCGGCCGCCCTCGAGCGGCACCGGCCGCAGCCCTTCGGGAATCTTCGCCACCTTGCGGATCAGCACGTCCCCCTGTCGAAAGATGCTCATCGGTCCGTCCTTCCTGCCGCCACAGCGGCGTCGTAAGAGCCCGCGCCGCGACGGCGCCGAGCGAACAGCGAGCGAAGCCGCGGCCACGAAGACGGCCGATACGGCTCAACGCGACGGGCGACCTCCGCGCGCATCAACGACTCGTGAAGAAGCCCCGGCTGGATCACGCGACCACGGACTCCCCCACCGGCAAGCGGTACTCGAGCATGCCGTCGGCCGGACTCAGGCGCGCCTCGATCAGGCCCTCCGCGACCATCTCGCCGAGCAGACGGTCAAGCGCCTCGCGGTCAACCTGCCCGTCCTCCTGCTGCAGGTAGACGGTGACCGCCGGCGGGCGCGTCCAACGACCCGCCCGCGCGAGCGCCACACGAACCAGGTCGGCGCTCACGCCGCCTCCTCGAGACCGAGCAGCGCCGAGCGCGGCGCAGCAGTCCCGGCCACGGCGAGCGCCAACTGCTCCGGCTCCTCGACGAGCGGCTCCGCCGGCGCCGAAGCTTCGTAGGCCAGCCGCGCCCGGAACCAGCTGCCCGGATCGTGCTTGGACCGCTCGAACACGATCGCGTGACCGTTCTGCTCGAGCGCACGCAGCAACAGCGGCCAGCTCGACCCAGCGATCCCTCTCAGCTCCGCTCTCGTCCGCCACCGGCCATCGCGGATCACCTCGAGCAGATAGGCGGCCGTCTGGCGGGGGTCAGGCATGCGACGCCTCCAGCTCGGCGTCAAGCAGCTCGCTCGCCGCGGTGCCCCAGCCCTGCGCGAGCAGCGACGCATGAACCACGCTGCGGATCGCGTAGTCGCGATCGTGACCTGCCGGCAAGCGCTCCAGATGGTCGAGCGCGACGTCGGCGACGAACGCGCCGCCCGTCGCGCGCCCCTTGTCCCAGTGGTCGGGCAACAAGCAGCCGTCGACCATCACATAGACGAACTCAGCCATGCCGACGACCTCCGGCCTGCGCGGTCGGTCGTTCCACGTCGGGCACGCCACCGTGAGGGATCCGCACCGGAGCGAAGGAGGAAGAAGCCCCGGCCGCCCTGGGGGTGAGGGCGGTACTGCGGACGGTGGCGTGCCCGACGTCGAACGACAGACCCGGGTCGAGTTCAAGGTCGTAGGGGACGCATGCCCGCACGGCCTCCCCCTCGCGCAGCTCGCGAGCGAAATCCCAACGATCCCGCGCACGACGATCCGCGAACTCCGCCTCGAACGCGACCAGGCCGAGCACGACGGCCACCACGAGCAACACGACAAGCATCACGCGGCCGTCCGGTCGTGATCGACTGAGGCGCGAAGCTCGCGGACTCGGATGCCGAAGAGGTCGGCGATCTTCCTGGCGGTTCGCGGATGGACTCCTCTGCCGTCGAGCAGGCGCCGGAAGGACGCCTCGTGCACACCGGCTTCGCGCGCGGCCTCTCGAATCGACAGGCCGCGCTCGGCGAGCTCGACCCCGATACCGGCGAACTGGCTGTCGGGCTGGTGGTCGCTCATCGGGCTTCCCGCTGGCGCTCGAAGGGAAAGACGACGACGCGGGCAGCGCCGAGGGCGGTAGCGATCGCGTACTGCGACCGGGGGTCGACGTACTCGCCCTTCTCTGCTGCGCGGACGGTGTTGCCGCTGATGTGCGCGCGGCGCGCCAGGTCGTTCGGCGTCAGCCCAGCGTCGAGGCGCATCTCGATGAGGACCCGGTTAGGCCGCTGGTGGGCTGCGCGTCGTTTTGCGCTCGCGAGCGTCATTTCGCGCAGTGTAGCGAAAAATCGCAGCGTCGCGCAAGTCTGTCTGTTTTCGGCGCAAAATTGCGCGATTCTGTGTCCGTGACCGACAGCGTCAGCGCCGAGGAGCGACGTCGCCGTGCCCGCGTTGCGTGGGCCTATTCAGGGATGGGGCAGCCCGAGCTGGCTGAGGCCGCACGCATCGAGTACGGCACGCTCAAGGCATACCTCCGACACGGGGGCTCGGGTAGCCCCGACATGGACCAGCTGCTCGCGATCGGCCGGGCGAGCGGTGTGCCGGACGCCTTCATGCTCTACGGCTGGGAACAGCTCGATCGCTTGGCGCACCTCGAGCGGCGCGTCGGCGAGGACGCCGAGCGTTACGAGGGAGCGCTCGCCGAGCTGCGCGCGGCCCTGGGCGAGATCACGCCGGACGCTCTTCGCGACGAGCTGGAAGCGGAGCTTGAGCAGCGAGTGCAGGAAGAGCAGCGAGCAGGCCGGCCCGCCTCCGCTGACGCGCCATCAACGCCCGGTCAGGGTCGCCCTCGCACAGCACGCTGACCGCGTCGTCGTACGCGTCGCGGATCAGGCCCCACGCTTCGCGTCGGCGCCGCAGCGCTTCTTCGGGGTCCCCTCCGTCGTGGACGGTCAGGATCGGCGGCTGGGTCATCGGCCTTCCTCTCTTCCTGGCCTGCGACCTGTCCTCTCGTCGTCCCCCGCCGATCGGGGCGTCCGTGCTGCGGTGGCCATTTCGCAACCGGAGCGATACACCGTATCCGACGCGCGAGCGTCTCGTCCAGTCTGACCATTCCTAAGTGGTGCGGTTCTTCGGAATGTCGAAGAACGGTTCCGTTTACTCAAGATGGTCCGGCGGGAATAGGCCATCCGTGGCACAGCAGCGCTCCTCGATCTGATCCCCGGTCACCCGGGCCGACCGGGGCGACGCTAGACACCTGGCGCCGCGCAGTACGCCGGTTCGGCCGATGGCTGCCGCTGACGGCTGCCGCCGCGGCAGCCATTTGCTCAAGAAGATTCGCTACTTCGCGGCCACGGCTACATTCGACACGTGGCAATGGAGGAGCGAGTGACCGTCCGCATGGATGCGGAGATGCTTCTAGAGCTGGAAGATCGCGCCCGCCGGCGAGGCATGCGAACGCCGCAGATCGCCCGTGAAGCGCTCGCGCGCTACCTCGGCTGGGCGAACTGCCGCGACGAGCTCGCGGAGCTACACGAGCGCGACGAGGCGCTGGCCGGCGAGCTGCACCGGCAGGACGAGCGACTCAGAGGAGTCGAGCGAGTCGTCGGGGTGCGTCGGGGACGCTAGCCACCGAGCTCGGCCAGCCGGTCCTCGTAGAGCCGGACCAGCTCGACGAGGCTGACATCCATCGCCGCAGCGACTCTCGCCACGGCCTCGAACGACGGCCGACGACGGCCGGACTCAAGCTCGGAAACGAACCCACGCGAGTACCCCGAGGCGAAACCGAGCGCTTCCTGGGTGAAGCCTCGCCGAGCTCGCAACTCTCTGACGGTGATAGCGAGCGCGCGGCTCTCGCGCGACCATGTTCTACGCACGACGCGAGAGCCTTGTCGGCTCGAGGGTTGCAGAACAGCGGCCCGGCCTGGCAGAGTGCCGAATCGAGCCGTGAATCCCCCCCGAACTGGTTGGGACCGCGGCTCGCGCCCGCGCCCGTTCCCCCTCGGGCGACGAGGCAACGCGCCCGGCCCCTGCTGTTGCTCCCCTGGGCGACGAGGGGCCGGGCGCCGAACTGGCGTCGGCGACCCGAACGGTGAAGTACCGTGCGCGCGTGCTGATTCCCGGCCTGTTCGGGCTGCTCGCGGCCGCAGGGATCGCAGCGGCCGCGATCCTTGCGCGGGTTCAGGAGACGCAGCTCGCGCGACGCCTCGTGCTGGGATCGCTCACGATCGCCGTGATCGCGGTCGTCGTCGGCGGGGAGACAGAGGTCCGATACCACGCGTGCACCGCGGCGAACCAGCGGTTCTACGACGCTCATCCGGGCGGAGTTCCGCTCGGTTCTGGGCCGTCAGCGTGCGAGCGATGGCCCTGGTGAACGACGAACGCCCCGGCCGTCAGGCCGGGGCGTCAGGGTCGGGCGGCAGGTAGCTCGCCGCGGTGCGCGCGATCTGGCTCGCGAGCGCAGCGATGTCAGCGGCCTTGTCGATCAGGAGCTTCGCGCGCCCGACCGACCAGGTGCTTGCTCCCGGTGGTGCCGGCAGCTGCTGCGCGAGCACGCCCCAGCCAGCGATGTCCAACGCCTCCTCGTCGATCTCGACGCACAGCCCCCAGAGCGTGCGCTCGAGGAAGCTGTCCTCGCCGAGCTCGGCGGTCGCGCGCTCGAGACGCGCGACGACGGCGTCCGCGAACTCCGGGTTGCCGGCTGCTCTGCCTCGCTCGTCGAGCCAGCTGCGCTCGAAGACGCGATCGCGCGGCACGCTCAGGCGACGGAGGTCGCGGGCGGCGCCGCGGGAGCCCCGGGGACCTGGGCGCTCGTCTGCGGCGCGACGCCGCCGCCGACGGGGACGCCCGGGATCGGCGCGGTCGACGGCGCCCCGACGATCTGCACCGGAGGCACCGCGCTACCTTCCGGCACCGTCGCCGGCGTGTTGTGGATCGTCACGACGGGACCCGGCGCCGGCGGCTCGACAGTCGGCTTCGGCAGTGCGAGACGGTTCTCGTGGTACTGCCAGCCGTCGAGCCACTTGTAGGCGATCACGAGCGCTCTCGTCGCACCGAGCGCGAACAGGCCGACGAGCTGGGCTCTGCTCGGCTGGAACGCGATGCCGGGAACGTGCTGCGGCACCCACGTCGCGACGTAGCCGGCGGCGGGAGCGAAGACGAGCGGCGTGAGCAGCGTCACGACGCGGTTGACCGGCCACGCCGCACGGACCTTGCCGTACACAGCTTCGAGAAGGGTGAGCATGGGATGCCTCCTATCGGGGATGGTGGAGTCGTCGCTCGAGCGCGTCGAAGCGATCGAGGCGGCGCTGGGACAGCCAGTCGCGATCGCGACGGGCGGTGCGCGCGAGAGCCGCGGCGCGGGCGCGCATCGCCGCCTGCAGCCGCGCCGCGCGAGCCGGTGACGGGTGCTCGCGGTCGAAGGCGAGGATCAGGTGGATCTCGATGGGCGCGAACAGCTCGAAGCGGCCCATCGGCCGGACGATCAGCGCCGCTTCCGCGCGCCGCCGCAGCGTGAGGCCGAGCAGCCGCTGGCCGCCGGCGTGGTCGTAGCTGAGCAGCGCACGCGCGGCCGCGTGAAGGCTGTGCGTGCGGAGCGCCGCGCACAGGGAGCCGAAGCCGGCCGAACAGCGCACCGCGCCCGTACCGAGGTTCCAGACGACCGACGCGAAGCCGTCGAAGGCGTGCTGCGTGAACTTGCCGGCGAGCGCGCCACCGCGGGCGAACAGCGTCCGCACCGCGGCCTCGTAGCCGTTCGTGGCGAGTCTCACGCGCAGGTCGCGGTCGGCCTGCCGCGGCGTCAGGCACGGGCTCAGCGGCCCGATCCCGTCGGTCTCGCCGTAGCCGCGCGTCCACACCGCGCCGTAGACGTCGTAGTACGGGCAGCCGCCGTTCGGGTCGCCCTCGAAGTGCTCGATCAGCGCGACGCCGGCGCGGCCGGTGTGGACCTCGGCGACCGAGATCGCTGGCAGCGCCAACCAGACGGCGAGGACCGCGAGGCCCAGGACCGGAAGTCGAAGGCGACGCCACCAGGGGCTGCGGAGGCGCCTCATCGCCCGGCCGCCTTCCGGTTCGCGGCGAGCATCGCGTGCGCCCATGCCCGCGAGTGGTGGCGGGCGGCCTGCTTGATGAGCACGTACCGTGCGCGGGACGCGAACGGACGGTCGATCACGAGGTGGTGCGCCTCGCCGCTGCCCGGGTAGGGCCGCACGGCGTGGATGCCGAGTTCGTTGAGGACGCCGACGAGGTGCGAGCAGTCGTTCTCCTTGCCGTCGTCGACCGCGTCGATGCCGAGCATGTACGGCGGGATCCGGCCGCCGGCCAGCGTGCGGTAGACCGGCGACCCGTCGGAGAAGAGGCAGTGGCTCGTCTCGTTGACCGGGTTGGCCGGGTAGAAGCCGGGCTCGTGTTGGTGGTCGACGAGGTACTGCTGGCCGTGCAGGTGCGTGCCGTGCTGCGCGTTGAACTCGGCGAGCACGCTGTCGCGGCGGTCGCCGGAGACGAGCGCGAACCGCGCGCCGGCGTTGTGCGCCGCCTCGAATGCGAGCGCGTGCGCGCGGAAGATCGGGACCGGCGGCGAGCCGGGCGTGTTCCAGCCGACCGTGTGCCACGGCGGCGCGAACAGGACGAGCGCTCCAGCCATCGGGCGCCTCCTCTCGTGTGTGGCCCCTTCCTGGGGCGGGGACGGGCACGTCGGCGCCTCGGAGGCGCTCAGACGCCGCGCGGGCGGCGTTTGTACGGCAAGGTCAGTGGGTGAGTGCGACGGTTATCGCGGCGATCGAGCCGACGCACGCGAAGAGGACCGGCAACGTGCCGATCGCCATGCGCGCGCCGGCGAGCCGTTCGCGCCATGCCTCAAGCCTGCGGACGCGGCCGTTCGTTCTTCTGGCTTCGGACTCGATCGACTCGAGCTTGTCGTGCACGGGCGCCAGCACGTCGGCGAGGATCTCGCGCAGCTCGCTTCGGAGCTCGACGCGCAACTCGGCGAACGCCTGCAGGATCGCGGCGGTGCTCTCGTTGCTCACGCCGGCAACTCCTGGACGGCGCTCGGCTCCAGCTCGATCACGCCCTGCGCCGCCAGGCCGCGCACGATCTGCAACGCGCTGCGCGTCTCGGTGATCTGCGTCGGGCGCCCCGTCAGCGCGAGCACCTTCTCGATGTTCGTCGCCACGACCTTCGACATGCTGGCTGCTGTGCGGCCGGGGTCCGTGTCGCGCCCCTCGTCGATGCGCTTCTCGGCGAGCGTGATCGCCTTGT
>CAZGJV010000066.1:0-7657 GCA_964525715.1 uncultured Conexibacter sp. | reverse complement strand
GTCGAGAACCTCGTGTCGACGTGGAATCTGGCGGCCGTCGCGACCCTCCCCGCCGTGGACACGCGCGTCAGCGACGCGCTTCCTCTGAGCTTCACGACGGGTGAGACGGCGTGCGCGACAGGCGGTGCAGCGACGAGCGCGAGCGCGGCGGCGACGGGCGCGATGCGACCGCGGCGGGTACTCAACATGGGGGAGTTCCTCTCATGCGGGCAGTCTCCGCGAGGCCGTCTGCGCCCGCCACGGGGAACGCACCCTGAACCGGACCCTGAAGCGATCCGGCGGAGGCCTTCCGTCGCCATGCCTGCTCCGGGACTTGGCACCGAGTCAGTGCCGCGCTCGAAGCGCGAGGACGATCGGCGTGGCGGTCGGGCCGAGCGTCGCGACCAGCGCCGGGGCGACTCGTGCGGCGAGGCTGTTGGGCGTCGCGGAGGCGGCGTAGTACGCCACGACTCCGCAGGCGATCATCGTGTGCGCGTGGCGGTGGCGAAGCGGCGCCACGGCCGCGAGCGAGTGTGACGTCGCCTGCAGCAGCCCGTCCTGGACCGCGCTGCGATCGGGGTAGCGCGAGACGAAGGAGAAGTTCTCCGTCCTCGCGTCACGCTCCCAGTCGACGAGGCTGTCGAGCAGTGTCGACAGCACGCACACGTGCGGCCAGTACGCGGCGGCGACGTCGGCGGCGTCGGAGGGCGTCGTCGCGGGGTCTGCGGCGGCTGCGAGCAGCGCGAGGATCGCGAGGTCGGAGTTCCCTCCTGCGGCGATCTCCCACCACGTGTACCCGGTCGTCGCGGGTTGCGCGCGCGTCCATTCGCACAGGCGGTCGGTCGTGCCGCCGAGCTGCGCGGCAGCGTGCGTATGGGCGAGCGCCTCGGCGCAGCGGACAGCGGCGGAACCGGCCTCGGTCTCGACTGCTGCGGCCGAAGGGAGCTGCCACAGCAGACTGCGACAGGCCGTGACGAGACCCACGAGGTAGCCGCCGTCGTCGCCGAGCGGGTCGAGGTCGACAGGCGACGCCGGCGGCTCGAGCGCAGCGGTCAGGGCCATGCCGATGGCGAGGCCGCGTAGGAGGCGGGCGCCAAGGATCCGCTCGCCGAGCGCGTCCACGTAGTCGAGCAGGATCTGGTAGGCGACGAGCAGCTCGACGACCGCGCGCTGCCGCGACCGCGACGCCATCACCGCGAATGCGGCGGCGGCCTCGGCGTTGCTCGCGTCGACGGCGATGGCGAAGGTCGCGGTCTCTCGCAGCACGGGGTCCGGGATCGCAGCGGCGGCGTCCGTCCATCTGCGGATCGCGCGGCGCGCCTCGGGCACGATGGCGACCTCGTACTTGATGAGCTCGACGAGGATCTTGAGCGCCCCCGGCATCTGCCGATCATCGCCGACGGTCAGAGCTCGACGGGGATCTCGCGTCAGGCCCGATCGACGGCGAGCCGCGCGCGCGGATGGGCGGCGAAGTAGCCGGGCACGGCGGTGATGAGCAGAGCGACGCCCGACAGCAGCGCGCATACGGGCAAGATCGACCCGGGCGACCACGACCATGGCGCCGGGAACGAGGTCACCTGCTCGAGCCAGCGACACAGCAGGTAATGGCCATAGGTCCCGGCCAGGGTCCCTGCCAGGCATCCGGCGAGCAGGATCATCGCCGTCTCGATCATCAGCGCACGCCACAGGGCGGTGCGATTCCAGCCCTCGATCGCGTAGGCCGCGAGCTGTGGGCGCCGATCGCGGATCGTCGCTGTCATCGCAACCGCTGTCGCGATCGCCGCTGCGATCAGCAGGAGCGTCGAGATCTGGCCGAGGCGGGCCAGCCCGTCGCTGACGATCTGGTGGGCATCGGCGACGGCCTGGGGGGTCGTCTTGACTTGAAGCCCGGTCGCCGGTCCGAGCAGGATGCGGATCTCGCCTGCGACCTGTGCCGGCGACACGCCGGGACGGACGTCGATCTCGAGTGCGGTCGGCGTGCTGGTCGCCCAGTCGCGGCGGTAGTCGGCCGCGTTGATCACGATTGCGCCCGGTCCCCAGCCGAGGTTCGTCGTGATGGCGGCCACGCGGAAGGCATGCGGGCCGGTGGGCGTCGGAAGCGGGAAGGCCGATCCGGGCGAGAGGCCGTGCTCCTGCGCGAGCCGGTCTGAGACCGTGATCCAGCCGCTCGTGCGCAGGCGGGCGTTCGCGGTCGCGGCGTTCCCGTCGCGGACCTGCGCGAGCGGCACCATGGTCCGATCCCCGGCCGGGCGCGCGATGATCCAGGTGCGCCGGTCGCCGATGTCGAGCAGCCCGCCGGTGTAGCCGCGGATCGCCGCCACCCCGGGCAGCGCCGCGATCCCGGCCGGCGGCCGAAACGGCTCGAGTCCGAGCGCGTCGCCACGCTGGCTGACCCAGATGTCGGCCGTCCCGTAGTAGTCGCTTTGGTCGAGGCCTCTGAGCAGGTCGTCGCGGGCGCCGCCGATCGCCAGCGCACCGCAGACGGCCACCGCACAGGTCGCAGCCAAGGCGAGCGATCGCACGGGCGCAGCGCGCAGCGCGCCGACCGGGATCACGAGCAGCGGGGCGCGGTCCAGGCGCTCGAGCTGGTCGGCGACGAGCAGCAGCCCGGAGAGCAGCGCGGGCATCGCCAGCAAGGTTGCGACGATGAGCGCACCGATCGTCACCGAGGTCAGCGCCGGAGCGAGGGCGACGACGGCGGAAGCCAACAGCACGAGCGCGACCGCGCCGAGCGCGAGCCGGATCCGTACGGCCGAGGAGATGCTCTGCCCGGGCTGCCCGCCGGCTCCGTAGATCGCGTTCAGGGCGCGCCCCGCCCGCAGATCGGCCAGCGGAGTCGCCGCTGCCACGCACGTGCAGACGGTCCCGCCGAGCATCGCGACCGCGATCATCCACGCCTCCACGTGGATGCCGGAGCCGAGCGGGAACGCGAACGCCAGGTATCCGGGCGGGGCCTGCGCCGCGCTGCGCGCGAGCACGTCGCCTGCTGCGATGCCGGCGGCCGACGCGACCGCGCCGAGCAGCAGGGCCTGGAACAGCAGCACCTGCGCCGCCTGCCGGGACGTGAACCCGGCCACGATGCGCATGCGCGCCAGCTCGCGCCGTCGCTCGGGCACGGTCAGGAGCATCGCCATCGTCGTCAGCAGGAGGCCGACGAGCGCCGCGATCGCGGCGAACAGCGTCGTCGACTGGTCGTTCGGCTCGGTTGCGATCGCGAGCGCGCGCAGCTCGTCGCTCACGTGCCCCGCCTGCAGGCCGTTCGTTCGCGCGATCTGCCCGAGCGACTGAAGCGCCTGCTGCTCTCTGCCGGGTCTGGCGACGACGAGGAGGCGCGTGGCTCTGCCCGGCAGCCCGCTGAGCCGCTGCGCGCGCTCGAGCGAGGTGGACGCGGTCAGCGTGGCGGCCGACGCTCCGATCTCCGCGGGTCCGAGGATGCCGATGACGGGGATCTGTCGCGCTCGTCCGCGGACGTCGATCGTCACCGGCTGCGAGGGCGCGTCTCCCACGCGTATCCCCAGCGTCTGGCCCGCGCCGGCGGAGAGGTAGATGCCCGGGAGAGCGAACACGCCGGACAGCGCGGGCCGTGCCGCGACGCCGCCGAGCTTCGTGTACGAGTCGTCGACGCCCACGAGATCGACGCCCGCGCGCCGAGATCCGTAGCGCACGCTCGCGTGCGTCTGGAGCACCGCGGATGCGGTTTGCACGCCCGGTGCGCCACGAACCTCCTGCGCGAGGCGTGCGTCGAAGCCCGACGCTCCGATGGCGCGCAGCTGGAGCTGCGCATGCCCCGCGATCCCGTTCAGGACCTCTCGCGCCGACGTCTTGATGCTCGTGTTCGCCGCCAGCACCCCGAACACGAGCATCACTCCCGTCGCGATGCCCGCGCCCGCGAGCAGCTCCTGCAGCCATTGGCGCCGGAGCCGGCCGCCGTAGAGCGTCAGCAGCGTGCCGAGCCGGATCCACGACGACCGCTCGGCGCGCTCGACGTTGCGCGGCAGGCGCTCTCCGGTCATGGCATCGGCGTGAGGTCGTCGGCGTCTTCCTCGGCGAGCTCGGTGAGTCGTCCGTCGTCCAGGCGCAGGATGCGGTCGGCGCGGTGCGCGAGCTGCGGGTCGTGGGTGACGATCAGCACGGCGCGGTCGCGTTCGTGGGCGAGGCCGTCGAGCAGGTCGATGATCTGGCCGCTGGTGTGCGAGTCGAGGTTGCCGGTCGGCTCGTCGGCGAGGATCAGCGCGGGGTCGGTCGTCAGCGCTCTCGCGATCGCGGCGCGCTGGCGCTGGCCGATTGAGAGCTGGTCCGGACGATGGTCGAGGCGGTGGCCGAGGCCCACCTCCTTGAGCGCGCGGATCCCCGCGAGCCGCGCCTGCGAGCGGCGCATTCCGCGCGCCTCCAGGCGCAGGCCGGCGCTACGGTGCAGCGGCACGCCCTCCACGAGCTGCGGCTGCTGGAGCACGACGCCGAGCGTCTCCCGCCGCCAGCGGTCGGCTCCGCGGCCGCTCAGCGGGACCGGCTCGCCGTCCCACGTGACGGCGCCGCGATCGGGCGCCTCCAGGCCGGCGGCAATCAGCAGCAGCGTCGACTTGCCCGAGCCGCTGGGACCGTAGAGCGCGATCAGCTCTCCCCGCTCGATCTGCAGCGACACGTCGTCGACCGCGCGCACGGTCTCGCCGCCGACGCTGAAGTGCCGGGAGACGCTCTCCAGCCGCAGCGTCACGAGCCGAACCCGGGCTCGGCGCGCCGCGGCTCCAGCGGGATGACGTCAGCCGGAGGCGGCGGCTCCACGCCGCGCAGCGTGCCGCGCTGCATGGTGAGCACGCGCGCGCCGGGCACCAGCGCCGACCCCTCGGCGTCGTCGGTCATCAGCACCGCGATCCCGTCGCGCACGAGCGACTGCACCAACCGCATGAAGCGCTCCGTCTCGGTATGGGAGAGGCCGGCGGTCGGCTCGTCCATCAGCACGAGGCGCGGCTCGCGCACGAGCGCGCGCGCGACCAGCACGCGGCTGCGCTCGGCGTGCGAGAGCGCCTGCATCGGCGTCTGTCCGAGGTCCTCGACGCCGCAGCGGCGCAGCGCCGCATCGGCCGCCGCCTGCGCGCGCCAGCGCGACATCACGCGCAGCGCGGGGAACGCGACCTGGTCGATCACGAGCTTCTCGGCGCCGAGCAGCGCCGATTCCGCGCCGGGCACGACCGCGAAGCCCTCGTGCCGGCCGAGGCTCGCGCGCGGCGACTCGCCGGCGAACGCGACCGTGCCGCTGTCCGGCTTGCGCAGGCCGGCGGCGACCTCCAACAGCGTCGTGCGGCCCGAGCGCGCCGGCCCCCACACCACCACGAGCTCGCCCGCGACGACCTCGAGCGAGACGTCGGCCAGCGCCGTGACCGTCGGATAGCGCAGCGACACGCCGGAGAAGGCCAGCAGGGTCATCGCGGATCCCTCTCCGACATCTCCTCGCAGATGACGTCGCGCGAGTGCTGGCACCACTGCAGCTGCGCGACCAGCTCGCGTCTGTTCCACAGCAGCCCGATGCGATCGGCGATGTCGGCGGGGTCGCCGGGATCGATCGCCTGCTGGACGACCGCCTGCAGCGTCGCCTCGTAGCGGTCGATGATCGCGAGCATCGTCGCGTAGTCGCGTCTGCGCACCGCGTACAGCCGCGACAGCGCTCTCGTCATCGCGTCGGGCATGGTGATCGGGCCGGCGAGCCACGCTCGCCAATCCTCGACGCCGGTCTGCGTCGCGGCCAGGAGGTCTGTCGGCTCTCTGCCGGGCCGCGTCGGCACCGTCCCGACCACCCGGATCAGCTCGGCGTCCTTCAGCTTCGGGACGAGGTCGTAGGCGTGCTGCATCCGGGTGCGCAGGATCCCGCTGGCCGCGCCGAATCGTGCCTCGACCGCGCGGGCCACGGCGTAGCGGGTGAGAGGCTCGGGGGCGAGGACGATCGTTGCCAACGTCACTCTCGCAACGACCCCGCTTGGCGCAGCTCTGCTCACCACTCTCGCATCCCCGAATAGTGACCGTCGCTGCACCCTAGATCACGGCCGCACGGTCTCGCAAACGACAACGGCTATTTGGGCCTGCCGCGATATACCGAGTCGGTATACCGGCGCGAGCTAGTAAGCGGGGAGCAGGGGAGTCAGTCTGGTCGCGATGGAGCTGCGAGCGTCCCACGGGCAAGCCCCCAAGAGCCCGAACCGTGTGCTGCGTGCCTCATGTCTCCCCCGGACGACGAGGCCGCACGAGCGCACGCCGGGACATCGCGGACGCTTCGCGGCCCCGGCGCCCAACCCCCCCTGTGGCGTCCGGGGTCGCGTGCGTCTGGTCGTGCGCTCGCCGTTCCGTCGCATCGTGCGCGGGCCCATCCTCGTGCGCGACGCCCACCGGTCCCGACCCGACGTCAGCGCCCCCCGGGCCGGGACCGGCGGGCAGCCCTTCGTTGTCGCGGCGGGCCGGCCGGCCTACGCGCTTTGACCGCGCGGCCGTCGGAGGCCGACTGGCTGCACGCGGTCGGTCATCCGCACCGCGTCGAGATCCTGCGGCACTTCCTCGCGACGGGGACCGCGACGCCGACTGACATCGCCGGCACGCTCGGCCGCGCCCTCGGCACCGTGAGCTACCACGTGCGCTCCCTCGCCGACCGCGGCATCGTCCGGCTCGCGGGGAGGACCCAGCGCCGCGGAGCCGTCGCGCACCACTACCAGCTCACCGACCGCGACCGTGTGGCGTCGCTCGTGTGGGGCACCCGCGCCGAGCTGCTCGTGACCGACTTCGAGCGTCAGAACGGGAGGGGGGACGTGACGGTGCGGCTCGATTCGGAGGCGCTCGTCGAGCTGCACGAGCTGACGGCCGCCTACATCGCCAGGATCGGCGAGCTCGGGCTGCAGACGCGGGAGCGGAACGCAGGAGACGCTGCTCCAACGCAGGTTGCGGTGCTGCTCGCGACGGAAGCGTCTAGATGATTGATTCCACGATCTCGTGGAATCAATCATCTAGAGCGGCGGGACCTGGTTGTTGACCTGCGGTCCGTGGTAGAGACGATCCCGATCCTTGCATGCGGCGGGGAAGAAGAACTGGACGCTGTCGCTGCGCACGCCGTTGTAGCTGGCGAAGAGCGTTGCGCGACCGATGGTGCCGACGGCGCATCTCGGGTCGGTGCTCCTCGTGACCCGGAGTTTGATCTTCATGATGTTCCCCGGGTAACCCCACATTCTCGCGTAGTGCGAGTGGTACACGAGGTGGTGCTTCACGGACATGATGATCACGCCGGCCCGATCCTGCTGGCAGATGACGCCCGAGACCGTGTTGGCCGCGAGGTTGATGTTGCCGTGGCCCTTGGCAAAGCTGCCCGCCCGCGTGTCATACGGGCCCGTGTGAAAGCCCCATGGGGGGATTCCGCCGACGGTTGGAATCTCAGTGCAGGGGGTGGCTCCGCTGGCCGAGCCGGTCAAGCTGATGAGCCCGAGTAGCAGGGTCAGCACCACCACCCCAGGCCCCCTGTGTCGCCTGACACTCATGCGGCGCCGACTATACCCGGGCACACGCCCGCCGGCGATCGCGACTCGACGGCTGAGCTCGGCCCCGGGGCGCCACCAAGTGCCAGGCGGCGCCCCGGTAGGAGCGGGAATCGTCAGCCGATGCCGGGGAGGACCTTCGTGCCCTCCTCCTGCACGGCCTTGAGCGC
>CAZGJV010000065.1:0-8589 GCA_964525715.1 uncultured Conexibacter sp. | reverse complement strand
CGTACAAGCGCAAGGACGACATCTACCGCATGGCGCAGGCCAACAAGGCCTTCGCTCATTACCGCTGGTAGTACTCGCCTGAGCCTCGCAGCACCGCCGTGGAGCGCCGCCGTCGAGCGGCGCTTCGTCGTTCCGGAAGGCCGTCACGACGGCTCAAGTCGGGCCGGTCCGTCCGCACGTCCTCTGCTATATTCCCTCGCCGCCTCCGGTGAGTGCGCGTGAGTCGCGCGCGGCTCGCCACAAGGAGGTCACGAGCCATGGAGACTTCCACTCGATAACACGCGCGCCCCGGGACGACATTCCGCGTCACGACCGGGCCCACTGGGCCCATTTTTGTGCCCGCCGCGCCACCACCGATCGCTGAGAAGAAGAGACCGAACCAGATGCCCCGCAAGTACGCCCTCGACAGAACCCGCAACATCGGGATCATGGCTCACATCGACGCCGGCAAGACGACGACGACCGAGCGCATCCTCTTCTACACCGGGCGCACCCACAAGCTCGGCGAGGTGCACGAGGGCGCGGCGACGATGGACTGGATGGAGCAGGAGCAGGAGCGCGGCATCACGATCACGTCGGCCGCGACCGCCTGCGAGTGGGACGGCCACCGCATCAACATCATCGACACCCCGGGCCACGTCGACTTCACCGTCGAGGTCGAGCGCTCGCTGCGCGTGCTCGACGGCTCCGTCGCCCTCTTCGACTCCGTCGCAGGCGTCGAGCCGCAGTCGGAGAACGTCTGGCGACAGGCCGACAAGTACCACGTCCCGCGCATCGCCTACATCAACAAGATGGACCGCATCGGCGCGGACTTCTCGCGCGGCGTCCAGACGATGATCGACCGTCTCGGCGCCCACCCCGTCCCGATCCAGCTGCCGATCGGCGCCGAGGGCGAATTCCGCGGCATCGTCGACCTCGTCGCGAACAAGGCGATCGTCTACAAGGACGACCTCGGCAAGGAGCAGGAGGTCGTCGAGATCCCCGCCCACCTCGCCGAGGACGCCGCCGCGGCGCGCGAGCATCTGCTCGAGGAGGTCTCGCACTACGACGACGGGCTCGTCGAGATGATCCTCGAGGATCAGGAGATCCCGGTCGAGCGCCTCAAGGCCGCCATTCGGAAGGCTGCGCTCGAGCTCAAGCTGACGCCGGTCCTGTGCGGCTCCTCGTTCAAGAACAAGGGCGTCCAGCCGCTGCTCGACGCGATCATCGACTACCTCCCGTCGCCGCTCGACGTACCCCCGGTCGAGGGAATCGAGCCGGTCAAGGGCGACGACGAGGGCCGCACCGCCACGCGCGACGCAGCCGACGACGCGCCGTTCTCGGCGCTTGCCTTCAAGATCGCCGCCGACCCCTACGTCGGCAAGCTCACCTACTTCCGCGTCTACTCCGGCAAGCTCGAGGCCGGCTCGCGCGTCCTCAACGTCTCCAGCGGCAAGACCGAGCGCGTCGGCCGCATCCTCGAGATGCACGCGAACGAACGCGTCGACCTCGAGGACGTCTCGGCCGGCGACATCGCCGCCGCGGTGGGCATCAAGCAGGTCACCACGGGCGACACGCTGTGCGCACCGGACAGACCGATCAAGCTCGAGATGATCGAGTTCCCCGAGCCGGTCATCAAGGTCGCGATCGAGCCGAAGACGAAGGTCGATCAGGAGAAGATGGGCGTCGCCCTCGGTCGCCTGGCCGAGGAGGACCCGACCTTCCAGGTCCGCACGAACGAAGAGACCGGCCAGACCGAGATCTCCGGCATGGGCGAGCTGCACCTCGAGGTGCTCGTCGACCGCATGCTGCGCGAGTTCAAGGTCGACGCGAACGTCGGCCGCCCGCAGGTCTCCTACCGCGAGACGGTGCGCGGCGAGGCCAAGAGAGTCGAGGGTCGCTTCGTGCGCCAGACGGGCGGCTCGGGCCAGTACGGCATCGTCTACATCGACATGGAGCCGGCTCCCGGCGAGGGCTTCGACTTCATCAACAGAATCAAGGGCGGGTCGATCCCGTCGGAGTTCATCCCCGCCGTCGAGAAGGGCATCGAGGAGGCGCTCGACACGGGCGTCAAGGCCGGCTATCCGATGGTCGACATCCGCGTGACGCTGGTCGACGGCAAGTACCACGACACGGACTCCTCCGAAATCGCCTTCAAGGTCGCCGGCTCGCTCGCCTTCAAGGAGGCCGCGCGCCGCGCGAAGCCCGTCCTGCTCGAGCCCATCTTCGCCGTCGAGGTCGTGGTGCCCGAGGAGTTCATGGGCGACGTGATCGGCGACCTCAACCGCCGGCGCGGGCGCGTCCACGGGATGGAGCCGCGCGGCAACGCCCAGGTCGTGACCGGCAGCGTGCCGCTGTCGGAGATGTTCGGCTATGCGACCGACCTGCGCTCCAACACGCAGGGGCGTGCGACGTACACGATGGTGTTCGAGAGCTACGAAGAGGTGCCGCCGAACATCGCGGAGAAGGTCGTCGAGTCCCGCTCGGGAGGCGAGCAGGCCGCCTGAGCAGGGAATTCGCCCCGCAGCGCCGTTGGATCGGCGCGAGCGCGGCGGTTGAGATAGATTTCCGAGGTTCGCCCTGCGAGGCGGACCACACCGACTTCACAAGGAGCGAACCCAAAGTGGCGAAGGAGAAGTTCGAGCGCGACAAGCCGCACGTCAACGTCGGCACCATCGGTCACATCGACCATGGCAAGACGACGCTGACTGCTGCCATCACCACCGTGCTGGCGGAGAAGATGGGCGGCGAGGCCCGGAGCTTCGAAGAGATCGACAACGCTCCGGAGGAGAAGGAGCGCGGGATCACGATCGCCACCTCGCACGTCGAGTACCAGACGGAGAACCGGCACTACGCCCACGTCGACTGCCCGGGCCACGCCGACTACGTCAAGAACATGATCACGGGCGCCGCGCAGATGGACGGCGCGATCCTGGTCGTGTCGGCCGCCGACGGCCCGATGCCGCAGACGCGCGAGCACATCCTGCTCGCCCGCCAGGTCGGCGTCCCCTACATCGTCGTGTTCCTCAACAAGGCCGACATGGTCGACGACGAGGAGCTCCTCGAGCTCGTCGAGGTCGAGGTGCGCGAGCTGCTCAGCGCCTACGACTTCCCGGGCGACGACATCCCGTTCATCACGGGCTCCGCGCTCAAGGCGCTCGAGGGCGACGAGGAGTACAAGCAGAAGATCGTCGACCTTGCCGCGGCACTCGACTCCTACATCCCGGAGCCGGTCCGCGAGCTCGACAAGCCGTTCCTGATGCCGGTCGAGGACGTCTTCTCGATCACCGGCCGCGGCACCGTCGCGACGGGCCGCATCGAGCAGGGCATCGTCAGAACGGGCGACACGGTCGAGATCGTCGGCATCAAGGACACGACCACGACGGTCGTGACCGGCGTCGAGATGTTCCGCAAGATCCTCGACGAGGGTCGCGCGGGCGACAACGTCGGCTGCCTCCTGCGCGGCACCAAGCGCGAGGAGATCGAGCGCGGGCAGGTGCTCTGCAGACCGGGCTCGATCACGCCGCACACGAAGTACAAGGCCGAGGTCTACGTCCTCAAGAAGGAGGAGGGCGGCCGTCACACGCCGTTCTTCACCGGCTACCGCCCGCAGTTCTACTTCCGCACGACGGACGTGACGGGCGTGGCGAACCTTCCGGAGGGGACCGAGATGGTCATGCCGGGCGACAACGTCCAGATGGAGATCGAGCTGATCCAGCCGATCGCCATGGACCAGGGCCTGCGCTTCGCGATCCGCGAGGGTGGCCGCACGGTCGGCTCGGGCGTGGTGACCGAGGTCATCCAGTAGCGATCCAGCAGTAACCGGCGGCGGGCTCGGCCCGCCGCCATCACGAAGTCAAGCCATACGATCACAGGGGCGGGTCCCGCAGCACACCCGGGGACTCGCCTCACGCACGCAGAGAACCAGTCAAAACGACACACCAGACACCGGACGGAAAGAACCCAAAGGCTCCCGTGGCAACCCTGGCCCAGAACAAGATCCGCATTCGCCTCAAGTCCTACGATCACTCCGCGATCGAGACGGCGGCGAGAGAGATCGTCGAGACGGCGACCCGCACCGGCGCGACCGTGTCCGGACCGGTTCCGCTTCCGACCGAGAAGAACGTCTACTGCGTGATCCGCTCGCCCTTCAAGGACAAGGACTCGCGGGAGCACTTCGAGATCCGCACGCACAAGCGGCTGATCGACATCCACCAGCCGACGCCGAAGACGGTCGACTCGCTCCAGCGGCTCGACCACCTGCCCGCCGGCGTCGACATCGAGATCCGGCTGGCGTCCTAGTCATGGCTGCGATCCTCGCCAAGAAGCTCGGCATGACCCAGCGCTTCCTCGACGACGGCCGCGTCGAGCGCGTCACCGTGCTCGAGGCCGGCCCGTGCCCGGTCACCGGCATCCGCACGCACGACCGCGATGGCTACGAGGCCGTCCAGCTCGCCTTCGGGGTCTGCCGCGAGAAGCAGCTCACGCGCGCCGAGCTCGGTCACCTCAAGAAGGCCGACGCCTCCGCCCACCGCCATCTCGTCGAGTTCCGCGACGAGGCCGGCGAGCTGCAGGTCGGCGAGACGGTCACCGTCGAGGTCTTCGAGCCTGGCCAGAAGGTCAAGATCTCCGGGACCTCGAAGGGCAAGGGCTTCCAGGGCACGATCAAGCGCCACAGATTCGCCGCCGGCCCGAAGTCGCACGGCTCGCACAACGTGCGCGCTCCTGGTTCGATCGGCGCCTCCGCATGGCCGGCACGCGTGATGAAGGGAATCCGCGGCCCGGGCCAGATGGGCGCCAAGCGCATCACGCAGAAGGGCCTCGAGGTCGTCGAGGTCATCGCGAGAGACAACCTGCTGCTCGTCCGCGGCGCCGTTCCCGGCCCCCGCGGCGGCACGGTGGAGGTCCGCACCGATGCCTAAGGCTCCGAGAATCGGCGGCGGCGACGTGACGCTGGACGACGCGGTCTTCGCGGTCAAGTTCAACGGCCCGCTCGTGCACGAGGTCGTGCGCGCGGAGCTGAACGCGCTGCGCCAGGGCACCGCTGCGACGAAGACGCGCGGCAACGTCAGCGGCGGCGGCGCCAAGCCGTGGCGCCAGAAGGGGACCGGCCGCGCTCGCGCCGGTTCCTCGCGCTCGCCCATCTGGAAGGGCGGCGGCACGGTCTTCGGTCCGAGCCCTCGTCACTACACTTTCAAGGTCAACCGCAAGGCCCGCCGCGCCGCGCTGCGCAGCGCGCTGTCGGTCCACGCCGACCGCGGCTCGCTCGCCGTCTTCGACGCGTCGAGCTTCGACACGCCGTCGACCAAGCAGGCATCGCAGCTCCTGAGCGACTGGGGTCAGCCGCTCGCGACGCTCGTGCTGCTCGACGCCGAGGAGGCGAACGCCGGCCTGTCGTTCCGCAACATGTGGCGCGTGCTCGTGATGCCGGCGGAGGACGCCGGCGTCGCCGATCTGATCGGCGCCGCGTCGGTGCTGATCTCGGAGGCCGCGCTCGAGCAGATCACCGCGCGCGCCAAGGGCGAGTCGCTCGTCGCGGAGGAGGTCGCCTAGCCATGGACGCGAGCCAGGTCATCATCCGTCCCGTCGTCTCGGAGAAGTCGTTCGTGCAGGCCGAGATCGGCAAGTACACGTTCCGCGTCCACCCCGACGCGCACAAGACGCAGATCCGGCAGGCCGTCGAGCAGCTCTTCGAGGTCAAGGTGCGCGACGTGCGCACCGTGTCGGTCAAGAGCAAGCCGAAGCGCCGCGGCGTCTACTCCGGTCGCACACGCACGTGGAAGAAGGCGATCGTGCAGCTCGCACCGGGCGACACGATTCCGATCTTCCAGGGTCTGGAGGGCACCGAGTAATGCCGATCCGCAAGCCGAAGCCGACGAGCCCCGGACGGCGCTTCGTCACGTATCCCGACTTCGCCGAGCTGACGCGCAGCGAGCCGGAGAAGTCGCTCGTCGAGGGCCTGACGAAGTCCGGCGGGCGCAACGCGCGCGGTCGCAAGACCTCCCGTCACCGCGGCGGAGGCGCCAAGCGCCTCTACCGCCGCATCGACTTCAAGCGCCGCAAGGACGGCGTGCCGGCGAAGGTCGCGCACATTGAGTACGACCCGAACCGCTCGGCCTACATCGCGCTGCTGCACTACGTCGACGGCGAGAAGCGCTACATCCTGGCGCCGAACAGACTCGCCGTGGGCGCGATGGTCGCGAGCGGCCCGGACGCGGAGATCCGCGTCGGCAACTGCCTCCCGCTCGAGAACATCCCGGCGGGTACGGTCGTCCACAACGTCGAGCTGACGCCCGGCCGCGGTGGCCAGCTCGGCCGCTCCGCAGGCACGAGCATCCAGCTGCTCGCGAAGGACGGCGAGATGGTCACGCTGCGCCTGCCCTCCGGCGAGATGCGGCTGGTGCGCGCGGAGTGCCGCGCGACGATCGGCACGATCGGCAACGCCGACCATCAGAACGTCAAGATCGGCAAGGCGGGACGCAAGCGCCACCTCGGCGTGCGCCCGCAGACGCGCGGAACCGCGATGAACCCGGTCGACCACCCGCACGGTGGCGGCGAGGGCTCGACCACGCCCGGTCGTCACCCGGTGACGCCGTGGGGCGTGCCGACGCTCGGGTATCGCACGCGCAAGAAGGGCAAGGCATCCGACCGCTACATCGTCCGTGGCCGACGCCGCGGGAAGAAGCGCTGAGGGACGATTAGATGAGCCGCTCGAGCAAGAAAGGCCCGTTCGTCGAAGAGCGCCTGATGGCGCGAATCGAGAGAATGAACGCCGCGAACACGAAGCAGATGATCAAGACCTGGTCGCGTACGTCGACGATCTTCCCCGACATGGTCGGGCACACGATCGCCGTGCACGACGGTCGCAGACACGTGCCCGTCTTCATCAGCGAGTCGATGGTGGGGCACAAGCTCGGCGAGTTCGCGCCGACGCGCCTCTACCGTGGCCACGCCCAGACCGGCAAGCGCCGCTGAGTCAGAACGAATCTTCATGGCAGACGAGAAGGACATGACCGAGAACGCCGACGCCGAGGCCCCCGAGGCCGCGGTGAAGGAGACGCCGGCCCCCGAGGCCGAGCCCGCGGCCGCGGAGACGTCGGCCGCGGAGGCCCCTGCGCCGAGAGCGAGAAGAGCGGCGAGAGCGAGAGCGGCGGGCAGAAGAGCCGCGAGAGCGAGCGCGAGAAGAGCCGAGGCCAAGTCGCGCAAGCGCGACGCCGAGCCGGAGCTGGTCGTTCGCGCGCAGGCCAAGTACGTCCGCTCCTCCGCACGCAAGGCGCGGCTCGTCTGCGACCACATTCGCGGCAAGTCGGTCGAGGAGGCGCGCGCGATCCTGCAGTTCACGCCGCGTGCCGTGGCGCGCGATTGGAGCAAGGTGCTCGAGTCGGCCGTCGCCAACGCGGAGCACAACCACGAGCTTGACGGCGAGGACCTCTTCATCAAGGCCGCGCATGCCGACGAAGGTCCGACGCTCAAGCGCTTCCGGCCGCGCGCCATGGGCCGCGCGACGCCGATCCGCAAGCGCACCAGTCATCTGACGATCCTGCTCACGCCGAAGGGGTAACGAGACCATGGGACAAAAGGTTCATCCCGAGGGCCTCCGCGTGGGCTACATCCACGACTGGAAGGCGAACTGGTTCAACGAGAAGGACTTCTCGGACTACCTGTTCGAGGACATCCAGATCCGCAGACACATCATCGGCCGTCTCTCGCACGCCGGGCTGTCCGACATCACGATTCGCAAGAACGCGAACGAGGTCGAGGTCAACATCAACACGGCCCGTCCGGGCATCGTGATCGGCAAGTCCGGCTCCGAGGTCGACGCCCTGCGGCGTGATCTGCACAAGATCACCAACAAGCAGGTCAAGGTCAACATCCTCGAGATCAAGCGCCCGGAGCTCGACGCGCGTCTCGTCGCGCAGTCGATCGCTGAGCAGCTCCAGAACCGCGTCGCCTTCCGCCGCGCGATGAAGCGCGCGCTCACGAGCGCGATGCGGTCGGGCGCGAAGGGCGTCAAGGTCCAGGTCTCCGGTCGTCTCGGCGGCGCCGAGATGGCGCGCACCGAGGGCTACTCCGACGGTCGCGTCCCGCTCCACACGCTGCGCGCGGACATCGACTACGGCTTCCACGAGGCCAGAACGACGTTCGGCCGCATCGGCGTCAAATGCTGGATCAACAAGGGCGAGATCATGCCCGAGGGCTACACCGGCGCCGACCTCACGCAGATGGACGAGCCGCCGGCGGCGCCTGATCGCGGGCGGCGCGGCGAGCGCGGCGACGGTCGTGGCCGCGGTGGCCGCGGCGGCGGTCCGGGTGGCGGCGGTGGCGGCGGCCGTGGTGGTCGCGGCGGCGGTCCGGGCGGTCGTGGTCCCGGCGGTCCCGGCGGTCCTGGTCGTGGCGGGCCTGGCGGTCGCGGTGGCGGCCCCGGCGGTCCCGGTCGCGGCGGTCCCGGTGGTCGCGGTGGCGGTCCGGGCGGTCCCGGTCGCGGCGGTCCCGGTGGTCGCGGCGGCGGTCCGGGCGGCGGGCGTGGTCCCGGCGGTCCCGGCGGCGGTCGCGGGCCCGGTGGGCCCGGTCGCAGTGGGCCCCGTGCTCCCGAGGTGACTCGCTGATGCT
>CAZGJV010000064.1:0-8978 GCA_964525715.1 uncultured Conexibacter sp. | reverse complement strand
CCTGGAACTTCTTCGGGTTCTCGAGGAACTCCTTGATCTCGTGCAGCTCCTCGACCGCCTCGTCGACGCCCGCGACGTCGCGGAAGGTGATCTTCGGCGAGTCGACCGACAGCCGCTTCGCGCGCGACTTGCCGAACGACATGACCTTCGAGCCGCCGCCCTGGACCTGGTTCATCAGGAACAGCCAGAAGCCGATGAAGATGAAGATCGGAAGGATGTACGTCAGCAGCGAGAGCCAGCCGTTCGTCTTCGAGCCCTCGACGTTGAAGTCGACTCTCGCGGCTCTCAGCTCGTTGACGAGCGAGTTGCCGTTGTCGGGCACGAAGCCGAGTTCGTGCTGCTGCTTCGCCGGCTGTCTCAGCGTGACGACGAGCGTGTTGTCCTTCGTCTTGATGTCGGCGGACTGGACGTTCCCGCTCGCGAGGTCCGACTGGAAGTTCGCGTAGGTGTACGGCTGCCCCTGATGACTCGGGTTGATGAGCCGCTGGGCGAAGAACGCGAGCACGACCACGACGAGAATCGGGAATGCGGCGCTCTTGAAGAACCTGCTCATGAAGTCATTCCGGGCGCACAGGCGCCATGCCGACGATGGACGGAACCCAAGCCTAGCACCGCGTCGTCGGCGCTCAGGCCTCTTTCAACGCCGCGACGTACGGCAAGTTGCGGTAGCGCTCGGCGTGGTCGAGCCCGTACCCGACGGCGAAGCGATCGGGAATCTCGAAGCCGACGTAGCGCGGCGACAGGTCGACCTTCAGGCGCTCGGGCTTGGTCAGCAGCGCGCAGACGGACAGCGACGCGGGGTCGCGCGCCGTCAGGTTGCGCAGCAGGTACTGGAGCGTCAGGCCGGAGTCGACGATGTCCTCGACGATGATCACGTCGCGGCCGGCGATCACCGCGTCGAGGTCCTTGAGGATCCGCACGACGCCCGATGACTGCGTCGCCGAGCCGTAGGAGGCGACCGCCATGAAGTCCACTTCGCACGGCAGGTCGATCGCGCGCATCAGATCGGACAGGAAGAAGACCGCGCCCTTCAGCACGCACACGAGCAGCGGCTCTCTGCCGGCGTAGTCGCGGGTGATCTCCGCCCCCAGCTCGCGGACGCGGTGCTGCAGGTCGTCCGGCTGGACCAGGATCTCACCGATCGGCGCGTCGCCCATGTGGGCGCGCAGTCTACGGCGCGCCGCCGTCAGCCGCGCTCGGCGTGCAGCACCCCGCGCTCGGCGACCGCGCGCACGCCGCCGCCGAGGTCGAGCAGCGCGCGGCCGCTGCGGCGCAGCGCGGCGACCTCCTCGGCGTGCTTCGCCGCGCCCGGCACGAGCTTGCCGGCAGCGCCGTCGGCGAGTCGCTGCACCACGAGCCGCCGCAGCGCGGGCGGCAGCCCGCCGAGCCGCTCGAGCGGGATCTCCAGGCGCCCGGCGCGTTCGTCGAGCTGCTCGGTCACGAGCGCGTCGAGCACCTCGCCCTCGTCGCGCAGCAGCGCGGCGGTGCGCAGCACGTTCGCCGCCGCGGCCGGGTGGATCTGCTCGAGCGCGGGCACGAGCCCGTGGCGCACGCGGTTGCGCGCGTATCTGACGCCGCCGTTGCTCGCGTCGTCGCGCCAGGCGAGCCCGCGCTGCTCGCAGTAGGCGGTCGTGTCCGCGCGCGTGACGGCGAGCAGGGGGCGCACGAGCAGCCCGTCGCGCGGGCGCATGCCGAGCAGCGCGCGGCGGCTGGGCGAGGAGGCGAGCCGGTAGAGGATCGTCTCGACCTGGTCGTCGGCGGTGTGGCCGGCGGCGACCGACGTGTCCGTCCCGCGCGCGAGCGCAAGCCTCGTGGCCACCGCGTAGCGCACGTCGCGCGCCCACGCCTGGATGTTCCCCCCGGCCTCCGGCCGGCGCGGGCGCTCGACCGTCAGCGCGACACCCAGCCGCTCGCACAGTGCGGCGCAGTGGTCCTCGTCGTCGACGGCCTCGTCGCGCAGCCCGTAGTTGACGTGCACGGCGCCGACGCGATCCCGTTCCTCGCCGGCGAGCCGGACCGCGACGTCGAGCAGGCAGACGGAGTCGCGCCCGCCCGACAGCAGCACGACGACGGACCCGCCGGCGGGAAGCAGCCCCCCGGCGCGCACCTGCTCGAGCACGCGATCGGCCTCCATCGCATCCGCAGTGTAAGCCGCGCAGGCCGGCGGACCGCCGCGGCGCTCAGACCGCGAGGTGCGGGTACTCGCGCTCGACCAGCTCGTGGTAATGCGCGAAGACGGGCTTCGTGATCGGGATCAGCGCGAGCGCCGCCTTCACGTCGCCGCCGGTCTTGATGCGCCGGCGCGCGATCGCCAGCGCGATGTTCTCCTTGCCCTGGAAGTAGCGGTTCGCCGTCTCGGCCGACATCTTCATCCAGACCTTCGGCTCCCACGCGACGTCGTCGCTCCACACCCACACGAGGTTGGCGTCCTCCTCGGGCGTCGCGGCGCGGACGTTGACGACGAGGTCGACGTCCTCGAACTCGAAGCGCTGGGGCACGTCGGCGTCGCGCAGGCGCGGACCCATCTCCGGATCCTCGTCCATCAGCGCGAAGATGCGGTCGATCACCTCGCGGAACTCCTTGGGCGACTTGAACGCGCTCATCGTGCGCCGCAGCCTACCTCTATCCTCGCCGGCCGTGACCGCCGCGCTGCACGTCCACCCGACCGCCGAGCTGGCCGAGCGCGTGCTGCTGCCGGGCGACCCGGGGCGCGCGCTGCTGCTCGCACAGTCGCTGCTCGAACAGCCGAAGATGTTCAACCACAACCGCGGCCTGTGGGGCTACACGGGCACGGCGGACGACGGCGCGCCGCTGACGATCCAGAGCACCGGGATGGGCGGGCCGAGCGCGGCGATCGTGATCGAGGAGCTGATCCGGCTCGGCGCGAGGCGCCTCGTGCGCGTGGGCACCTGCGGCGCGCTCGCCGGCGGCTTCGCGCTCGGCGACGCGATCGTCGCGGCCGAGGCGGTCTGCGCGGACGGCACGAGCCGCGCGCTCGGCGCCGGCGAGCGCGCGGCGGCCGACGCGGAGCTGACGGCGGCGCTGCTCGCCGCGGCGGCGGGCGACGGCGGCGCGCGCAGCGGCGCGGTCGTCACGACCGACCTCTTCTACGACGTCGAGGGCGAGCACGCCGACCCGCCCCCGGGCGATGCGCTGGCGATCGAGATGGAGACGGCCACCGTCTTCCGGCTCGCGACGCTGCGCGGCGTGCAGGCCGGCTGCGTGCTGGCGGTCAGCGACCTGCTCGGCCCGGCGCGCGGCCGCATCGACGCCGAGGCGATGGAGACCGCCGCGCAGCGGATCGGCCGGATCGCCGTGGCGGCGCTCTCAGCCTGACGCCGAGCGTCAGGATCTTCTGGCGGCGGCCGCGCGCTTGCCTGCCGCGGCCGCGCGCGTGCGCGTGGGTCTGCCGGTCGCGGGAGCGACCGGCGCGGAGCTTGTGGCTGCCGGCGTGCCGATCTGACCGGCGACGTCGGCCAGCTGCGCGGCGAGCGCGGACAGCTGGCCCTCGATCGCTGTCAGGCGCTGGTCGAACGCGCTCGCGCCGCCCATCGCGCCGACGCGCTCGTCGACGCGGTCGAGCGCGTCCTCGACGCCCTCGAGCCGCTGCGAGACGGAGCGCACGCGGCGCGTCAGCCGCTCGAGGTCGCCCGCGGAGGGCAGGTTGAGCGCGCCCATCGCGACCTCCTGCGCCTGCGCCGCCTTCTCGCGCGCGTCGAACGCCCTCGAGATCGCGCCGGTCACGAAGGGGCTCTCGAGCAGCTCCTGCGCGAGGCGGCCGAGGGCGTCCTCGCTCTGACGTGAGATGCGGGCGCGGAGCCCGTCGTTGGCGGTGGTGTCGCTGGTCATCGTCCCCCCTCGCGGGGTCGGGGTCGCGGGCGCGGCGGACCATAGCGCAGCCCTTCCGCCACGACCGCCGGCAGCCGTGCGCGACCGCCCGCAGCCTTCACGGCAGCTTCACGGCGGCTTTAAACGGGTCGTTTACGGTCCTGGCGGATTGGGTGTGGTACTCAAGGGCTGCGTTGCGTGCGCCGATGGTCTATGGACCTGTGCAACGCGCGGTCCAAGCCATCTACAAACACGCGGGTTCTTCTTTGCATACGTCAAGGTCACTCGGTAGCGTCCAGGGAGATCGCCGACGCGGCGGTCGTTCGACCGGGCCGCGCAGGCGGCCGTGCGTGAGGAGCTCGACAGCCGTATGAGGAGCAAGCCGTTTCGCATCGCCGCGCTGATCTGCACGATCGCGCTGCTGCTGCTGGCGCTCCTGTCCGGTCCCGCGACCGCCGAGCCGCGGCGCCTGCTCGTGACGCTGATGGGCGGCAGGCAGGTGACGCTGACGGTCGACGCCCCGGCCGGCACGCCCGTCTCGAGCATCCCGCTGCCGGACCTCGGGATGCCCGTCGTGAGCGTCTCAGAGCTCGCGAGCGCGGCGCCGCCCGTGACGACGGTCGCGACCACCACGGCGAGCACCGGGACCACGATCACGGGGCCGCCGACGACGATCGCCGGCCCGGCGACCACCGGAGCGACGACGCCCACGACGACCATCGGTCCCGACGTCGGCGGCGTCGTCAAGCCAAAGGGTCAACCTAAGGGTGAGACTTCCGGCTCCGCGGTCGCCGTCCCGCCGACGACGACGCAGTCGGCCGGCGGCAGTCAGGGCACGCTCCAGGACGCGAGCGGCTCGACCACCACGACGACGCAGACCCAGACCGGCGCCGCGCCGACCCCCTCCGCGCCCGGCTTCACGGTCGCGCCGCTCGGGCCGGCCCCGATCGGCGTGCCGAACTTCTTCATCGAAAACTTCCGCATCCCGCCCTTCCTGCTGCCGATCTACCAGGCCGCCGGCATCCAGTACTCGGTGCCGTGGCAGGTGCTGGCGGCGATCAACGAGATCGAGACCGACTACGGGCGCAACCTGTCGGTCTCCAGCGCCGGCGCGATCGGCTGGATGCAGTTCATGCCGTCGAGCTGGGCGACGTACGGCGTCGACGCCAACGGCGACGGCGTGAAGGATCCGTACAACCCGGTCGACGCGATCTTCGCCGCGGCCCGCTACCTCAAGGCAGCCGGCGCCGCCACGAACCTCTCGCGCGCGATCTTCTCCTACAACCACGCCGACTGGTACGTCCAGTCGGTGCTGCTGCGCGCCCGCGTCATCGGCGGCATGCCGGCCGACCTCGTCGGCTCGCTGACCGGCCTGACGGAGGGCCACTTCCCCGTCGCCGCGCGTGCGACCTACGCGGACGGGCTGAACACGAAGACGGCGACACGGCGCGTGCGCAGCGGCAACGCCGCCGTGCCGGTCGACGGGAACCCGGCGCGCCGCTCGATCAACATCTTCGCCAGAGCGGGTGCCCCCGTGATCGCCGTCAACGACGGCAAGATCGTGAAGCTCGGCCAGAACCCGCAGCTGGGCAACTTCGTCGTGCTCGAGGACGTCTACGGCAACCGCTACACGTACGGCCACCTGGCCTCGGTCGCAAGCCGGTACCCGGTGCCGAAGCCGGAGTCGCAGTCGGCGAACGCGGCGAAGAACACCGAGCTGGAGCTGCCGAAGCCCGACGCGAAGCCAACTGTCCCGGCCACCGCCGGCGCGCAGCCGACTGCCGCCAGAGCCCCGGCCGCCGCCCCGCAGATGCAGACGCAGACGAGCGGGTCGGGCGGGCAGGCCGGCGCCGACACGACCGCGTCGGGATCCTCCACGAAGGAGCGCCTGTTCGCGCACCCCGAACGGCCCGCCGCCTACTCCGCCGGCGGCAAGCAGCAGCTCGCCGAGCTCGGCCAGCCGCTGCAGAGCTTCAACGGCTACTTCACCGGGGCGCTCCAGCTCGACCCGCGCGACTACGTGCTGAAGCCGCTGCAGGCCGGCTCCTCCGTGATCGCGGGGACGATCCTCGGCCGCATCGGCAAGACCGACCCGGCGCTCGCGCCGCACGTCGAGTTCTCGATCCGCCCCGCCGGGCGCGGCGCGCCGCTGGTGGACCCGAAGCCGATCCTCGACGGTTGGAAGCTGCTGGAGTCGACCGCGATCTACCGCGCGAACGGCAAGAACGCGTTCACCGCCGCCAACGGCGCGGGTCCGTCGATCGGCCAGGTGCTGCTGATGAGCAAGGAGCAGCTCCAGCAGCGCGTGCTCGCCGACCCGAACGTCGACATCTACGCCTGCGGCCGCCAGGACATCGCGGCCGGCCGGATCGACCGGCGCGTACTCGCGACGCTCGAGTTCCTCGTGGCGAGCGGCCTCAAGCCGACGGTCAGTGCGCTCGAGTGCGGCCACAGCTACCTCACGACGTCCGGCAACGTCTCCGAGCATTCGACCGGCGACGCCGTCGACATCGCCGCCGTGAACGGCATCCCGATCGCCGGCCACCAAGGCTCCGGCTCGATCACTGACATCACGATCCGCCGGCTGCTGACGCTCCAGGGCGCGATGAAGCCGCACCAGATCATCAGCCTGATGACCTACCCCGGGGCCGACAACACGCTCGCGCTGCCCGACCACTGGAACCACATCCACGTCGGCTTCCACCCCGCGGGCAGCCTGCTCGGCGACCAGAAGCTGCAGACGATCCTCAAGCCGAGCCAGTGGACCAAGCTGGTCCAGCAGCTCGCGTCGATCCCGAACCCGGTCGTCCCGCAGCAGGCCTCGAAGTACGCGATCAAGGACGGCCCCGGCGACTGACGCGGCCGCCGTGCCGGCCGCCGCGGACAGCGCGGACGAGCGGCGCGCCTTCCGCTTCGTGCAGTTCGAGTTCCCGTGGGCGCTCGGTCCCGCAGACGGGCGCTACGTCGTGCGCGCGGCGGCGGACGCGCCGCCGTCGCACGTGCTCGTGCTCGCGACGCTCGGCGCAACCGAGCGGCGGCGGCTACGCGGCCGGCGCGCCCGCGCGGTCGCGCCGCAGCCCCCACCCGTGCCCGTGACGACGGCGCGGGCGACGGTCGTCGACGCCGCGCCGGTGAGCGCCGCCGAGGCTGAGCGCTGGCTCGCCGACGCGGGCCAGGAGGACGCCGAGCGGGCGCTCGCGCACGTGGCGCGCGCGGTGCGCGCCCACCGACTCGCCGACGCGGATCCCGCCGTGCACGAGCCGGCGCTCACGCAGGCGCTCTCCGTGCGGGCCGGCTACGGCGCCGGGGAGCAGGTGGCCGACGGCCGCTGGACGGCCGCCCGCGAGCTGCCGCCGGCGCGCCCGGGCCGGCGCCGGCGCGTCGCCGGGCTGCGACCGCAGGAGCGGCTCGCCGCGCTGCTGGGCGGGCACGCGGAGCCGCTCGCCTGCGAGGAGCTGGCGCTGCGCGCGCGGCACGACCTCGACCACGGCCAGTTGCGCGAGGCGGCCCTGCAGCTGCGGACGGCGCTCGACGCGGCGCTCGCCGAGCTGGCGCCCGCGGCGGGCTCCTCCGCCGACATGGCCAGACGGCTCGACGAGCTGCGCGAGCTGCGGCCGGCGGTCGCGGCGCTCGCAGACGACGCGCTCGGCGGAGTCATGCCACCTGCGGCGAGCGAGACGCTCGCGGCTGCCCTGCAGCGTCTGGAAGCGGCGCTGCGGTCGCGGATCGCGAGCGATCTCTCACCCTCAGGCTCAACCTGAGGATAGGCCGGTCAGCGGCCCGTGAAGGCGGGCGGGCGCTTCTCGAGGAAGGCCGCGATGCCCTCGCTCGCATCCGCGGAGGCGAACACCTCCGCGAAGGCCGCCTGCTCGGCGGCTATCCCGGCGTCGAGGTCGACGTTCGCCGACACGCGCTTGATCTGCGCGACGGCCAGCGGCGCCTGCGCGGCGAGCGTCTCCGCCAGCGCGAGCGCGGTCTCGAGCAGCTCCTCGTCGGGCACGACGCGGTTCGCGAGCCCGCAGGCCGCGGCGTCCTGCGCGGAGATCGGGTCGCCGACGAGGTTCAGCTCGAGCGCCTTCGCCGGGCCGACGAGGCGGGCGAGGCGCTGGGTCCCGCCGAAGCCGGGGATGATCCCGAGCTTGATCTCCGGCTGGCCGAAGCGCGCCGAGGCGGCGGCGATGCGCAGGTCGCACGCCATCGCAAGCTCGCACCCGCCGCCGAGCGCGAGGCCGTTGACCGCCGCGATCGTGACGATCGAGCTGCGCTCGAACGCGCGCAGCAGCTCATGCGTGCCGGCGACGTAGGCGCGGCCCGTCGCCTCGTCCATCGCCGTGAAGGCCTTGATGTCGGCGCCGGCGCAGAACAGCCGCGCGTTCGCGGAGGCGATCACGAGCGCCCGCACGGCGCTGCCGTCGAGCGCGTCCCAGGCGCGCCGCAGCGCGTCGACCGTCTCGGGTGAGAGGGCGTTCGCCGGACGGTGGTCGAGCCAGGCGATCGCGACCCGGCCGCGGGTCTCGAGCTGGACGAGCGCGTCCTCCCAGCCGGGATCCGGACGCGGGACGATCGGGGGGTCAGGAGCAGTCACGGCCAAGGATTGTACGTCCCGGAGCATGGGCGCGGCCCAGCGGTCATCGCGCCGGCCAGTTGGCGCACAGACGTTAAGGTACGCAGACGTACCGGCTTGACCCGGTCCCCGGTCAGCCGGTACTCATCATCGCTCGCTCGCCTTCGACAAGGGGAAACACCATGGTTCCGGCCGCCATGGGTCGCAAGGCGATGGTCGCCGTCATGTGCGCCGTCGCCGTGTGTCCATTCACAGTGCTTATGTCAAGCCAAGTCGCCCGTGCGGACGATCCCGTGCCACTCGGGCAGGTTCCGCAAAGCGACGCCCAGCCGCCAGCGGACGCGGGCTCCGCGGCGAGCGCGGACAGCTCCGCCTGGCAGGATCAGGCGTCCAACAGCGACTGGCTCGAAAACGCAACGGCGTCGGACTGGTCATGGAGCGACTGGTACCCGGAAGACGCGTCCGCGACGCCATCCGACCCGACCCTGCCGGACGCGACCGCATGGGAAGCGACCTCGCCCGACGCGGCGCCGGCGGAAGCGGCGCCCGTGGACGCCGCACCGACCGACGCGAGCGTCTCCGCAGA
>CAZGJV010000063.1:0-9229 GCA_964525715.1 uncultured Conexibacter sp. | reverse complement strand
CGCCGACACGATCATCCAGCCGACGGCGTTCTTCGGCGTGCTATTCAGCGTCGCCGCGCCGAGCGGCAACCCGGTCCCGAGGATCGTCGTCCACCTGAGCTACCCGACACCCACGATAAGCGTCGACCTGCGTGCCTGGACCGCGTACTGGAACGACCAGTCCTTCAACCAGGGCGCGCTGTTCAACGCGACCTCGTACAACCCGATATCGAGGAGAATCGTGCTCGACTGGAGCTCGGCCATAACCTCCGGTCCGTTCACGGGTTTCACAGGCAGCTGGCACGTCGAGGGTACGCTCACCCATCTACATTAAGTCCTCCAAGGGGTGGCGCGATCGCACTGCCCTCGGTGAAACGCACGTCCGGGGCCGGCTCACGCGAGCCGGCCCCGTCTCGTGGTGGTGCTGCCGGCCGGGCCGGTTGCGATCGAGCGGCCGGCGGCGGGGTTCCGCAGCGGAGCGACATCTGCCTGCAAATCGCCGCAATTGTCGTTCCGGCCCACCTATTCTCCACCAACTTGGTCGGGAAAGTGCTATTGTTTTTCGAACCGTGTACCTCCCGTCCTCCCAGTCGCCAGCCGTGCTCCGCATCTTCGGCGCTGTCCTGCTCCTGTCGCTCGCGCTGTGGGCGGGCGCCGCCGGCGCAGCAGGCGCCTCCCACCCGGCGAGACCGACCGGCGCCCGCCTGGCATTGACGCAGCTGAAGGTCGTCGGGCAGAGGCTGACGATCGCCGGCCACGCCGCGCTGCCCGGCCGCGCCGCCGCCCAGCGCGGCCGCACGAGCATCGCGTTCACGCTGAAGGACGCCAGGCGCAAGGTCGAGCGCTTCTCCACCAGACTCGACCGGAGATTCTCGTTCAAGCTGACGCGCAGGACGAAGCTGCAGGGGCGCATCTCGCTCGCGGTGCGCGTCACGATCGCCGGCAGGCCGTCGGGCAGACCGCTCGCCCGCGCGCTGACCGTCAGGTCTCCCAGCGCCAGACCGAGATCGTCCCTGCCCGGCGGTGGCGGCGGGACGACGCCTGGCTCGGGCGGCGGGAGCCCCGGCGCGCCCGGCGGCCCCGGCGCGCCCCAGGGCACCCCACTCGTCGGCACCTTCCACATCGACGCCGGCGTCTCGCAGGTCAGCGGGATCGTCGGGTCGTGGTTTCAGATGCTGACGCCGACCGGCACCCCGTTCGTGAACGCCGATTCCAGAGCCGGCGACAAGACGTACACGCTGCTCGACCCCGGGACGGACGGCGGGCTGCGGACCGACGCGTTCCAGCCGCCGCCGACGCCCGCGTTCTCGGGCGGTGGCGCCGCGCTGGCGAACGAGATCATCCAGCCGACGGACTTCTTCGGCCAGTACTTCAGCATCGTCAGCGCGTCGGTCGACCCGCAGCTGGGCGTCGCGGACCCGCTCCCGCAGATCCACGCCGACGGCGGCAGACTGAGCGGACAGGTGACGGCGTGGGCCGCGCAGTGGAACGGCAACTCGTTCAACCAGGGCACGCCCAAGCCCGACGGCGGCACGCCTGGCATGACCACAACCCTGACCGGCACGTACGACGCCGCCACCAGGCGCTACGTGCTCAACTGGAAGAGCTTGATCGTCACCGGCCCGTTCAACGGCTTCACCGGGTCGTGGCATCTGATCGGAACGTTCACGCCTGCGGGAGGGTGAACGGGCCGGTCCTCGATCGTCGTGTCACCCATGGGGGTGGCACAGAACCACATCGAAAGGATGTGATCGCAGTGAGCAGATCCACGCCCGCGCTTCGCCGGGCGCCCGGGAAGGTCGCCATGCTCGTGGCGGCGCTGTTGGCCCTGACCGCAGCGTTCGCCGCAACGGCCGCTCATGCAACGCTAGTCCTATACGGAAGAATAATCCTAATCACGAGCGGAAGCGACGCCGGCGGCATAGTCACGGGCTCGACCTTCATCATGAGAGAAGCGAGAGGCACGCCCATAACGAACTCGAGCACCGGCAGGACGTACACGCTGCTCACAGCGGGCTCGACGGGGCTGGCGCTCCTAGCGTACACCGAGGCGGCGTCGCCGGCGTTCGACGCAAGAGGCAACTCGCTGACCAGCTCGATCATACAGCCGACGTTGTTCGACGGCGTGCTATTCAGCGTCGCGACGCCGAGAGTCGACCCCATCACCAGAGCGACGAACGACCTCCCGAGCATACTAGTAGACCTAACAGCCGGGAGAATACTAGTCGACCTGGGAGCCTGGACCGCGTACTGGAACAGCCAGACGTTCAACCAGGGCTCGAGAGCAGTCACGGTGACGTCATTCTCGCTAAGACCGAGCAGAATCGTCCTCGACTGGAGCGCTCCGATAACCGAAGGACCGTTCAGGGGCTTCATAGGCAACTGGCACATCGAGGGCACCGTACTATGAATTAAGCGGGCGGCCACGTCGCCCATGGACGCCATCGCGGGGCCGGCTCGTCCGAGCCGGCCCCGTCTCCGCACACGACAGAAGGGATCTCCGATGCAGCTCGTCTCTCCCCGCAGGGGCCCGTCGCGGCGCCGCGGGCTCACGCGCGCCGGCGCCCCGGCGGCGCTGGCGGTCGTCGTCGCCCTGGCCTGCTTCGCGGCCGCGGCCGCCGCGGCGCCGGCCGGCACGCAGGTCGTCTCGTGGGGGGAGAACAGCGTCGGCAAGCTCGCGAACGGCGGGATCTCCTCCCCGCCGTCGGCGGTCGTCGGCATCGACGGCCTGACAGCGACGGGGGCCTCCGTCTCGACCGACCACACGTTCGTCGTCACGCCCGGCGCGGTCTACGCCGCGGGCGACGGCGCCAACGGCGGCCTCGGGCTCGGCGCCGCCAACCCGGGCGTGAGCAGCACGCTGATGCCGATCCCCGGCACGGCGGGCGCGAGCTCCGTCGCGGCCGGCGGGGACGCGGCGCTCGTGCTCGAGGGCGACGGCACGGTCCTCGCGTTCGGCCACAACCGCCACCTGGCGGCCGGCGTCGACAACCGCGTCGGCGGAGTCGGCAACGGCGCATCGGTCTGGGATCCCACGCCGATCGCGGGCCTGAGCGGCGTCACAGCGGTCAGCGCGGGCCTGTACTCGGCGCTCGCGCTCAAAAGCGACGGCACCGTCTGGGCGTGGGGCGACAGCGCGACGTTGGGTAGCCAGACCGCCGCCGACGCCGGCAACACCGCCGTGCCGGTGCAGGTGAGACTGCCCGCCGGCAGAAGAGCGACGCAGATCGTCGCCGGCTACGAGGACGACTACGCGCTGCTGGACGACGGCACCGTCGCCGCGTGGGGCGCCAACGAATACGGCGAGCTGGGCGACGGCACGACGACGCCGCGGGCGGACCCCGTGCTCGTGAGCGGCATCCCGACCGGCGGGCCGCACGTCGTCTCGATCACGGCCGGCTGGGGCACCGCCTACGCACTGCTGGACGACGGCAGCTTCCTCTCCTGGGGCGCGAACGAAGGCGGCCAGCTCGGCCTCGGCAACGGTGCGGCCGACGTCACGACCCCGACCGCTCCGAACCCGGCCGACCTCGGCGGCTTCCCGGTCTACCCGAGCTTCACCGATATCGTCGCCGGGTCGCTGGCGACCTACGGCATCACGAGCGACGGCCAGGTCTACGCGTGGGGCTACGACGACTCCAGCCAGCTCGGCGGCCCGGTCACGTCGGCCTTCCCGTACCCGGCCGGCACGGAGGACCCGGCGCTGCACGCCGAGATCCCGCAGCGCGTCGGCACGCTCAGGAACGTGCCGTGGCTCGCGAGCGGCAGCACCGGCAACCACGAGCTCGCGCTCACGACGCTGACGCTGCAGGCGACGGGCGACTCGGACACGAGATTCTTCTCGCAGGAGGTCGGCTCGATCGGCCCGCCGCAGACGACATGGGTGGGGGCGGTCGGCGATCCCGCGACGGTGCGTCGCATCCACCTCACCGGGCCGAACGCGCGCGACTTCCTCGTCGTCGGCACGTCGATCGCGACGCTCGGCCCCGACCCGGAGCTGCCGCTCACGCTCGCGGCCGGCGGCTACCCGCTGGGGATCGACGTCCGCTTCGCGCCGTCGGGGCTCGGCGAGCGCGACGCGACGCTCGTGATCGACAGCGACAACGAAGTCGCGCAGGTGCCGCTCGACGGCTTCGGCGTGGCGCCGACGGGCGGGCCGCAGGGCGAGGCGGGCCCGGCCGGCCCGGCCGGTCCCGCGGGTGCGCCCGGGCCCGCCGGCAGAAACGGCGCGAACGGGAAGAACGGCGTCGTGACGTTCGCCGCCAAGAACGCGAGCGTGAAGGTCAAGCGAGGGCGGACGGCGTCCCTGCGCTTCGCGCTGAAGAACGCGACGAGCGGAAGCCTGGCGAAGACGTCGGCCTCGCTCAGAGCGCCGAAGGGGCTGCGCGCCGGACGTGTGAAGGCCGTGGCGGTGAAGGGGCTGAAGGCGGGGGCGACGGGGACGGTGTCGCTGCCGCTGCACGTCGGGGCGACCGCGAAGCCCGGGACCTACCGCGTCAAGGTGCGCATCGCGCTCGGCGCCAGGACGCTGGTCGACACGGTAACCGTGCGCGTGGTGCGATGACGGACTGGTCCAAAGCACACTAATCCGATCAAGAAGGTGGTAATGTTTTTCGCCATGACCATGGACAGGACGAGCCGATGACGCGTTCGTTCGTGTCCTTCCCGAACCCGGTCAACGAGGTGACTGCGCGCGTCGTCGCCGGCGGCGTCGTGCTGCTGTCGCTGGCGGCGATCGTCCTCCAGCAGCCGTGGCTGGCGCCGGCGATCGCCGGCGGGTTCCTGCTGCGCGTCCTCTCGGGGCCGCGCTTCAGTCCGCTCGCGCTGCTCGCCAGCAGGGTGATCGTGCCGCGGCTGCCGTTTGCGCCGAAGCTCGTGGCGGGGCCGCCGAAGCGCTTCGCGCAGGCGATCGGCCTGACGTTCTCGGCGGCCGCCACGCTGCTGTTCGTGCTCGGGCTCGCGACGGCGGGCTACGTCGTGCTCGGGGCGCTCGTCGTCGCGGCGACGCTCGAGTCGGTCTTCGGGATCTGCCTCGGCTGCCGCGCCTTCGCGCTGCTGATGCGGCTCGGGGTGATCCCGGCGGAGGTGTGCGAGCGCTGCGGCGACATCTGGGCCGACCGGGAGCCGCTGGCTCCGGCGCCGTGAGACGGCTGCTCGTCCTCGCCGCCGCGGTCGCGCTGCTCGCCGGGCCGCTCGCCGCCGGCGCGGCCGCCGGCGGCAACGCCTCGCGCGCGGTCGGCTTCATCGAGGCCGCGCAGAACTCCGACGGCGGCTTCGGGGCGAAGAAGGGCGGCGCCTCGGACGCGCTCTCGACGCTGTGGGCGTCGGTCGCGCTGCTGGCCGCCGGCAGGAACCCGCGCGACGAGTTCCTCAAGAACGGCGACAGCGCCGAGGACTACCTCACCGGTCATCTCGGCGCGTTCGCGTCGCTGGAGGAGGTGAGCCTGCTGGCGCTCGTGCAGAGCTCGAGCAGACTCGGCGCGGCCGCCTTCGGCAATCCGCTCGACAAGGTCGTCGCGCGCTCGAGCCAGCAGGCGGTGCAGGCGAGTCCGCGCGGCGCCGCGTTCGCGATCTTCGCGCTGCTGTCGGCCGGGACTGCCGGCGCGCGCCGGACCGCGCAGTCGATCGCCCGGGCGCTGCTCGCGACGACGACCTCCGACGGCGCCTGGGGACCCGACGGCAACGCCGACTCGGCCTCCACCGCGCTCGTGCTGCAGGCGCTGGCGGCGACCGGCGCCGCCGATCGGCAGACGCCGCAGGTCGAGAGCGGCCTCGCCTACCTGCATGCCGCGCAGGTCAACGACGGCTCGATCGCCGCCTCCACGCGCGTCGACAAGGCGAGCGCCGGCGGGTCGGTCGCCGCCACCGCCTACACGATCCAGGCGCTCGCGGCCTTCGGCCTGCCGACCCTGCGCACGCCGACCGGCAAGTCGGTCGCGCAGGGGCTCACGCAATACCAGCAGCAGACGAGCGGCGGCCTCACCTCGCAGGGAGGGATCTACAGCCAGACGCCCCCGTCGACGGTCGAGACCGCCGAGGCGTTCCCCTCGCTCGACGGCTTCTCGTTCGTGCTCCCGGCCATCCCACCCACCACCGGCGGCCCAGACGCGGCGCGCAGGAGAGTGGCCGCCGACGAGCGGGCCAAGCACGACAACAGCCAGCGGCGCGAGTCGAGCGGCAGCGGCACGAGCGGCGCGAGCGGCCACGCGACGGGCGGCGCGACCGCCGATCCGGGCGCCTTCAGAAGGGCCGTCGCCGGCGGCGGCAGGACGGCCGGCAGCGCCGCATCCCCGAGCAGCGCCGCCGGGCGCCGGCGCACTAGCGCGTCGTCCGCGGAATCCACGACGGGCGGCGCCCAGGTCAGCGGCGCGGTCGTCAGAGCGGCCTCGGGACCGGCGCTGAAGACGAAGGCCGGCGCCGACGACAAGGGCCTCACGAACCGCCAGCGCGCGACGCTGTACGTCGGCTGCCTGCTCGCGCTGCTCACGCTCGCCGGCGCGCTGATCGAGCGGCTGCGGCCGCGCCCCAGCGGCGCCCGCCCGGCCGCGACCGAAGGGCTGCTCGCCGCCCAGCGCGTCGCGTGGCCGGTCGTGCGTCGCGCGGCCGTACTCGCCGGCGTCGGCGTGCGCGACGCGGCGAGCGGCCGGCCGCTCGTCGCGCGGCGCCGCTGGCCGCTTGCGCTCATGCTCGCGCTCGGCCTCGGCCTGCTCGCGCTGCCGGCGGCGACGCACATGTTCCAGCGCGCGCCGCGGGGCGCGAAGATGGTCGCGGCCTTCGCGCCCTACATGCGCGCCGAGCGGATCGCCGGCTTCCAGCGCGACGTGCGTCAGGTCGACGCGTACGCGAGCGAGGCGCTGACGCGCGCGCCGCAGATCTTCGTGCCCGGCGTCGCCGACGCGCAGCTGCGCCGGCAGCGGTTCCTCACGCAGGCGCCGTCCGTCGCGCTCTTCTCGCAGCAGTGGCCGGCCGTGAACGCGACCTTCACGAGATTGCTCGGGACGATCGAGCGCAACCGCACCAACTACGAGGCGGTCGCGGCGCTGCCGCCGTTCACGCTCTTCCCGTGGTTCTTCGTCGCGCCCGGCGCGCTGCTGATCGCGCTCGCGCTCGCGGGGCTGCTCGTCGGCGCGCGCCGGCCGGCGACGTGGATCCCGCTGCGACGCGCGGCGATCGCGCTGGGCGTCGGCCTCGTGCTCGCGCCGGTCGTCTTCCAGATGTTCACGCGCGCGCCGGAGGGCGGCCGCATGGTGGCCGCGTTCAAGCCGATCGAGACGCGCGCGACGGTGCAGGCGGTCCAGGGCGACTTCGGCACGATCGCGGTCGGCCAGGGCGCGATCCGCACCGACCTGGTGCCGAAGCTGACGGCGCGCGGCTGGAGCGACGCCCGCCTGCGGCGCGAGCTGCCCGCGTCGATGCGGCTGCAGGCGCGCTGGACGGCGATCCTCAACGACCTGACGCCGATGATCGGCGTGATGAGCGACAACGTCGGCAACTACGAGGCGGTTGCGGCGCTGCCGCCGTTCGCGCTCTTCCCGTGGCTGTTCGTCGTCCCCGGGCTGCTGCTGATCGCGCTCGCGCTGGCCGCCGGCCGCAGGCCCGCTCCGCCGCGCATGAGAGTCGCGCTCGCCGGCCGGGAGCCGTCCGACGACATGCCGGATCGCAGGCCGGCGCCCGAGCCGGTCGCCCGCGTCTACTCGTTCGACGCCTCATGACCACGACGACCCCACCGAGGAGGACCATGTCCCGCCGCTCCACCGCCCTCACTGCGTTCGCAGCGCTCGCGACGCTCGCCGCGCTCGTGCTCGCGCCCGGCGTGGCCGCGGCCGCCAAGACGCCGCTCGTCGGCACGTTTCAGATCGCCCCGGGAAAGCAGAAGGGGAAGAGGGTGAGCGGGTCGTACTTCCGCATGATCTACCCGAACGGGAATCCGACGAAGGGCCCGTTCTTCCAGAACTCCGACTCGACCGCGAGCGACAAGACCTACACGCTCTTCAAGCCCGGCATCGACGGCGGCCTGCGCACCGGCTCCTACCAGCCGCAGCCGACGCCGGCGTTCGCGCCCAACGGCTTCGCGCTCGCCAATCGGATCGTGCGGCCGCTGCCGTTCGCCGGCATCAAGTTCAGCCTCTCGACGGCGCCGACCGACCTGCAGAGCGGCGCGAGAGTCGCGACCTACCCGACGATCACGGCGAACGGACGCAGGCTGACGGGCGACCTGCGCAGCTTCACCGCCTCCTGGAACTCGATCTACTTCAACCAGGGCGCGCCGAAGCCCAACGGCAAGCTGACCGGCAAGACGCGCGCGCTCACCGGCACCTACGACCCGAGGACGCGCAGATACGCGATCACCTGGGTCAGCCAGATCGTCGGCGGTCCCTTCAACGACTTCTCCGGCTACTGGCACTTCGAGGGCGTCTTCAAGCCGGGCAGGGCGAGATGACGGTCCTGGCCGCCGACACCTTCGGGCAGGCGCTCGCCGGCCTCACCGGCGGCCTGGAGAACGTCGTCCACGGCATCGCGGTCCTGCTGCTCGGCGTGCTGGCGCTGGAGGTCGGCAAGCTCGCGACCGAGAGCTGGCGCCGCATCCGGCCGAGCAACCCCGGCCTGCAGGAGATCGCGCGCCGCGCGCTCGTGGACCCCGCCGACGCGGCATGGGTCGCGCGCGCCGCGCCCGGGCCGCTCGCCGAGCGCGTCGTGATCGACCTCGCGGACGCCGTCCGCTCCGACAGGCCGGACGCGGTCGAGCATGCGCTCGCCGACTACGAGCTGCGGATCCAGCGGCGGCTGGACCGCACGCGCATGCTCGTGCGCGCCGGGCCGGCGCTCGGCCTGATGGGGACGCTGATCCCGCTCGCGCCCGGCCTCGCCGCGCTCGGCGACGGCGACTTCCAGCAGCTCGCCGGCAACCTCCAGATCGCGTTCGCGGCGACGGTGGCGGGCATCCTCGTCGGCACCTGCGCGTTCGCGCTGACGCTCGTGCGCACGCGCGTCTATACCGAGGACCTCGCCGCGCTCGAGCGCGCCGTCGCGCAGCGTGCGCCGGCCGCGCCGCCGCACCAGCGCGTCGTCGCCGCGGTCGGGGACCACGCGACGTGAGCCGCGTCGGCCTGGGGCGCCACGGCCAGCTCGACGCCGACAGCGGCGACCCGCTCGACGGGCTCGTCAACCTGTTCGACGTCGGCCTCGTGCTCGCCGTCGCCTTCCTGATCGCCGGGCTCGGGCTGTCGAAGGCCGCGTTGAGCAGATCCGC
>CAZGJV010000062.1:0-9273 GCA_964525715.1 uncultured Conexibacter sp. | reverse complement strand
GCACCCAGACCCCTCCACAGAATTCCGACCGATACTTCCGGCCGCGTCTACTAGCTAGTAGGGGGACAGCGCCCGCCGGTGGTGGGGAGTTCGGAGACCGTAGGGGGGGCAGCGGCGCGGAACGCCCGTCACCACGGGCGTGTGCGCCAAGTCGAACCTGCTCCCCCACTATTCGAATGCTGCGATCTGCGGGGCTCGTGGCTCTGGGGTGCGGGGTCGCATGGGAGACGACGCCGCGTCTGCGGCTAGCATCGCGTCGGAGGTGATGAGCGATCGCGTCGGCACCTGACAAGCGGAAGCAGCGGCGCCCCGTGCTGGGCGGCGATGACCCGCGGGTCGCCCAGGCCGTCTTCACGCTGCGCGAGACGGCCGGGTATCTCGACGTGCCGAAGTCGACGGTCCACGAGTGGGCGCGGCCGCCGCGGAGGCAGGCGCCGCTGATTACGTGCTTCCCGTCGCACGGCCGGCAGGCGACGGTGCCGTTCATCGGGTTTGCCGAGGCGTATGTGCTCTCGGCGTTCCGGCGGGCCGGAGTGCCGCTTCAGCGCATCCGGCCGGCGGTGCAGGCGCTGGAGGCGACGATCGGGATCGAGCATGCGCTGGCGTCGCGAAGCCTCTACACCGACGGTGCGGAGGTGCTCTACGACTACGCCGAGCGGGAGGCGGACGACCTGCTTGAGCTGCAGCTCGTGGTCGTGCGCACCGGGCAGCATCAGTTCTCGGAGGTCGTGCGCGACTACCTGCGGCGGATCACGTACGGTGAGGACGGGTGGGCCTCGCGTGTGCGGCTGCCGTCGTACGGGCCTGCGGAGGTCGTTGTCGATCCGAGCATCGCGTTCGGGTTGCCGCTGGTGGTTCACGGGGGGGCTCGTGTCGAGGACCTCGTCGACCGCTTCGTTGCGGGCGACAGCGTCGCGGAGATCGCCGACGACTTTGGGGTTCCGGCAGGCGAGGTCGAAGCCGTGATCCGTGTCGCGACGCGTACCGCCGCCTGAGCTGTTCATCGACCGAAGCCTCGGTCGCAAGCACCTCCCTGAGGCGTTGCGAGCCTGTGGGCTCGCGGTGCACACGCTCTCCTCCGTCTATGGCGAGGAGGAGGGCCAGCAGGTCTCCGACGTCCGCTGGCTGGCGGACGCAGGGCGCCACGAGTGGATCGTCCTCATGAAGGACGACGCGATCCGCCGGCGACCGGCTGAGCGCGACGCCTTGACCGAGGCGCGCGTGCGCGCCTTCTGCTTGACGAACGCCCAGCTGCGCGCCGCCGAGCAGACCGCGCGCTTCGTCGAGAACCGCCACCGCATCCTCCAGGCTGCGCGGAAGCCCGGCCCGTACATCTACGGCGTCTACGAGCGGGGCATCAAGCGCATCTGGCCGGCGTAGCCGGTATGCCCGCCCACAGACTGCCTCCGGCCCCCGTCGCAGCCTGTTGCGGAGAAGGCCGCCCGACGGGCCGCGACGTCGGTCGCGTAGCCACGCGGGTCGCGTATCAAACCTTTATGCGGTGCATTGGCGCTTCTTTTCTTCGCAACGAGCGGCATAACCGCACGTGCCTTATGGCGGATCGCAGCCGTGCGCTGTAAATAGACAACGGCATTTCTCGATGCTGTCCGGGGGGACCCTTCCACACTATGAGGAGGTTTCCAGACATGACCATTTCGATGATGTCCGCGATCGACGCCGAGGTTGAGCGGAGCCAGGGGGAGGCGGAGATCGCGCGCCGCATCCAGGTGTACGCCGCGGAGCAGTACCGCGGGAACGCCGTGCCCAACGGCACCGGCGACGACCCGCCCGAACCGGCGGCGCACGTACGGAGGCACCCGCGACGGCGGCCGGGCGGAGGCGATGCCGTCGTCGTCCCCAGTCGCGCGCAGGTGTGCGAGTACGTCGTCAGACATGGGCCGGTCCGGCGTGCGCAGGTGCTTGCCGCGCTTGGTGGCGACCCGAAGAAGGTGGGGCGCAAGCTCCAGTCGCTCGCCCGCGCCGGGCAGCTGTCGGCGACGGGTCCCGCGTCGCGGCGCTTCTACCGCGCGCCGCGCGCGGCCTCGACAAGCCAGCGGCTGCGTGGAATCGAGTCGTGTACCGGACCCGACGAGCTGCTCGGGCTGGTCGGCCGTCTCGCGCCGGTCACCTCCGAGCAGCTGCACGAGCGGACCGGTCGCACCTATGTCGAGATCGCCGACTGGGCGCACAAGCTGGTTCTGAGACAGCTCGTGGCCTTCGAAGGCGAGGGGCGCACGCGAACGTGGAGGCTCGCCGGCAAGCCGGCGCAGGGGCTCGCGAGCGAGGTCGCGGCCATGATCGCCGCCGACCCGGGAGGGCTCGACGAGCGCCGGCTCGCGCTCACGCTGAGCGCGCCCGAGCACCTCGTCGGCATCGCGTGCGCCGAGCTGCTCGATCGGGGCGTCGTGCGCTTGACTGACCGTGGCACCTACGGCCCGGTCGCGGCATGAGCGTCGCCGACGAAGCCGATCCGGTCGCTGCGCTCGTGGACCTGGCATACGAGCGCGGGCACGTGATCGGCCGCGCACGGGCCCGGTCGCTGTACGACCGCTTCGGCTACGCCAAGGCGCGTGAGCATGTCGTGCTGCCGGCGCGGCTTGTCGATCTCGCGGCGACGGAACTGCGACGCGAGCTCAGCTTCGACGCCGCCTCCCGTCTGTTCGCGGAAGTGCGAGGCGACTTCACTGAGGCCTGTCGGCTGATGCCGTCGCGCACGGAGAAGTCGGCGGTCGGGCGTCCGCGCATCACGCCGAGTGAACTGCGTGCCTTCGCGGACGAGCACGGCATAGCGCTGGGCGCCTCGTCGGCCCAGCGCTATGCGAGCGACCCGACGCGTGACCCGCGCGAGCGGGTCCGCAGCCTCGGACGCATCCGCGACGCCGGCAGCCGGCACGGCATGCACGTCGACCTGCGCAGAGCCGCCGCGCGCTTGGCCGGCGCGGACGGCGACGAAGACATGGCGCTCGGGCGCATCGAGCACCGCGCGCGCCGGCGCCGGCTTCTCAACGCGCGGCTCTGCAGAGTGACGAATCGCACCGGATCCCCCTCGCACCTCGTCGACGTGGCGGCCTGGTGCGGCTGCAGCGGGTGTTATCAGCAGCTGGACGAGCTGCTGTCGGCGTACGCGCACGGGATCGCCCGCAGACGGCACTGGCGCGTCGACGCCGACTTCGAGCAGATCGCCTGCGAGTCGCTCCTGCATGCGCTCTTCGACTGGCAGGGCGGATCCGGTTTCAAGCAGTACTACGGCGGCGTGCTCGCGCACCGGCTTGACGGCGACCTGCGAAGAGCGCTCTCCGAGGCGCGCGGAAACGGCGATCGTCCGCTGTCGCTCGACGCCCCGTGGGTGAGCTGCCACGAGCGCTGGGGGACATGGGTGGACCGCATCCCGGGTCACTCCGTCGATCCGCTCGACATCGTTCTCCTCAAGGAGCGGAAGTTCGAGGCGCGGCGGTCGCGTCGCCTGGAGATCGAGCGGGTCCTGCTGCTGTACGAGACGATGAAGCGCTTCGTCGACCAATAGCATCGGGAAGCCCTGAGCGATTCGTCCGTCCTCGGGCCGCTCGGCCTCGCGGGCTGTGGGTCAGGAGTGCGAGGATTCAGCCGGCGATGTCGCTCTCCTTCCCCATACAGCTCCTGCTCGTCGAGGACGACGCCGGTGACGCGCTGCTCGTCGAGTCGCTGCTCGCCGGGGTGGCGCCGAACGTCGACGTGACGCGCGTCGAGCGGCTGCGCGAAGCCGCCGAGATGCTGTCGAGCCCGCCGGGGATCGACTGCGTGCTGCTCGACCTCGGTCTGCCCGACGCGATCGGGCTCGAGGCCGTGGAGCGGCTGCGGGCCGCGGCGCCGGATGCGGCGATCGTCGTGCTGACCGGGCACGACGACGAGCAGCGCGGCGTCGACGCGCTCTCGCGCGGGGCGGAGGACTACCTCGTCAAGGGCCAGGTCGACGGGCCGCTGCTCGCGCGCGCGATCCGCTACGCGATCGAGCGCTGTCGCGCGGACCGTTCGCAGCGCGAGCTGATCGAGGCGCGGCTGCACGCGCACGAGAATGCGCGGCTCGAGCGCGGGCTGTTGCCGCAGGCGCTCGTCCGCGACCCGCGCATCGCGCTCAGCACGACCTACCGGCCCGGCCGCCGCCGCTCGCTGCTCGGCGGCGACTTCTACGACGCGGTCGAGCTCGACGACGGCACGCTGCACGTGCTGATCGGCGACGTCAGCGGGCACGGCCCCGACGAGGCGGCGCTCGGCGCCTGCCTGCGCGTCGCCTGGCGCACGCTGATGCTCGCGCAGGCGCCGCCCGACGACGCGCTCGCGCTGCTCCAGGAGGTGCTCGTGCACGAACGCCACGCGCCGGCGATCTTCGCGACGCTGTGCATGCTGAGCGTCGCGCCCGCGCGCGACGCCGCCGAGCTGCGCGTCGCCGGGCACCCGCCGCCGATCGTGGTCGACGGCGACGGCCTGCGCGCCGTCGAGGCGGCCCACGTCAGTCCGCCGCTCGGCTTCGTCGAGCCGGGCGGCTGGCACGGCAACCCGCTGCGCTTCGCCGGCGACTGGGCCGTGGTGCTCTACACCGACGGCTTGATCGACGGCCGCATCGGCGCAGGCTCCGAGCGGCTCGGCGAGCAGCGGCTCGTGGAGCTGCTCGAGCGGCGCGTGGGCGGCGACCCGGGGCGGCTCGCGGACGCGTCGCCGCTGCTCGACGATGTCGTCAGCGAGGCGGAGCGGCTGCACGGCGGCGATCTCACGGACGACGTCGCGATGGTCGTCGTGGCGGCGCGGCGGGGCGCGTGAGCGCGGGACGCGAGCATCCGCCGCTCGTGCGGCGCCTCACGACGGGCCAGTGGTTCGCGCTGGCGGCGAGCGCGCTGGCGCTGTTGACGACCGCCGGCGCCGTGCTCGGCATCGTCGCGATCGTGCGGCTGAACGACGCCCGCAGCGTCGTGCTCGACCGCAACGGCCCGGCCGTGCTCGCGCAGATGAGCCTGCTGACCGCGCTCGTCAACCAGGAGAGCGGCGTGCGCGGGTACGCGCTCGACGGCAATCCGCAGTTCCTCAGCCCGTACCACTCGGGCCGCCTCGCCGAACGCGACGCGTTCGCGCAGCTCGCCCCGCTGTTGCGCAGCGACGAGCTGGCCGCGCCGCGACGCGCCACCGCGCTCGTGCGCGTGCGCGCGAACGCCTGGCACCGCGACTACGCGGACCCGTTGATCGCGCACGTGCGCGCCGCCGGCACGCGCGCCGCGGGCGGGCCGTCCCCGAGCGTCGGCAAGCGCGACTTCGACGCCGTGCGTGCGGCGCTCGCGCAGCAGGCGGCGGAGCTCGGCCGGGTGCGCACGGCGGGACGGGCGAAGCTGAACAGCTCGTCGCACTTCCTGACCGCGACCTTCATCGCCGTCGTCGCGCTGATCGCGATCGGCATCGTCGGGGCGCTGCTGATCCTGCGCCTCACGACGACGCGCCCCCTGCGGCAGCTCGGCCGCAGCGTGCGGCGGATCGCGCGCGGGGAGTTCGAGCACGGGATCGCGCGCGGCGGCGCGCGCGACGTCGTCGAGCTGGGCGACGATGTCGACTCGATGCGGCAGCGCATCGTCGCCGAACTGTCGAGCCTGCGGGAAGCGCACGACCAGCTCGACGCGCAGGCGCGCGAACTGGCGCGCTCCAACGCGGAGTTGGAGCAGTTCGCCTACGTCGCCTCGCACGACCTGCAGGAGCCGCTGCGCAAGGTCGCGAGCTTCTGCCAGCTGATCGAGCAGCGCTACGAGGACCAGCTCGACGAGCGCGGCAAGCAGTACATCGCCTTCGCAGTCGACGGCGCGAAGCGCATGCAGCAGCTGATCAACGACCTGCTCGCGTTCTCGCGCGTGGGCCGCGGCGCGGGCGAGCGGCCGATCGTCGGGGGCGACGACGTCCTGCGCCAGGCGCTCGCGAGCCTCGGTGAGGCGCTCCGCGAGAGCGGCGCGCAGGTCGAGGCGGGGCCGCTGCCGCCGGTGCGCGCCGAGCCGGCGCTGCTGGCCGCCGTCTTCCAGAACCTGGTCGGCAACGCGCTGAAGTTCCGTCGCGAGGGCGCCGTGCCGCACGTGTGGATCTCGGCCGAGCGCAGCGACGGCGAGTGGCTCTTCGCCTGCGCCGACGACGGCATCGGGATCGAGCCGGAGTACGCCGAGCGCATCTTCATGATCTTCCAGCGCCTGCACCCGAAGGACGCCTACGCGGGCACCGGGATCGGCCTGGCGCTGTGCCGCAAGATCGTCGAGTACCACGGTGGGCGCATCTGGCTCGACACGGCCGCGTCCGGCGGCCGCACGACGTTTCGCTTCACCCTGCCCGCAATCGACGACGAGGAGCCCGCACCGACATGAGCCCGCCCGAGCTGCTGAACGCGATCGACGTCCTGCTCGTCGACGACGACCCGGGCGACACGCTGATGATCCGCGAAGCGTTCGCCGACAACAAGGTGCGCAACGAGCTCGTGTGCGTGAGCGACGGCGTGGAGGCGATGCGGTACCTGCGCAGAGAGGGCGAGTACGCGAGCGCCCTGCGCCCCGACCTGATCCTGCTCGACCTCAACCTGCCGCGCAAGGACGGCCGCGAAGTGCTCGCCGAGATCAAGGGCGATTCGGAGCTGAGCACGATCCCCGTCGTCGTGCTGACGACGTCGCACGCGGAGGAGGACGTGCTGCGCAGCTACCAGCTCCACGCCAACGCCTATGTGACGAAGCCGGTCGACTTCGAGCGCTTCATCGAGGTCGTGCGCCAGATCGACGAGTTCTTCGTGACGGTGGTGAAGCTGCCTAGGCCGTAGGGTCGGCCTCCGGGCTTAAACGGAACTCGTTCCGCTTCTGCTACGATCAGAAGCGGAATCAAGTCCGCTTACTCACGGAGGCCCGCATGTCCACCACCGCCGTCCAGCCGCTCGCCGGCGTCTACACCGCAGACCCGATCCACTCGAGCTTCTCGTTCGCCGTCCGCTACATGGGCGTCTCGACCTTTCGCGGGACGCTCGACGACGTCAGTGCGACCGTGACCGCCGGCGCCGACGGCGTCGCGATCGAGGGCGCCGCCGAGATCGAGTCGATCTCGATCCGCACACCGCAGCAGTTCCGCGACCATGTCCTCTCGGCTGACTTCTTCGCTGTCGCCGATCACCCGCAGGTCGCCTTCCGCTCGACGCAGGTGGAGCTGACGGGCGACGGCCGCGCGGTCGTCGACGGCGAGCTGACGATCAAGGGCGTGACGCAGGCGGTGCACGCCGAGGGCGGCTGGTCGCCCGAGGCCGAGACGCTCAGCGGCCGCCGCGCCCACCTCACGCTCGAGACGACGATCGACCGCGCGGCGTACGGCGTGAGCTGGAACGCCGACCTGCCGGCCGGCGGCAAGGCGCTCGCGAACGACGTGGCGCTGACGGTCGAGCTGGCGCTCGTCGCCGCGCAGCCCGAGGAGGCCTAGCGCGATGCGGGTGCTCGGCCTGTCCGGCAGCCTGCGGCGCGACTCGCACAACCGCGCGCTGCTGCGCGCCGCCGCGGCGGCGCTTCCGCCTGGTGCGGAGCTCGTGGAGTGGGATCGCCTGGCTGAGCTGCCCGCCTACGACGAGGATCTCGACACGGCGCCCGTGCCCGAGCCGGTGCGGGCGCTGCGCGAGGCCGTCGCCGGCGCCGACGCGATCCTGATCGCGACGCCGGAGTACAACGCCTCGCTGCCGGGTGCGCTCAAGAACGCGCTCGACTGGATCTCGCGCCCGTTCGCGACCAACCCGCTGCGCGGCAAGCCCGCCGCCGTTGTGGGCGCCAGCACCGGCCTGTTTGGCGCGGTGTGGGCTCAGGCCGAGGCGCGCAAGGTGCTGAGCACGATCGGCGCGCAGGTGCTCGAGCGCGAGCTGCCGGTCGGCCAGGTCCACGACGCGTGGGCTGCGGACGGGACGCTGCACGACCCCGAGCTGCGCGCCGCGCTCGAGGAGATCGTGGAGCAGCTCGTCCAGATGGTTGAGCCCGCAACCCTCGCGGAGGCGGCATGATGCACGCTGGATGCCTGAGGAGCTTCCCCTGATCGCGCTGCCCACGGAGCAGACCGAGCGCGCCGATGCGGCCTGCAACCGCAGACGCATCCTCGTGGCCGCGACCGAGCTGTTCGCCGAGCGCGGCCCCGACTGCGTCTCGATGCAGGACGTCGCGAAGGCGGCCGGCGTCGGCATGGGGACGATGTACCGGCGCTTCGGCGACCGCGCGGGTCTGACGTTCGCGCTGCTCGGCGAGCGCCACCGCGCGTTCCAGGATCAGCTCCTGCGCGGCGCCCCGCCGCTTGGTCCCGGCGCGCCGGCCGCCGAGCGGCTGCGCGCGTTCGGGCGCGGGCGGATCGCGCTGCTCGACGACGGCGAGGCCGAGATGCTGCTGAGCACCGGCAACGCCGAGAGCGCGACGCTGCGCGGCCCCGACGGCGCCTACCGCACGCACCTCGCGGTGCTGATGCGCGAGGCCGCGCCGGCGCTCGACGCCGAGTACGCGGTCGACACGCTCACGATGGCGTTCGACGCGCGCCTGCACCTGCACCTGCGCCACGAGCGCGGCTGGCCGCTCGCGCGCATCCAGGACGGCTGGTGCGCGCTCGCCGACGCGTGGCTCGCGGCCGCGGCCCGCTAGCCTCCCGTCAGCCATGTCGCCCTTCTGGATCTGGACGCAGGTCGCGATCGTCGTCGCCGTGCTCGCGGGCATCGTGATCGCCGCCGTGAAGCTCATCTAGTCGCAGCCGACCGGCTCGACGTGCCGACCGCCGGGGCTATGATCCGCGCGCACTCGTCAGCGGCAAAGGGAGCAGTCGCGTGTTCGGCTCGATCGTCGTGGGAACCGATGGCTCGGAGACAGCCCGGGAGGCGGTCCGTCAGGCCGTCGAGCTGGCCCGTCTGGCGGGCGGGACGCTCGAGGTCGTGAGCGCGTACGAGCCGGTCTCCAACCAGCGGCTCAAGGACGAGGCGACCGAGGCCCCGCGCGACCTGCAGTGGTCGATCAACCCGCGCGAGGACGTCGACGCGACGCTCGCCGCCGTCGCCGAGGAGGCGCGCGCCGCCGGCGTCTCCGAGGTGCGTACGTACGCCCGTCAGGGCGATCCGGCCGATGCGATCCTCGACGTCGCCGAGGAGCAGGGCAGCGACCTGATCATCGTCGGCAACAAGGGCATGACGGGCGCGAAGCGCTTCCTGCTCGGCTCGGTGCCGAACAAGGTCAGCCACCACGCCCCCTGCTCGGTGCTGATCATCCGCACGACCTGACGGTCGGCGGC
>CAZGJV010000061.1:0-10789 GCA_964525715.1 uncultured Conexibacter sp. | reverse complement strand
TCGACGGTGCGGACCGCCACGAGCGAGGAGTCGCGCAGCCAGAACCAGCCGGCGAGCAGCAGCACAAGCGCCGCGGCGGCCGCCAGCAGCGTGCGCGGCCGGGGCCGGGGCAGCGCCGGCAGCGAGTGGAGGTGCGCGCGGATGGCGCTCACGCCGCCAGCTCCCAGTCGGCGGGCCAGGCGACGTGGCCAAGCGTCTGCACCTCGGGCTCGAGCACGATGCCGAAGCGCTCGTACACACGCCGGCGGCCCGCCGCCATCAGCGCGAGCACGTCAGCCGTCGACGCTCTGCCGTTGTTCTCGACGAAGTTCGCGTGCTTGTCGGAGAAGCCGGCGCCGCCGACGCGCAGGCCGCGGCAGCCGGCCGCGTCGAGCAGCTGGCCGGCGGTGCGGCCCTCGGCGCGCGGGTCGTCCGGGTTTCTGAAGGTCGAGCCGAACGTCTTGATGCCCGACGGCTGCGCCGCCTTGCGCTTGGCGCGCATGTCGGCGAGCGTGGACTTGACCTGCTCGACGGGCGCGGGCTGGAGCTGGAAGGACGCGCGCGCGACGATCTCGCCGGGCGTGAGGTTGGATCTGCGGTAGGAGAAGCCGAGCGTGTCCGGCGTGCGTCGCTCGACGCCCTCGGCGGTCGCGACGTCGACGTGCTCGAGCGCGCGCGCCAGCTCGCCGCCGTAGGCGTTCGCGTTCATCCGCACCGCCCCGCCGACCGTGCCGGGGATGTTGACGCCGAACTCGATCCCCGTCAGGCCGGCGTTCGCGGCGCGCGCGGAGACGGCCGGCAGGCGCGCGCCGCCGCCGCAGCGCAGGTGCGTGCCGTCCCGTTCGATCTGTGCGAGGTCCTTGTCGAGCTTCATCACGAGGCCGCGGACGCCGTCGTCCGCTACGAGCAGGTTCGACCCCGAGCCGACGACCCCTACCTCGTGGCCCTGCTCGGACGCCCACTTCAGCAGCGCGACGAGCTGGTCGGCCGTCGCCGGACGCGCGAAGAACTCAGCCGTTCCGCCCGTGCGAACGGTCGTGAGACGCGCGAGCGGGTAGTCGGGCTGGACGCCGGGCGGCAGCGTCGGGCCCATCACGGCCGCACCGCCAGCGCGCGGCCCAGCTCGTCCACGTTCCCGGCCCCCATCGCCAGGCAGACGTCGCCGGCGCGCAGCTGCGCACGCAGGAAGCGCTCGGCCTCCTCGAAGCGCGGCAGCCAGGCGACGGTACGGCCCTGCGCCGCGTCGGCGGCAGCGTCGGCGACGAGCTTGCCGTCGATGCCGGGGAAGTCCTGCGGCCGCTCGCGCGCCTTGTAGACGTCGAGCACGACGACGAGATCGGCCTCCGCCAGGGCTCGGCCGAAGTCCCGCGCGAGCGCACGCGTGCGCGAGTAGAGGTGCGGCTGGAAGACGGCCACGACGCGCTTGGGCGCGAGCGTGCGCGCGGCGGCGAGCGTCGCGGCGACCTCGGTCGGGTGGTGGGCGTAGTCGTCGTAGACGGTCGCGCCGGTCGCGGTCGTACCGAGCAGCTCGAAGCGCCGGCCGGCGCCGGCGAAGTCGGCCAGCGCAGCCGCCGCCTGCGCCGGATCGGCGCCGGCGAGCCGCGCCGCCTCCAGCGCGGCGGTGGCGTTGAGCGCGTTGTGCGCGCCCGGGACGCGCAGGCGCACCTCGATCCCGCGCCAGTCGAAGCGGACGCCGGTGGCGTCGAGCTGCGGATCGGTCACGTCGTACGCGGTCACAGACGCGCCGGCGTGCGCCGCGAGCGCGGTCAGCTCCGGCCGGTCCCACACGACGATCCCCTCGCGCGCGCGCGCGAGGAACTGGCGGAAGGTGTCGTCCACGTCGAGGCGGGAGCCGTACGTGCTGTGGTGGTCCAGCTCGGCGTTCGTGAGGACCGCGACGTCGGGTTGGAGCTTCAGCAGCGAGCGGTCGGACTCGTCGGCCTCGACGACGACCCACTCCCCCGCGCCCCAGCCGGCGTTCGAGCCGGTCGAGCGGACCTCCCCGCCGACGAGGTAGCCGGGATCCATCCCGCAGCCGCGCAGCGCGTGCACGACCATGCTCGACGTCGTCGTCTTGCCGTGCGTGCCGGTGACCGCGATGCAGCGCCGCAGCGCGGTGATCTCGGCAAGCAGGTCGGCGCGGTGCAGCTCGCGCTGGCCGCGCTCGCGGGCGATCGCGCGCTCGGGGTTGTCCTCCGGGATCGCGGTCGAGTACACCACCTCAGCGCCGGCCGGCACGTTGCTCGCCTCGTGGCCGGCGACTGCCGTGGCGCCGGCGGCGCGCAGCCGCTCCAGCGCCGGCGACTCCGCGCGGTCCGAGCCGCTCACCTCGGCGCCCAGCGCATGCGCGACGAGCGCCAGACCGCTCATCCCCGCGCCCCCGATCCCGACGAAGTGCAGCCGCCGCCCGGCCCAGCGCTTCTCGTCGTCAGTCACGCCCGGACCCTAGCGACCGGATCAGCCGGCACGGCGTGCGGGCCGGCGGGTCAGAGCGACCCGGCCGGCGCCAGCCACACGCTGCGGAAGTGCAGCACCTTGGCGAGCCGGTCGAAGTGATGGTCGTAGTGCAGCACGCCAACGCCGGCCTCCTGCGCGGCGGCGGCGATCAGGACGTCGGGCACGGGGACGCGGTGATAGCCGGCGCCACGTCGTGCAAGCTCGCGCAGCGCCGCCAGCGCGGCTCTCTGGACAGAGCGCGTGACGGGGACGTGATGGAACGTCGACTGTGACGCCTCGCGCTCCTCGAACTGGTGGTGATTGCGCGCCGACTGGAGCAGCTCTAGCGTCACGATCTCGCACGTCACGATCTGCCGCGCGTTGATCGCCGCGACGAGTGAGCCACAAACGGCGGGATGCTCCGCGCGGCCGATCGCCGAGGGGTCACCGAGCATCACCTCGCCGCCGAAGGGAGCCGTCATCGCTCGACGCCACCGCTGTCGCCACGCCCCTGCTCCTCGTAGAAGCTTCGGGATATACGCATCCATCCATCGATCCCCCGCTGCAGTTGCTCGGGCGTAGGCTCTATGTAGGGCTCGGGCAGGTTCTCCGAGCCGACGAGCGCGAGGTAGCGCAGCAGCTCGGACTCGGACGTGCCGGGCTCGTTCAGCGCCGCGGCATGGGTGAGCGCGGCGCTCAGCGCCTCGTCCTTCGTCACGAAGATGTGCTGGGCGCCATCCATGCCAAGGACCGTAGCGACCCTCGTGTGCCAAATCAGCACACGAACGCAACGAAATAGCTGGAAAACAGCTCTATCTGTGGCGGGCCGCCGCGAGCAGCTCCGCAGCGATGTCGTGGGCCGCGTCGGGGCGCGCGAGGGCCGCGGAGGCGTGGGCCATGGCGGCGAGGCGGGTGCGGTCGTGCAGCAGCTCGCCGGCCTCGTGGGCGAGGCGGGCGGGGGTCAGGTCGGCGTCGGTGATGACGATCGCAGCGCCGCCGTCGGCCATCCAGCGCGCGTTGGCGGTCTGGTGGTCGGCGGCGGCGGCCGGGTAGGGGATCAGGATCGCCGGTCTGCCGTGGGCGGCGATCTCGAACACCGAGCCGCCGGAGCGGGCGATCACGAGGTCGGCGGCGAGCAGCGCGTCGCCGAACTCGTGGATGTACTCGCGCAGGTCGTAGTGCGGGCCGGGCGCGACGAGCGTCGGGAAGTCGCGCGCGCCGGCGGCGTGCAGGACGCGGAACGGCGCATCCGCGAACGCCTCGACGGCCGCCTGGTTGATCGAGCGCGCGCCGAGCGATCCGCCGAACACGAGCACGACCGTGTCGTCCTCGGCCAGGTCGAAGCGCGCGCGGGCGGCGGCGAGATCCGTCGCGGGAGCGGGCACGGGACGGCCGGTGACGAGGTAGCGGGCGCCCGTGCGGCCATCAAGCGGGAAGGCAAGGCAGATGCGGCGCGCGAACGGCGCGAGCAGCCGGTTCGAGATGCCGAGGTGGCTGTCCGCTTCTGTGAGGACCAGCGGGATTCGCAGCAGCACGGCGGCGAGGCCGACCGGCCCGGCCACGTAGCCGCCGCCGCCCATCACCGCGTCAGCTCTCAAAGAACGCAGCAGCCGCACTGAAGCCCCCACCGCGAGCAGCGCACGCAGCGCGGCGCGCGCGGCCTTCAGCGGGTTGCGGCGGTGCAGACCCTCGACGCGGATCGTGCGCAGCTCGTAGCCGGCGGCCGGCACCAGCTCCGCCTCCGCCCGCTCCCCCCCGACGAACGTGACGTCGGCGCCCTCAGCCCGCAGCGCGCCGGCGACCGCCAGCGCCGGCACGACGTGCCCCGCCGTCCCGCCGGCGGCGATCGCGATCCGCGGCGTCGCGCTCACGATCGGGCAGCGATGCGCTCCGGCGCGACCGCGACGACGGCTCCACGAGCCGCAGCCCGGCGCGGCTGCCCTCCGCGACGTTCAGCAGCAGGCCGACGCACGCGAGCATCACGGTGAGGTTCGTCGGCCCGTACGAGATGAACGGCAGCGGCACGCCGGTGAGCGGCGCGATGCCGAGCACCACGAAGATGTTGAGCGTCGCCTGGCACAGGATCAGAGAGGTGAGGCCGGTTGCCAGCAGCTTGGCATACGGGGCGGTCGCCGCCCGCGCGATCCGCAGGCCCGACCAGGCGATCAGCCCGAACAGCGCGATCACCGCGCTGACGCCGACCGCGCCCAGCTCCTCGCCGATCACCGCGAGGATGAAGTCGGTGTGCGCCTCCGGCAGGAAGAACGCCTTCTGCACGGACTCCCCGAGCCCGACGCCGAGCAGCCCGCCAGAGCCGAGCGCGATCTGCCCCTGCACCGACTGGAAGCCGCTCGTCGAGGCGCTCGCCCACGGGTCGAGGAAGGCCGTCAGGCGCGCCTGCTGGTAGGGCTGCACGAGCACGAGCATCACGACGAGCACGGCTCCGCCCGCCGCGAGGTAGCCGAGGTAGCGCATCGGCACGCCGGCGGCGACGAGCAGCGCGCTGACCGACATGCAGATCACGAGCGCGGTGCCGAGGTCGGGCTCGGCGGCGACGAGCAGCGCCGCCGCGCCGGTGACGATCACGAGCGGGCTGACCATCCCCTTGAACGTCCGGATCCGGCGCGGGTTGCTCGCGAGGTACTGGGCGACGTAGAGGATCAGCGACAGCTTCATCAGCTCCGACGGCTGGAACGACAGCGTCCCCGGCCCGATCCAGCGCCGCGCGCCGTTGACCGAGATCCCGATGCCCGGCACGAGCACGAGCAGCAGCAGGCCGAAGGAGCCGATCAGCAGCAGCGGCGTGAGCTGGCGCAGCAGCTCCACGCCGCGGCGCGCCATCAGCTGCATCACGCCGAGCCCGATCGCGCCGAAGATCACCGTGCGCACGAGGTACTGCGTGCCGCTGCCGCCGCCCTGCAGCACGTTGCGCGCCGAGGAGGCGCTGTAGACCATCACCGCGCCGAAGGCGAGCAGGATCAGCGTGGCGGTCAGCAGCATGCGCTGCTCGACCGGGCGAGAGGCGGCGGCGCGCGCACGCGCCGCGCGGCGATCGGCGCGCGGCTTGCGCGCGGGTCTGGCGACTCTCAGCGGTCTGGCCGGGCGCGCCATCAGCGCAGCGCCTCCACGAGCGCGCGGAAGTGCTCGCCGCGCGCCTCGAAGTCGGGGTACTGGTCGAAGCTCGCGCAGGCGGGCGAGAGCAGCACGACGTCGCCGGGACGCGCGGCGGCGCGGGCGGCGGCGAGCGCGCGCTCGAGGTCGCCGGCGTCGTGGAGCGGGACGCCGGCGGAGCCGAGCGCGGCGGCGATCTCCCCCGCCCCCTCGCCGATCAGATGGACGGCGGCGCAGCAGTCGGCGACGAGCGGGGCGAGCGGTGCGAAGTCCTGCGCCTTCGTCTGCCCGCCGGCGATCAGGTGCACGCGCGGGCGCGGATCGGCCGGGTAGGAGCGCAGCGCGACAAGCGTCGAGGCGACGTTCGTCGCCTTCGAGTCGTTCACGTACGCGACGCCATCGACCTCGGCGACCGGCTCCAGCCGGTGCGCCACGCCGCGGAAGCTGCGCAGGCCGGCGCGCACCGCGCCGGGGTCGACGCCGCGTGCCAGCGTCACCGCTGCGGCCGCCATCGCGTTCTCTCGGTTGTGCGGGCCAGGCAGGCGGATCTCGTCCGCCGTCATGAGCGGCTCGCCGCGCCACGCGATCTCCCCGCTGCTGGCGTCGTACGCCACGTCCGCGTCGGGCGCGTCGCCGAACGTCACGCGCTGGGCCGCTCCCGGCAGCTCGACCCCGAGCGCGTGCGGCACGACAGCGACGGCATCGGGGCCTTGGCGCCGGAAGACGTTCAGCTTCGCCTCGCGGTAGGCGGCGAGCGAGCCGTGGCGGTCGAGGTGGTCGGCCGTGATGTTGAGCAGCAGCGCCGCGTCGGGCGCGAAGGCGACCGTGTCCTCGAGCTGGAAGGAGGAGGACTCGCAGACGATCGTGGCGTCCGGGGCGATCTCCCCGACGAGCGAGGCGACGGCGGTGCCGACGTTGCCCGCGACCGCGACCGGCAGGCCGGCCTCGCGGTGGACGTGGCCGATCAGCTCGGTCGTCGTCGTCTTGCCGTTCGTGCCGGTCACGGCGACGAAGTCGTTGGGCAGCATCCGCCAGGCAAGCTCCAGCTCTCCCACCAGCGCGATCCCGCGCGCGCGCGCCGCCTCCACCAGCGGCGCTGTGTGCGGTACGCCCGGGCTCTTGACGAGCGTGCCGGCGCGGTCGAGCAGCTGGACGCCCTGGTCATCCAGATGCACTTCGACGCCCTCCACCGCAAGCCTGCCCACGTCAGGCGCACCGGCGTCCACGCCGATCACCGTCTCTCCCCGCGCGCGCAGCGCCAGTGCGGCCGCGATCCCGCTGCGGGCGAGCCCGACGACGAGGTACGGGCCGCCGGGCAGCGGTGGGCGCGGCGTCACCGGATCGACTGCTGGTAGATCGTGAAGCCGACCGCCGCGCAGACGCTCGCGATGATCCAGAAGCGCAGGATGATCTTCGTCTCCGACCAACCGCGCATCTCGAAGTGGTGATGGATCGGCGCCATCAGGAAGACGCGTCTGCGGAACGTCTGGAAGGCGAACACCTGGATCGCGACCGACAGCGTCTCCATCACGAAGATCCCGCCGAGGATCACGAGCAGCACCTCGGTCTTCGTCATCACCGCGAGACCCGCGATCGCGCCGCCGATGCCGAGCGAGCCGGTGTCCCCCATGAAGATGTTGGCCGGGAACGAGTTGAACCAGAGGAAGCCGACGCACGCGCCGACGAGGCAGCCGGCCAGCAGCGTCAGCTCCGTCTGCCCGGTCGTGATGAACGTGATGCCGATGTAGGCGAGCAGCACGATCGCCGAGCAGCCGGCGGCGAGGCCGTCGAGGCCGTCGGTGAGGTTCACGCCGGAGGTGGTGCCGGCGACGACGAGGTAGATGAAGACGGGGTAGAAGATCCCGAGGTCGACCTGCGCGTCGACGACCCGCAGGCGCAGCGTCTCCTCCAAGCCCGCGCCTCTCGTCGCGCACAGCCACAGCCCGATCGAGATCGCGATCGTCGCGAGCAGCTTCGTGCGCCCGCGCAGCCCGAGCGAGCGGCGCCGCACGATCTTCGTGTAGTCGTCGAGGAAGCCGATCAGCGCGCACGCGATCGCCGTGCCGAAGACGCCGATCGCCTGCCAGTCGTAGTTCGTGAGGATCAGGAACGGCAGCGAGACGGCGGTGAAGATGATCAGCCCGCCCATCGTCGGCGTGCCGGCCTTCGTGTGGTGGCCCTGCGGCCCCTCCTCGCGGATGTGCTGCCCGAACTCGCGCTCGCGGATGAAGGCGATGAACTTCGGGCTCAGGAAGATGCAGATCAGCAGCGAGGCGGTCCCCGCGATCAGCACGCGGCCCATCAGGCGGTGGCCTCGCCGGCGGGCGCGGCGGCCGTGAGCGCCTCGGTGACGCGCTCCAGCCCGACGCCGCGCGAGGCCTTCACGAGCACTGTGTCGCCGGCTTGCACGAGGCCCGGGACGAGCTGCGCGGCGCGCGCGGCGTCCTCCGCGAGGACCGCCTCGCCGGCGTCGCCGAAGGCGTCCGCCGTCTCGCGGCTGCGCGGGCCGACGGCGACGAGCAGGCCGACGCCGAGCGTCGCCGCGTGGGCGCCGATCTCCGCATGGAAGCGGGCCTCGTCGGGCCCCAGCTCGAGCATGTCGCCGAGCACGGCGACGCTGCGCCCCCCGCCGGCGGTCGCAGCGAGGTCGTCGAGGGCCGCGCGCATGGACATCGGGTTGGCGTTGTAGCAGTCGTCGATGACGGTGACCCCGTTCGCCAGACGCGTGCGCTCGCCGCGCCGTCCGCTGAACGCGACCGTCACCGCGCCGGCGGGTGTGACCCCGATCGCGCGGGCGGCGGCGACCGCCGCGAGCAGGTTCCCGCGCAGGTGCGCCTGGTGGAAGTCGAGCTTCAGTGCGATCCGCTCGCCCTGCGCGTCGATCTCGACGGCGCCGTCGGGATCTTGGCGCGTCAGCGTCACGTCGCCGCCCGGCCCGAACGTGACGGTGGCGATGTCGTCGCGGCGGTGAGGGTCGAGCAGCGACTCGCCGGCCGGGATGACGGCGGTCGCGCCGCCGTGCAGGTCGGCGATCAGCTCTGCCTTCGCGGCTGCGATCGCCTCGATGCTGCCGAGCAGCTCCAGATGCGCGGGGCCGACGTTGACGATCACGCCGACGTCCGGCTCGGCGATCGCCGCCAGCTCGGCGATCTGGCCGGCGCCGCGCATGCCCATCTCCAGTACGAGCGCCTCGGTGCCCTCGGGAGCGGCGAGCAGTTCGAGCGGCAGCCCGATCTCGGTGTTGAAGTTGCCGCGGCTGACGAACGTGCGGCGGTGCGGCGCCAGCAGCGCGGCGAGGATGTCCTTCGTCGAGGTCTTGCCGGTCGAGCCGGTGATCGCGATCGTTCCGGCGCCCAGCTCGCGGCGCCAGGCGCGAGCGAGCGCCTGGAGCGCTTGCAGGGGATCCTCGGCGGCCAGCACGACGCCCGCGCCGTCGGCGGGCGCGTGCGCGGGCGCGACGAGCACCCCCCACGCCCCGGCCGCGAGCGCCTGCGCGGCGAAGCGGCCGCCGTCGTGCGTCTCGCCGGGCAGGCCGACGAACAGGTCGCCGGGGACGACGGCGCGCGAGTCGATCGTCACGCGCGCGGGACCGCCCGCGGCCCCGGCGGGCACCGCCGCGGCGAGCCGCGCGCCGGCCGCCTGCGCGACCCGCTCGGGCGTCCACGACCTCATCGGGCGGCGGCTTCCAGCGCCCGCAGGGCCTCGCGTGCGACCGTCACGTCGTCGAACGGGACCTTCTCGCCGCCGGCCAGCTCCTGGCCCTGCTCGTGGCCCTTGCCAGCGATCACGACGACGTCGCCGGTGTCGGCGGCGGCGAGCGCCTGGGCGATCGCGGTGCGGCGGTCGACCTCGGCGGCCACGCGCCCGGCCGTCTCGCCTGGCACCCCCGCGAGGATCTCCTCCACGATCGCCTCCGGCTGCTCGGAGCGCGGGTTGTCGGACGTGACGACCGTGCGGTCGGCGAGGCGCGCGGCGATCTCCCCCATCTGCGGGCGCTTGCCGCGGTCGCGGTCGCCGCCGCAGCCGAAGACGCAGTGCAGGCGGCCGTCCGCCAGCTCGCGCGCGGCGCGCAGAACGTTCTCGAGCGAGTCGGGCGTGTGCGCGTAGTCGACGAGCACGGCGAACGGCTGCCCCTCGTCGACCGGCTCGAAGCGGCCCGGCACGCGGCCGGCCTGCGGCAGCGCCGCCGCGATCGTCTCCAGCGGCACGCCGAGCGCCCGCACCGCCGCGACGGCGCCGAGCACGTTCTGCACGTTGAAGCGGCCCGGCAGCGGCGTGCGCAGCGCGATCGGGCCCTCGGGCGTGAGCGCCGTAAAGGTGGAGCCGGCGAAGCCGCTCTCGACGTCTGTCGCGCGATAGGTCGCATCGCGGTCGATCGCGAACGTGAGTGCCTCGGGCAGCTCCTCCGCGAGTCGCCGACCGTACGCGTCGTCGCTGTTGACGATCGCGAGGCGTGGCGATTCGCCCCGATCCGTCCGCACGAACAGCCGCCGCTTCGCGCGGAAGTAGCGCTCCATCGCCTCCTCGCGCGACAGCTCCTCCCCCGCCTCGCCTCTCCCGTGGAAGTCGAGGTGGTCCTGCGTGAGGTTCGTGAAGATCGCCGTGGCGACGTGGATTCCGTCGGCACGACCCAGCTCCAGCGCGTGTGAGGAGATCTCCATCGCGCACGCGACGTCGCCGCCGTCGCGCATCGCGCGGAAGTCGCGCTGCAGGTCGATCGCCTCGGCGGTCGTGCGCGTGACCGGATGCTCGACCCCGCCGAGGAACGCGGTGACGGTGCCGAGCAGCCCGCATTGGCGCCCCGCCGCCTCGAGCAGCGCGCGCACGAGGAACGCCGTCGTCGTCTTGCCGTTCGTGCCGGTGATGCCGACGACGTCCAGCTCCGCGGTCGGGTCGCCGTAGAAGCGCGCCGCCGCCGGCGCCATCGCCGCCCGCGACGACTCCACGAGCACCTCCGGCACGCCGAGCTCCAGTGGCCGCTCGACCACGAGCGCGGCCGCGCCACGTTCGACTGCGTCGGCGGCGAAATCGTGCCCGTCACGGGCGAAGCCGGGCACGCAGAAGAACAGCGTCCCCGGCGCGACGCGGTGGTTGTCGTAGGCGAGCGCCGAGATCTCGACCGAGCCGCCGACGGCGAGCGGCAGGCCCATCAGGTCGGACAGATGCATCGCGACCCGAGTCTAGCCACGCCCTCGGTCCGCTCCAGGCTCAGCTCGGTCTGATGCCCAGGTACGGCAGCGCGAACGCGACGATCTTCTGGAAC
>CAZGJV010000060.1:0-10874 GCA_964525715.1 uncultured Conexibacter sp. | reverse complement strand
GCCACCACGCCCCCTGCTCGGTGCTGATCATCCGCACGACCTGACGGTCGGCGGCAGGACGGCGGCGCTCAGGCGACGGCGGTCGCCGTGCTCGCCCGCTCGATCGCCCTCGCGAGCGCGGCCTCCCAGGCATGCGCGTTGCGCGACAGCGTCTCGCCGGCGACCCACTTCTCGCCGCGCCTGGCGAGCTTGCGCCGGTCCTTGGGCTTCTCGATCAGTCGCACGAGCTCCTCGTGCCAGCGGTCGTCGGCGACGAGCCGCCCGCCCTGCTTCTCGCCCATGCCCGCGTAGGGCCCTATCGGCGAGGCCAGCCACGGCACGCGCGCGGCGGCGTACTCCTTGAGCTTGACGTTCGAGCGCGAGCGGTTGAAGTCGATGTCGGACAGCGGCGCGATGCCGACGTCGAATTCGACGAGCTGCCGCGTGAGTACGGCCAGCGGGACGTACGGGACGTGGAAGTAGCGCTCGCTGCTCAGGCCGAGTCTCAGCCCGAGCGAGACCACGTTGACGTCGTCGCGCTCGTCGAGCAGCCGCTGCAGCGCCTGCAGGATCGGCAGGCGCTGCACGTCGGCGGCGTGCTCCAGCCCGGCGGTCCAGCCGATCGTGGCGCGCGGGTGCGGCTGGCGGTTCGGGCCGAGGAAGTCGTCGGGAACGTAGTTGGGGATCACGGCAGCCGGCGGCGCGCCCTCGCGGACCAGCTGCTCGGCGAGCGCCTCGCTCGGCGTCGTGACGAGGTCGACGAGGCGCCACAGTCTGCGCATCCGCGTCAGCCGGCGCTCGCCTTGGAAGCCGTTCCAAACTCTGTCGTAGGCGACCCCTCTGGGCGTCGCGGCCTGATTGTCGTCCTGGTCCCACACGACGGCGGCGCCCTGCGCGCGCGCTTCCCGCGCGATGCGCCAGGCGCGGTCTTCGCAGTAGCGGTGGATGTGCAGGACGTCGATGTCGCCGAGCGGGCCGGTCGGCTGCGGCGAGTCGTTCTCGACCGGCAGCGGGCGGACCTGGTGCCCGCGCGCGGCGAGCGCGCTCATCGGGCCTATGCCGCGGTAGAAGCCGTTGCCCGATTCGGGTCTCGCGAGGAACGCGATGCGCATCGGGCTAGCATGCCTGGGCGCACTTCCCAGATCAACTGGGATCCGGCGCGCAAATGCTCCGGCTGCCTGCGCATCACGCGGCGGCCGTCGTTCGCGCCCGCGCGATCGCCTCTTCGAAGCGCGCCTCCCAGTCGCCGGTGTGCTTGGTGAGCGTCTCGCCGGCGACCCACTTGCCGGCGCGCTTGGTCAGCTTGGCGCGCTCGCGGGGTTTGTCGATCAGGCGTGCGAGCGCGTCGTGCCAGCCGTCGTCGGGGACGAGGCGGCCGCCCTGCTTCTCGCCGTGGCCGGCGTACGGACCTATCGGCGAGGCCAGCCAGCAGGCGCCGGCCGCCGCGTACTCCTTCAGCTTGACGTTCGAGCGCGCGCGGTTCATCGCGATGTCCGACAGCGGCGCGATCCCGATGTCGAAGACTGCCGCCGCTCTCGTCAGCTCCATCAGCGCTACGACGTCGACGTGGCGGTAGCGCTCGCCGCGCAGGCCGAGGCCGAGCCCGAACGACACGACGCGCACCTCCGGGCGCTCGTCGAGCAGGCGCTGGAGCACCGCGCGAATCGGGATCTGCTCGACGTCGAGCTGGTGCTCGAGGCCGGCTATCCAGCCGATCGTGACGCCCTCGCGCGGCGGGCGCGAGCGCTGGACGAACTGGTCGGGCACATGGTTCTCGACGACCTCCGCGTGCTGCGCGCCGTACTCGCGCAGCCGCTCGGCGAGCGCGCTGCTCGGCGTCGTCACGAGGTCGGCGACCTGGAAGATCTTGCGCATGCCGGCCAGGCGCCGCTCCCACTGCATGCCGCCCTGCCTGCGATAGCCGGGCGTGCCCTTGGGCACCGAGCCGATGTCGTCGTCGTTGTCCCACACGACGGCAGCGCCGTGCGCCTTCGCCTCGCGTGCGAGCCCGACGGCTCCCGGTTCGCCGTAGCGGTGGATGTGCAGCACGTCGACGTGACGGACGGCGGCGAGTGACGGGCTGCCGTCGTTGATCGAGACCGGCGTGACCTGGTGCCCGCGCACCTGCGCGAGCGCCGTCATCGGGCCGATGCCGCGGTAGAAGCCGTTGCCGGTTCTCGGGTCGGCGAGGTAGGCGATCCGCATCTGCCCAGCATGCCTGGGGTCAGGCGCCGCGGGCAAGCGGGAACCGTCGGCCGCCGCGCAGGCGCCGGCGGCGCACCAGCAGCCAGCCACCCCAGCCGGCCGCGATCAGCAGGCCGAGCAGGCTGAGCGCCGCGCCGGCGCGCAGGCCGGGGACCCGGTAGCTCCACACGACGCGGTGGGCGCCGGCCGGCACGACGACGCCGCGCAGCACCATGTCGGCCTGCAGCGCTCTCGCGGGCCTGCCGTCGACGGTCACGCTCCAGCCCGGCGCCCAGGCGTCGTCGAGCAGCACGACCCCGCGGCGGGGGAGCGTGGCCGCCAGCGTCACGCGCGAGTTCTGCTCGGCCACCACGCGCGCGGAGCCGCCGGGGCCGGCGCTCGGCGCGGCGGCGGCGCCGATCTCGTCGCGCCGCACGACCGCGTCGGCGCGCGGGTCGAACGCGCTGGCCGAGACCGCGGCCAGCTCTTCGCCCGCTTCCCCGGCGACCTGCGCGTGGGCGGGGACGATCGCGCGCGGCACCGCCAGCGCGTTCTCGAAGATCGTCGCGTCCCTTCCCCGGTAGACCGGCCTGAGACCGTGCACGCGCGGATGGACGCCCGGTTCGGCGGCGATCCAGCGTGCGCCGAGCAGGCCGAGCGTCTTGAGGCTCGTGGCTTCGACGGTCGAGAACGTGTAGGAGATGTGCAGGCCCTGTTCGGGTTCGATCGTGCGCCACAGCCTGTAGAAGCGCAGGCTCGGCTGCGGCGCGTCGTAGCCGCGGACGTCGCGCAGGCCGTAGACGCTGGACCAGTCGTTCGCGACGGCGAGTTCGAAGCCGGCTATCCGGCCGTCGTTCGCGTGCCGCTGCAGGAAGGCGATCGCCGGGGTGCGGTGCGGGATCGCCCTCGACGCGGGCGCCATCGGGTTGTAGCTGTGCGCGAAGTGGAACATGTCGAGCGCCGCGACGAGCACGATCAGGCCGCCGACGAGCCAGCGTCGCTCGGGGTGGCGCCGCGCGAGCAGCAGCACGGCGGCGAAGGCGGCGACGAAGATCGCGAGCCACAGCACGCTCGCGAGCGCGAGCGCGGCCGGCGTCACGGGCGGCGAGCGGTGCAGCACGTACTCGAGTCCCCGGTGGATCGTGCCGCCGCCGAGGTGGACCGAGGCGAGCGCGACGAGCGCGGCGACGGCGCCGCCCGCCGCGACCCACCAGGCGGTGAGCCGGCCGCGCGGATCGTCGAACAGCCGCTCGAGCCCGAACGCGCCGAGCACCGCGACGGCGAGCATCGGCCACAGCACGATGCGCTGGTTCTGCACCTGTGAGAAGCCGGGGAGGCGGATCACGAGCGCGTGCAGGCCCGGCAGCTCGAGCGCGACAGCGACGCCGAGGACGGCCAGCGCCGCGAACGGCGCCATCCGCCGCCACGCGGCGCGGCTGCGGGTCGCGACCGCGACGACCGCGAGCAGCAGCGCGATCGTGCCCGCGTAGATCGTGCGCTCGTTGTACGGCGCGGGTCCGAGGATCACCTCGCTCGGCCGTCCCCACCAGTCCGGCAGCAGCATCGTCCGCAGCACGCCGATCGGCATGTGCGCGCCGTTGAAGTGCTCCGCTCCTCCGCCGGCGCGCGCGGCCGCGCCGGCCGAGCCGAGCGCGGCCTGCTGTGCGGGCAGCAGCACGACGGCGGTGACGAGCGCGCCGAGCACGAGCGCCGCCCCGACGAGCCCGACCCGGCGCAGCCGCTCGCGCGCATCGAGCCCCGTCGTCAGCAGCACCCGCAGCAGGGTGTACAGCACGGTCGCGGCGAGCACGTGCACCTGCGTCCCCGGATGCCCGCCGGTCAGCGCGACGGCGACCACGCCGGCGAGCGCGAGCCCATGGACCGGACGGCCGCGCCGCGCGATCCGCTCCGTCAGCCACAGCATCCACGGCAGCATCGCGGCGACCGACAGGAACACCTGGTAGCTGAGCCAGACGACGTTGAACGCGCACAGCGCGAACGCGACGCCCGCGAGCATCCCCGGCCAGAAGCCGAGTCGCAGCTCGCGCACGAGCAGATACGTGCCGAAGCCCGCCAGCCACAGCTTGATCGCCGCCGCCACCCCGAGCCCGTAGTCGAGCGGCAGGATCCACAGCGGCAGGCTGAAGGGACTGGCCCACGCGACCTCGGCGTTGCCGAAGAACGGCGTGCCGGCCAGCGCGTGCGTGTTCCAGGCGGGGAAGGTGCCGGCGTGGATCATCTGGCGCGCGAGCACGTCCCACGGGTAGTACGAGAGCGGCACGTCGCCGAGGCCCTGGTTGTAGTAATGGGCGAGGTCGTGCGGCGCGAGCCCCTGCCACGGCGGCAGCGTGAACAGCACCGAGGTCGGCGCGAGCATCCCGCCGCCGACGAGCACCGGCCACAGGTAGGCGAGCACGAGCAGCGCGAACAGCGCGGCGGCGGTGCGGTGCTGGTGTGCGCTCAGCGTGCGGACGACGCGACCGGTGCGCGCGGCGAGTGGCCGCTCGGGCGGCTCCTCCACGTCCACGACCGGCTCGACCACCCCCGCACGCCCTCGCGACCGGGCGTGACTGGCCATGCAGGGAGAGGTACCACAGCCGGACACGCCCGCCTAAACGGCTACGGGGAGGTGCGACTGCGCACCGCTCGACGCGCGATCGATCCGCGGATCGGCGAGGAACGATCGACCGGCGGTCAGTGCCGTGGCACGCGCGCCGCGGTCGTCAGGCACGTCGGTGTCTGCACGCTCGCCGACGTCGCGGAGCCCGCGTCCACGAGCCCGTAGCCGTAGACGCGGTTCGGCCCCTGGATCCCGAGTGCCTTGGCGGTCGCCTTGAGGCGGCACTCGACCTGGCTCGGCGTCGGCTGGGGGCCGAGGACCCCGCTGGCGATCACGAGCGCGGCTGTCGCGGTGACGTGCGGCGCGGCCATCGACGTGCCGTCGTAGCCGGACGGCAGGCCGAAACGCGTCACGGAGTTGGTGTAGGTCATCTGGTAGATGTCGCCGCCGTGGTGCCCGGGGTGGCAGTTCGGGTCGTTCGCGAGCGCCGCGTCGTCGCCGCCGCCGGGGGCGACGAGGTCGAGCCCGGTGCCGTCGTTGGAGAAGTCGGCGAGGCAGCCGTCGTCGGTCGTCGCGCCGACGGAGATGACGTTGCTCGTGCGCGCCGGGTAGGCGATCCGCGCCTCGCCCTCGTTGCCGGAGCTGCCGACGACCACCACGCCGTGCCGGTTCGCGTAGGCCAGCGCCGAGGTGATGTCGGGGATCTCCGCCGGGGTCACGTTGGTGGAGAACTCGAGGCTCATGTTGATGACCCGCGCGCCGTGGCGGACGGCGTAGAGGATCCCCTTGGCGATCGTGGTCGCGTCGCCGTAGCCGTGCGAGTCGAGCACGCGCACGGGCATGATCGTCGCGCCCCACGCGAGGCCGGTGACGCCGATGCCGTTGTCCGTCGCCTCGGCGATCGTGCCGGCGACGTGCGTGCCGTGGCCGTTGCGGTCGACCGGGAAGGACGTGTTGTCGACGAAGTCGTAGGGTGCGACGAAGCGCGTGCCAGCGAAGTCCGGCGAGCGGCGGAAGCGGCCGAGGTCGCGGTAGGCGATGCCGGTGTCGAGCACGGCGATGCGCACGCCGCGGGCGCCCGGCGCGCGGCCCTGCACGTTCGACCACGCCTGCAGCGCGTTGACGCCGAACGGGCCGTAGAAGTTCCACTGCAGCGCCGCGAGGCCGCCGGGGAAGCCCTTGATGCCGGGGTCGTCGGGCAGCGGGACGTCGCTGGCGTGGGCGATCGGGTCCGGCGCGGCGTAGGCGACACCGGGCGTGCGGCGCAGCTTCGCGATCGTGGCGCGCACCTGTCCGGGCTTGACGTGCAGGACGCGCGTGCGCGTCTCGGGTGCGCCGCCCACGGACGCGCCGACCGAGGCGGCGACGGCCTGCTGAGCCGCGGGGGCGGCGGCGCTCGGCGCGTAGCCGACGACGACGGTGCCGGGAGCGTAGGCGGGCTGCTGGCCGGCGATTGCGGTCCCACCTCCGCCGAGCGCGAGCAGCAGCGCCGCGAGCGGAGCGGCGAGCGTGGAGCGGCGGTGGAGACGGGGGATGGAGGGCATCGACGGCGGGAAGATGGAACGCTGCAGCCATCCTGCCGCGTCAACCTTAAGACATCATCGGCAGCGAAAGGTTTCGCCGCAACCCCCGAAACGCGCGTTGGACGCGTCGGAGTCCATTGGCCAGCCACTTCTTCCCACGCGACGAGTACTTCATGCGCCTCGCCCTGCGCGAGGCCGAGCGCGCGATGGAGCACGACGACGTGCCGATCGGCGCGGTGGTCGTGCACGACGGCGAGGTGCTCGCGACCGGCCGCAACGAACGCGAGGAGCGCCAGGACCCGACCGCCCACGCCGAGGTGCTCGCGCTGCGCGCGGCGGCCGAGAAGCTCGGCAGCTGGCGCGTGCTCGACAGCGTCCTCTACGTGACGCTCGAGCCGTGCGCGATGTGCGCGGGCGCGATCGTGCTCGCGCGCGTGCCGCGCGTCGTCTTCGGCGCATGGGACCCGAAGGCCGGCGCGGCCGGCAGCGTGCTCGACATCCTGGCCGAGCCGAGACTGAACCACCGCCCCGAGGTCTCCGGCGGGCTGCTCGCGGAGGAGTGCGGCGCGCTGCTGTCGAGCTTCTTCGCGGGGCGGCGCTGAGGTCGAACCGCTACCCTTTCCGGACCCCTGGAGGGGTGGCAGAGCGGTTGAATGCGGCGGTCTCGAAAACCGTTATGGGCGGGTTCCGTCCATCGAGGGTTCGAATCCCTCCCCCTCCGTGCTCGGAGACGGGGCTGAAGCAAGGCGAGTGGGGCGCCGGAGCGCCCCACTCGGTCCTGCGTGATGCGATGTGCTGCTTACGCGAGCGTGATCGTCTGCGTGGCGATGCTGAAGGTGCCGGAGAACGTGCCGGTCCTCGGGCAGAGGCCGCTGCCGCTGACGAACGGGAGCCTGATTTCGCTTAGCGCAACCAGGCTGCTGCCGGTGTACGTCGTGGATTCTCTCGCGGTGTGCGTGAGAGCCATTAGCGCGCCCGGGTTGCCTCTGTATAGGCAGTTGACGAAGCCGCCGAAGGCGCTGAGGTTGAACGACGCGCCTTCGATGGTGAGTAGGATGCCCGTTGCGTTTCTCGTGGTGAGGGTCGCAATGCTCGGTAGCGTTTCGGCGATGGTCAGCCTCCACGGAACGGTTAGGACCCTTTCCACGGTGCCGCCGGTGCAGCTTGCCCACCTGACTTCGGTGACTTCACCTATCTGAGCGCCCCTGGCGACGGTTATCGGACCGCCGAGGAGTGAGGTTCTGAGCGTGAGTGCACAAACGATGTTGACGCCTTCGCCCCCGAACGTCACGGAGCTCGAGGTGACGTTCTGCGTGCCCGCCGGGCTGACGGACGCGGTTATGGCAAACGCGCTCGAGGCGGCGATGCCCATCGCGGACAGCGCCACGACGAGCGCGACCGCGAGCTTGGTCTTCTTAAGCATGTGTGCTCCTGTTTGGGTTAATGCTGCTGACACATGTCAGCAGCGATAGCCGTACGCAGTGCCATGCGCGGCCCTGCGCAGCAAAACGTTGCGCGGTTGGCATCACCCCCTCATGCATGCGGAGCGCCCGCGGCTTTTCCCCCAGCCGACGCGGCACGTGAGCCCGCACACTGTGTTTGGCGTCGTGCGATCGCGACCCGACCGCGACGACCGGTGCAACTATAGCGGGCCGACTCGGCTACGGCAAACGTCGACGTTCGCAAACGCTGCCCGAGCGGTTCGAACGCGGCCAGCCGCAGGCACTTGCAATAGGAGCCAGGGACGTTTACAGTCGCGCAGAGTTTCACGTCGTGGTGCGCAGAATGGTCGCTCGTCTGCGCACCTCTTGCGGAAGTGGAGAGGACGTCTATATGAACTGTCTTGGACGGCTTTCGGCCCGTGCGCGCGCATGGGGTCGAGGCGGCATCGTGATCTGCGCGTTCCTGGCGTCGCTGGCCCTTGCGGCCACCGCGAGCGCGAGAACGACGGCCACGCATCCGTTCATCTCGTCGTTCAACGGCAGCGACTCCACGCCGGGGGCGTTCGGCGCGCTCGGCCGCATCGCGATCGGCGAGGCGAGCGGCGACATCTACGCGATCGACGCCGATCACTCGGCTGTTGTGCGTTTCGACGCCACCGGCAGAGCGGCGCCGTTCACGAGCTTGCAGGTTCCGGCCGGCAGCAACGCGCTCGACGGCAGCAACACGCCGGACTCAACGTTCGGGTTCGTCGCAGGCGGCGACTCCGACGTCGCGGTCGACAACTCCGGCACCGCGTCGGACGGGAACGTGATCGTCGACTCCGAGCCCAACTTCGCCATCTACGCCTTCGATTCGACGGGCACCTACCTCTGGAAGGTCGGCGGGTTCGGCGACGCGTGCGGCGTCGCGGTCGATACGAGAGGCAACGTCTGGGCCTCGGACTACAACGCCGAGACCGTCACGGAGTACACGTCTGCGGGCACGCCCACGGGCACCGTGCTCGACACGTCCGCGATCAACCACCCCTGCCACATCGCGTTCGACTCGAACGACAACCTCTATGTGGACATGTGGCAGGGTCCGGTCGAGAAGTACGACTCCTCGCTGAGAGACCTCGGCCAGGTCGACGCCGGTCCGGCGTTCGCCGTCGCGGTCGATCGCAACGACGACCACCTCTACGTCGACCACGACACGAGCATCGCCGAGTACGACGCCTCCGGCAACCCCGTCGACAGCTTCGGCGGCGGCAGACTGCTCGACTCGCCCGGCGTCGCGGTCGACGGATCGACCGGCCACGCCTCCTCGGGCAACGTGGTCGCGTCCGACAGCGGGGCGGCCCTCGTGGACATCTTCGGTCCGCTGTTCGTCCAGGCGCTTCCCGACGTGACGACAGGCGTTCCCTCGAACATCGGGCCGACGACGGCCCACGTCGGCGGCATCTTCAACCCCGACGGCCTCGCGGTGACCTGCTCCTTCGACTACGGCACGAGCACGGCCTACGGCAGCAGCGCCCCGTGCTCGTCGAATCCGGGCTCGGGCACCAGCGACGTGTCGGTGGGCGCGGACCTCAGCGGCCTGACGCCGGGGACGACGTACCACTATCGCCTCACGGGCACCTCGAGAGACGGGACCGCGACGGGCCTGGATGCGACGTTCACGACGCCGCAGGCGCCGAGCGTCGGCGGCGGGACTGCGACGATCGGATCGACGAGCGCCACGCTCAAGGCGATCGTCAACCCGCAGGGCGCCGCCACCACCTATCACTTCGAGTACGGGACCGACACGTCCTACGGGACGAGCGCGCCCGTGCCGGACGCGAGCGCCGGGTCGAGCGCCAGCGACCGGAACGTCAGCGTCGACGTGTCCGGTCTGCAGCCGAGCACGACGTACCACTTCCGCATCGTCGCGACCAACGCAGGCGGGGCGACGGACGGGGCCGACCACGCCTTCACGACGCGTGCGGCGCAGGTCGCGGACACGTGCCCGAACGCCGGCCTGCGCCAGCAGCAGGGCGCCACGCTGCTGCCCGACTGCCGCGCCTGGGAGCTCGTGAGCGCGGCCGACGCGGGCTTCAGCCGCGTCAACCAGGTCTCGCCGCTCGCCACCGACGGCGACCGCGTGATGTACGACATCCTCGGGGGCGCGCCCGGCACGTCGTCTGGCGCCCGGCCGGAGCTGCTTGCGACGCGCACGGCTGCCGGCTGGGTCTCGACGTCGATGCTCCCGCCGGCGCCGCAGCTGATCGCCCAGACGTACCTGTTCAACGCCGCATCGCCGACGCTCGACGGTTATGTCGCCTCCGCGTTCGACGGCCTCGGCGAGTCCGACCAGTCGCCCGACGTGACGATCGTGCGGATCGACACGCACGGACACCAGACGGTGCTGCACAGATTCCCGCGGTACTTCGGTGACAGCGGGGTGGACCTGGCGGCCTCGGACGACCTGCGGCACGTCTACGCGAGCGTGCCCGAGGCGATCGACCCGTCGCACCAGCCCGGCACGTGGAACCTCTACGACTTCGGCAGCGGCACGCCGGCGCTCGTCGGGACGATGCCGTCGACCGGCGTCGCGCCCACCTGCGGGCTCGAGCCTCCGGGAAGCTCGTTCACGCAGACCGGTTTCGTGATCGGCGCTGCGACGGCCGCCGAGCACTGGACATCGACCGATGGGTCGCGTGTGTTCTTCCAGACGCGCGGCGACGACACGCCCAACTGCGACGGCCCGCTGCAGCTCTACGTCCACGACCTGGACAGCGGCAGATCGACGCTGATCTCCGGGCCGCCCGTGGGCGGCGACCCGGACAACGGCGTGGACCGTTTCCTGCAGGCGACGCCCGACGGGTCGGTGGTGATCTTCCGCACGCCGACGAGCTACACCGCCGCCGACGACGCGGACGGCAACGCGAGCGACATGGACGTCTACCGCTGGACGGCCTCGTCCGGCGCGCTCGAGTGCATCACGTGCGGCATGCCCCAGGCGAACGTGCTCGACCCGACCATCGTCTCCGACGACGGCGCGTACGTGTACTTCTCCTCGACGGCGCAGTTCGACGGCGCCCCGGCGGGCGCGACGTCTTCGACGCCGAACACGTACGTGTGGCACGACGGCGCGATCCACTTCGTCGCGCAGACCGACGGGATCAGCGACCTCACGGCCAGCACGAGCCTTCCGTCGCAGGTGACGCC
>CAZGJV010000059.1:0-10932 GCA_964525715.1 uncultured Conexibacter sp. | reverse complement strand
CGTAGCGGTCGCGCAGGCCCTGGAGGATCTGCACCGTCTCGTCGGTCGACGGCTGGTCGACGCGGATCTGCTGGAAGCGCCGCTCCAGCGCGGAGTCGCGCTCGAGGTACTTGCGGTACTCGTCGAGCGTCGTCGCGCCGATCGTCTGCAGCTCGCCGCGCGCCAGCGCCGGCTTGAGGATCGAGGCCGCGTCGATCGCGCCCTCGGCCGCGCCGGCTCCGACGAGGTTGTGGAGCTCGTCGATGAACAGGATGATGTCGCCGCGCTGGGTGATCTCCTTCATCACCTTCTTGAGGCGCTCCTCGAACTCGCCGCGGTACTTCGAGCCGGCGACGAGCGCCGCCAGGTCGAGCGTGTAGATCTGCTTGTTCTTCAGCAGCTCCGGCACGTCCGCGTTCGTGATGCGCTGCGCGAGGCCCTCCACGACTGCTGTCTTGCCGACACCCGGCTCGCCGATCAGGACCGGGTTGTTCTTCGTGCGGCGCGAGAGGATCTGCATGATCCGCTCGATCTCCGTCTCGCGGCCGACGACCGGGTCGAGCTTGCCGTCGGCGGCGAGCTTCGTGAGGTTGCGGCCGAACTGGTCGAGCAGCTTCGAGGACTTCTTGCCCTCGCCCTGCGCGCCCTGCGCTCCGGACGCGCCGCTGCTGCCGCTGCCCTGACGGCGCCCGCCGGGGCCGGACAGCATGCGGATGACCTCGTTGCGGATCTTCTCCGAGTCGGCGTCGAAGTCGAGCAGGATGCGCGCTGCGACGCCCTCGTTCTCGCGCACGAGGCCGAGCAGGATGTGCTCGGTGCCGATGTAGTTGTGCCCGAGGCTCAGCGCCTCGCGCAGGGCCAGCTCCAGCACCTTCTTCGCGCGCGGCGTGAACGGGATCTGACCGGACGTCACCTCCTCACCGGAGCCGACGATGCGCACGACCTGCGCGCGCACGCGCTCCACGGTGATGTCGAGGCTCTCCAGCACGCGAGCTGCCAGGCCCTCCTCCTCCCGCAGGAGGCCGAGGAGGATGTGCTCGGTGCCGATGTAGTTGTGCTTGAGCGTCCGGGCCTCCTCTTGGGCGAGGACGACCACCTGGCGGGCTCGCTCTGTGAATCGCTCGAACATGGGTGCGTCGTTCCTTCCCTACTGGGCGATGAAGCGGGATGGTCGAGAGGGACGCGGACGACTCCGCTCGCTCATGTCATCGGCCGCAGTGGGCCTCAGGCTGAGCGGTCGGGTTCGTTCGCCGGGCATACGCCAGTCTACCAACAGGGTGCACAGCACTTCGGTGCAGACCGCGGCTGGTTCTCCGCCGAAGTGGCGCACATAGCAGCCACGCGCCAGCCGCAGTGGATCACCGGGGTGCGGAGCGTCAGTCGCGCATCGCCGGGAACAGCACGACCTCGCGGATCGATCTGCGCCCGGTGAGGACCATCACGAGGCGGTCGATCCCGATGCCGACGCCGCCCGTCGGCGGCATTCCCTGCTCCAGCGCCTGCACGAACGCCTCGTCGTAGGGCTGCGCCTCCTCGTCGCCGGCCTCGGCGTGCGCGCGCTGCTGCTCGAAGCGGCGGCGCTGCTCGTCGGGGTCGTTGAGCTCCGTGAAGGCGTTCGCGATCTCCATCCCCTGGCAGTAGGCCTCCCAGCGCTCGGCCAGGCGCGAGTCGTCGCGATGGCCCTTCGCGAACGGCGACAGCTCGACCGGGTAGTCGAACAGGAACGTCGGCTCGACCAGCGTCGGCTCGACGTGCTTCGTGACGAGCTCGTCGACGAGCTGCGCCCACGTGTCTCTCGGCGGGGCGTGCAGCCCCTTCGCCTCCATCGCGGCGACGAGCTGGTCGCGTTCGCGCGCCTCGAGGATGTCGATCCCGGTGCGGTCTGCGATCGCGCCGGCGAGCGTCTCGCGTCTCCACGGCGGCTGCAGGTTCAGCGGGCCGTCGTAGCCCATCCGCTCGGCAGCGGCGGCGACGAGCTGCTCGGTGCGCGCCGCGACGTCTCTGTAGTCCGCGTACGCCTCGTAGAACTCGACCATTGTGAACTCGGGGTTGTGCTTCTGCGAGATCCCCTCGTTGCGGAAGTCCTTGCCCAGCTCGTAGACGCGCTCCAGGCCGCCGACGATGCAGCGCTTGAGGTAGAGCTCGGTCGCGATCCGCAGGAACAGCTGGCGGTCGAGCGCGTTGTGGTGGGTCGTGAAGGGCCGCGCGGCGGCGCCGCCGTAGAGCGGCTGCAGCACCGGCGTCTCGACCTCGACGAAGCCGGCCTCGTCGAGATACCGGCGCACGCCGGCGACGATCGAGGCGCGTGCGAGGAACAGCGCGCGGGTCTCCTCGGAGGCGATCAGGTCCAGCTCGCGGTGGCGAAAACGCGTCTCGACGTCCTGCAGCCCGTGGTGCTTCTCCGGCGGCGGGCGCAGCGACTTGGCCAGCAGCGTCCAGTCGTCGACGCGCAGCGACAGCTCGCCGCGGCGCGAGCAGAAGACGGTGCCGTCGACGCCGATCAGGTCGCCGAGGTCGAGCCCGACGAGCCGCTCGAACGACTCCGGCGGAAGGACGTCGACGCGGGCGTGGAGCTGGATCCGTCCGGAGCGGTCGACGAGGTCCACGAACGCCGCCTTGCCCTGCCCGCGGCGCGCGGCGATGCGCCCGGCGACGCGGTACTGCGCGTCCGTCTCGGCGCCGGCCTCCAGATCGGCGTGCGCCGCGCGCACGTCGGCGATCGGGATGACGCCCTCGAACGCGTGCGGGAACGGCTCGACGCCCTCTGCGCGCAACCGCTCGAGCTTGGCGCGGCGCGCCGCCAGCACCTGCGGCAGCGCTTCGGCCTCGTCCGGCGCGGTCGGCTCCTCGTCCGTGGCAGCCATCCGGTGCCGGAGGCTACTTCAGCCCGATGTCGATCTTCGTGATCTTCAGCTCGCGCTGCTTGCCGTTGGGCAGCGTGACGGCGACGACCTCGTTGCGCTTGGCGCCGATCAGCGCCTTGCCGACGGGCGACTCGTTCGACAGCTTGCGCTCGGCCGGGTTCGCCTCGGAGGAGCCGACGATCGTGTAGGTCTCGCTTCTGCCGCTGCCCTGGTCCTTGACGTGGACCGTCGTGCCGATGCTCACGACGTCGGTGCCGACGTCTCTCGCGTCGATCACGGTGGCGGCGCGCAGCTTCTCCTCGAGCTGGGCGATCTTCGACTCGAGCATCGCCTGCTCGTTCTTCGCGTCGTCGTACTCGGCGTTCTCGGAGATGTCGCCGAACTCGCGCGCCTCCTTGATGCGCGCGGCGACCTCGCGCCGCTTCTCCGTCGAGAGGTGCTCGAGCTCGCTCTTGAGCTTCTCGAGACCGTCCGGCGTGAGGATGACGTCCTTGGGCATGAGCGTGACCTTGAGCGTGCGAGGGTGGGCGTGACGGACCGACTGGCCGGAGAAAGCACAAACCCCGCTCGGGGCGGGGAGATTCCGGCGAGTCGGGCTCGGCGGCGGGCAGTATAGCGACCGCTCGACGGGGTTCCCGGTTGCAGGCGCGCCGGCGTCTCGGTCATGCTGGACGCCCATGGGGGACGGGGCATCAGGGGGCGGGACCGCGTGCGCGTAGGCGTCGTCACGAGCCAACGCGTCGTCAATTCGGTATATCGCGCGCTGCCGCTGCTGGAGCTGCGCGGCGGCGGCACGGACGTGCAGCTCGACGCCGAGGGGGCCGAGATGGTCGCCGGCCGGCTGCGCGGCTGCGACGTCGTGCACGTCTTCCGCTACCACGAACGCGAGACGCGGCGGGCGATCCGTGCGCTGCGCGACGCCGGCGTCGCGATCGTGTGGGACAACGACGACGATCTCAGCAGCCCGAACAGGCTGCGCTCGCAGCAGACGCACGCGCAGCTCGTCGAGATGCTGCAGCTCGCGCACGTCGTGACGACGACCTCGCCCGTGCTGGCCGAGCAGTACCGCGCGTGGGGCGCCGCCGAGGTGCACGTCGTCGAGAACTACCTGCCCGACTACTACGCCGCCGAGCGACCGCCGCGCGGCGACAGGCTGACGATCGGCTGGACGGCCGCCGGCGAGCACGCCTACGACCTCAAGGCGCTCGGCATCCGCGAGGCGCTCGAGCGGCTGCTCGACACGCATCCGCGCGTGCGCATCGTCAGCGCCGGCCTGCAGCTCGGTCTCCCGCGCGAGCGCTACACGTACACGGAGGTCGTGCAGTACCAGCAGCTCGCGCGCTACGTGGGGTCCTTCGACGTCGGCATCGCGGCGATCGCCGACATCCCGTTCAACCGCGCCAAGTCGAACGTCAAGGTCAAGGAGTACGCCGCGATGGGCGTGCCGTGGCTCGCCTCGCCGATAGGCCCCTACGCCGATCTCGGCGAGAAGCAGGGCGGCCGCCTCGTGCCCGACGGCCGCTGGCACGAGGAGCTGGAGCGGCTCGTGGACGACGAGCGTGCACGCCGCAAGCTCGCCAGGCGCGGCGTCAAGTGGGGAGACAGCCAGCGCCTGCGCCGCAACATGGGCGGCTGGGCGGCGGCACTGCGGCGCGCCGTCGAGCGGGCTAAGCGGCCGCCGCCAGCGACGGCGTGATCCCGAGCGCCTCGCGCGCCTCGGCGATCGACTGCGTGCGCTGGAGACGGTCCTGCAGCACCTTGCCCTCCCCCAGACGCGTGACGTACCAGGGGTAGAACTTGCGCAGGTAGCGGGCGGCGCGCGGCTCGCCCATGTGCTCGACGGCGCGGTCGAGCACCCAGTCCAGCTCGGCGAGGATCTCCTCGCGGCTCGGCTCGTCCTCGCGCGCGCCCAGCACCTGCTCGAAGATCCACGGGTTGCCGAGTGAGCCGCGCGCGAGCAGCACCGCCTCGGCGCCGGTGCGCTCGAACACCTCGTGCACCTTCGCGGCGTCTCTGAGGCCGCCGGAGATCAGCACCGGCACCGGCAGCTCCTCCACCAGCTGGCGCACGAGGTCGTAGTCGGCTCTGCCGGTGTGGCGCTGCTTGGCGACGCGCGGATGCATGCAGAGGCCGGCGATCCCCGCCTCCTCGACGAGCCGGTGCGCCAGCTCGACGCCGGTGCGCTGGCCCGGCTTGAGCCCGGGACGCAGCTTCACCGTCACCGGCAGACCGCTGCCCTCGCGCGCCGCGCGGGCGACCGCGACTGCGCGGTCGGGATCGTCGAGCAGCGCCGCGCCGGCGCCCGTCTTGCAGACCTTCGGCACGGGGCAGCCCATGTTGAGGTCGATCACGTCCACCCCGCCGACCTGCGCGACGTGCTCGGCAGCGCTGCGCATCACGTCCGGGTCGCCGCCGAACAGCTGGACCGCGGTCGGCCCGCTCGTGCGCTCGTCGGGGTGGATCCGCAGCAGCTCACTGCACGTGCGCTCGTTGCCGTGGTGGATCGCGTGGCTGGAGACCATCTCGGAGATCGCGTAGCCGGCGCCGTGGCGCTTGGCCTGGAGGCGCACGAACCAGTTGCCGATCCCGGCCAGCGGCGCGAGCACGACCCGGTTGGGGATCGTGACGCCGCCGAGCTGCCAGCTGTCGTGGAGGGAGCGCGTCATCGCGCCCAATGGTAGGCGTAGCGTTCGCGCGATGGGCGATCTGCGTGCGGCGGACCTCGACGTCGAGCGCCTCGGCGACGGACCGCCGGTCGTGTTCGTGCACGGCAGCGTCGTCGGGCGCGAGCGCACGTGGAGCGAGCAGCGCCCGCTGTCGGCGCGCTGGACGCTGGTGCTGCCCAACCGTCCCGGCTTCGGCGACTCGCCCCCGCTGGCGCGCGGCGACTTCGAGGCCGAGGCGCCGGCGATCGCCGAGCTGCTGGGCGACGGCGCGCACCTCGTCGGGCACTCCTACGGCGCGGTGATCGCGCTGTGCGCGGCGGGACTGCGCCCCGAGGCGGTGCGGTCGCTGACGGTCTCCGAGCCGGGCACGCTGCGGCTGGCGGCCGGCGACCCCGAGGTCGACACGACGATTGCGAACGGCGAGCGGCTCTACGCCGCCGGGCAGGGATCGCTCTCGCCGCGCGACTTCGTCGCGCTGTTCCGCGCCGGCGCCAGATCGGCGCGCACGACGCCCGAGCAGCTGCCCGACTGGCTCGAGCGCGGCGCGCGCCATGCGATGGCGGAGCGGCCGGCGTGGGAGGTCGAGCTGCCGCTCGGCGCGCTCGCCGCCGCGCCCTTCCCCAAGCTCGTGATCTCCGGCGACCACTCGCCCGTCTTCGAGGCCGTCTGCGACGCGCTCACGCAGCAGATCGGCGCCGAGCGCGCCAGCATCCCCGGCCGCGGCCATTCGGTCCCGGCGACGGGCGAGCTATACAACGCCCTGTTGGAGGCGTTCCTCAGGCGGGCGGAGTATTCCGCTCGTGGAGCAGCCGCAGACCAGTCAGGGTGAGGAGGTCGTCGACCTCGTCGATCTCGTCCGTGTACGGCACGATCGCGCTCGCGAGGCCGCCGGTGGCGATCGTGGCGGTCTCGGCGCCCAGCTCGGCGCGCAGGCGGCGCACGATCCCGTCGACCTGGCCGGCGAAGCCGTAGATCACGCCGGAGCGGATCGCGTCGACGGTCGTCTTGCCGATCACCGAGCGCGGCGGCACGAGGTCGATCTTCGGCAGCGCGGCGGCGCGTTCGGTCAGCGCCTCCATCGAGATCTCGACGCCGGGCGCGATCACGCCGCCGAGGTACTCGCCCTCGGCCGAGACGGGGTCGAACGTGATCGCGGTGCCGAAGTCGACGACGACGCACGCGTCGCCGATCTTGTCGTAGGCCGCGACCGCGTTGACGAGCCGGTCGGCGCCGATCTCGCGCGGGTTCTCGTAGCGGATCGGCATGCCGCTCTTGATCCCCGGACCGACGACGAGCGTCTCGTGGCCGAGGTAGCGCTCACCCACCTGCCGCCACTCGGCGCCGAGCTGCGGCACCGTCGAGGAGACGACCGAGCCCTGCAGGTCGGCGAAGCCGAGGCCGCGCAGCGCGAGCAGGTTCGCGAGCTTCGCGCCCAGCTCGTCGGCGGTCGACTCGCGCACGGTCGCGTAGCGCCAGTGCTCGGTCAGCTCGGTGCCCTCGAACGTGCCGAAGTGGGTCTGCGTGTTGCCGACGTCGACGACCAGGAGCATGGGAGCGGAAGTATCGCGGGTACGGCAGACCGGAGCGATCAAGCGGCGCGCCGGCCGACCGCCCGACCCTATGCTCGGCCGCATGCCGCACACGCTCTACGTCATCCACAACTCGCATCCGTGCGTCACCGCCGAGCGGGCGCTGCAGCTCAAGGGCCAGCCGTACCGGCTCCACGAGATGGCCCCGGCGCTGCACGTCCCCGAGCAGTGGCTGCGCTTCCGCAGGCTGACCGTGCCGGCGCTCGTGCTCGGCAGCGGCGAGCGGATCGTCGGCTCGCGCGCGATCGTGCACCGGCTCGACCAGCTCGTGCCGGAGCCGCGGCTGCTGCCCGAGGACGCGGCGACGCGGGCCCGCGTGGTCGAGGCGGAGCAGTGGGGCGACGAGGTGCTGCAACCGGTCCCGCGGCGGCTCGTGTGGACCGGCGTGTGCGTGCGCCCCGACGCGCTGGCGAGCTACTCCGAGGGGTCGAGAATCCCCCTCCCGGGCTTCGTGCGGCGGCTGGTCGCGCCGCGGATCGCGCGCGTTGCGCGCCGCCGCAACGGAGGCGGCGCCGAGCAGGCGCGCAAGGACCTCGCGGCGCTGCCAGCGCAGCTGGACCGCGTCGACGCCTGGATCGCCGAGGGCGTGATGGGCGGCGCCGAGCCGAACGCCGCCGACCTGCAGATCGCACCGGCGGTCCGCCTGCTGGCGACGATGGACGACGTGCTGCCGCTGCTGACCGGCCGCCCCTGCTTCGCGCTCGCGCAGCGGCTCTTCCCCTCCTACGGCGGGCATCTGCCCGCCGGCGCGCTGCCCGTTTAGAGCAGCGGGGCGCCGGCGCGCGAGACGCGCACCGCCGGGTCCAGCGCCGCGAGCGCGACGGCGAGCGGACGGCCGTCGGGCGTCGCGAGCTGCGGGTCCAGCTCGAGCAGCGGGACGAGCACGAAGCGGCGGCTCGTGACCTCGGCGTGCGGCAAGCGCAGCCGCTCGGAGGCATACGTCAGGTCGGCGAGCAGCAGCACGTCGACGTCGATCGGGCGCGGCGCGTGGCGCACGCCGCCGGCCTCGCGGCCCAGCTCGCGCTCGACCGCCTTGCAGGCGTCGAGCAGCGCCTCCGGGTCGTGCGCGGTCGCGATCCGCACGCAGGCGTTGAGGAAGTCGGGCTGGTCGAGGATCTCCCCGACCGGCTCCGTCTCGTAGCTGCTCGACGACGCGAGCACGCGCACGCCGTGGCGCGGCAGCGCGGCGACGGCGGCGGTGAGCTGGGCGCGGCGGTCGCCGACGTTCGAGCCGAGGCCGAGGTAGCCGATGCGCTCTGCGGACGCGAGCGCGGGCGCGTCACTCATCCGCGTCGCGGACGACCTCGACCGAGACTTCCTGCACCGGCAGCGGGATCGGCGGCTCGGGCTTGGCCGCTCTGACCCACACCGATTCGGCCTCGTAGTCGCTCAGCAGCCGGTCGGCGATCGCCGTGCAGAGCCGCTCGAGCGTCTTGTACGAGCGCTGCTGGGCGACGAGCGCGACCGTCTGGCAGACCTCGGCGTAGTCGACCGTGTCCTCGACGCGGTCGGTGACGGTGGCGTCGCAGGCGCCGACCTCGATCCGCAGGTCGAGCACGAGCCGCTGGCCGATCTCGCGCTCCGCCTCGCTGACGCCGTGGTGCGTGTAGAGCGAGAGGCCGGTGATCTCGATCGTGACGAGCGGCTCGGAGGGCTCGTCGTCCTCGTCCACCTCGTCGAGGTCGTCGTCCTCGAACTCGTCGTGCTCGTCGCTCATCGGCCGCGCACCGTAGCAGCCGTCACCGCGAGCGCGTCGGCGAGCGGGCCGACGTCGTGCACGCGGAAGACCGACGCCCCGCGCTCGAACGCGAGCACGTTGGTCGCGATCGTGCCGGCGAGGCGGTCGCCGGTGGCGCGGCCGGTGATGCGGCCGAGGAACGTCTTGCGCGACGTGCCGATCACGACCGGCCGCCCGAGCGCGACCAGCTCGTCGAGCCGTCGCAGCAGCTCGAGGTTGTGCTCGACCGTCTTGCCGAAGCCGATCCCCGGGTCGAGCATGATGCGCTCCTCCGCGATCCCGGCGGCGACGGCGGCCGTGAGGCGCTCCTCCAGGAACGCCTTCACGTCGGCGACGACGTCGTCGTAGACCGGGTCGGCCTGCATCGAGCGCGGCTCGCCGCGCATGTGCATGAGGCAGCACTCGAGCCCGCGCTCGGCGACGAAGCCGGCCAGCTCGGGCTCCTGGCGGAAGGCGGTCACGTCGTTGACGTACGTCGCACCCGCGGCGACCGCCGCCTCCGCGACGACCAGCCGCGTCGTGTCGATCGAGATCTGCGCGCGCACGCCGCGCGCGACGAGCCCCTCGATCGCCGGCAGGACGCGGCGAATCTGCTCGTCCTGCGGGACGGCCTCGGCACCGGGCCGCGTCGACTCGCCGCCGACGTCGAGGATGTCCGCCCCCTCGGCCTCAAGCGCGAGCCCGTGGGCGACGGCTGCCTCCGCGTCGAGGAACCGCCCGCCGTCCGAGAACGAGTCCGGCGTCACATTCAGCACGCCCATGATCCGATACGGCCGCCGCACGGCCGCATCGTCGCACGGCGGGACGGTTAAGCCAGCTCCGGCTTCTCTGGGAAGTCCAGCCCGCGCGCCTCTGCGGCGCCGCCGGCGAGGCCGGGACGCGGGAGTGGGCGCGGGGCGTCGCGGCCGGCGCGCTCGGGCGTGCCGGGCGGCAGCGGGACCTCGGGCGGCGGCGACGCCTCGGCGCCGAAGACCTCTTCCTCGGTCTGCCCCTCCAGCAGCGCCTCGAACTGCTCGCGCTCGATCGTCTCGCGCTTGATGAGGATCTCGGAGATCGTCTCGAGCGAGGCGCGGTGCTCGCCGAGGATGTCCTTCGCGCTCTGGTGGGCGGTCTCGACGATGCGGCGGATCTCGTCGTCGATCTCGCGCGCGATCTCGTCGGAGTAGTCGGGCTCGGAGCTGAACTCGCGGCCGAGGAACGGCTGCGCGTGCTCGTGGCCGAAGACGCGCGGCCCGAGCTTCTCGCTCATGCCGAAGCGCATCACCATCTGCTTGGCCGTCGCCGTGACCTTCTCGAGGTCGTTGGAGGCGCCGGTCGTGATCTCGCTGAAGACGATCTCCTCCGCGGCACGGCCGCCGAGCGTCATCGCCATCGTGTCGGTCAGCTCCGCGCGCGTCGTGAGGAACTTGTCCTCGGCCGGCAGCGAGATCGTGTAGCCGAGCGCCTGGCCGCGCGAGATGACGGAGATCTTGTGGACCGGGTCGGAGTGCTCGAGGTAGTGGCCGACGATCGCGTGGCCCATCTCGTGATAGGCCGTGATGCGCCGCTCCTTCTCGCTCATCACGCGCGTCTTCTTCTCGGGGCCGGCGATCACGCGCATGATCCCCTCCTCCAGCTCGACCTGCGTGATCTCGCGCTTGCCCGTGCGGGCCGCCAGCAGCGCCGCCTCGTTGACGAGGTTCGCGAGATCCGCGCCGGTGAAGCCGGGGGTCTGGCCGGCGAGCGCGTCGACATTGATGCCGCGCGCGAGCGGCTTGCCGCGCGTGTGCACCTCGAGGATCTTCGCGCGGCCCTTGCGGTCGGGCCGGTCGACGGTGATTTGACGGTCGAAGCGGCCGGGACGCAGGAGGGCGGGATCGAGGATGTCGGGCCGGTTGGTGGCCGCGATCATGATGATGTTGTCCTTCGCCTCGAAGCCGTCCATCTCGACGAGCAGCTGGTTGAGCGTCTGCTCGCGCTCGTCGTGGCCGCCGCCGAGGCCGGCGCCGCGATGGCGGCCGACGGCGTCGATCTCGTCCATGAAGATGATGCAGGGCGAGTTCTGCTTCGCCTGCTCGAACAGGTCGCGCACGCGCGACGCGCCGACGCCGACGAAC
>CAZGJV010000058.1:0-11275 GCA_964525715.1 uncultured Conexibacter sp. | reverse complement strand
ACGCCAAGGGCGGCAAGGTCGGCCTGTTCGGCGGCGCCGGCGTCGGCAAGACGGTCCTCATCCAGGAGCTGATCCACAACCTCGCCAAGGAGCACGGCGGCCTGTCCGCCTTCTGCGGCGTCGGCGAGCGCTCGCGCGAGGGCAACGACCTCTGGCTCGAGATGAAGGAGTCCGGCGTCCTCGACAAGACGATGCTCGTCTTCGGCCAGATGAACGAGCCGCCCGGCGCGCGCATGCGCGTCGCGCTGTCCGGCCTGACGATGGCGGAGTACTTCCGCGAGCAGGGCCAGGACGTGCTCCTGTTCATCGACAACATCTTCCGCTTCGTGCAGGCCGGCTCCGAGGTCTCGGCGCTCCTGGGCCGCATGCCCTCGCAGGTCGGCTACCAGCCGACGCTGGAGTCGGAGATGGGCCAGCTGCAGGAGCGCATCACGTCGACCCGCCAGGGCTCGGTCACCTCCGTGCAGGCGATCTACGTGCCGGCGGACGACCTCACCGACCCGGCGCCGGCGAACACGTTCGCGCACCTCGACGCGACGACCACGCTCTCGCGCGCGATCTCGGAGAAGGGCATCTACCCGGCGGTCGACCCGCTCGACTCGACCTCGACGATCCTCAAGCCGGACATCCTCGGCGAGGAGCACTACAACGTCGCCAACGAGGTCAAGGAGATCCTCCAGCGCTACAAGGAGCTGCAGGACATCATCGCGATCCTCGGCATCGACGAGCTGTCCGACGAGGACAAGCTCGTCGTGCAGCGCGCGCGCAAGGTCGAGCGCTTCCTGTCGCAGCCGTTCCACGTCGCCGAGCAGTTCACCGGCACGCCGGGCGCGTACGTCCCGATCGCCGAGACGATCCGCGGCTTCAAGGAGATCATCGAGGGCAAGCACGACGAGCTGCCAGAGCGCGTCTTCCTGCTCAAGGGCACGATCGACGACGTCGTCGCGGCGGCGAAGGCGTAAGGGCCGGCCGCCATGGCTCGCACGAAGTTCCCGGTCGAGGTCCTCACCCCCGAGGGGGAGGTCTTCAACGACGAGGTCGAGATGATCTCGACGCGCACCGCGACGGGCTCGATCGGCATCCTCGCCAACCACACGCCGCTGCTGGCGATGCTCGACCCGACGGAGCTGCGGCTGTACCGCAGCGAGTCGGAGATCGTCCGCTTCGCGCAGGGCGAGGGCTACCTGCAGGTGGCCGAGGGGCGCGCGCTGATCCTCGTCGAGGACGCGCACGCCCCGTCGCAGCTCGACGCGACGGAGATCACCGAGAAGCTGCGCGCCGCCGAGGACGCCTACGCCAGAGCCGAGGCGAACTCCGAGCAGCAGCGCCTCGCCGCGCGCGACAGACGCCGCTGGGAGGCCTTCCAGCGGATCGCCGAGGGCGGCTGAGCCGCGCCGCGCTGGCCGGAGCCGGCCAGCGCGGTCCCTATCCTGTCTCGATCGTGGTCGACGAACGCGCGCTCGCCGAGCGGCTCATCTCCTATGACACGTCCCGCCCCGAGGAGCTTGCGGCGGCGGCGGCGTTTGTGAAGGGCTGGCTGGAGGCGCGCGAGATCGAGGTGCGCGAGCAGGCGCACAACGGGTTGCCGGTGCTGATCGCCGACGTCGGCGCCCCCGACGACGACGGGCCCACGGTGCTGCTGCACGGCCACCTCGACGTCGTGCCGGGCCACCAGGAGCAGTACGAGCCGCGCGTCGAGGGCGACCGCCTGATCGGCCGCGGCGCCTACGACATGAAGGGCGGGCTCGCCGCGATGATGTGCGCGGTGAAGGACTGCGCCGAGCAGCGCGAGGTGCGGGTGCGCTTCCTGTGCGTACCCGACGAGGAGGCCGAGGACGTCGACGAACGCTCGACCGACGAGCTGGTGCGGGCCGGGATGCGCGCCGACTTCGCGATCACCGGCGAGCCGACGAACCTGCACATCGGGATCGAGGCGAAGGGCGTGCTGGCGATGCGCATCGAGGTGCGCGGCCGCGCCGCGCACGGCTCGACGCCCTGGCTGGGGGACAGCGCCGTGCTGAAGGCGTTCGACGTCTTCCGCCGCATCGAGGGGATGGACTTCGCGCGCGAGTCGTCCGAGCTGTTCGACCGGCCGTCGATCAACCTCGGGCGGATCGAGGGCGGCGACGTCTTCAACAAGGTCCCCGACCGCTGCGAGATGATCGTCGACGTGCGCTACCTGCCGGGGCAGGACCCCGGCGCGATCCTCGCGCAGATCCGCGCGCTGCCCGACGTCACGGTCGTCAACACGCTGATGCGCGCGCCCGCGCACGTCGAGCGCACGAACCCGTACGTGCGCGCGCTGCGCGACGCGGCTGCCCGCACGACCGAGGGCGAGGCGCTGAGCGTCGGGCGCGACGGTGCCTCCGACGCGATCTCGTTCCTCGAGGCGGGCATACCGGCGGTCGAGTTCGGACCCGCCGGCGGCGGCCACCACGGACCCGACGAGTGGGTCTCGCTCTCCTCGCTGCGGCGCTACCGCGAGGCGCTCGCCGGCTTCGTGCGCACGCTGCCGGAGTGGCTCGCGCGCGAGGCCGCCGGCGGTGCGAGCGGCCTGACCGCGATCGACGGGGGACTGGCATGAGCACGGGGCCGCAGCCGCCCGAGTTCCCGCGTCGCGGCGGCCTGTGGTGGCGCTTCCTCGTGGCCGGCTTCACGATCGTCGTGCTGACCGCCGCCGTGACGGCGACGATCGGCCTCAACACGGTCCAGGGCTTCGTCGACGACATCAAGCAGGGCGGCACGATCAAGGACGCCGGGAGCGTCATCACGCGCGCGCAGGCGGGCCAGCCGCAGACGCTGCTGCTGATCGGCTCCGACCATCGCTTCGGCCACGACACGAGAGACGCCCGCTCGGACACGATGATCCTGGTGCGGCTCGACCCCGACGCGAACGCGACGACCGTGCTGTCGATCCCGCGCGACCTGCAGGTCAGCTTCCAGATCCCCGGCGGCGGCTTCCGCAGCGCCGCGAAGATCAACGAGACGTACACCGACGGCGGCGAGGTGCTGACGGCGAGAGTGATCTCGCAGCTGCTGCACGTCCAGATCAATCACATCGTCAACATCAACTTCAGAGGCTTCCAGGAGGCGGTCAACGCGATCGGCTGCGTGTACGTCGACGTCGACCGCTGGTACTACCACTCGAACCTCGGCCTGCCGCCCTCGCAGCAGTACTCGGAGATCAACGTGCCGGCGGGCTATCAGCAGCTGTGCGGCCCGCAGGCGCTCGCCTACGTGCGCTACCGCCACACCGACAGCGACTTCGTGCGCTCCGCGCGCCAGCAGGACTTCCTGCGCCAGATCAAGTCGCAGTACGGCGCCGGCCAGTTCCTGTCCGATCCGCACAAGCTGACGCACGAGATCGGCAAGTACATGACGACCGACGCGTCGCTGCAGAGCAAGCAGGAGCTGCTGCGGCTGCTCTACCTCGTCGGCTACTCGGCGAGACACGGCATCTACCAGGTTCAGTTCCCCGAGGCGTATCTGATGTCCGGTGGGGCGTCGTACGTGACGGCGACGCCCGCCCAGCTCGCGCAGGTACGCCACCAGTTCCTCTCGCCGCCGCCGAAGGAGCCGAAGGCGTCGCCCGCGGCGAAGGGCGCCCATGGGCACGGCGGCAAGGCGCATGGCGGCGCGCCAGGTGCGATCGGACTCGTGAACGCGCAATCGATGGGGGAGAACTACGCGATCCAGCTCGGTCCGACGCGGCTCCCGATCTACTACCCGAAGCTGTTGACGTCCGGCGGGCAGTACGAGTCGCCGCTGCGCAACGCCCAGGGCCAGCTCGAGTATCCGCGCGCCTACCGCATCAAGATCCCCGGCGGGAGAATGGAGGCGGCCTATCGGCTCGTCGTCTCCTCGGGCCTGGTCGGCAACTACTACGGGATCCAGGGAACGGCCTGGACCGACCCGCCGATCCTGCGCAACCCCTCCGCCGACCAGCGCACGATCAACGGCAAGCACCTGCTGCTGTTCTACGACGGCAAGCACCTGCGCACCGTCGGCTGGAAGACGCCGCACGGGTCCTACTGGGTGCAGAACACGCTGCAGGAGAAGCTCACGAACGACCAGATGCTCGCGATCGCCGGCTCGCTCACGCGCCTCGGCGGCCACTGAGCACGCGGGCTCCCGCGGCCTCCGCTAGTAGTCTTCGCCGCCGCATGACTCCCCCGCGCGAACCGATCGCCGTGATCGGCACCGGCTACGTGGGCCTCGTCACGGCGGCGGGCTTCGCCGAGCTCGGCAACGAGGTGTGGTGCGTCGACATCGACGCCGACAAGATCGCCCGCCTCGAACGCGGCGAGGTGCCGATCTACGAGCCCGGCCTGGCGGAGTCGATCGCCGCCAACCGCGAGCGGCTGCACTTCTCGACCGAGCTGGCGCCCGCGCTCGAGCACGCGCGCCTGCTGTTCGTCGCCGTCGGCACGCCGCCGACCTACTCCGGCGACGCCGACCTGTCGGCCGTGCACGCGGTCGTCGACGCGATGCCGCCGTCGGACCGCCACGCGCTCGTGATGAAGTCGACCGTGCCGGTCGGCACCGGCGCCTCGATCAAGCGCACGTTCGCCGAGCGCGGCAAGGACGGCTTCAGCTACGTCTCCTGCCCGGAGTTCCTCAAGGAGGGGACCGCGCTGGCGGACTTCCGCCAGCCCGACCGCGTCGTCGTCGGCGACGGCGGCGACTGGGCCGGCGACGCCGTCTGCGACCTGTACGCGCCGCTCGGCGCGCCGCTCGTGCGCACCGACGTCGCGAGCGCCGAGATGATCAAGATGGCGTCCAACGCCTTCCTCGCGACGAAGATCTCCTTCATCAACGAGATCGCCAACGTCTGCGAGGAGACCGGCGCCGACGTGCTCGAGGTCGCCAAGGGCATGGGCCTCGACGAGCGCATCGGCCGCCACTTCCTTCGGCCGGGCATAGGCTTCGGTGGAAGATGTTTTCCTAAAGATGTGAGTGCTCTTAAGCAACTTGCTGGTAATTCGGGCTACCACTTCCAACTGCTGACCGCCGTGATCGAGGTCAACGAGCTGCAGAAGCGGCGCGTGATCTCGAAGCTGCAGAAGCACCTCGGCTCGCTCGTCGGCAAGAACGTCGCGCTGCTCGGGCTCGCCTTCAAGCCCGACACCGACGACATGCGCGAGGCGTCGTCGCTCGTGCTCGCCGCGCGGCTGCAGGCCGACGGCGCGACGGTGCGGGCGTACGACCCCGTCGCCGAGCACGAAGCGCGGCGCCTGATGCCCGGCGTCCACTTCGCGCCAAGCGCGCTCGAGGCGCTCGATGACGCCGACGCCGTCGTGCTCGTGACCGAGTGGCCGGAGTTCAAGCAGCTCGACTGGGACGCCGCCGCGCGGCGCATGCGCGGGCGGCTCGTGATCGACGGGCGCAACGTGCTCGACCGCGATGCGCTGCGCGACGCCGGCTTCGCCTTCGAGGGCGTCGGGCGCGGCGCGCCCCGCGAGCGGGCGGAGGCCTGACGTGCAGGCGCTGATCCTCGCGGGCGGGGAGGGGACGCGGCTGCGGCCGCTGACCTCGACCGTGCCCAAGCCGGTCGTGCCGCTCGTCGACCGGCCGTTCATCGCGTTCATGCTCGAATGGCTGCGCGGCCACGGCGTCGACGACGTCGTGATCTCGTGCGGCTTCATGGCCTCCGGCGTGCACAACGTGCTCGGCGATGGCGCCGCGTACGGGATGCGGCTGCGCTACGTCGAGGAGCCGAGACCGCTCGGCACCGGCGGCGCGGTCAAGTTCGCCGAGGACCTGCTCGACGAGCGCTTCCTGATGCTCAACGGCGACGTGCTGACCGACATCGACCTGACCGCGCAGCTCGCCCAGCACGAGCGCACCGGCGCTCGCGCGACGCTCGCGCTCGTGCCGGTCGAGGACCCGTCCGCCTACGGGCTCGTGCGCCGCAACGCGGACGCGAGCGTGTCCGAGTTCCTCGAGAAGCCGAGCCCCGACCAGATCGACACGAACCTGATCAACGCCGGCGCGTACGTGCTGCACCGCGACGTGCTCGCGAACGTGCCGAGAGGGCAGCACGTCTCGATCGAGCGCGAGGTCTTCCCGACGCTCGTCGACGACGGGCTCTACGGCTACGAGGCGTCCGCCTACTGGCTCGACATCGGCACGCCCGAGCGCTACCTGCAGGCGACGTACGACATCCTCGACGGCGCGGTCAAGACGAGCGTCACCGATGCCTACGACGCCGCGAACCTCGCCGTCGCCGAGGGCGCCGAGCTGAAGGGGCGCGTCGTCGGCCCGGCGCTCGTCGGCGCGGACGCGCGCGTCGCCGAGGGCGCGCTCGTGAGCGGGCGCAGCGTGCTCGGCCGCGGCGTCGAGGTCGGCGAGGGAGCGATCGTGGACGGCTCGGTCGTGCTCGACGGCGCCGTCGTCGGCCCGCACGCGCACCTGACCCACTGCATCGTCGGCCCCGGCGCGCGCATCGGCGCCAACACCCGCCTCGCCGAAGGGGTCGTGCTCGGCGAGTGCGTCACGCTCGGCGCCGACAACCAGCTCGCGGCCGGTGCACGGCTGTCCCCGAACGTGTCCCTTCCAGACGGAGCGATCAAGTTCTCATGAGCGACGCCCCCCTCACTCGCGAGGCGATCGACGCGGTCGACGCCGCGAAGCAGATCGACGACATCCTCGCGCTGCCCGAGCACCTGCGCGACGCGCTGTGGCGCGTCGAGTCGGCGAAGCTCGAGCCGCATGACGCTCCCGGAGGGCTGATCGTCGCCGGCATGGGTGGCTCGGCGATCGGCGGCGCGCTCGCGCGCGCGGCGCTCGGCGACCGCGCGTCGCGCCCGATCATCGTGATGCGCGACTACGGCGTGCCGTCGTGGACGACGCCCGACGCGACCGTGCTGTGCGCCAGCTACTCGGGCAACACGGAGGAGACGCTCGCCGCGTTCGAGGCCGCCGGCGCGCTCGGCGCCCGCCGCATCGCCGCGACGACGGGCGGCAAGCTCGCCGCCGCCGCACGCGAGGAGGGCGTCCCCGTGATTCCGCTCCCCGGCGCCTTCCAGCCCCGCGCCGCCGTCGGCTACGCGCTCGTGATCGCGCTCGAGGTTGCCGCCTCCTGCGGGGCCGCCGAATCGCTGCACTCGGAGATCGACGTCGCCGCTGCGCACACGGAGGAGCTCGTCGCCGAGTGGGGCCCCGACGGCGCCGAGGACTCGCTGCCGAAGCAGCTCGCACGCGGGCTGCTCGGGACGATCCCGCAGATCGCCGGCGCCGGCCTCACGGCGCCGATCGCCTACCGCTGGAAGACGCAGCTCAACGAGAACGCGAAGATCCCTGCGCACTCGGCCGAGCTGCCCGAGCTCGACCACAACGAGATCGCCGGATGGGCGGGCGCGGCCGAGCTGGGCGCCTTCAGCACGGTCTTCCTCGACGACTCCGACCTGCACCCGCGCATCCGCCAGCGGATCGAGCTGACGCGCGGCCTGATCGGCGCGAGCGCCGCCGGCTCCTTCCGCGTCGAGAGCCGCGGCGAGACGCGCCTGGAGCGGCTCGTCTCGCTCGTGCTGCTGGGCGACCTCGTCTCGCTCTACCTCGCCGTCCTGCGCGGGATCGACCCGACGCCGGTCGACGCGATCGAGCGGCTCAAGGGTGCGCTGAACGGGGGCTGAGCCCCAGCGCGGCGCAGCGCTTCTGGACCGCCAGCGCCGTCGGGTCGGTGTGGCGCGCCATCTGGCGGCACCACACCGCGCGGTCCGCGCCGCAGACGCGGTAGTTCACGGCGCCCATCGAGCTGCCGCCCGTGACCTGGATGCAGTCGGGCGGGACCGGCGGCGAGGACTGCGTGAAGGCGATCGCCACGGTCGCCGCGGCTCCGACCAGCAGCACGACGAGGAAGCCCCACAGCAGACGCAGCTCACGCCGCGACAGGCGGCGCAGCGGCGTCTGCTGGCGGTCCCACTGGCCCTCGACCGGCATGCCGCAACTCTACCCGCGCGTGAGCGCGCGCGGGAGGCCTCCGGGACAGGGGAGCCACGGCCTCTTTGTACGAATGTCGATATTGAGAAGACCCTCTCCCGCGCGAAGCTTCCGACTTCGATCCAGGAGGGCCGCCGAAGCGCGGCGACACAAAGGAGAGGGAACGACCCCATGTGGTCCGCATATCCAACGTGGCTGAACCCGGGCGACAACGCCTGGCAGCTCACCGCGGCGACGCTCGTCGGGCTGATGAGCGTGCCCGGCCTCGTCGTCCTCTACGGCGGCGTGATGCAGAAACGCTGGTCCGTCAACGCGATGATGATGGCCTTCATCGCCTTCGCCCTGGTGCTCATCACCTGGGTGCTGTTCGGCTTCAAGATGGGCTTCGGCACACCGATGCACATCTTCGGGGCCAAGTCAGGAATCCTCGCGAACATGTGGGGCAAGCCCGGAAGCATCCTCGGGGCAGGGGCTATGCAGCAACAGGCAGCCATCCCCCTGGTCTCGACCGGGCCTGCGTTCCACTTCCCGCAGGCGACGCTCGTCTACTTCCAGTTCGTCTTCGCGGCGATCACGCCGCTGCTGCTGCTCGGCTCGGTGCTCGGGCGCTTCAACTTCAAGGCGTGGATCCCGTTTGTCCTGCTGTGGTCGTCGCTGATCTACACGGTCAACGCGTTCATGATCTGGGGCGGCGGCTTCTGGGCGCAGAGAGGCGCGCTCGACTACTCGGGCGGGTACGTCATCCACCTCGCGGCCGGCATCTCGGGCTTCGTGGCGGCTGCCGTGATCGGACCACGCCTCAAGCGCGATCGCGAGATCGACGCGCCGAACAACCTGCTGATGGTCGCCACCGGCGCGGGCCTGCTGTGGCTCGGCTGGAACGGCTTCAACGGCGGCGACCCGTACTACGCCGGCGTCAATGCCGCGACGGCGGTGCTCAACACGAACCTCGCGACCGCGGTCGCGTTCCTCGGCTGGGTCGGGTGGGACTACCTCACCGGCCGCAAGCCGTCGCTGATCGGCTCGGTCAACGGCATGATCGTCGGCCTCGTCGCGATCACGCCGGGCGCGGGCTTCGTCAACGGCTGGGGCGCGGCGGCGATCGGCCTGATCGGCACGACGGTCGTGTACTTCGCCTACTACTACCTCAGCCGCGTGCGGCCGTTCCGCAACGTGGACGACACGCTCGGCGTGATCTACACGCACGGGTTCGCCGGCCTCGCCGGCGGCCTGCTCGTGGGCGTCTTCGCCGACCCGCACATCATCGAGTACATCGGCCTCGGCAGAACGGCTGACCTGCCGGGGATCGCAGGGCTCGTCCACGGCAGCGGCAGACTGCTCAAGGAGCAGGCCCTGACGGCGCTGTGGGTGATCGTGTTCAGCGGCGTGGGGACGTTCATCCTGCTGAAGCTGATCGGCCTGGTGATCCCGCTGCGGATGTCCGACAAGGACCTCGAGGAAGGCGATCTGGCGGTCCACGGGCACGAGGTGTACCCGTCCGACGTGCCGTCGCTCGGCTTCCCCAACGGCGTCCCGGCGCCCGCGTACGCAAGCGCGAGCGAAACGCCCACGTAACCCCGACGCAGCACGTTCCAAGCGGCGGGGAGGTCGTGCCGAGGCAACCCTCCTGGGTCGATCTCCCCGCTCCTCTTACGCCGTCGCGACGCCGCCCGCTCCCCCCTCGTAGCGGCGCGCGACGGCGGTGAGGATCTCGATCATCGCGACGGCGGCAGGGGCGGCTCCCGCTCCGGCCGCCGTCGCGGCGACGATGTGCCGGATGGGGGCCTCCGGCGACAGCGCGCGCACGACGACGTCGTCGCGCACCCGCGCGAGCGCCAGCCGCGGCACGAGCGCGACCCCGACGCCGGCGGCGACGAGGCCCTGGACCGTCTCGTAGTCGTCGCTCTCGAACGACACCTGCGGCTCGAACCCGGCCGCGTGGCAGATCCGCACGACGTGGCGGGCGCACGGGCTGGCCGCCGACGTCTGCACCCACGCGACGTCCTGGAGCTGCGCGAGGCGCAGGTGCGGCTCGCGGGCGAGCGGGTGGTCGGCCGGCAGCACGACGTGCAGCGGGTCGTCGAACAGCGCGTGGCGCGCGAGGCCGGCGCCGAGCGCGATGCCGTTGCCGGGGAACTCGAACAGCAGCGCGAGGTCCAGCTCGCCGTCGCGCAGGCGCGGGGCGACGTGCTCGGGCTCGTCCTCGGCGAGGCTCAGCTCGATGCCCGGGTGGGCCGCGCGGAAGGCCGCGATCGCGTGCGGCATCAGCGTCGCGCCGGCGGTCGGGAAGGACGCCATCCGCAGGCGCCCGGCGCGCACGCCGCGGATCGCGGCCAGCTCGTCCTCGGCGATCTGCAGGCGCGCGAGGATCGCCTCCGCGTGCGCGACGAGCGCCTCGCCGGCGGCGGTCGGGCGCACGCCGCGGCGGTCGCGCACGAGCAGCGTCGCGCCGGTCTCCGCCTCGAGCGTCGCGATCGCCTGCGAGACCGCCGACTGCGTGTAGGAGAGCGCGTCGGCGGCGCCCGAGAAGGAGCCGCGCGCGACGACTTCCTGGAGCACGCGCAGGCGCTGGACGTTGAGCATCAGCGCAGCTTATCCACGCGATCAACAGGTTCACTGGCGGTTGCGGCGGCGTGGTGGCAGGCTCTCCCTCGACCCGTCAGAGACCCGCGTCCCCGGGAGCCGAAATGCCCGCAAAGATCATCATCTCCTACGACGACACCGACAACGACCGCGACGCGCTGGCGCTCGGGCGCCTGCTCGCCCAGGCCGGAGCGAGCGTCGCGCTCGCGTACGTCCGCCACACACCCGAGGCCGAGCGCGACCTCGAGGAGGAGGAGGCGCGCGACCTGCTGCGCCGCGGCGCCGAGGCGATCGGCCAGCCGGCCGCCTCGCTGCACGTCGTCGTCAGCGCGTCGACCGGCGAGGGCCTCGCGGCGCTCGCTGAGCGCGAAGGGGCCGACGTGATCGTGTTCGGCTCCGAGTACCGCACGGCCGCCGGCGCGGTGCGCCCCGGCACGTCCGCTCAGCGCCTGCTGGAGGGCGGCCCGTGCGCGGTCGCGATCGCTCCGGCGCGGCTGCGCGAGCGCCCCGACGCCGCGATCCGCCGCATCGGGCTGCTGGCCGACATCTCGACCGGCGGTGCCAACGGCACCGCCCAGACGCTCGCCGCCGCGCTCGGCGCGGAAGTCGTGCGCGCGGGTGACGGGACGATCGACCTGCTCGTCGTCGCGTCGCGCCCGGAGGCCCCCGCGGGCCGCGTCAACATCAGCGCGGCGGCCGCCTACGCGGTCGAGACGGCGACCAGCCCCGTGCTCGTCGTCCCGCACAGCGT
>CAZGJV010000057.1:0-11346 GCA_964525715.1 uncultured Conexibacter sp. | reverse complement strand
TGTTCCCGTACAGCGCGCGCAAGACGAAGCTGCTCGGGCGCTTGAACAAGTTCCTGTACGGCCGCGGCAAGCGGGCCTGAATCTGGCGGCGCCGGCATCCCGCCAGGCATCGTCCTCGCCTGTTCGCGTACGAAGTACGCCACACAGGCTGCGTCCTCCCCTGGCGGGCGCCGGCATCCGCCAGATCCAGGCCCGGCGGGCTTTAGTGCCGCACACATGCGGGGATGTCGAGTCCCCGCCAGTAGGCGTTCTCCTCTGTCGTGAGCGGCTGGAGCGCGGCTGCGAGTTGGCGGAAGGTGTCGGCCGGGTCGTCGCCGCGCGCGAGCGACTGCTCGCTGCGGGCGATCAGCGCGACCTCCTGGCCGGCGAGCTGGGCGGCGCCGTCGTAGCGCTTGCGCAGGTCCTGCGGTGCCTTCAAGGCTCTCAGACGCGCCGCGGCCGGGCGCAGGTGCGCGAGCCCCTGCTGCAGGAACAGGCCGCCCTGCGCGGGCGCGCCCGGCAGCGCGACGCGGTCGGTCGCGGCGGCCGTTCTCGTGCAGATCGCGCTCGCCTGCGTGTGCAGTTGGCCGGCGCTGAGGCTGTCGTCGCCGCCGCAGGCGCCGAGCGCGAACGCGAGCAGCAGCGGCAGCAGGACGGCGAGGACCGGCAGGGCACGGCGGAGCATCCGACGGCGGATGCTACGCAAGCGCCAGGTCGAGCAGACGCTCGAGCTCGGCGATCGTCGCCGTCGTGTCGACGTGGTGGACCGTCGCCATCCCCAGCTCCTGCGCCGGCGGCAGGTTGAACGGCAGGTCGTCGACGTAGACGCACGCCTCCGGCGCGGCGCCCGCGCGCTCGGCGCCGAGCACGTACATCTCCGGCGCCGGCTTGCGCATGCCGACCTCGCCCGAGATCACGACCCCGTCGAACAGCTCCTCCAGCATCGCGCGGTCGTAGCGGCGCGTGCCCCACGAGTTGGAGATCAGGCCGGTGCGGATGCCGGCGGCGCGTGCGGTGCGGACCGCGGCGAGCATCGCCATGTCGGGCCCGACGCGCGCGAACAGGCGGTCGATCAGGCCGGTGTGGTCCACGCCCAGCAGTCCGCCGAAGCGCTCCTCGAAGACCGGCTCGTCGATCTTGCCCTCCTCGAAAGCGATCAGCGTGTCGCGGAACTCCTGGTTGCCGCGAAACGCCTGCACGAGCGTGTCGGGCGCCAGCCCGGCCTCTCTGCAGAACTCGCCGAACGAGGCGAACAGGTTCGTCGTCAGGACGCCGCCCCAGTCGACCAGCAGTGCGCTGCGCTCACTCGCCATGCGCCACCGCCCACGCGTGCTCGGCGAGCGCCGGGACGCCGCTGTCGAGCAGCTTGAAGAAGGGGTCGTCGGTCGTGCCGGCGAGCAGCCGCTTGTAGGAGCCCTCGAGGAAGATCGCCGCCTTCCACAGCGCGAGCGTCGCGTACCAGGCGACGTTCGACATCGAGCGCCCCGAGCGCTCCTCGTAGCGCGCGATCAGCTCCGCGCGCGTCGGGAAGCCGCCCTCGGTCGTGACGGCGAAGCGCGTGAAGTTCGTGTCGGGGTCGCCCGGCTGGGCGTACGTGGCGGTCAGGTAGCCGACGTCGGCGAGCGGGTCGCCGATCGTCGCCAGCTCCCAGTCGAAGATCGCGTTCAGCCGCGCCGGCGCCTCGCGCTCGTACATCACGTTGCCGAGGCGGTAGTCGCCGTGCACGATCGTCGCCGGGCCGGACTCGGGGCGGTTGGCGGTGAGCCAGTCGGTCACGCGGTCGAGCGTCGCGATCTCGCGGGTCTTGTTGTGCTCCCACAGGCCGCCGAAGCGGCGCAGCTGGCGCTCGAGGTAGCCGGTCGGCTTGCCGTAGCCCTCCAGGCCGCAGGCTTGCCAGTCGACCGCGTGCACCTCGACGAGCGCGTCGATCAGCTCGTCGGCGATGCGCCGGTGCTGCTCGGGCGCGTCGAGCGCGGGCGGGACCTGCGTCGTGATCACGTCGCCCTCGACCTTCTCCATCAGGTAGAAGGGCGCGCCGATCACGCCCTCGTCCTCGCAGACGGCGAGCACACGCGGGGTCCGCACCGGCTGGGACTCGACCGCGGTCAGCAGCCGTGCCTCGCGCAGCACGTCGTGGGCGGACGGCGGCAGCGGGGGTCGCGGCGGCCGGCGCAGCACCAGCTCGCTCGCGCCGCGGCGGATCAGGTAGGTGACGTTCGAGTGGCCCTCGCCGACCGGCTCGGCCCCGAGCGGTCCGTCTCCAGGCGCGAGCCCGTGCGCGTCGAGGAAGGCGGCGAGCGGCTCGCGGATCAGCAGCGGCGCCAGCTCCAGCGCCGCGGCGTCTGCGTGCGTGTCGACGATCGCGCTGCTGCTCATGCCGCGAACGCTATGCGACAAGGGGGTGAGCGGGCGCCGGATGGGGGGCCCGGCGCCCGCTCGGGGGGAACGCTTGGTCAGGCGGCGCTGCGGAGATACGTGTTGCTGCCGACGATCGCGTCGAAGCCGGCGAGCGTCAGCTCGGCCGGGTCGCCGACGAGGCCGACGACGGTCGCGCCGGTGGCGCACTCGACCGAGGTCAAGAGGGTTGCGAGACGGTCGCGCCGCGTGGACGCGATGCGCTGCTCGCTCCAACCCCAGTTGGGGTCGTCCGCTTCGATCAGCACGGTGACGTGCCGGGGATGGTGTGCCGCGGCCGCCGCGACGAGCTCGTCGTCGCGGCCTTCGGGCCCTGCGATGAGGAGGATGTCTTCGTTCGTCATGCCCCGCACCCTTTCGCTCTCCCGTAAAGCCGTCATAACGTGACGGATTGTCCACCTTAAACCTGAGCGATGTCCTGTTGTTGCTGGACTTCTCGGCCTCACTTGGCAGACACGTTAGCCTGAATGGAGCATGCCCGAGCTGCCCGAGGTCGAGATCGTCGCCCGGCTGATCGGCGCCGCGATCGCCGGCGCGGGCGTCGAGTCGACGCTGGCGCCCGGCGTGAACGCGCTCAAGACGTTCGACCCGCCGCTGCATGCGCTCGACGGGTCGACGTTGACCGGCGTCGGGCGCCGCGGCAAGCACCTCGTCGTGGAGTCCGACGCGGGGCTCGTGCTGCTGATCCACCTGATGTCCGCCGGCCGGCTGCAGCTGTTCGACAGACGCGCCGGCCTGAGAGACCGCACCTCGCGCGTGCTGATCCGGCTCGACGACGGGCGCGAGCTGCGGCTGCGCGAGTTCGGCACGAAGCAGGCGGCGTGGGCTCGCCTGCTGCGCGCTCCGGAGCTGGAGGCCGAGGAGGCGATCGCGACGCTCGGCCCGGAGGCGTGGCCTGACCCGCCGCCGTTCCTGCCGCTGCTCGGCAGAGCGCCGCGGCCGTTGCACACGCTGCTGCGCGATCAGCGCGTGATCGCCGGGATCGGCCGCTCGTGGGTCGACGAGATCCTGTGGGAGGCGCGGCTGTCGCCGTTCAAGCGCAGGGCGGACCTGACCGAGCGGGAGGCTTCCGAGCTCCGCGAGGCGACGATCGCGCGGCTCGGCGGGGCGATCGACACGTACGCCGCCACCCTGTCGCTCCCGCTGCCCGACAGACTGCCGCTGCCGCTGAAGATCCACCGCCACGAGGGCCAGCCGTGCCCGCGCTGCGGCGCGACGCTCGAGGCGGTCCACTTCGAGGACTACGTGATCGCCTACTGCCCGACGTGCCAGACCGACGGGCGCGTGCTGAAGGATCGGCGCCTGTCGCGGCTGCTCAAGTAGGCGCCGAGGCCTGAGCCAGCCTCGCGCAGATGCCGCCGGCGCCCAAAACTTCCCATCATTCACCAGCGTCGTCCGTGGTCCGACACCGGGCTTAAATCACGTGGAATCTTTAGGAGCTTTGGCTACCGTTTCGCTCTCACCGAGGGAGCGGCCACATGACAGGGACGGACAATGCGGGGCGCTACGGGCTTGCCGCATACAGCCTTGACGCGTACGTGCCCGAGCGCGTCGTCGACGAGATGTACGACGGCAGGGCGCTCACGCGGATGCTCGTCAGAAAGGTGCGGCGGCGGCTGCCCGGCGCGCGCACGCAGGGTCGGCCAGAAGCCGTCGCCGCCTGCTACGCCGGCATCACCGTGTTCGACCGTCCCGAGCACCACCAGGGCGGTCTGGCCTTCGGACGCGACGTCCCGCGCATCCTGAACGAGCTGGGGATCGGGCGCTGCGCGCGGCTGTGCGAGTTCTGCGCCGGCCCCGGCTACATCGGCTACTCGCTGCTGGCGAGCGGCTGGTGCGAGACGCTCGCGCTCGTCGAGATCGACCCGGCCGCGGTCGCCGTCGCGCGGCGCACCGCCGCGCACAACGGGATCGTGCACCGCGTCGCGGTGCACGAGTCGGACGTGCTCGACGCCGTCCCGGACACCGAGCGCTGGGACGTCGTCGTGGCCAACCCGCCGCACTTCCTGCCCGACCCGGACGAGCCTCCGAGCCACCAGCGCTTCGACGCCGACTGGGACGTCCACCGGCGCTTCTACGCCGGCGTCAAGCGGCACATGAGCCCGGGCGGCGTCGTCGTGATGATCGAGAACGTCGCCGGCTCCGACCCGGACCTGTTCGCGGACATGATCCGCGCGGGAGGCGGCACGCCCCGCGAGGTGCACCCGGGCACCGACGTCCACGGCGCCCCGAACGGCCTCTACTGCATGGTCAGCGACTGGTGACGCCGGGGCGTCCGGCCTAGCCGCGCCTCAGCCGGTGAAGTAGCCTCCGGCGCATGATCGAGACAGGCGCCACCGCACCCCAGTTCACGCTTCCCGACCAGGACGGCAACGCCGTCAGCCTGGCTGACTACGCCGGCAAGACCGTCGTCCTCTACTTCTACCCGAAGGCCGACACGCCCGGCTGCACCGTGCAGGCCTGCGGCGTCCGCGACCACCTGCCCAACTACGCGGAAGCCGGCGCCGTCGTCGTCGGCATCTCGCCCGATCCCGTCAGAGCCGTCAAGAAGTTTGTCGACAAGCAGTCGCTCGACTTCACCCTCCTCGCCGACGAGGATCACGCGGTCTGCGAGCAGTACGGCGTCTGGGCTGAAAAAAGTATGTACGGGCGCAAGTACTGGGGCGCTCTGCGCGCGACGTTCATCATCGACGGCGAGGGCAAGGTCGCTCACGTCATCCCCAGAGTCACGCCGAGAACCCATGACGACGAGGTGCTGGCGATCTTGGAGCAGCTGGCGGCGGCGTAGGCGGCCGTCCCACGTCCGTGCGCCCGGCGCGCTGGGCGCACGACGTGGGCTGGGGTAGGAACCGCCTGCCCGTGGAGGCTAGGGCTGCGGGACGGTCGCGTCCGTCACGCTTGCGCTCATTTGGGTCAGCGGAATCGGTGTGTTGCCGAGGCCGACGCCGCGCACGTCTCCGGTCGCATCGTCGGTGACGACGATGAGGTATTTGGCGGGTTTCGGTGTGTACGCGGTCCCCCCGGCTGGCGGCGGCGGCGCGGTCGGTGGCGCGAACGTTCCCGACACCTCCACGACGGTCTCCGTGCCGCCGGACGAGTACGTCGAGTTGTTCGACTCGACTCCGCTTGAGTCGAGGGCATCGCTGACGATCGTCTTCTGGACTGCGGTCACGACCTGCGCCGGCATCGTCGCTGGCGCTGCCGCAGCCTCGCCCGAGGACGGCGGGGCCGGGAGCGCGTACGCCCCGGCGACGTTCGCGGCGTTCTTCAGCGCGGCGTCGATCTGCGCGCTGTGTGCACGCGGGGACACTGCCCGCTGCGTCAGGCGGTGCGATCGGTGACGCGGTCGTACTCTGGGCATGTGGGCGAGCTGCTCGGAGCGCTGCTTCGTCTGCGCGAGCGCCGCCGCCGCGCTCGGCCGCCCCGCCTTGTCGGCCTGGGCGAACGTGACGCCCGCGATGGCTGCGGCGACGATGACGACGCCGACGATCAGGCTGATTCGACGGGAGATGTGCATACGTCGCGGCCCTTTCCGGTTCTGGTTCAGCATGTGATCGACCCCGCGCCCATCTGGATCCAGTCGTACTGGTTGACCCATTGGACCCGCGTGTTGGTTTGCTGCGTCAGCAAGAATGGACCCCAGCCGTCCACCCAGGAGCCACCGTTTTCCATTCTCTCCATGCTGGACTCGCTGCCCCAACTGCTGGTGTTGTTGGAGTTCGTCTCGATCCCGGCCTGCAAGGTGCTAACCGGCGTTGTGACTGCTGAGGTGTGGTTCCACACCCCGTCGTTGAAGACGTACCACTGCCCGCTCGAAAGCTCAAGCGTGACGGGCTCGTAGGTATTCGCGGGCGCGGCGCCGAGGTTCCACGACATGAACGACGGATTCAGATTGGGGTCGTTGCGCCCCCAGAAGTACTGGAGCCCGCCAGTCCCAAGCTGTGCCCCCTTGCCGATCCCGCCCTCGATCCAGCGCGCGCCGTTGCTCGTCACAGCCCACAGCTCGTTGGTCACGAACTCCGCGCCGCTTGCCAGATTGATGCAGTTGGTCCGATCGTACACGGAGCCGCCAGCGAAACCGTTTCCATCTACCGACGAGGCGATGCCATAGCAGTGAGACGTAGCCGAGCACGCCGAAGCAGTCGGCGTATGGGCCGCAGCCCCGGCCGCCAGCGCGAAGATCGCGCCAGCGATCACCAGCATGAAGCGAACGCGGACCCGCGCCGCAGCGCCGCTCCGCGAGGTCAACGCGCCCGTGCGGGCGACACTTCTCCTAAGCGTCAAGCTTCCTCCAGAAGTCCAACGCACCGTCTTCGTGCGCGACTGATCTACCAGCGGGCGCCATATTACGTGGCGCCTCTGCAACCGGTCGAAGTACGTCGAACGCTCACTGTTCTTCGCGGCGGACCCGCGCGGGCCACCTCTGCGCGATTCGCGCGTCAGTCCGGACTTCCCGTGGGAAGCGAGCGGCGGCGCCGCGCGAGAAGGGAACTGCCCGCGGGCGCCGCCGCCCTTTTCGGGGGCCGCTGAGTGACCTACCCCCGCCGAGACCCCGGCCGGGGGATGTTCTCCAACCGGCCGAAGCCTCGGCGGGGACCGGCCGCCGGGGGTGAGGCCCTTGGCGAGCCCAGAGGGAGGGGGACCTCCGAGGGCTGTGACTGATCCACTGGGCCTCGGGGTGCGCAGTTGGTTGCAGGGTGCCTACAGGCCGCGCCACTGACGCCCGGCCTCGCCCCGCAACCACATCTCTGGAGGTTTTCATGCCGAACATCGGACCAATGGAGCTCATCGTCGTTCTGATCATCGCCCTGCTCGTGCTCGGGCCGAAGAAGCTTCCCGAGGTGGGGCGCTCGGTCGGCAGAGGGATCCGCGAGTTCAAGAGCTCGATCGGCGGCGACGACGACCACGACCACGAGGTCGCGGCGCTGCACAACGCCGCGGTGGCCGAGCCCGTCGCCGTGAGCGACACGGTCGAGCCCGAGCAGGTCGACGCCGAGCCCGTCCTTGTCGGTCGCCCGCGGGCCGAGTAAGACGACGATGGCGGTCGCAGCGGGGCGGATCGCCCACGACCAGCGCCTCACGCTCGTCGAGCATCTCGACGAGCTGCGCTGGCGTGTGCTGATCAGCGTCGCGACGGTGATCGTCGCGTTCGGGCTCGCGCTGTGGCAGAACCACGGCCTGCTCGACGTGCTCAACCGTCCGCTCACGCACGCGACCGCCAACGCCGCCAAGCATGCCAGCGGGCCGGTCGGTGAGCAGGCCCGCTTCCAGAGCGCCGAGCGGCGTGCGCTGAGACGCAGCGCCGCTGCCTTCGACCGTCTCGCGCGCTCGCCCGCTCCGCTCAGCAGGGCGGACCGGCTCGCGCTCGTCGAGGCAGGAGCGGCAAACGCCGCGGCGCTGCGCGCGGCGCCGGCGGCGAGCGCCGGCCAGGTGCCGGTGACGCTCGGACTGGCCGAGCCGTTCACCCAGACGATCACCGTCTCGGCGTACTTCGCGCTGCTGTTCGCGCTGCCGATGCTGCTCTACCAGATCTACGGCTTCATCCTGCCCGCGTTTGGGCCGGGCGAGCGGCGCGTCGTGCTGCCGCTGATGCTGATGGTCCCCGCGCTGTTCGCGGCGGGGGTGGCGTTCGGATACTTCCTGGTCCTGCCCGCGGCCGTCGGCTTCCTGCAGAACTTCAACCACGGGCAGTTCAACGCGCTTGTGCAGGCAAGGCCGTACTACAACTTCATCCTCGCGACGCTGGCCGCGATGGGACTGCTGTTCCAGATGCCGGTAGGCATCCTCGCGCTCACGCGGCTGCGCGTGGTCACCCCACGCCAGCTGCGCAAGAACCGCCGCTACGCGATCGTCGGGATCGCGGTGATCGCGATGCTGCTGCCGGGTGTCGATCCGGTGACGACGCTGATCGAGATGGTCCCGATGCTGCTCCTCTACGAGCTCAGCATCCTGCTGGCATCGTGGGCCGCGCGGTTCGATTGAGCGGGCGGCGTGATGAGCGGCCCGTCCCAGCCCTGCGACTGGCGCGACGCAGTCGGCGCGTACCTGCTCGGTGCCGTGTCGGATGTCCAGGCGCGTCGCTTCTCGGCCCACCTGCGCGACTGCCGGCAGTGCCGCGCGGACGCCGAGCAGCTGCGCCCCATCGTCGACGCGCTCGCGGCCGGCGTCGAGCGGATCCCCCCGCCACCCGGTCTCAAGCGCCGGATCATGGCCGATGTCGAGGCTCAGGCAGAGCTGCTGCGCGCCGCCGGCGCGCAGGCCGATCGCGTCCGCCGGCCACGCCTCGAGGGTCGCCGGCGGCGCGTCCTGAGCGCGGCGGCGGCGTTGGTCGCGGTCATCGCGCTCGTCGGCGCGGCGCTGTGGACAGCACGCCCGGACACGGCGGCGCCGCGCGTCGTCGCCGCACGCGTGAGCGGGCCGATGGCGGCCGGCGCACGTGCACGGCTGGTCGTCGGCGCCCACGCCGCAACGCTCGTCGTCTGCGGCATGCCTTCCCCGCCCACCGGACACGTGTACGAGGTGTGGCTGCGGCGCCCGAGCGGGACTGCGCCCACTCACGCGCTGTTCGACGTGCCGAGCGACGGCCGCGCGTCGGTGGCGATCGGCGAGAGCCTGCGCGGCGTGCGCCAAGTGATCGTCACCGCGGAGCCCGCCGGGGGCAGCGTGCGGCCGACGACCGCCCCGGTCATCGTCGCCCCGCTCGCATGACCGTTCAATGTAAGCGTGTGGGCGCCGAGAGCGATATGTGTGATCTTCATCGTCGCCCGCGGCGTATGGAGTGATGTGAAGCAAACCGTCAAACGGTGCCGCGGGTGGTCGACGACGATTGGGATCGTGGCCAGCCTCAGCGTGGTCGTAGCGATCGCAGGTTGCGGATCGTCGTCGTCTTCGGCGCCGACTCCGGTTCCGGGCGCCGCGGCCTCGGTCGCGTACCGCAACATCGCGATCGCGCCCGACCATCTCACGGTTCACGTCGGGCAGCGCGTCCGTTGGCAGAACTTCGACGCCACCCCCCACAACGTGACCAGCGCCGGTGGCGTGCAGCAATTCAGATCGAAGGACTTTGGCCGGGGCGGAACGTTCATGATCACCGCCGACAAGGTCGGCGTCATCCACTACGTCTGCACGATCCATCCCGCCAGCATGGTCGGAACGATCACCGTGGTCCAGTAGCGACGACTGCGGACGAGACACGTCCAGTTCCCGCGAGCCCGCGGGCGCCAAGTTCAACAGGGAGATGTCCGATGCCTGGTCGTATGACTGACGAACCAGCCCGTGAGGAGCGGGGAGCCGTCGAGACGCTTGTCGGAGACGACATGGAGCGCAAGCGCTTTCTCAAGATGGCCGGCGGCGGCGCCGCCGCCAGCTTTGGCGCGTTCGTGCTCGCCGCCTGCGGCGGCAGCAGCGGCAGCAGCACCGCCACCACGGCAGCCGCGCCCGCGAGCACGACGGCGATGCACAGCTCCGCGTCGGGCGATCTGGCGATCCTCAACTACGCGCTGACGCTCGAGTACCTGGAGACGGAGTTCTACGACAAGGTCGTCGCCGCGAAGCTGTTCAAGGGCGCGACGGGCGATCTCGTGAAGACGTTCGCCCAGCAGGAGCAGGAGCACGTCGACGCGATCAAGGCGACGATCACGAAGCTCGGCGGCACGCCGAGCGCGAAGCCGAACGGCAAGTTCCCGGTCTCCGACGCCAACAGAGTCGCGCAGCTGGCCTACACGGTCGAGAACCTCGGTGCCGCCGCGTATCTGGGCCAGGCCGCGAGAATCAAGAGCAAGGACGTGCTTGCCGCGGCGCTCTCGATCCACTCGATCGAGGCGCGCCACGCCGCCTCGCTGGCGACGCTGGTCAAGAAGCCGATCACCCCCGACGGGGCGTTCGCCAAGCCCGCCGACATGCAGACCGTGCTCGTCGCGGTCAAGCCCTTCCTCGCCTAGCCGATCCCCGGGATCAGAACGGAGCCACCGAACATGTCCACCGATCCTCAGGTCAGCCCAGAGCTCGCCGGCGTGCAGGTACACGGCATCACGCGCGAGACCTTCATCCTGCGCGGCGCGATCGCGGCGGCGTCTGTCTACGGAGCCGCCGCGGTCGGCCCGTTCGTCGGCAACGCGCTCGCCGCCACCGGCGGCGGGGACGTCGCGATCCTCAACTACGCGCTCACGCTCGAGTACCTCGAGACCGCCTTCTACAACGTCAAGGGCAGGAGCCTGAAGCTGAGCGGAACCGCCAAGCAGTACGCGCAGCAGTTCGGCGCAGAGGAGGCCCAGCACGTGGCGGCGCTGAAGGCGACGATCAAGAAGCTCGGCGGAAGACCCGTCAAGTCGCCGACGTTCGTCTTCCCTGCGACCGACCAGAGAAGCTTCCTCGCGCTCGCCTCGACGCTGGAGAACCTGGGCGTGAGCGCCTACAACGGCGCGGCCCCGGGCATCAAGAACCCGGCAGTGCTCGCCGCCGCCGGCAGCATCGTGCAGGTCGAGGCGCGCCATGCCGCCGCCATCAACCTGCTGATCGGCGACTCGCCGACGCCTGACGGCGGCTTCGACAAGACGAAGACGATGAGCCAGGTGCTCGCCGCGGCCAAGCCGCTGATCATGACCTGACGTGGGGCGGACCGTCGGGCGCGCGCCCAGCCTTCGCCGCAGGAGTCCCATTCCTGCGGCACGAGCTGCCAGCGGACACGTCGCTGCGGGTCGCCCGGCGGCTGCGAGTCCGCAACTCGGACCAGCGCGCGGTGGGCCTCTTCGCCGACCAGCGGGTAAGTCGGCCGAAAAAACTGACCCCTCCCTTGATGTCCGTCGATGTATGGACGGACATTTTGGGAGGCTACTCGGACGACGTTCGTCATCGGCCCCGATGGCGTCGTCGCGCACGTTATCCCGAAGGTCACGCCGAGAACGCACGACGACGAGGTCTTGGCGGTCTTGGAGCAGTTGGCGGCGGCGTAGC
>CAZGJV010000056.1:0-11419 GCA_964525715.1 uncultured Conexibacter sp. | reverse complement strand
GCGGGGAGCTTGTCGCTCACGCAGCTTCGACGGCGACGCGCTCGCGGCGGACGGTTGGAACCGGCCACCCCTCCTCGCGCATGATCTCCAGGTAGCCCTCGATCGCGTCGCGAGCCATGTCGAGAGCCTCCTCGACCGTCTCGCCCTGCGTCGCGACGCTCGGAAGCTCGGGCACAAGGACGCTGAAGCCGCCCTCAGTCTCCGGGACCAACACCACGTCGTACTCGCGTCGCTCCATGCCCATCAGCTTACGCCAGGTCTCCCAAAGATCAACAGCATCCGACTGGCAATCCAGTCGGGCCGATCCCAGGGCCCTGCCGGCTCAGGTCTCGCACATAAGGGCGATCTGCTTCTGTCGACGGCCGCATGGTGGAAAGCGTCGGCCCTGTCCTGCGAGTACCTGGTCGCGGAGTCGCAGTCGGTTCCGACGAGAGGCTTGCAGCACGAAGCCCGAGGGCCGGAACACCGACGGCCGCGATGGTTACTTGTACGACGCCAAGTCTCTGCAGCAGTCCGAGCCCTCGACGAGCTGCCGGTGGCGCACGCGGCGGAGCCCGCCGCCGGCCCAGCCACGTAGCCTTGAGCCAGCGATGCCCCGCATCCTGTTCGTCTGCCTCGGCAACATCTGCCGCTCGCCGACCGCCGAGGCGGTGATGGTGCGGCTCGTCGCGGAGGCGGGGTTGGAAGACGCGATCGAGCTGGACAGCGCCGGCACGGGCGCGTGGCACGTCGGCAGCCCGCCCGACGAGCGCGCGACGCGGGCGGCGGCCACGCGCGGCTTCGCGATGCGCGGCACCGCACGCCAGGTCACCCTCGCCGACTTCGACGCGTTCGACCTGCTGCTCGCGATGGACGCCGAGAACCACCGCAACCTGCGCGCGCTCGCGCCGAACCAAGCGGCAGCCGCGAAGGTCCGCCTGCTGCGGGAGTTCGACCCCGCCAGCGCCACGGCGGCGAACCTCGACGTGCCCGACCCGTACTACGGCGGCCCGGACGGCTTCGACCGCGTGCTCGACCTCGTCGAGGCCGCCTGCGCCGGCCTGCTCGCCGAGCTGCGCGGCGCCGCCCACGCCACGTGAGCGATCTCGCACAGGCGCTCGCCGCCGCGTTCGGCCAGCCTGTCGCCCGTCTCGACCCCGTCGCCGGCGGCGACCTCAACGACGCCTACGCGGCGACGCTCGCCGACGGCTCTCGCGTCTTCGTCAAGACGAGCGCCGATCCCGCCGCCGCCGGCTCGTTCGCCGCCGAGGCCGCCGGCCTGCGCTGGCTCGCCGAGCCCGGCGCGCTCGCGATCCCCGAGGTGCTCGCCGTCGCCGACCCGCCCACCGCCGCCGGCGAGCCCACCGCGTCCACACCCCGCTTCCTCGCCCTCGCCTGGATCGACGCAGGCCCGCCGACTCCCGCCGCCGACGAGGCGCTCGGCCGCGGCCTCGCTGCCCTTCACGCCGCCGGCGCGCCGGCCTTCGGCGGACCGGACATCACCCTCCGCATCGGCCCGCTCGCGCTGCCGAACGAGCCGGCGCCCGACTGGCCGGCCTTCTACGCCGCGCGCCGGCTCGAGCCGCTCGCCCGCCTCGCGCGCGACCGCGGCGCGCTGCCCGCCGAGGCGCCCGCGCTGCTCGACCGCTTGATCGTCAATCTGGTGGATCGGGCCGGGCCGCTGGAGCCGCCGGCCCGCGTCCACGGCGACCTCTGGTCCGGCAACGTCCTCACGGACCGAGCCCAGCGGCCCTGGCTGATCGACCCCGCCGCCCACGGCGGCCACCGCGAGCTCGACCTCGCGATGCTGCGCCTGTTCGGCGGACCCTCCGAGCGCTGCTTCGACGCCTACGAGGAGGTCACGCCGCTCGCGCCCGGAGCACACGAGCGCGTGCAGCTCTGGCAGCTCGCCCCATTGCTCCTCCACGCCGCCCTCTTCGGCCCCGGCTGGGGAGCCCGCGCGACGCAGGTCCTGCGCCGCTACGCCTGACGAACCGCTCGAAATCAGCCAACTCGTCGTGCGTCGGCGGTGCGCTGCTCGTGCACCCACGTCGCGGGGTCGGCGTCCCACTCACGTCCGTGAGCGGCCAACGTCGAGATGCTCGCCTCGATGTCGTCCCATCGCGCCTCGTCGTTGAGCGCGCGACGGACCGTCTCGGCGATGAACGCGCTGCGGCGCCGGCGTCCGACGCGACGATCGAGTCGCGCGACGAGGTCGTCATCGAGGCTGATGCACAGACGCATGGCCACACGCTAGCTCAAAGAGTCGCGAGCGCTGGGCAACGCTCTGGCGGGACATGCGTGCTGCTCACGGTCGCGGTCTACGCCGCGCCGCGCACGAGCGCCGGCCCGCCCGGCGCCTCCGCCGGCGCCGGCCCGCCCGGCAATGCCGCGCGCACCTGGTAGATCCCGGTGAAGCCGGACAGGAAGCCGTTGCGCGCGGCGCGCAGGTACAGGCGCCACACGCGGATGCGCTCCTCGCCCGCGAGCCGCGTCGCCTCCTCCAGCGAGGCGTCGAGCCGCTCGGCCCAGTGCCGCAGCGTCTCCGCGTAGTCGGCGCCGAAGCCCTCGACGTGCTGCGTCGCGAACCCGGCCCGCTCCAAGGCGAGCAGCACGCGGCTGAGATGGAGCGGCTCCGCGTCGGGGAAGACGTAGCGCTCGGAGAAGTCGCCGGCCTCGGGATCGGAGTGGCGCTGGCGCGTGATGCCGTGGTTGAGCAGCCGCCCGCCCGGCTTCAACAGCTCCGCCAGGCGCGCGGCGTAGACGTCGATCTGCGCCTCGCCGACGTGCTCGACCATCCCGATCGAGGCGATCGCGTCGAACGGCTCGGCCTGCAGCTCGCGGTAGTCGGCGAGCCGGATGTCGACCTGCTCGGACAGCCCCGCCTCCGCCACTCGCGCCCGCGCCAGCTCCGCCTGCGCGGGGGAGAGCGTGATGCCGGTGACATGCACGCCGTGGTTCGCCGCCGCGTGCAGCGCGAACGCGCCCCAGCCGCAGCCGACGTCGAGCACGCGCTCGCCGGCCGACAGCCCGAGCTTCGTGCAGACCAGCTCGAGCTTCGCCTCCTGCGACTCCTCCAGCGTGGTCGCGCCCGAGCGCGCCCAGACCCCGCACGAGTACGTCATCGTCGGGCCGAGGAACAGTCTGAAGAAGTCGTTCGAGACGTCGTAGTGATGGCGCACCGCGCGCGCATCGCGCTCGCGCGAGTGGCGTGTCCCCTGCGGCACCAGCTCCGACTCGGGCGGCTTGGGCGGCCGCGTCAGTCCCATCGCGGCGACGGCGGCGAGCATCAGCCGCACGCGCTCGCGCCCGTCGATCGGCGGCGCCTGCCACGTGTCGAGCAGCCGCATGACGGCGTCGATGTCGTCGACCGCCAGCTCGCCCGAGACGTACGCGCGCCCGAGCCCGAGCTGTCCGGGTGCGCGCAGCGCGTGCGCGATGGCGCGCGGCGAGCGGACCGTGAACGTCGGCGCCGGCCCGGAGCCGTTTCCGGCGCTCGCGGGATCGTTCGCCGGCAGCTCGCTGCCGTCCCAGAAGCGCAGCGCGAACGGGCGCGACGGCAACGCACGAGCTACTTCCCTGCGCAGCGGACCGGTGACTGCAAGCCCCATCGGGCGGGACCCTAGCGCGTCCCGTTGACGCGCGTCCGCCACGCTGCGCGGCGTCACCGCACCGCCACGTCGAGCGGGCGAAGCTCCTCCTCGTAGGAGATCGCGTGACGTCGCAGCTGCCCGTCGGACTCGACCACGTAGGCGCCCATCCGCACGAGCGGCGGCGAGTAGGCGTGGATCGTCACGGCCGGCTCGTCGCCCGCGTGCAGCACGCGGTGGATGTCGCTTGCGCCGAACGCGAACGAGGAGCCGGCGGAGACCGTCCGCGCGATCGGCGCGCTCGCCGGGCGACCGAGCGCGAGGCGCTCCTCGCGGACGGCGCCGGCGATCACGGCGACTGCTCCAGCCGACAGGTCGTGGTCGTGGAAGCCCGTGTCGTGGTCCTCCGACCAGCAGATCAGCCACACGTCGAGGTGTGCGTCGCGCACGAGCTGCTCGTACGTGCGCTGACGCGGGTCGTGGTGCACGTGCGCAGACCACAGCTCCGGACGGCTGGCGACCTGCTGCGCGACCGCGAGCAGCTCGCCGCCGTCGAGGTCGCGGGCGAGCGGACGTTCGAGCGGCGCGCTCACGCGACCGCCTCCCGCAGCTCGGAGCGCAGCAGGCGGCTCGGGTTCACGCGCAGCAGCGCGTGGCCGAGCACCGTGTCGGCCGGCGGCACGACCGCCTCGACGACCGGGCGGTCGGAGCCGTGCACGAGCTGGCCGGCGCCGACGACGTCGATCATCGCGCGCAGCGCGCGCGGGCCGTACGACGACGTGTCGTAGAACAGCAGCGCGTCGTGCACCGCACCCGCAGGGCCGCCGCGGGCGGCGAGTCGCTCGACGTGCAGCGGCGCGCCCCCGGCGAGCATCGCGAACAGCACGCGCAGGCGCGGGTGCGCGTGGCGGCCGGCCTGCGCGAACGCGAACCACGCCGCCTGCATCTGCGCGACGTAGTCCGTCAGCGCAGGCCACCACGGCGGCTCCGGCGACGCGGTGGCACCGTGCCGTCGCCGGGAGCCGCGCGCCTCGCCGACCGGGCCGGGATGCACGAAGAGGGGGACGTCGTGCCGCTCGAGCCGCCCCAGGAGGGGGCTGAGGCGCTCGAGCGCGGCCGGGGTCGCGAGGGCGGTGGCGGGGAGGGAGAGGCCGGAGCTGCCGCGCGCGACGAGCGCGTCGACGTCGGCGGGGTCGGGCGCCTCGAGCTGCACGGCGCCCCACGCGCCGAAGCGCGCCGGCAGCGCGTCGACGCCGCGGTGGTAGGCCTCGAGCAGCGGCACCGCCTCCTCGGCGGGCAGCGACTCGATCCCGAGCGCGCTCGACAGCGCGACGAGCGCGCGGTCGACGCCGTCGCGCCGCAGCTCGTCGCCGCGCAGCGCCGCGTCGGTCGCGTCGAGCGGCAGCACGGAGTCGGGCTCGCCGGCGACGCGGAACGTCCAGCCGCTGCGCCGGCGGATCAGCGCGGGCGCCTGTCTGCGGCGCGCCAGCTCGGCGATCAGAGGCCTGCCGAGCAGGTGCTGGTGGACGTCGGTGCGAAGCATGCCGGCCATACTACACAATCTCGACCAAGTTTGTAGGAAATATCGGGACGGGATGACGCTTGCGCATGCTGCCCGACCGGCCCGCCGGCACCGGTTCCGCGCTACACTCCGTGGCTCGCGCCGGCTGGCGGTCGGTTGTCTGTCCGCCAACCGGTCGCGGACACGTGCCCACACCGACCTTGGAACGCCAATGGCCCGCGGAGACGTTCGCATCGCAGTCACGCTCGCGTGCGAGGACTGCAAGCGACGCAACTACCAGACGAACAAGAGCAAGCGCAACGATCCGGAGCGGATCCAGCTGCGCAAGTACTGCCGTTGGTGCAAGTCGCACACGGCGCACCGGGAGACGCGCTAGCGCGACCTTCCGTCATGGCCCGCGACCGCAGACGAGCGAAGCAGCGCCGAGATCGCCAGGCACGTGCCGGCGGCGGCGCTCAGCCGCGCCCTGCGGACAACGGCGTCGCGCATCCGGCTGACGCGGAGAACGAGCTCGAGCGGCTGCACGAGCGCGAGCCCGCCGAGCTCGCCAGCGGCGAGGTCGACCTCGCCGACGCGCAGCTCGCGCTCGGCCGTCCCGAGCTGATCGACGCGACCCAGCCGCGCCCCGAGGAGCTCGCCGGCGCGGCGGGTGAAGCCGAGGTCGAGAGCGACGAGGCGGCCTTCGAGGAGCTCGAGGATCGCGTCGACGAGGCCGAGGAGGCGTTCGAGGAAGGCGCCTCCTACGAAGAGGAGCAGGACGTCGCCCAGGGCGCCAACGGCCACGCCGGCGACGGCGCCGAGGTCGTGCGCACGCGCCGCCGCGCGGGCGGGCGGGCGGTTGAGCCGCGCGAGGGCAACCGCCTCGTCACGTTCCTGCGAGGAAGCTGGCGCGAGCTGCAACGAGTACAGTGGCCCGATCGCCGGCAGGTCGGCCAAGCCACCGCGGTCGTCATTGGCTTCGTGATCGTCGCCGGCGCCTTCCTCGGCCTGGCGGACTACGTCGCAGGCAAGATCGTCGACCTCATCATCTAAGCCGACCCCCGTCCGTCCGACCCCGAAGGATTCCCCCGCATGTTCCGCTGGTACGTCGTCAACACCTACTCCGGTCACGAGAACAAGGTCAAGCACAACCTCGAGCACCGCGTCGTCTCGCTGGGACAGAAGCGCGCCGTGCGGCAGGTCGTCGTGCCGACCGAGACCGTCTCGGAGATGAAGGACAACCAGAAGGTCGTGACGGAGAAGCGCACGATGCCGGGCTACGTGCTCGTCAACATGGACCTCAACGAGGACTCGTGGGCGCTGGTGAAGGGGACACCGGGCGTCACGGGCTTCGTCGGCGCGTCGAACGAGCCCGTCCCGCTCACGCAGGCGGAGGTCGACCGGCTGCTCCATCGCGAGACGGCCGAGCGGCCGCGCACGCGTGCGCAGTTCTCGATCGGCGAGGCTGTCAAGGTGGTCTCCGGGCCGCTCTCCGACTTCTCCGGGGAGATCTCGGAGATCAACGAGGACGGCGCCCGCCTGAAGGTGCTGGTATCAATCTTCGGCCGCGAGACCCCCGTCGAGGTCGGCTTCGACCAGGTGAAGAAGATCTAATGGCCAAGAAGGTAATGACAGTCATCAAGCTCCAGGCGCCCGCCGGTCAGGCGAGCCCGGCGCCGCCAGTCGGCCCTGCCCTGGGTCAGCACGGCGTCAACATCATGGAGTTCGTCAAGGCGTTCAACGCCCAGACCGCCTCGCAGCAGGGCACCGTGATCCCGATCGAGATCACGGTCTTCGAGGACCGCTCCTTCACGTTCATCACGAAGAGCCCGCCGGCTGCCGTGCTGATCAAGAAGGCGCTCAACCTCGACAAGGGGTCGGCCGAGCCGAACCGCAACAAGGTCGCCTCGATCACCCAGGCACAGCTGCGCGAGATCGCGCAGACGAAGTTCGAGGATCTCAACGCGAACGATCTCGACCAGGCGGCGAAGATCATCGCCGGCACCGCCCGCTCGATGGGCGTGGAGGTGAGCGACTGATGGCCAAGCACGGCAAGGCGTACGTCGAGGCGCGCCAGCGCTACGACCGCGAACACGAGTACGCGCCCGCCGAGGCGATCGCGCTCGTCAAGCAGCTGAAGTCGGCCAAGTTCGACGAGTCGGTCGAGGTGCACATCCGCACCGGCCTCAACGTCCGCCACGCGGACGAGCAGCTGCGCGGCACGATCGCGCTGCCCAACGGCCTCGGCAAGAACGTCAAGGTGGCGGTCTTCGCGCAGGGCGACAAGCAGCAGGAGGCGATCGACGCGGGCGCCGACTTCGTTGGCGCGGACGACCTCGCGAGACAGATCGAGGAGGGCTTCGACGACTTCGACGTCGCGATCGCCACGCCCGACCTGATGCCCGTCGTCGGCCGCCTCGGCCGCATCCTCGGTCCGTCGGGCAAGATGCCGAACCCGAAGGTCGGCACGGTCACGATGGACGTCAAGAAGGCCGTCGAGGAGTCGAAGGCCGGCAAGGTCGAGTACCGCACCGACCGCACCGCGATCGTCCACCTCGTGATCGGCAAGTCCAGCTTCGACGAGCAGCTGCTGCTCGAGAACTATGCGGCCGTGGTCGAGGAGATCGTCCGCGCCAAGCCGGCCGTGGCGAAGGGCAAGTACATCCACTCGATCACGCTCGCCTCGACGATGGGGCCGGGCGTGAAGGTCGACCCGTCGCGCACGCGCGACATCGTGGAGGAGGCGCCGCTCGCGGCGTAGCCTCGTTCCAAGAGCGCCCTGCCCGAGACCCCCGGCGGCTGTAAGTCCGGGGCAGGCGGTGCCTCGAAGGTCGGTCCGCGACACGCGGCCCGCTCTCTCGACGCCCGCCCTGTGCGGGCGTTCGCATTTCAAGAAGAGAGCGAACCCAGACCATGAACAGAGACGAGAAGGCAGCGGTCATCGATCGCATCGCCGGGGAGCTGGAGGCTTCCCAGGCGGTCTTCGCGGTCGACTATCGCGGGATCACGGTCAGCCAGGTCGCCGACCTGCGCGCGAAGCTGCGCGCGGCCGACGCGACCTTCGCGGTCGTGAAGAACTCGCTGACCGAGCGCGCCGCCGACAAGGCGGGCGCCGAGGCGCTGAAGTCCGTGCTCGAGGGCCCGACCGCGCTGACGTTCGTGCGCGGCGACGCCGCCGCGGCGGCGAAGGCGCTCAGCGACGCGCAGAGAGTCACCGAAGTGCTCGCCTTCAAGGGCGGGCTGATGGACGGGCAGGCGGTCTCGCCGGACGACATCAGAGCGATAGCGAAGCTGCCGTCGCGCGAGGTGCTCTACGCGCAGCTCGTCGGCACCGTCGCGGCGCCGCTCAACGGACTCGCGCGGACGCTGAACGCGCTGATCTCCGGCATCGCCGTCCAGCTCGGCCAGATCCGCGACCAGGGCCTCGTCGGCGGCAGCGCTGCGCCGGCGGCCGAGACGGCGCCCGAGGCGCCGGCCGAGCCCGAGGCTCCCGCCGCCGAGGCGGAGGCCGAGGCTCCCGCCGCAGAGGAGGCACCGGCCCCCGAGGCCGAGGCTCCCGCCGAGGAGACGCCCGCCGCCGAGGCGGAGGCGCCTACCGAGGCTGCAGACGACACCACCACTGAGAACCAGACGGACGCGACGGCGGAAGCCGACGACGCTTCCGACGCGAAGGAGGACTGACACATGGCGACCACCCAGGAGTGGATCGACGAGCTGAAGGCCATCACAGTGCTCGAGCTCGCCGAGCGCATCAGAGCGCTCGAGGAGGAGTTCGGCGTCTCCGCGGCTGCCGTCGCGGCTGCCGCCCCGGCCGGCGGCGGCGCTGCCGGCGGCGATGGCGCCGCGGCCGAGGAGGAGTCCTCGACCGTCGACGTCGTCCTCACCGGCGCCGGCGACAAGAAGATCCAGGTCATCAAGGTCGTCCGCGCGGCGACCGGCCTCGGTCTCAAGGAGGCCAAGGCGCTCGTCGACGAGGCCCCCAAGCCGGTCAAGGAGGGCATCGAGCGCGACGAGGCCGACAAGCTCAAGGCGGAGCTTGAGGAGGCCGGCGCCACCGTCGAGCTCAGATAACGCCTCGCCGTGCCTGGCGGCGTCATCGGGGTTCGGAGTACCTCCGGTACACCTTCACCCCTGCTTCCTTGCCAGGCACGACGATCCGTCATCTGCAAGTTGCTGGAGGGCCGGCTTTTGCCGGCCCTTCGTCGTTCCGGCGGCGTTACGATCCCGCGCGATGACGATCGAGGTGGTCCCGGAGGCGCCGCGCGACGAGCCGACGGTCGACGCGGCGGGGCGGCGGCTGGATGCCGGGATCGAGGGCGTCGTGCTCGAGCGGCTCGTCGCGCACCACGACCATCGGGGTTCCCTGGCGGAGCTGATCGACTGCTCGAAGCCGTTCTGGTCCGAGCCCGTGGTGTTCGCCTACGCGTTCACGATCCGGCCCGGCCGCATCAAGGGGTGGGGGATGCACAAGCTGCAGGCCGACCGCTACGCGGTCCTGTCGGGCTCGCTGCGCGTGGTGCTGCACGATGGCCGCGTCGGCTCGCGCTCGCACGGGCGCTTCGCCGAGTTCCACTTCACCGACGCGACGCCGGGCCTGCTGCGGATCCCACCCGGCGTCTGGCATGCCGACCAGAACTGGGGCGAGACGGAGGCACGCGTCGTCAACTTCCCGACGCACCCCTACGACCGCGAGCGGCCCGACAAGTACCGGATCGACCCGCACAGCGGACAGATCCCGTTCGACTTCAGCCTGCGCGACGGCTGAGCGCCCGCGCGGTCCGCGCGGCGCCGGGGAGCCCGAGCAGCCGGTCGCGCAAGCGCCACCAGCCGCCGGCGTAGATCGTGGAGAGCAGCTCGCGCTGGCGCGCCGTCTCGCGGTAGGCCCCGTCCAGCTCCCCGCGGCTCAGCTCGTGCTCGGCCGCGAGCTGCTCGTGCGCGGCGGTGAGCCGCCCGAGCTCGGCGGCCAGCGCGTCGCGCTCGGCAGCCGCCAGCTCCAGCTCGTGCTCGCGCGCGGCCAGCTCGCGCTGCGTCGCCCGCGCGGCGTCGGTGCGCAGCCGCGCGGCCGCGTGCGGGTCGCCGAGCGCGGCGGCGAGCGCCTTGTTCTGCGCGATCCGCTGCTCCCACGTCTGCTCCCGCCCGCTTTCCCGCGGGTGCAGGATCGTCGGCGTCAAGCACATGCGCGTCCGTGCGCCGGCGACGATCATCCGCCGCCATAGGTCGATGTCGGCGCAGCGCTCGAGCGTCCCGTCCCAGCCGCCGACCGCCAGCGCGGGCGCCGGCCGGTGGCTCACCGCCGCCATCGGCGTGCGGTTGTAGCCGCGCAGCGCTTCGGCCTGGAAGCGCTCGACGCCCCAGTCCGAGCACATCGCCCTCAGCTCCCCGGCCTCGTCGACGAGCACCGCGCTCGCCTGCACCAGCTCGATCTCGCCGGCGTCCCACGCCTCGCCGATCGTCGCGAGGTGGTCGCGGAAGCAGAGGTCGTCGTCGCCGAGCCACGCGACGACGTCCCCGCGCGCCTCGCGCAGCGCGACGTTGCGATGGGCGTAGGCGTAGCCCGGCCCCTTCGGCAGCTCGACCACGCGCACGCGCTCGTCGCCGAGCGCCCACAGCGCCTCGGCCGTACCGTCGGTGCAGCCGTCCGCGAGCACGACCACTTCGAGCGGCGGGCGGCTCTGCGCGAGCGCGCTGCGCACCGCGAGCGTCACCAGCTCGCGCCGGTCGTGCGTCGGGATCGCGACGGTGAAGCTGGCCGGCATGGCGCGGCATCCTCGCACGTCCGGCTGCCGCCCTGGCCGAAATCGCCGCTCGGGGGTACAATCCGCCGGTCGGCCGATAGTCGCAGCCGCCCATAGGCCGAAGACCGCGCCACATACGCGGGCTTCCAGGGCGGGGTCCGTGAGCGCTGACAGCCCCCCGCACAGGGCAGCGATGCCGTGTGCTATCTTCGCTGGTCGCGCTTTCGCGCCGCCTCTCTGCTCGCTCTCCATCGCTCGAGGAGTCGCCGTCTTGGCACCTGTTGACGCCCCCCGGACGCGCCGTAGCTTTGCGCGCCTTTCCAAGGCCCTTGATGTCCCCAACCTGATCGACATCCAGAAGAAGTCCTTCGCCTGGCTCACCGACACCGAGAACGGTGGCCTGCGCGAGACGATCGACGACATCTCGCCGATCGAGGACTACACCGGCAACCTCGCCGTCCAGTTCGGCGAGTTCGTCTTCGACGAGCCGGTCGCATCGCTCGACGAGTGCCGCGAGAAGGACCTCACGTACGCGCGTCCGCTGACCGTCACGGTCGCCTTCGTCAACCGCGAGACGGGCGAGATCCGCGAGCAGTCGGTCTTCATGGGCGACT
>CAZGJV010000055.1:0-11593 GCA_964525715.1 uncultured Conexibacter sp. | reverse complement strand
GCACCCAGACCCCTCCACAGAATTCCGACCGATACTTCCGGCCGCGTCTACTAGTTGTCGCCGCGACACTCGTGCCTCCGTGGCCGCCGCGCTGCCGCCTCCGTGGTTCCCCGCGAACGGTGCGCGGCCAAACGCTGATGGCGGGCCGGTCGCCGCGTTGCATCATCGTCGTGGCAGTGCCGGCTCCGGGGTCCGGCTCCCCGCCTCTCCTCCCCGGTCGACCGACACGACGCCGTCGCCGGTGACCGCCGCCCCCCCTCGGCCCCCTGTCACCGGCGGCGGCGCTGCCGGTTCGCCGCGAACCCCCCAACCGGCACGCCCGGCGCCGTCGCCCGGGTAGCGTCGTGGCGATGCCCGAGCCCCGCCGCGCGACCGCAGCCGATCTCCCCGCGCTCACGCGCGCGCTCGCACAGGCGTTCGCCGACGACCCCGTCGCCGGCTGGGCCTGCCCGCCGGTGGCGGCGCGGCCGCGCATGCTCGAGTGCTTCCACGGCGCGCGCCTGCGGCAGCTGCTGCGCGACGACGAGGTGTGGACGAACGCCGAGCGCACCGCGGCGGCGCTGTGGGCGCCACCCAAGCGCTGGCGCACGACGCCGCGCGACGAGCTCGAGCTGACGCGCGGGCTGCTGTCCCCGCGGCTGCTGCCGCGCCTGCCGCTCGTCGCCTACGGCATGACGGGGATCGAGCGGCGCCATCCGGCCACGCCGCCGCACTGGTACCTCGCGGTGCTCGGGACCGCGCCCCGGGCGCAGGGCCGCGGACACGGATCGGCGATGCTCGCGCCGGTGCTGGCGCGCTGCGATGAGGACGGCGTCGGCGCCTACCTGGAGTCCTCCAAGGAGCGCAACATCGCCTTCTACGCCCGCCACGGCTTCCGCGTCACGCACGAGCTGCGGCTGCCGCGCGGCCCGCGCATGTGGGCGATGTGGCGCGACCCCCGCTGAGCGGCATCGCAGCGCGTCTCGACTTGCGGCCCCGGCGGCCGAGGGGGGTACGGCGACGCCGGGGCGCGCAAGCGGCCCGCACGCTTCACGCAGCTCCCGCAGTCGGATGCCGACGAGCGCGCGTGCAGCGGTGCGATGCCGTACAGCGTCTCACGCCTGTAGCACCACAATCTAGTCTTATAGTGAAAGTTCAACCGGTTGAATGGGGCGTCCGGCGTCGTTACGCTGGGTCGGGAAACGTAGGCGTTTCGGGGAGCGACAGCGCATGAAGGCGAGCGCCAAATACGCAGTGCTGGGGCTTCTGCTGGAGCGGCCGAGCTACGGCTATGAGGTGCTCGTGCGTTTCCGGCGCGCGTTCGGCGCAGCGCACTGGGCGGTCTCCCCGCAGGGCCTCTACTCGTCGCTCGACCGGCTCGAGCGCGACGGGCTGATCGAGCCGCTCGGCGACGTCGCGGACGACGCGAACCGCCGCCAGCCGAAGCGTCCCTACCGCGTAACGCCGGCCGGCGTCGCCGAGCTGCACCGCTTCCTCGCCGCGCCGATGGGCGCCGACGCCCCGCGCGCCGAGCTGCTCGTGCGCCTGCGCTGCGGCGCCGCGGGCGACGCCGGCGCGCTGCCGCGGATGTTCGACGACCACGAGCGCGCCTGCCACGACGAGCTCGCGCAGATCGGCGTCGAGGCCGCGCGCGGCGGCGACGCGCTGCTCGAACGGCTCGCGCGCGAGCAGCGGCGGCTCGGCGTCGAGGCGCGGCTGGCGTGGATCGCGTACGCGCGCGAGCAGCTCCGCGCAGCCGAGGCCGGGGCTGCCGGCGAGCCGCACCGGGAGCGGGTGCCGGCCGCATGAGCCTGCTCGCGCTCGAGCACGTCTCGAAGACCTACCGGCGCGGCCGCCGCGAGCTGCGCGCGCTGCACGACGTCTCGCTCGAGGTCGGCGCAGGCGAGATCGTCGGCGTGTGGGGCCGGCGCTTCTCCGGCCGCACGACGCTGCTGCGCGTCGCCGCCGGCCTGGAGACGCCCGACGAGGGGCGCGTGCTGGTGGACGGGATCGACGTCGCCGCGCATCCGGAGGGCGCGCTGCGCCGCCGCATCGCCTACTGCCACACGAGCTTCGCGCCGGCGCACGCCGAACTCGTCGTCGAGCACGTGGCCGTGCCGCTGCTGGCGGTGGGCACGCGCATCGACCGCGCCTGCACGCGCGCGCAGGCGATGCTCGACCGCCTCGGCGCCGGCGCCTGCGCCGAGCTGCGCCCGCACGAGCTGGCGCAGGGCGAGCTGGTGCGCGTCGTGCTCGCGCGTGCGCTGCTCCAGCAGCCGCAGCTGCTGCTGGTCGACGAGCCGGCGAGCGGCGTCGACCTGCTCGAGCGCGACGACCTGTTGACGACGCTGCGCGTGATCGCCAAGGACGAGCACGTCGCGGTGCTGCTGACCGCGTCGGAGGCGCCCGGGCTCGCCGGCGCCGACCGCGCACTGTCGCTGAGCGGCGGGTCGCTGCACGGGGACGCCGTGCCGCACGTCGCCGAGGTCGTGCCGTTCAGGCGCCCGCGTGCGGAGCCGTCGGCGTGAGCCGGCTGGAGCTGCGCAAGGTCGTCAAGCACTACCGCGGCTCGGACGAGATGGTGCGCGCCGTCGACGACGTCTCGCTGCGCGTCGCGCCGGGCGAGTTGGTCGCGCTCTACGGGCCCAGCGGCGCGGGCAAGTCGACGCTGCTGCTGCTCGCCGCTGCGATCGAGCGGCCCGACGCGGGCGACGTGCGCTTCGACGGCCGCTCGCTCGCAGCGCTGTCGCCCGGCGAGCTGGCGCTGCACCAGCGCCGCAACGTCGGCTTCGTCACGCAGGATCCGCACCTGCTGCCCGGCGTCCCGGCGGTCGAGAACGCCGCGCTCAAGCTGCTCGCCGACCGCGTCTCGCTGCGCGAGGCGCGCCGCCATGCAGGCGTCTGGCTCGACCGCGTCGGGCTCGGGCACCGCCTCGGCCACGAGCCGGCCCGCCTCTCCGGCGGGGAGCGCCAGCGGGTCGCGATCGCGCGGGCGCTCGTGAACGAGCCCGCGCTCGTGCTCGCCGACGAGCCGACCGGCAACCTCGACAGCCGCGCCGGCGGCGAGGTGCTGGCGCTGCTCGCGAGCGTCTGCCGCGAACGCGGCGCGGGCGCCCTGCTCGTCACCCACGACCCGCAGGCGGCCGACGTCGCGGATCGCGTGCTGGTGCTGCGCGACGGACGCGTCGGAGCGCGCGACGCCGGGTCCGCAGACGCGCCTTCCGCTGCTGCCGACGCGCAAGCGGCGGCGGCCGCGACGGCGCGGAGCGCGCTGCCGTGAGACTCGGCGCGCTGCTGTACCTGTACGGGCGGCGCATCCGCACGCACCCGGTCCAGGAGCTGCTGGCCGCGACCGGCATCGCAATCGGCGTCGCGCTCGTGCTTGCGGTGATCGTCGCGAACGCGAGCGTCGGCGGCTCGGTCTCCCAGCTCGTCGACGGGATCGCCGGCGACGCCCAGCTGCAGGTCGTCGCGCGCGACGACCACGGCCTCGACGGGGGGCTGACCGACGTCGTGCGCGGCCTGCCCGGCGTCGCGCACGCGGCGCCGCTGCTCGAGCAGCGCGCGCAGCTCGCCGGCGCGCGCGGGCAGGCGAGCGTCCTGCTCGTCGGCGTCGACCCGGCGCTCGCGACGCTCGGCGGCATGCTCACGCGCGGCATAGGACCGTCGGCCGGGATCGTCTTCCGCAACGGCCTGCTGCTGCCGAGCGCGACCGCGGCGCAGGTGGGAACGCGGCGCCTGCCGCTCGGCGGGCTCGTCGCCGCCGCGCCCAGCCGCGAGGTGGTCGTGCGCCTGCGCGGGCGGTCGACGCGCGTGCACATCGCCGCGGTGCTGGGACCGGAGCTGATCGGCCCGCTGTCGCAGTCGGCCGTCGCCGTCGCGCGGCTCGCGCAGGTGCAGGCGCTCGCGCAGCAGCCGGGTCGCGTCGGGCGGATCCTCGTGCAGGCTGCGCCCCACCGCGAGGCGGCGGTGCGGCGCGAGCTGAGCGGGCTCGTGCAGGGACGCGCGGCGGTCGTCCCGATCGACGAGGAGTCGCGCGTGCTCGCGCAGGCGTCGGCCCCGAACGACCAGTCGACCGGGCTGTTCGCCGCGATCAGCGCGATCGTCGGCCTGCTGCTCGCGTTCAACGCGATGCTGCTGACGGTCCCCGAGCGCCGCCGCAGCATCGCCGACCTGCGCCTGCAGGGCTTCTCGCCGCGGCAGGTCGTCGCCGTGCTCGGCTTCCAGGCGCTGGTGCTCGGGATCGTCGCGTCCGCCGCCGGGGTCGCGCTCGGGGAGCTGCTCGCGCGCACGCTGTTCGCGGCGGTGCCGACGTACCTGTCGTTTGCGTTCCCGACCGGCTCGCAGCGCGTCGTGCCGCCGGGGGTCGTCCCGCTGGCGTTCGCGGGCGGGGTCGCCGCGACCTGCCTCGCCACGCTGCAGCCGCTCGCCGACCTGCGCCCCAGCCGCCCGCTCGACGCCGTCTACCGCGAGGGCGGCGAGCCGGGGCAGGCGCTTCCCAGGCGCACACGCCGGATCGCGCTCGCGACGGCGCTGGCGCTGGTGGCGACGACGACCGTGCTGCTCGCGCTCGACCCCGCGGCGACGGTCGTGGGGATCGCCGCGCTCGGGCTCGCGACGCTGCTGGCGATGCCGGCGCTGTTCGCGCTCGTCGTCGGCGCCGGCGGCTGGCTCTCGCGCAACCTGCGGCTCAACATGCTGGCGGTCGCGACGATGGCGCTGCGCTCGACGACGCTGCGCTCGATCGCGCTCGCCGCCAGCGGCGCGATCGCCGTCTTCGGCAGCGTCGCGATCGAGGGCGCGCACCGCGACCTCGTGCGCGGGCTCGACCGCAACTTCGGCGAGTTCCTCTCGACCGCCGACCTGTGGGTCACGACCGGCGGCAACGACCTCACGACCGACAGCTTCCCCACGCGCGGCGCGATCGCGCGGCTGCGCGCGCAGCCCGGCGTCGCCGCCGTGCGCCCGTACTACGGCGGGCTGCTCGACGTCGGCGACCGCCGCACGTGGGTGATCGCACCCCCGCCGCAGGACGCGATGCCGTTCCCGCCGAGCCAGCTCGTCGCCGGCGACGCCGACGTCGCGGCGACGCTGCTGCGCCACGGCGGCGCGGTCGCCGTCTCGGAGGGGATCGCGCGCGAGCAGGGCGCGCACGTCGGCGGCCCGATCGCGCTGCCGACCCCGACCGGCGTGCACCGCTACCTGCTGGCAGCCACGCTCACGAACCTCGGCTGGGGACCCGGCGCGATCGTGCTCGGCGCGCGCGACTACCGCCGTGCGTGGGGGGTGCGCGACCCGACCGCGCTCGAGGTCGACCTGCGGCCGGGCACCGACCCGGCGCGCGCGCAGGCGGCGTTGCAGCGCGCGCTGGAGCCCGGCTGGGCGCTGACGGTGCAGACGAGCGCCCAGCGCCACGCGCAGTACGAGCGGCTCGCGCGGCAGGGGCTCGACCGCCTGACGCTGATCTCGCGGCTGCTGCTGGCGGCGGCCGCGCTCGCGCTCGCGGCCGCGACCGGCGCGGCGACCTGGCAGCGCCGGCGCGCGATCGCGGCGCACCGGCTGCACGGCTTCGCACGCTGGCAGCTGCGGCGCGCGCTGCTGCTCGAGGCGGCGATCGTGCTCGGCACCGGCTGCCTCGCGGGCGCGCTCGCGGGCATCTACGGGCACCTGCTGCTCGACCGCTGGCTGCGTCTCACGACCGGCTTCCCGGCGCCCTTCTCGATCGCCGGCTGGCAGGTGCTCGAGACGTTCGCGCTCGTGGCAACCGCCTCGCTCGCGCTCGTGCTCGTGCCAAGCTGGTTGGCGACACGGGTTCCGGCGCGCGTCGCTCTCCAAGACTAGGTCGCAGGTCAGGAGCGGCGGGCGCCGCCCACAGATGACGAACGCATGCCTGCTTGCGAGCTCGGGCCCGGGGGGCCGAGCCGGCGCGGCGCGGTCGCGCCGGCGACGCTGTGGCGCTACGGCACCACCGTCCTCCCCTGCGCGCGGCGCGAGCTGCGGCGCTGGAAGCGCCGGGCCGGTGCGATCCCCGACCCCGCGCTGCGCGCGCACGCCCGCGCGACGCTGCGCGACGAGGGCGCCAACGCAGAGGGCGCCGCACTGCTGGCGCTGGCGGCGCCGCGCCTACGCCGCACGGCGGTCGTGCGGCTGCTCGTCGCCGTGCAGGTGCTCTACGACTACCTCGACACGCTCTCCGAGCAGCCGGCCGAGGACCCGCTCGCGGCGAGCCGGCGGCTGCACGGCGCGCTGCTCGCGGCGCTCGCCGACGCGGCGGCGGCCGACTGGTACGCCGGCTACGGCCGGCGCGACGACGGCGGCTACCTCGCCGCGCTCGTCGCGCACTGCCGCGCGCTGCGCGCGAGCCTGCCGGCGGGCGCACTCGTCGCCGGCGGCGTGCGCCGTGCGGCCGAGCGCGCGAGCGAGTGCCAGAGCCGCAACCACGCCGCGATGCTCGGCGCGCTTCCGCTCGCCGCGTTCGCGCAGTGGGCCGGCACGCTGCCGGCCGGCGCGGGCCCGCCGCTGCGCTGGTGGGAGCTGGCGGCGGCGGCCGGCTCGTCGCTGGCGCTGCACGCGCTCCTGGCGGCCGCCGCCGACGCGCGCCTCACGCCCGCTGCGGCGGCGCAGATCGAGGCCGCCTACTGGCCCTGGGTCTGCGGCCTCAACACGCTGCTGGAGAGCGTCGCCGACGCGCCGGCCGACGCGCGCAGCGGCAACCACAGCTACGTCGGCCGGTACCGGACTCCGCAGGACGCCGCCGGCCGGCTCGCCGCGATCGCCGCACAGGCCTCGGCGGCGGTGCGCGAGCTGCCGGGCGCGACCCATCACGCGACCGTGCTGGCGGCGATGACGAGCTTCTACCTGGAGGCGGGAAGCGCTCGCCCGGACGCAGCGCTGCGCCGCGGCGTGCTCACGCAGCTCGACCTCGGCACGCGCCCCGTGCGCGTCGCGCTGCGGCTGCGGCGCCGGCTCGGCTGACGGGCTGACCCGGCGGCTGCGGGAAACTACGGACGCCGGACGGGGGCGCGCGGCGGATGGCGCCGCTCCACTACGGCCATACGGTGCGGTCATGTCCACGTTCGACGCGCCGCCACCGGCAAGCCAACCGCCGGCGAGCCCGCCTCCCCCACCGCCCGGCATGCCGCCCGGCGACGCCTACCCCGTGATGTTCGCGGTCGACTATCCCGACCGCCTGCTCAACCGCCTCACGACGTTCTTCCGCATCTTCACGGTCATCCCGATCGCGATCGTGCTCGGCACCGTCGCCGGCGGGTCGTTCCACGTCGGCAGCGGCTCGGGCCAGGAGACGGCCGCGGCCGCCGGCGGGCTGCTGTTCGGCGGCCCGCTGCTGATGATCCTGTTCCGCCGGAAGTACCCGCTCTGGTGGCAGGACTGGAACCGCGAGCTGCTGCGCTTCCTCAACCGCGTCGGCGTCTACGTCGCGCTGCTCGACGACACCTACCCGTCGACCGACGAGCAGCAGGCCGTCCACCTGGAGCTGCCGCGGCCGAACGCCGCGACGGACCTCAACCGCTGGCTGCCGCTCGTCAAGTGGTTCCTCGCGATCCCCCACTACATCGTGCTGTTCTTCCTCTCGATCGGCGCGTTCTTCGCCGTCGTCGCGGCCTGGTTCGCGATCCTCGTCACAGGCTCATACCCGCGGGCGCTGTTCGACTACGTCGTCGGCGTCGGGCGCTGGCACAACCGCGTGACGGCGTACGCGCTGATCCTGGTCACGGACGCCTACCCGCCGTTCCGGCTGGCGCCCTAACCGACCGGAGCTCCAGCCGGCGAACGCGAACGGAGCCCGAGCGCGCCGCCCGGGCTCCGTCGTGCCGCGGCTTCCGGTGCCTATGCCCCAGCGGGCGGCGGGCCCGCCGGGCGGAAGCCGTGGATCTCGGGCGTGTGCTCCCAGTCGGCGTCCGTCTCGCGCAGGACGAACAGGCCGGTCGCGCCGAGGCCGACGAGCAGCACGGCGGCGGCGACGATCAGCAGCGTCACGCTGGAGATCGCGTAGCCGACGATCACGCCGACCGAGCCGAGGCCGATCAACGCGGCCATCACCGGGTTGGCCGCCCTGGAGGCGGCGAGACCGACGGACAGCAGGACCATCCCGAGCGCGAACGCCATCGGCAGGATCAGGAACGGGACCTGCATGCCGGTCGTGTGCTTGAGGTCGTGGATCACGGCGGCGGCCACGGTGATCGGCACGCCGAAGCGCATCATCTCCCACTGCACGAGGCTGAGCGCGACCGTGCCGGCTGCGAACACGACGCCGAGCAGGGCGAGCCCTCCGCCGACCGTGCCGGCGCCCCACTGGCGCTCGCGCAGCATGTGCATCAAGCCGAGGATCGCGGGCACGGCGACTGCGAGCGCGGCCAGCGCGATCGCCTGGCTGGCGTACCACGAGTTGAGGTTCGTGCCGATGACCGCGAGCTGGTTAAGCTCGCCGGACTTCAGCGACGGCTGGACGATCGCCGAGACGAGCAGCAGCAGCGGAGCGAGCACCATCCCCACGCCGGCGATCCACCGATGGGTGCGATGGGCGGACGTCATTGCGACACCTCCATGGAGCCTGTAGTTGGACGGGCGGACATGTGCTCCACCGTACGTCCGCAGTCGCCGCCCGCCATCCGTGACGCCATGCACGCGACGGCCGTAGTCCCCACGGTCTGTCACTGAGTGCGCGCTTGAGAGCGCACGGCCCACAGCGCGAGCAGCGGCAGCGCGGCCACGACCGCGAGCGAGACCAGCTCCTCGACGGCGTCGGCCGTGCCGAATCCGTGCAGGTGGCGCGCATGGAAGACGAAGTGCAGCACGCCGAAGAGGATCCAGCCCGTGCACGCGGCCTGCACGAGCTGGCGCTGGAGCGTGACCGCGGCCCACGCGAGCACCAGCGCGAAGGCGAGGTAGAGCGCGCCGACGTCCGTCACGAGGTGCTCGTTGTACGGCGGCAGGCGGTCGACCCAGTGGCCGAGGAACGGGAAGTCGTCGTAGAACGTGCGCGGCGCGAAGGCGCCCAGCAGCCCGACGCCGGCCGCGCTCGCGGCGCTGATCCACAGCGCGGCGCGAGCGAGCAGCGGGGACCTCACCGCGCCGCCAGCCACTGCGCGAACGTCGGCCCGCCGGCGGCTGCGGCCGGGTCGACGAGGCCGCCGTCGCGCATCGCGCGCAGGCCCTTGCCGAGCGACGGGATCGGCAACGGCAGCAGGCGCCCGGGATGGTGCGCACGCCACGCGCCCGCCAGCTCGGACAACGTGTTGACCTCCGGGCCGGCGACATCGGCGACGCGGCCGGCCGACTCGCCGTGCGCGACGTCCGCGAGCCGGCGCGCGACGACGGGCGTGTCGATCGGCTGCAGCCGCAGGCGGCCCTTCGGCAGCACACGCCGCCGCGCGGCGGCGTCGAACACGAACGCGAGCAGCGTGTGGAACTGCGTCGCGCGCAGCACGCTCCACGGGACCGTCCCGCCCGCGAGCGCCTGCTCCTGCGCGACCTTCGCGTCGTAGTAGGCGTTCGGGACGCGGTCGCAGCCGACGATCGAGATCAGCACGTGGTGGCGGACGCCGGCCTCGGCGCCGGCCGCGACGAGCCGCAGCGTCCCGTCGACGAGCACCTCGCGCGCGCGGGCGCGATCGTTGGAGGCGTCGAGCACGACGTCGATTCCGTCGAGCGCGGCGCGCACGCCGTCGCCGCTTGCGAGGTCCGCCGGCGCGTGCTCCACGCCCGGCGGCAGCGTCCCCTGCTGCGGCGCTCTGCGGCTGACCGCGCGCACCGCGTCGCCGCGCGCCGCCAGCTCCGCGACGACGAGCGAGCCGAGTCCTCCGGTCCCACCGATCACCGCGACGCGCATCGTGGCCGTCAGGCTACCGCCGCCGCCTCCGCCCGCGCGCCGGGCCGCAGGCGATCCCAGCGCTCGACGCGCTCGAGCTGCGCGGCGAGCGACAGCAGCCGGCCCTCCGTGTTCGCCGGGCCGAGCAGCTGCGCGCCGACGGGCAGGCCGCCGGCGGTGATGCCGGCCGGCACGTTGACGCCCGGCCAGCCGAGCACGTTCCACGGCCACGTGTAGGGGCAGTAGCCGACCATCAGCTTGTCGGTCGGCCACCCCTCGAGCCCGTCGATCGAGCCGATCGGCGCGGGCGGCTTGGCCGTCGTCGGCATCAGCACGACGTCGTAGCGCTGGAAGATCCGCCCGACGTAGTGGTGCAGCGGCCGCTCGATCGCGTGCGCGAGGCGCAGCAGCGGGCTCAGCATGCGCCCGACCTGCATCGTGCCGCGGGTACGGGGGTCGAGCTGCGCGTGATCGCTCACGTGCAGCTCGACCCACTCGCGTACCCCGCCCGTCGATCGAGGCATGAAGCTGAGGCCGACGAGGCCGTAGCGGGGGTCGGCCTCCTCGACGTGGTGGCCGAGCCCTTCGAGCGTGCGCGCGAGCCGCTGCACCTGCGCGCGCACGGCCGGGTCCAGCGCCGCCGGCGCGATCGACCACGGCACCCTCGTCGAGAGTGCGATCCGCAGCCGGCCGGGCTCCCGCCTTGCGCCGTCGGCGAACGGCTCGGGCGGGGGCGGCGGCTGGTGGAGGTCCTCGGGGCGGTTGCCGGCGAGCACGTCGAGCATCAGCGCCGCGTCGTCGACCGTGCGCGCGAGCGGGCCGATGCAGGTGAGGCCGTTGAAGGCGGACAGGAACGGCCAGGTGGAGACGCGGCCGCGCTGCGGCTTGACGCCGACGAGGTGCGTCCAGGCGGCGGGGATCCGCACCGAGCCGGCGCCGTCGGAGCCGGCGGCGCCGGGGACGAGACCGGCGGCGACGGCGACGGCCGAGCCGCCGGACGAGCCGCCGGGCGTGTGGTCGAGCGACCACGGATTGCGCGTGGCGCCGAACGCCGGCCCCTCGGTGAACGGCCACTGGCCGACCTCGGGCGTGTTCGTCTTGCCGACGATCACCGCGCCCGCGGCGCGCAGCTTGCGCGCGACCTCGCCGTCGCCGTGGCGCGGGTGGAACGTGCCGGGGCAGCCGAAGTTCGTCGACTCGCCGGCGAGGTCCATGTCGTCCTTGACCGCGACGGGGACGCCGAGCAGCGGCAGCTTGTCGCCCTGCGCGTGGCGGCGGTCGGCCTCGTCGGCCTCGGCGCGCGCGGCGTCGGCGCGCACGCAGCGGAAGGCGTTCAGCTCGGGCTGCGTCCGCTCGATGCGCGCGAGCGCCGCGTCGACCAGCTCGCGCGCAGACGCCTGGCCGGAGGCGACGAGCGCGGCCTGTGCGCGCAGGCCGGTGAAGGCGAGGTCGTCGTCGGTCGCGTCCACTGCACCTGCTCCCGTTCGGTCGTTCGAACGAACGATACCGGGTCGGCGACTATGCTTCGCCGATACCCGCCCCGCCGACCCCAACGCCCGCCGGCGCGCCGGCCCCGGCTTCGTCCGACACGCGCGCGCGGATCCTCCATGCGACGCTGCGCGTGATCGCGGCCGGCGGGATCGGCGCGGTCAGCAACCGCCGCGTCGCGGCCGAGGCGGGCGTCGCACTCGGCTCGCTGACCTACCACTTCCCTTCGCAGACCGACCTGCTGCGCGACAGCCTGCTGCTGTACGCGGCCGAGGAGGTCGCGCGGCTGGAGGCGCT
>CAZGJV010000054.1:0-12038 GCA_964525715.1 uncultured Conexibacter sp. | reverse complement strand
GCGCGGGCGCCGCCGGCGCAGGGCGCGCGGCGGCGCGGCGCACGCGTCGCGCCCGCTGGCGCCGCCGCGCGATCTCCGCGACGCCGGCGCCAGCGGCTAGCGCCTGGATCGCGCCGAGGGCGAACAGCACGTTGCCCCAGTCCTGCGCGATCCCCAGCCGGTGCAGCAGCTCCGGGACGAAGGCGGTCATGACGCCGGCCAGCAGCGCGCCCTCGGGGAACCGCGCGCCGACCATCACGGCGAGCGCGAAGACCGACAGCGACGCGAGCGGCTCGAAGCCGCGGGGCGTGATGAGCCCGAGCTGACCGGCCATCAGCACGCCGCCGACGGCCGCGATCGCGGCGCTGGCGGCGAACGCACCGAGCTTCACGCGCGGGACGCTCAAGCCGAGGCTCGCGGCGGTCCGCTCGCTGCGGCGGATCGTCCGCCACGCCGCCCCCACGCGGCGGCGGCTCGCCCAGGTCGTGAGCGCCGCGAGGACGAGGAAGACGATCCAGCAGAAGCGGTAGTACGCCGTCGCGTCCTCGAAGCCGCCGGGACGGCCGACGGTCACGTACGCGTCGGAGCCGGGGAAGCTGGCCGTCGCCAGCACGGTGCTGACGGCGGCGGCGACGCCGAGCGTGAAGACCGCGAGGTTGACCCCGCGCAGCCGCAGCGCCGGCAGGCCCACGACCGCCCCGACAACCGCGGCGACCGCCGCGGCGCAGACCATCTGCAGGACGAACGGAACCCCCGGCGCGTGCGTCGCGAACCAGCAGCCGATCCACGCGCCCGCGGCCGCGAACGACAGCGGGCACAGGACGATCATCCCGGCCTCGCCGCCGACGATCCCGACGCTGTGCGCGATGACGGCCGCCGCGATCGCGGAGGTGGCGAGGAACAGCCAGTAGTCCGGCAGCAGCGTCGGCAGCACGACGACGAGCCCGACGACGGCCGCCGCCAGCAGCGCCGGCCGCGCGATGCGATCAGCGCGTGACATCCCAGCGCTCCCTTCGCTGCGACCACAGCAGCACCATGAAGATGACCACGACCGGCAGCACCGTGCTGTACGGCGCGAGTGCGTCGCTGTCGGTGACGAGGCCCTCGATCAGGCCGATCCCGATGCCGCCGGCGACGGTCGCCCCGAAGCTGGTGAAGACGCCGACCAGGGCGGCCGCCAGCGCCGGGACGACCAGCAGCGACAACGACAGGAAGTCGCTCGGGCGCGTCGGTGCGACGAGCACGACGATCGCCGTCGAGAGCGCCCCCGCCAGCGCCCACACGGCCACCGTCAGCGGCCGCGCCGGGATCCCGAGCAGCTCGGCGGTGACCGGGCGCTCGGAGACGGCCCGCAGCCGCACCCCGATCGTCGTCGTCCGCAGCAGCACCCAGGTCGCCAGGGCGATCGCCACGCTGGCGGCGACCACCACGACCGCGACGACCGTGATCGTCGCGCCCGAGACGGTCGCGGCGGGCCCCTGCAGCACGGCCGGAAGCGAGCGCGGGCCATGGCCGAAGGCCTGGAACCCGAGCGCGAGCAGGCCGATCATCATCGCGATCGCGACCGACGCGTGCACCTCGGGACCGACGTCGTAGAACCACGTCGCCATCACCGCGCCCAGCAGCGCGGAGATGGCCGCCCCGGCTGCCGCGCCGACCAGCGCGGCAGCCACGTAGGGCACTCCATGGCCCCACAGCACGAGTGCGACGTACGTCCCGAACGCTCCGGTTGCGGTGAGGGCGAAGTTCACGACCCCGACCATCCGGTACATCAGCACCAGGCAGACCCCGAGCGCCGCATACGCGCCGCCCGAGGTGAGCCCGGCCAGTGAGGACTGGAGCATGGCCTGTTCGACTCCGCGTCGCCTAGACCGGCGGCAGCTTGACCCAGTCAGGGCTCGCAAGCTGCCAGTGGCCGTTCTGCAGGCGCAGGTACTTGGCCGACCGGTTCGGGTTGTGCTTGGTCGCGGGGCCGAACGCGTAGGGACGCCCCAGGAACGGCGTCGGCTGCGACGTCAGCGCCAGCAGCGCCTTGCCGACGGAGTCGCGGTCGATCGGTCCCTTGATGCTCTTGAGGACGTCGACCATGATCGTGGCCGACAGGTAGCCGGCCTCGCTGAACGCGCTCGGCGGGATGTGGTGCGCGGCGATCAGCTTGCGCCAGCCGTCCAGCGACGTGTCCGAGGTCTCCGTGTACGGCGCGTACTCCGAGCTGATGATCAGGCCGGGCGCGTTCTGCAGGACCTTCGCGACCGCGCTCGTGTACCCGCCGGTCGTGAAGACCCAGTCGATCCCCGTCACGTTCTGGGCCTTCGCCGCCTTGACCCACGCGACGATCTGCTGCTCGGTGCCGTTGAAGACGACCGCCTGGCAGCCCGCCTGCTTGGCCCGCAGGACGAAGGGGGTGAGATCCGCGTCGCCCTGGACCGTCGGCAGGTAGAGCGCGAGCTTCTGGCCCGACAGCTGCTCCCACTGCTTGACCGCGGCCTCGTATCCGGGAGCGAACCCGGGGACGTTGTTGAAGATGCCGCAGACGCGCGTGTGCTTGAGCACGTTCGAGGCGTAGAGCATGTTGACCTCGACCGCCGTGAACGCGCCGTTGCTGACGGGCGCGATGTTCGGCGAGGAGAAGCACGCGGGGTCGACGCCGACGCCCATGACGGAGCGGACGTTCTTGGCCACGTAGTACTTCGCGTTGACCGAGCACTCCAGGATGCTGCCCCCGCCAGCGAGCGCGACGACGCCCTCGTCCTCGACGAGACGGCGGGCCGCCTGCGCGGCCTTCGCCGGATCGACCGCGTCGTCCTCGACGCTGTACTCGATCTTGCGGCCGTCGATGCCGCCCGCGGCGTTGACGTCGTCGAACACGGCCTGGGCCGTCTTGCTCACGTCGGGCACGGTGAACGGGCCGCTCAGCGAGCTGATCGCGCCGATCTTGATCGGCGCGGACGTGCTGCCCCCGCCGCCTCCGGAGCTTGAGCCGCCGCTTCCGCAGGCGGACAGCACGATGGGCAGGACAAGGACGCAGCACACGGCTGCGATCACGCGTCGCATGGAACTCCTCCTCGTTGGGCGCCGCCGCCCCCGGGTCGCGCCATCCGCCGGTTTGGGGGAGCGGAGGCACAGATCGACCGAGTGGCCGCGACAGTTGCCCGCCAACGATCTCCCTCCGCTGCGTCGATGACAACGGCGTCCCGCGGATGCCCGGGAACCGCGAAGCGGATACCCGGGCAGCGCCGCGACGCTCACGCGCGATAGGCCCCCGTGGTCAGCACGAGCTTGCCCGGCTGCCCGGGCCGGACGATCTCGGCCAGCGCGTCGGCCGCCTGCTCCAGCGGCCGCGTCCGCACCGGCCCCGGCTCCAGCTCGCCCTGCTCGAACCAGCGCACGCAGTCCAGCAGCGCCCGGCGTCCGACCTCCGGGTCGCGCACCGCGTAGGCGGCGATGTCCTCGCCGATGATCGAGATGTTGCGGATCAGGACCTCGACGAGGCTGACGTCCGGGATCTCGCCGCTGGCGAAGCCGACCGTCAGCAGCCGCCCCTCCCAGGCCAGATAGTCGAGCCCCTGACGCGCGGAGTCCGCGCCGACGAGCTCGAGGACGACGTCGGCGCCGCGCCCGCCCGTCAGCGCGCGCACCTGCTCCACGACGTCCCCCGCGCGTGCGTCGACGACCGCGTGCGCGCTGGCGTGCACCTCCTCGGGCCGGCGCGTGACGGCGATCGTGCGCGCGCCGATCCGGTCGGCGATCTGCAGCGCCGCGCGGCCGACGTTGCCGGTCGGCGCGTGCACGACGACCGTCTCGTGCGGCTGCAGGCCGGCACGGTGCAGCAGCGAGACGTGGGCGGTCGCGTAGGCGACCGGGAAGGCGGCGGCGCGCGCGTCGTCGAGCCCCTCGGGCGCGGGCACGACCTGGCTCGCCGGCACGACGAGCTCCTCGGCGTAGACGCCCCAGCACGTCAGCACGAGGACGCGGTCGCCGGCCTCCACGCCCGCCACCGTGCCGGCGTCGAGCACGGTCCCGACCGCCTCGAAGCCGGGGATCAGCGGCAGCTCGGCGGGGAGCTGGAAGTCGCCGGAGATCTGCACGATCTCGGCGAAGTTGACACCCACCGCGCTCACCGACACGCGCACGTGGCCGTCCGGCAGCGGAGGCGACGGGACGTCCTCGACGACGAGTTGGTCGGGGCCGCCGAATGTCCTGCAAAGCACAGCCTTCATGACTACTCCTTGATCGTTGCGGAGACCCGACCGTAGGTTCCGCCAGGTCACCGATCGGTGACCTTGCCGGGACGCACGGGGCGAGGTACCGTGCAGAGCGATGGGAGACTTCGAACGCCCCGGCGACGTGCTGCTGGCGGACTGCCCCGCGCGGACCACGCTGGACCTCGTGGCCGACACCTGGTCGGTCGTCGTCGTCTATGCGCTGGGCAGAGGGCCGCGTCGCTTCTCCGATCTGGGCACGCTGATCGGCGGGATCAGCAAGAAGATGCTTTCCCAGACGCTGCGCAAGCTCGAACGCAACGGCCTGATCCAGCGCCGCACGATCCCCGCCCGCCCGCCGGGCGTCGAGTACCGCCTGACGCCGCTGGGCGAGTCGCTGCTGGAGCCGATCGGCATGCTCTCGCGCTGGGCCGAGACGCACGCCGACGACGTCGTCGAGGCGCAGGACCAGCTCGTCGGCGTCTGACGCCCGCCTCGCGGGTCACCAGACGGTTCCCCATGGGCCCGTATCGTCGGTGGCGGGATGAGCAGAACGGCCATCGTCACCGGCGCCAACCAGGGCCTGGGCCTCGCACTTGTCGCCGGCCTTGCCCGCGCGCTCGGCCCCGGCGCGAACGTCTACCTCACCGGCCGCGACGCGGCGCGCGTCGAGGCTGCGCGCGACGGCCTCGCCGACGCGGGCCTGCGCGTCCTCGCCGAGCGCGTCGACGTGCGCAGCGACGAGGACGTCGAGGCGTTCGCCGCGCTCGTGCGCGAACGCCACGGCGCCGCAGACATCGTGATCTCAAACGCAGCGGCGCGCCGCACGCCGGAGCGCACCGACGCCGAGCAGGTGCGGCAGTTCGTCGACACGAACAACCTCGGCGCGACGCGCATGATCCGCGCCTTCGCGCCGCTGGTCGCGGCCGACGGCTGCCTGCTCGTCGTGGCGAGTGCGTTCGGCTCCCTGCGCAACCTCCCCGCGCACCTGCACGACCGCTTCGACACCGACGTCGCGACGCTCGGCGAGCTCGACGCGACGATGCTGCGCTACGCCGATGCCGTCGCCTCCGGCGAGGCCGAGGCGGAGGGCTGGCCGGCGTCGATCAACATCCCGTCCAAGATCGGCCAGGTGGCCGCCGCGCGCGTCTTCGCGCGCGACGAGCTGGCGCGCGGCACGGGGCGCTTCGTCGCCGCCGTCTGCCCGGGGCTGATCGACACCGCCGCCTCGCGGCCCTGGTTCGCCGACATGTCCTCGGCCCAGTCGCCGGACGAGGCCGCCGTGGACGTGGTCGAGCTCGCGCTGAGCGAGGCGCGCGACAGGTTCTACGGCGAGCTGTTCCAGCATCAGCGCGTGCTCGCCTGGCGTTGACGGCGCGATCCGCGACGCGGATGGGCGCCACCGGCGTGATGCGCTGGAGCAGCGGATGCGCCTGAGCGACGATGCGGCATCCGCCTCCAAAGGAGTGAACCGATGAACACCACCGACGCGCCGCTGCGCGACACGATGATCCCGTCCGCCGACCTGCCCTGGGTCCCCCAGGCGGAGGGCGTGTGGTTCAAGCCGCTGCGCATCTCGACGAGCACCGGCAGCTGGGTCAACCTCATCCGCATGGCTCCCCATGGGCGCGTGAACCGCCACCGCCACATCGGCGCCGTCGAGGGCTGGGTGCTCGCGGGCAGCTGGCGCTACCTCGAGCACGACTGGACCGCCGCGGCCGGCGCATACGTGTTCGAGCCGGCCGGCGACGTGCACACGCTCGTCGTCGAGGGCGACGAGGAGATGATCACCCTCTTCCACGTCCACGGACCGATCGAGTATCTCGACGAAGCGGGCGAGATCGTGCGCGTCGAGACCGCGCAGAGCAAGCTCGACCTGTACCGCGAGCACTGCGCGGCGCACGGCCTCGAGCTCGACGGCCTGATCGTCTAGCGATGCCCGCAGGCGACCTCTTCGACCTGCGCGGCCGCACCGCGCTCGTCACCGGCGGCGGCACGGGGATCGGCCAGGCGATCGCGCTCACCCTTGCAGCGGCGGGTGCCGACCTGCTGCTGCTGTCCGAGCGCGACAACGCCGGCGGGACGCGCGACGCGGCGCGCGCGCTGGGACGGGAGGTCGAGTGCCTCACGGTCGACCTCGGCGACCTCGACGCGCTCCCCGGCGCGGTCGCCGGGGCGCTGCGCATGCGGCCGGTCGACATCCTCGTGAACAACGCGGGCATCATCCGGCGCGGGCCGGCCGTGTCGATCGCGGCCGCCGACTGGGACGCGGTGCTCGACGTCAACCTGACCGCCGCGTTCCGGCTCACGCAGCTGGTCGGCGCGTCGATGCTGAGCGCCGGCCGCGGGAAGGTCATCAACCTCGCCTCGCTGCTGAGCTTCCAGGGCGGGATCGACGCCGCGCCGTACACGGCGAGCAAGCATGCGATCGCCGGCCTGACCCGCGTGCTGGCGAACGAGTGGGCCGCGGCGGGCGTGCAGGTCAACGCGATCGCGCCGGGCTACATCTCCACCGAGGTCACCGCGGCGCTGCGCGAGAGCCCCGCCCGCAACGACGCGATCCTCTCGCGCATCCCGGCCGGGCGCTGGGGCCGCCCGCAGGACGTGGCCGGCGCCGCGCTGTTCCTGGCCTCGCCGGCAGCCGACTACGTCAACGGCCACGTGCTCGTGGTCGACGGCGGCTGGCTCGCCCGCTGACCGGTGGCGGCCGCCGGCCTCTCAGCCGGCAACCACGGCCAGCTCGGGCGCCCCGCCCGCGACGACGTCGAGCCGGCGGCGCACGTCGATCATCCCCTCGGGCAGGGGAACCCGCAGGATCAGCTCGAGCAGCGCCTGCGTCGCGCGCGAGGGCTGGCGCTGCGCGTTCCAGAAGACGCCGACGTGACGCAGCAGGTGCGGGTCGGCGACCTCGCGCAGGCGCACGCCGTCGGTGAGCGCGATCCGCAGCGCCAACTCGTTGGTGAGGCCGAGGCCGAGGCCCGCCTGCACGAGCTGCACGAGCGTCTGCGGCTGGTCGGAGCAGTGCACGACGCGCGGCGCGATCCCGCGCTCGACGAGCGCGGCATAGGGCTCCGAGTCGTGCTTGAAGTCGTTGCCGGTGACGATCAGGTCGTCGTTGCCGATCGCCGCCAGCGGCACCGGCTCGTCGCCGTCGGCGAGCGGATGGCCGGGCGGCACGACGAGCTGCAGGCGCTCGCGCCACAGCACGCGGTGGCGCAGGTCCGGGAAGCGGCTGACGGGGCGCAGCGGTCGCAGCGCGAGGTCGACGCTGCCGCTGGCGAGCGCCTCGTCGAGCGCCCACGTCGCGCGCTCGGCCAGGCCGATGCGCACGTCGGGGAACTCGTCCATCGCCGACCGCAGCAGCCCGGGTACGAACGCGGCGCCGGCCGAGGGATAGGTCCCGAGCGTCACGCTGCCGGTCATCAAGCCGTCGACGGCATCGACCGCCGACTGCCCCGACTCGATCTCCTCGAGGATCCTGCGCGCCGACGAGATGAAGGCGCGGCCGTAGTCGGTCAACTCCACGGGGCGCAGCTGACGGTCGATGAGCACCGCCCCGAGCTCCTTCTCGAGTGCCGCGACATGGGCGCTGACGCGCGACTGCGAGCGGTAGATCGCGTCCGACGCGGCGCTGAAGCCGTGGTGGTCCACGACGGCCACGAACGTGCGAAGCCAATCGAGCTGCATGATGTCTCTCCTCTTACGATACAAGTCGTATCGTAACGTAGTTCGCCGCCCCGCGCAATAGGATCCAGACGATGACCAGACGCGACGACCCGCGCCCCGCCCCCGCACGCGGGCGACCCCGCTCGGCGCGGGCCGACCGCGCGATCCTCGACGCCGCGCTGGCGCTGCTGCTCGAGCGCGGCTATCTGCACATGTCGGTCGAGGACGTCGCGAGCGCGGCCGGCGTCGGACGCACCACCGTCTACCGCCGCTACCGCGACAAGCCGGAGCTCGTCGCTGCCGCCGTGGCCGCCAGCAGCAGCGCGGAGGACGTGCCCGACACCGGGTCGGCGTACGAGGATCTCGTCGCCCTGATGCGCGACGCGAAGGCGCGCTATGAGACGGCCGCCGGCATGCCGATGGCCGGCGTGCTGCTCGTCGACGGCCCGCACAACGCGCGCCTGCTGGAGAGCTACCGCGAGCGGGTCGTCGTCCCGCGCCGCCGGCGCTACCACCTGGTGATGCGGCGCGGCGTCGAGCGCGGCGAGCTGCGCGACGGCCTCGACCACGACGCGCTCGTCGACGCGCTGACCGGCTCCTACTACGCGCGCCATATCGGCGGCCTGCCGATCACGCGCCGCTGGGCACGGCACGTCGTGGACGTGCTGTGGCCTTCGATGCGAGCCGGGTAGGCGATCCGCAGGCCGGATCGGCCCGCTCCGGGAAGCGCGCTGGTGCGCAGCGCGGGCAGCCTCTTGAATGGGGTCATGGGACGCGAATGGAACCGCGGGTTCGTCGAGACGGAGGGCGAGCAGATCTACTACGAGGCGATCGGGGACGGTCCGGCGATCGTGCTCGGGCATGGTGCCGGGGGCAACCACGCCTCCTGGTTCCAGCAGGTGCTCCCGCTCTCGGAGCGCTGCACCACCGTGACGTGGGACCAGCGCGGCTTCGGCCGCTCGACGAACCATGGGCAGGCCGCCGGCCCACAGGCCGCCGCCCGCGACCTGATCGCCCTGCTGGACCATCTCGAGCTCGCCGACGCCCACCTCGCCGGCCAGTCGCTCGGCGGCTGGGCGGTGTTGGGCGCCGCGCTCGACCACCCCTCACGCGCCCGCTCGATCGTCCTCACCGACACCGTCGCCGGCATCTACACCCCGCTGGTCGAGCAGCGCTTCGACGCGTTCCTGGAGGGGATGTACGCCGCCGCCGGCGCTCCGCTGACGGTGGGCCAGCCCGGCGCGCTGGGCGAGCACGCGCGCGCGCGCGAGCCGCAGCTGGCGTTCCTCTACCAGCAGATCGGCAGCATCGGCGGGCAGGGCCCAGCCGACGCGATCCCGCAGATTCGCGCGTTCGCCCGGCCTCACGACACGCTCGGCGCCCTCGCCTGTCCCGCGCTCTTCGTCGTCGGCGACGCGGACCCGGTCTTCCCGCCGGACGCCGTCCGCGATGCGGCCGCGCGCCTTCCTGGCGCACGCGTGGCGGTCATCGACCGCGCCGGCCACTCGGCGCACTACGAGCAGGCGGAGACGTGGAACCGCCTCGTCCTCGACTTCCTCTCCGAGGCGGACGATGCACAGCGCGCGTGAGACGGCGCTCCAGCCCGGCCCGCCGCTGCTCGCCCAGCTCGTGTACGAGCTGCTGGACGCGCACGACGACACGGCGCAGCTCGCATCCGGCTTCGCCGGCGACCCGCGCTGGGACGCCCACCTCGACTACCTGCGCAACCTCCAGCGGGTCGGGCGCGAGGTGCTCGCCTGCGCGCAGTCGCCGGAACCCGCGCACGAACCGCCGCCTGGCCCGTAAGCTCCCCCGCTCCCGCCGAGAGGAGGCCGGATGAAGGAGTTCCGCTGCGCCGCGGTCGTGCCCGACTGCACCGCGCGCTTCGAGGACGAGAGCGAGGCCGGGATCGTCGCGCAGGTCGTGCGCCACGCGCGCGACGACCATGGGATGGAGCACGTGCCGCACGACGTGCTCGACGCCGTACGGGCGCACATCCGCGACGTCGGCTGATCGGATCGTGCGGCGGGCGGGCGGAGCAGGACGCTCCGCCGCTACGCCCGCGGCCCGTCGCCCGCGCCGCGCTCGGCGGCGTGCGCGAGCGCGTCGACCAGCCGCTCGAGCGAGACGAGCCCCGCGTAGGCGCCGCCCGGGTCGCAGCAGACGAGCGGGTCGAAGCGCCGCGGCGCCGGCCGCAGCATCGCGCGCTGCGCGACCTCGGCGATGCCGTTCGTCGCGCCGACGACGAGCAGCTCGCCGACCGGCGGCTCGCCGCGCGCGAACGCCGCGCGCTCGTGCAGGCCGACGGGGCAGCCGTTCTCGTCCAGCAGCGTGACCCACTCCAGCCCGCCGTCGGCCGCGAACGCCGCCGTGACCGCTGCCGCATCGCCGTCGGGCAGCGCAGGCGCGGACTCCACGAGCGGCGCGAGCGAGCCCGGCTCCAGCATCGCCGCACCGCGCTCGCGCACGTAGCGGCTCAGCGCGAACGCGACCGGTGTGAGCGTCTTCGCGTGCACGCCGATCAGCGGCCCCTGCGCGAGCGGCACGCGCAGTCGCAGCAGCGCGTCCAGCTCCTCCACCTGGCTGACGCCGAGCGCGACGAGCGTCGTGCCAAAGCGGGTCGCGATGCGCTCCAGCTCGTAGAGCAGCGTGCGCTTCGCCGGCGCGCGGTGGAGATCGGCGACGAGCTTCGCGTCGAGCTTCGCCAGCGCGGGGCGCACGACCCCGACGAAGCGAAGCGCGGCGTCCTCGCCGCCTACGTGGTCGACCGCGAAGCGCACCCCTGCCACGCGCAGCTCCTCGACACACGCGACGAACCGCGCCTCGTCGCGTCTCCCGAGGCGCGGCACCAGTTCGATCACGAGCCCGTCGAGCGACTTCGCGCGCGCGAGCACGCGCCGCACCGGCTCGCGCAGCAGCGTCGCGGGCCGCACGTTGAACGACAGGAAGCAGCCGTCCGGCAGGCTCTCGCGCGCGTGCAGCACCGAGCCGACGACGAACGCGTCGAAGTCCGGCTCCAGCCCGCGCCGCAGCGCCTCGGTCCGCCACGCCTCGGGCGGGAGCGCATCGGGGAAGCGCTCGACGGCCTCGTAGCCGCAGATCGTCCCGCGCGCGAGGTCGGCGATCGGCTCGTAGACGAGGCGGCAGCGGCCGCGGCGGTCGATCAGGTGGGCGACGGGCGGACCTTCGGGCGGATCGCCGCCCGCGCCGCCCTCCGCATCACGCACCGACGCCGCCACTGCCTCACCCGCTCGGACGGCGCGCCGGTGCGGGCCGATCGGCCTCGCGGCGCACGCGGCCGGCGGCGACGCCGCGCTCCGACGCCGGGCCGCGCGGTGCGGCGATCCCGAGCACGCGCATCGCCTTGAGCCCGAACGACAGCTTCTCGCGGCCGTCGGTCGAGTTGACGTCGAGGCCGGTGATCTCGCGCACGCGCTCGAAGCGGTAGCGGACCGTGTGGCGATGCGTGATCAGGCGCGCAGCGGTCGCGTTGACGTTGCCGTCGCACTCCAGGAAGGTCTCCAGCGTCCCGACGAGGTCCGACGTCTCGTACTGCTCGTCGTAGGCGACGAGCTTGGAGACCGTCTCGTCGTAGAAGCGCTTCAGTTCGCCCGGGTCGCTCATGTGCGGCAGCAGCAGCTGGTAGGTGCCGGTGTCGTCGTAGGCGAGCAGCGCCTCGTCCTGGTCGCCCTCGACGACGTTCGCCGCGAGCAGCGCCTCGTTGCCGGCGCGGTGCAGGTCGACCGGGTCGCGCGCGACGCGGCTGCGGCCGACCGCGAAGGCGAAGCCGCTGAGGTTCGCCTCCAGCTCACGCAGCAGCGTGGCGGCAACGCGCCGTCCGGCCTCACCGTCGGGGTCCGGGGCAAGCACGACGACCTCGCCGCCGTCGCCCTCCCGCGTGGCGGCGGCGATCGAGCCGGGAGCGATCGAGCGCGCGGCCCGCTCGGCGAGCGCGAGCAGGCGCGCGCGCCAGTCGTCCTCGACGGTCGTGCGGGCGTGCGCGCGCACGACGATCACGCTGCCGCCGCGGTCGAGCGCGATCCCCAGCTCCTTGCCGCGCGCGACGAGGTCGTCGCGGTCGGCGATCTGGCGCGCCAGCACGGCGTGCAGGAACTCGGCGGCGGCGGCCTCCGATGCGCGCTCGGGCCCGCGCACGCGCTCGACCTCGGAGGCGACGAGCGTCGTGACGAG
>CAZGJV010000053.1:0-12803 GCA_964525715.1 uncultured Conexibacter sp. | reverse complement strand
CGCCGAAGATCACGGGCCACAGGTAGGCGAGGACGAACAGCGCGAGCAGAGCGGCCGCGGCCGCGCGCTCCCCCAGAGCGCGGCTGGTCATCCGCACTGGATACCAGATCCCGGTATCTCGCAGGACGGCACGGCCGGCCGCGCCCCGACCGCGGCGCGGCGTACCCTGACGCCGATGCGCGACGAGTCCGGGCCGCCGTTCGACTACCGCGTGCGGCGCTCCGACCGCGCGCGGCGCGTGCGCGTGCGCGTCGACGCCGCGAACGGGGTGGAGGTCGTGCTGCCGCGGCGCGCGGCCGAGCGCGAGGCGGCGGCGGCGATCCGCGAGCTGCGCCCGTGGATCGAGCGGCGGATGGCCGAGCTGCAGCGCACGCGTGCGCTCGTCGCCGCGCGCGGCGCGAGCGTGCCGTACCTCGGCGAGCTGCTCGAGCTGACGTTCGAGCGGGACCGCACGCGCGTGCACCGGCGCGGGGCGACGCTGCTCGTGCCGGGCGGGGAGGACACCGACCACCGCCCGGCGCTCGAGCGCTGGTATCGCCGCCAGGCGCGCGCTGAGATCGCGCCGCGGCTCAATGCCGCGACGGCGGCCGCCGGGAGCTCCTACAGCGGCCTGACGATCCGCGGGCAGCGCACGCGCTGGGCGAGCTGCTCGGCGACCGGCGCGATGTCGTTCAACTGGCGCCTGCTGCTCGCGCCCGCGCCGGTGCTCGACTACGTCGTCTGGCACGAGGTCTGCCACCTCGAGGTGATGGACCACTCGCCGCGCTTCTGGGCGCTGCTCGCCGGGCGCTGCCCGGAGTACCGGGTCCATGCCGGCTGGCTGCGTCGTCACGGCGCGACGCTCGTGCTGTGAGCGCGGCGCGCGTCGCGGTCGTCGGGCACGTCGAGTGGCTCGACTTCGCGCTCGTCGAGCGGATGCCGCTCGCGGGCGAGATCGTCACCGCGCGCGAGCACTTCGAGCTGGCGGCGGGTGGCGGCGCGGTCGCCGCGGTGCAGCTGCGCAAGCTCGCCGGCGCGGCGCTGTTCCTGACGGCGCTCGGCGACGACGAGCGCGCCGACCGCGCGGCTGCGGAGCTGCGCGACGTGCACGGCCTCGAGCTGTTCGCGGCGGTGCGCGCCTGCGCGCAGCGGCGCGCCTTCACGCATCTCGACGCGGCCGCCGAGCGCACGATCACCGTGCTCGGCGCGCGGCTCGTCCCGCACGGCGGCGATCCGCTGCCGTGGGAGCGGCTCGCCGCCTGCGACGGCGTCTACCTCACCGGCGGCGACGGTCCGGCCGCGCGCGCGGCGCGCACGGCGCCCGTGCTGGTCGCGACCGCGCGCGCCGCCGACGCGCTGCTCGCCGGCGACGTCGTGCCCGACGTGCTCGTCGCCAGCGGCCGCGACGAGAAGGAGCGCGCCGGCCTCGAGGCGCTGCCCGCGCCGCGCCTCGCGACAGTCCTGACCGACGGCGCCCGCGGCGGGCGCTGGGAGAGCGCCGACGGCGGCTCCGGAAGCTGGCCCGCCGCCGCCCTCCCCGGCCCGCCGGTCGACGCCTACGGCTGCGGCGACTCGTTCGCCGCCGGCCTCACCTACGGCCTCGCGTCGGGCATGGAGCTGCCGGCCGCGCTCGCGCTCGCCGCTCGCTGCGGCGCCCACTGCCTCGCCGGCCGCGGGCCCTACGCCGGTCAGCTCAGGCTCGTGCCCGCCTGACCCGCCTACGCCGACACGTCGGCCGGGCGCGCGACGCGCACCTCGTCCGCGACGTGCGCGAAGTCGGCGACGTTGTGCGTGAGCAGCACCGCGTCGTGCACGCGCGCGGTGGCGGCGATCAGCAGGTCCGCCTGCCGCCGCCGCGGCTGAGCTCCGCGTTGGACGACGAGCGCGGCGAGCACACCCCATGCGCGTGCCACCGCGGCGTCGACCGGCAGCGGCGAGAACGCCGCCTCGATCGTCGCCAGGCGCAGCGCCCGCCGTGCGCGCTCCTCGTCGCCGCGCGCGAGCAACAGCCCGAACTGCAACTCGCCGAGCGACACGCAGCTGATCGCGATGTCGAGGCCGGCCGGCGCATCGTCGGCGATCAGCACCGACGTGTCGAGGATCGCTCTCACGCGGAGGCGAACGGATCTACGAGGCCGACGTCGAGCTGTGCGAGGTCCTCGGCGAGGCCGACGGGCGCCGGGGTGTCCCACACGTGCCGCACCCGCTCGGCTGGCACCCAGGGATCGCGCTGGAGCGGTCCGAGGTGCGCGACGGGCCGCCCCGAGACGGTGATCGTCAGATCCTCGCCGCTCTCGGCGCGTCGCAGCACCTCGGCGACGTGGTTGCGCAGCTCCTTCTGGGGAATCGTTGCCATGAGGGAGCAGGGTAGCAAGACTGCTACCCCGCTGTAAGCAGCCGCCGCAGCGCCGACACCGGCGACTCGCCGTCCTCCTGCGTCACGACTTGGCGCCGCGCGCGGCCGATCCACGCCTCGGCGGAGCCGTCGCCGCGCACGTCGACGCCGGCGTGCACGCGCGGGAGCAGGCGCTGCGGGCCGCTCAGCTCGGCGCGCGCGACGACCTGGGCGACCGGCTCGAAGCGGCGGATCCCCACGTCGATCGCGTCGCGCTGGGAGTCGCCGGCAAGCTCCGCCACGCGCGCGTCGAGCGCGTCGAGCGCCTGCTCGAGCGACTCGAAGCGATCGCGCGCGACGCGCGGGCCCTCGCGCACGAGCAGTCGGTAGCCGGCGCTCATGCACGCGATCCTAACTTTCCGGGTGTCTCGTGCCGATACAGTGCCGCGGCCGCGCCGAGCTCCACGGAAAGGATCCCCCCACATGCGCGCAAGGCTCCTGCTCTCCTGCCTCACGGCGCTGGCCGTGCTGGCGCTGCCCGCCGTCGCCGGCGCCCACTGGCGCGTCCGGCCGCATCGCGCGGTCTGCACCGACACGGTCGCGAACGGACTGGCCCACTGCCAGGCGGACGTCGTGACCGACGGCCAGGGCACGCCCGCGGCCGCCACCGGCCCGAGCGGCTACGGCCCGGCGCAGTTCCACAGCGCCTACGGCCTGCCGGCCAGCGCGGCGACGAGACAGACGATCGCGATCGTCGACGCCTACGACGACCCGACGATCGCGTCCGACCTCAACGCCTACAGCACGCAGTTCGGCCTGCCGCAGTGCAACGCCGCGAACCCCTGCTTCCAGAAGGTCAACCAGTCCGGCCAGACGCGCAGCTATCCGCGCGCCGACTCCGGCTGGTCGCTCGAGATCGCGCTCGACGTCGAGGTCGCGCACGGGATCTGCCCGAACTGCAAGCTCCTGCTCGTCGAGGCGAGCAACGCGAGCATGAGCAACCTCGAGGCCGCGGTCAACGAGGCGGCGAAGCTCGGCGCGACCGAGATCTCCAACAGCTACGGCGGCTCGGAGTTCTCAGGCGAGAAGACGGACACCGCCTACAAGCACCCCGGCATCGCGGTCACCGTCGCGGCCGGCGACGGCGGCTACGACTCGTTCGGCTTCCCGGCCGCCTCCCCGTACGTGGTCGCCGTCGGCGGGACGACGCTGACGCTCGGCAGCGGCGGCGCGTGGGCCGGCGAGACCGCCTGGAGCGGCGGCGGCAGCGGCTGCAGCAGCTACCTGCTCGCGCAGTCGTGGCAGACGAGCCTCGCGAACTGGTCGCTCAGCGGCTGCGGGACGAAGCGCGGCGTCGCCGACGTCGCCGCCGACGCCGACCCGAGCACCGGCGCCGCCGTCTACGACACGACCCGCTACAGCGGGCGCAGCGGCTGGTTCCAGGTCGGCGGCACGAGCCTCTCCTCGCCGCTCGTCGCGGGCATCTACGCGCTCGCCGGCAACGCGTCGAGCACCGCCTACCCGGCGTCGCTCGCCTACGCGCACACCGCGGCGCTGCACGACGTGACCGCCGGCTCGACCGGCAGTTGCACGACGCTCATGTGCATCGCGGGCGCCGGCTACGACGGACCGACCGGCGTCGGCTCGCCGATCGGCCTCGGCGCCTTCTAGTCCCAGCGACCTTCCGGGGGCGCGCCGTGCAGGCGCGTCCCCGGACAGCCCGCTCGCTTAGGAGCGCGCCCCCATCGGCACGTAGTCGCGCACGCGCGCGCCGGTGTAGATCTGGCGGGGGCGGGCGATCTTCTGCTCGCCGTCTTCGATCATCTCCAGCCACTGGGCGATCCAGCCGCTCGTGCGGCCGATCGCGAACAGCACCGGGAACATCTCGACCGGCATCCCGAGCGCCTCGTAGATCAGGCCCGAGTAGAAGTCGACGTTCGGGTAGAGCTTGCGCGAGACGAAGTAGTCGTCCTCCAGCGCGATCTTCTCCAGCTCCAGCGCGATGTCGAGCAGCGGGTTCGTGCCCGTCACCTCGAACACGTCCTGCGCGGCTCTCTTGATGATCTTCGCGCGCGGGTCGTAGTTCTTGTAGACGCGGTGCCCGAAGCCCATCAGCCGCTCGTCGCCTCTCTTGACGCCCTCGATGAAGCCGGGGATGTTCTCGACGCGCTCGATGCGGTGCAGCATCCGCAGCACCTGCTCGTTGGCGCCGCCGTGCAGCGGGCCGTAGAGCGCGCCGATGCCCGCGGCGAGCGCCGAGTACGGGTCGACCTGCGACGAGCCGACGCTGCGCACGGCGCTCGTCGAGCAGTTCTGTTCGTGGTCGGCGTGCAGGATGAACAGCACGTCGAGCGCTCTCTCGATGCGCGGGTCCGGCTTGTACTTCAGCTCGGCGATCTTGAACAGCATCCCGAGGAAGTTGCCGGCGTAGCTGAGGTCGTTGTCGGGATACACGTACGGCATCCCGCGGTTGTGCCGGTAGGAGAACGCAGCGAGCGTCGGCATCTTGGCGAGCAGGCGGATGATCTGCTCGTAGCGCAGCTGCGCGTTCTTGATCTGGTTCGCCTCGGGGTAGAAGGTCGAGAGCGCTCCGACCGACGCGAGCAGCATCCCCATCGGATGCGCGTCGTAGCGGAAGCCCTGCATGAACTCCTTGACGTTCTCGTGCACGAACGTGTGGATCGTGATCTCGTGCGTCCATGCGTCGAGCTGCGGCTGCGTCGGCAGCTCGCCGTGGATCAGCAGATAGGCGACCTCGAGGTAGGTCGACTGCTCCGCGAGCTGCTCGATCGGGTAGCCGCGGTACTCGAGGATGCCCTTGTCGCCGTCGATGAACGTGACGGCGGAGCGGCACGACGCGGTGTTCATGAACGCCGGGTCGTACGTCATCAGCCCGAAGTCCTCGTCGTCGGTTCTGATCTGACGCAGGTCGATGCTGCGGATCGTTCCGTCGGAGATCGGGATCTCGTACTGCTGCCCCGTGCGGTTGTCCGTCACCGAGAGCGATGCGGCGGCCGCGGCTACGCCCCCCTCGGATGTTCCATTGCTAGCGGTCTCGGTGCCCATGGCTCTCCCTGAAAGCGTGCTCGGTCTCACACCTGTTCTACCGGATCGGGCCGCTCGGCCGATCTCCGGCTTGTGAAGACGCGCGCGTTCAGGAGGAGACGATGACGGCGGTCGCCATCGCCGTGGCCATCAACAGGCCGCTGACGAGCATCACGCCGCGCGCGGCTGCGGCGCTGCCCGGGAAGGCCGGGCGCGTCACGCCGATCACGCCGATCAGCACCGCCCAGCAGGCGAACGCGCCGCCCGCGATGTAGAAGGCCGTCTTCGAGCCGTGCTCGGCGGCGGCTGCGACGATCGTCGGGAGCATCGCGGCGAGCCTACAGAATCAGCCGGAGGTCGGCGAGGGGGATCCGTAGCGGCTCTCGGTCGCCTCGCGCTGGCCCTGGTAGTGCGAGCCGAGCTCGGCGCTGCCGTAGGGGCGCTGCGCCGGCCGGTCGAGCGTCATGAAGGACAGCTGCGCGATCAGCAGGCCGGGAGAGAGCTTGATCGGGACGCGCGTGAGGTTGTTCAGCTCCAGCGTCAGCGTGCCCTTCCAGCCCGGGTCGCAGAAGCCGGCGGTCGCGTGGACGATCAGCCCGAGGCGCCCGAGCGAGGACTTGCCCTCGATCCGCGCGACGACGTCGTCCGGAAGCTCGACCCACTCGAGCGTGCGCCCGAGGCAGAACTCGCCCGGGTGGATCACGAACACCTCGCCGTCCGGGATCCGCACCTCCTCGGTGAGATTGCCGGGCGGCTCGCGCAGGTCGATCGACGAGATGCGGTGGTTGTGGAAGACGCGGAACGTGTCGCCCAGGCGCAGGTCCACGCTCGCCGGCTGCACGAGCGACGGGTTCCACGGGTCGATGCGGATCCGGCCCGCCTCGACCAGCTCGAGGATCGTGCCGTCGGACAGCACCGAGGTCGGCGGCGTCGTCATGGGCGCGAAGTGTGCCAGTCGGGGCGGATCACCGCTCCGGCGTGCGCGCGCGGGCGATGGTCGTGCGCACGCGCGGCGGGGTGGCGGGCGCGGGATCGCCGTGGGGTCCGCGGCGCGGCCGGCGTGGGAACGGTCGCCGCGGGTGCTCGATGCGCGAACCGCCGCCGCCCTCGCCCTGCGGCTGCTCGTCCTCCTCGGGCGTCTGTCTGATCGCCCACCAGACGAGGTACAGCAGCGCGCCGAGTGGGATCTTCAGCGCGAGCATCAGGAACAGGAAGCCCGTCCACTCCATGACAGGCGATGCTACCCCGCGCCGGGGGCCGCTGTCACCCCTCGCGTCGGTGCGTCGCCGCTACGCCCGCAGCGCGAGCGGCGCGTCCGCGAACTGCGTGATCTGTTGCAGCTCGCCGACGCGCGCGACGATCTCCTCGCGCGTGAGACGGCTCACGCGCTCGGTGCCGAACTCCTCGACGTTGTAGGACGCGATCGCGGTGCCGTAGGCCATCGCGCGGCGCAGCGTCTCGGTCGACAGGTCCTCGCCCCCGTGTGCGGCGATGCAGCCGACGAAGCCGCCGGCGAACGAATCGCCCGCGCCGGTCGGGTCGAGCACGCTCTCCAGCGGGAAGGCCGGCAGGCCGAAGAAGCCCTCGTCGGTCAGCAGCGCCGCGCCGTACTCGCCCTGCTTGGCGACGACGACCTTCGGTCCCATCGCGCGGATCTCGCGGGCCGCCTGCACGAGGTTCGGCTTGCGCGTGAGCTGGCGGATCTCGGCGTCGTTGAGCAGCACGCAGTCGACCTGCTCGATCGTCTTGATCAGCGAGTCGCGGGCGGTCTCGATCCACAGGTTCATCGAGTCGAGCGCGACGAATCTCGCGTTGCCGCACTGCTCGCGCACCTCGCGCTGGAGGTCCGGCTGGATGTTCGCGAGGAACAGCACGTCGCAGTCGCGCGAGGCGTCGCTCAGCTTCGGCGCGAAGTCGCCGAAGACGTTGAGGCGCGTGTCGTCGGTGTGCGCGGTGTTGAAGTCGTACTCGTAGTGTCCGCGCCAGAAGAACGTCTCGCCGCCGGGAACGCGCTCGATGTCGTCCGTGAGCACGTTGCGGCCGTGCAGGACGCCGTACTCGTCGTCGCCGAAGTCGTCGCCGACCGGGCCCACGACGCGCACGTCGGTGAAGAACGACGAGGCGAGCGAGAAATGCACCGCCGAGCCGCCGAGCATCTTCTCGCGGCTGCCGAACGGCGTGGAGACGGCATCGAAGGCGATCGATCCGACGACGGTGAGCGACATCGTTGTAGGCGTCTTTCAGGTCGGGTGCGGGACGGGAGCAGCCTAGCGACCGCCTCCGGCGCAGGCGACGTCCTACTCGAACGGCCGGAAGTCGGCGATGTACCTGCGTAGGAGCGGGCTGGTGAAGCGCCAGTCGCCGCGACCGCGACTCTCGATGATCGCGGCGTCGCGGAGCCCCTCGAGCGCGCGCCGCACCGATCCGCGTGGCAGGCCGGGGTAGACCGGTTCTCCGCGTGCCAGCCGCTCGGCCACGACGAGCCCCAGCTTGTGCAGGTGTCGAATCCGCCCGATCGTCTGCTCGTGGCTGACGCGGTCGGCGCGAAGGGCGGCGACGAGTCCCTGCTCGACGATCGCGAGGTCGACCGTCCGGGTCTCGAGCTCCACCGTCGTGAGGTGGCTCTTCTGCGCAAGCAGCATCGTCGTGCGCGGGTGCAGCTCTCCGTAGGTGACGATCCGCGCGAGCGCCGTCTCCTCGACCGTGCAGTCGTCCGCCGCGAAGCGCTCGGTGAGTCCCGCAGTCCAGGCGTCGACGTCGATCGGTCGCAGCGCGTGGAAGCCGCCGAACTGATGGAGCGCCCGCTGTGACGGAGTGAAGAGATCGCGCATCAGATGCTCGACGCTGCCGGCGAAGAGAAAGCTCACGCCGCTGGAGCGCTGGAAGATCGCGCGCATGCGCTTCGTGAGCCGGTCGGCATCGCCGTACGGCTGCTGCGGGCTGGCGATCTCCTGGAACTCGTCGAAGAAGACGACGACCTGCTTGCCATCGGCCGCCGCGATCCGCGCGGGAAGGCCCAGCGCGTAGTCGACGTAGCGCTCAGGATCGCGCGCCGCGAGCCCGGGTTGGAAGGCGATCTCGAGGTCTTCGCCGAGCTGCGTCTTCGATCTCACGATCGCCGACGTTTGGAGCGCGTCGGCGACGACGCGTCCCGCGCGTCGCGTCTGGTGCAGCGCACGGCGCACTGCCGAGCGGTTCGACAGTGTCTCGGCGACGAGCGCCTCCGCGAGCTCGGCGGCGGTGGCGATGCGGAAGAGGTCGATGGCGACCGTGTACATCCCCTGCTCCGCCAGACGGCCGAGGACGGCATCGCACACGCTTGTCTTGCCGGTGCGGCGCGGGCCTGCGACGACCACGCTTGCGCCGCCTGCGAGCGTGGTGGCGATCTCGCCGACGTCGGCATCGCGGCCGATCAGCTCCTCGGCCGAAACGGGGTGATCGGTGGGGAAGAGGTCGTTGCTGCGCTGGCGTGCCATGCGCCAAGTATGCACCCTAGGAGGTGCATCATGCGCCGAAAATGGCGCTTCATGCGCCACCAAGGGTGCAAGACGCTAGCGGCGGACGCCTCGCGGGAGTCGGGTAGCCTGCCGCCATGCGCGCGATCCAGTTGCAGGAGTTCGGCGGACCCGAGGTGCTGAGACTCGTCGAGCTGCCGACGCCGGAGCCCGGCCCCGGCGAGGTGCTCGTCGAGGTGACGCGCGCCGGCATGAACTTCGCCGACACGCACCAGCGCGAGAACTCCTACCTCGCGAGAGCGACGCTGCCGCTGATCCCCGGCACGGAGGTCGCCGGCGTGCGGACCGACACGGGCGAGCGCGTGATCGCGCTGACCGGCAACGGCGGCTACGCCGAGTACGTCGCGGTGCACGAGGCGCTCGTCTTCCCGATCCCGGACGGGGTCGATGACGGCACCGCTTTGGCGATGATCGTCCAGGGCCTCACCGCGTGGCACCTCTACAAGACGTGCGGACGCGTGGCGCCCGGCGAGTCGGTGGTCGTGATCGCGGCAGCCGGCGGCGTCGGCTCGCTTACCGTGCAGCTGGGCAAGCACTTCGACGCGGGCCGCGTGATCGCGGTCGCCTCGACGGAGGACAAGCGCGCGCTGACGCTGGAGCTCGGCGCCGACGCGGCGATCGACGCCTCGCCCGAGGGCATGACGGAGCGGATCCTGGAGGCCAACGGCGGCAGACCGGTCGACGCCGTCTTCGAGATGGCCGGCGGCGCGGTCTTCGACGCGTGTCTCGACGCGCTCGCACCGTTCGGCCGGCTCGTCGCGTACGGGATCGCCTCGCGCGAGCAGAACGAGGTGCGGTCGGGCGCGCTGATGCGCAAGTCGCGCGCGGTCGTCGGCTTCTGGTTCATGCACTGCATGGGCCGCCGCGACATGGTCGAGGAGCCGCTGGCGGAGCTGTTCGGCCTCGCCGCGCGCGGCGACATCAGAGTCGTCGTCGGCGAGACCTACCCGCTGTCCGAGGCCGCTCGCGCGCAGGTCGACCTCGCCGAGCGCCGCACCACCGGCAAGCTGCTGCTCGATCCCAAGGCGTGAGCATGCCGACACCGCGGCCGGGCGTGGCGCGTGGCCGCGCGACCTCGCGGCGCGCTTCCGACTAGTCTCAGGTCACGTGACGACCTTCGCCGAGCTCGGCCTCTCCGACTCCCTCCTCGACGCGCTGCACGACGTCGGCTACGAATCGCCCAGCCCGATCCAGGAGCAGGGCATCCCGCCGCTGCTCGCCGGCTCGGACGTGATCGGCCAGGCGCAGACGGGCTCGGGCAAGACGGCGGCGTTCGGCCTGCCGCTGATCGAGTCCGTCGATCCGACCGTGCACGAGGTGCAGGCGCTCGTGCTGACGCCGACGCGCGAGCTGTGCATCCAGGTCACGCAGGCGCTGCGCGCGTACGGCGCGCGCAAGGGCGTCGACGTCGTCGCCGTCTTCGGCGGCGCGCCGATCCGCTCCCAGCAGGCGCAGCTGCGCGCCGGCGGTCACATCGTCGTCGGCACCGTCGGCCGCGTGAAGGACCTCATCTCGCGCCACTCGCTCGTGCTGCACGACTGCCGCTTCGTCGTGCTCGACGAGGCCGACGAGATGCTCGACCTCGGCTTCCTCGAGGACGTCGAGAAGATCCTCTCGACGACCCCCTCCGGGCGCCAGACGGCGCTGTTCTCGGCGACGATGCCGCCGCCGATCCGCTCGCTCGCCGACCGCTACCTCTACGACCCGCTGATCGTCGAGATCAAGTCCTCGACGAAGACGATCGACACCGTCGAGCAGTTCCAGCTGCCGGTCGAGACGCGCGAGAAGGCGGCCAAGCTGGTCGAGGTGCTGCGCGCCGAGCAGCCCGACCAGGCGATCGTCTTCGTGCGCACGAAGATCCGCTGCGACCAGCTGTTCCGCCGCCTGCGCGACCGCGGCATGAACGTCAAGGCGCTGCACGGCGACATGAGCCAGGGCCAGCGCGACGGCGTGATGCTGGCGTTCAAGAGCGGGCGCCTGCCGATCCTCGTCGCGACCGACGTCGCCGCGCGCGGGCTCGACATCTCGTCGGTGACGCACGTGATCAACTTCGACGTCCCGACCTCGCCGGACGTCTACGTCCACCGCATCGGCCGCACCGGCCGCGTCGGCCGCTCCGGCCGCGCGATCACCTTCTACGAGTCGCGCCAGAAGCGCGATGTCGAGGCGATCGAACGCCACACCTCGACGCCGATGTCGCCGTGGACGGCCGGCGCGAAGGTCGCCGCGCTGAAGGTCGAGGCGAAGCCCAAGCGCCACTCCAAGCCGCACGCCTCCGCCAACGGCGACGACGGTGCGCGCACGCGCCTCGTGCTCGCCGGCGGCCGCGCCGACGGCCTCGAGCCGAAGGACGTGATCCGCGCGATCACCGCTGCCACCGGCCTCGACGGCGAGGCGATCCGCAACGTTCGCATGCTCGACCGCTTCGCCTTCCTCGACGTCCCCGCCGGCGAAGCCGAGCGCGTCGTCGAGCAGGTCGACGGCTCCGAGGTCGCCGGCCGCCGCCTGCGCCTCGAGCCGGTTCGCGGCTGAGCAGAGCTGCGCTATGCCGCGACGAGCTCGGCGCTCGTCACCGGCTCCGGGACCGGCTCGCCGTCGGCGCGCAGGCCGTCGATGTGCAGCGCGATCGCCTCGCGCATCCGCTCGACCGTCTGCTCACGCGTCACGCCGGTCGCGATGCAGCCCGGGAGGTCGGGAACGTACGCCGAGAAATTGCGCTCACCGTGCTCGATCACAACGAGGTAGCTCCTTGGCATCGTCAGTCCTCCCAACAGCTCGTCGGACGCGCCGACGATACGTCAAGCGCGCCTGCCGTTCGGCAGACGGAACGATAAGAATGGGACGATGATTCGGCCTGGGAGCGGGTAGGCGATGCCGAAGCGCAGCGCGGGGATCGTGCTGTTCCGGCGTGCCTGCGGCGGGGTGTTGGAGGTGCTGCTGGTGCATCCGGGTGGGCCGTTCTGGGTCAGACGGGACGCCGGGGCGTGGAGCATCCCGAAGGGCGAGGTCGACCCGGGCGAGGACGAGCGCGCGGGCGCGCTGCGGGAGCTGGCAGAAGAGACGGGGAGGGCGTTCGCCGACGTCGCCGAGGACGCGCTGCTGCCGCTCGGCGAGGTGCGCATGCGCAGCGGGAAGGTCGTGACCGCGTGGGCGCTCGAGGGCGACCTCGACGCGGACGCGGTCGTCAGCAACGCGTTCGAGCTCGAATGGCCGCCGCGCTCCGGCCGCACCCAGACGTTCCCGGAGGTCGATCGCGCGGCGTGGCTCGCGCTCGACGCAGCGCGCGAGAAGCTGCTGCCCGCGCAGACGCCCCTCCTCGACCGGCTCGTGGAGGCGGTCGGCGCCTGAGCCGGGCGGGCAGGTCGGTAGGGTCGGGGCGAGACCCCGACCCCGACGAGGAGCCGACCCGATGTCCCAGGCCACACTGCACACCACCCACGGAACGATCGTGCTCGAGCTGTTCGACGAGGACGCGCCGAAGACGGTCGCGAACTTCCGCGAGCTGTCGGAGAGAGGCTTCTACGACGGGCTGATCTTCCACCGCGTGATCCCCGACTTCATGATCCAGGGCGGCTGCCCGCAGGGGACCGGCACCGGCGGCCCCGGCTACACCTTCGTCGACGAGATCAACGACAACAAGATCGTCCGCGGCACGCTCGCGATGGCCAACGCCGGCCCCAACACGAACGGCTCGCAGTTCTTCCTCGTCACCGCGCAGGCGACGCCGTGGCTCGACGGCAAGCACACCGCCTTCGGCCGCGTGACGGAGGGGATGGACGCGGTCGACGCGATCGAGGGCGTCGAGACGGGCCCCGGCGATCGGCCGGTCGAGCCGGTCATCATCGAGCGCGTCGAGCTGGCCGACTGAGGCCCGCGCGCTGACATATCGGGCGCCGACCCCATCAAGGGATTCGGCGCCCGGCGCGATA
>CAZGJV010000052.1:0-13560 GCA_964525715.1 uncultured Conexibacter sp. | reverse complement strand
GCTGGCCGAGCATCGCCGCCTCGGCCTCGATGCCGCCGACGCCCCAGCCGAGCACGCCGAGGCCGTTCACCATCGTCGTGTGCGAGTCGGTGCCCACCAGGGTGTCCGGGTACGCCTGACCCAGCGCGTCGTTCACGAATACAACCCGCGACAGGTACTCCAGGTTCACCTGGTGCACGATGCCCGTGTCCGGCGGGACGACCTTGAAGCCCTCGAACGCGCCCTGGCCCCAGCGCAGGAACGCGTAGCGCTCCTGGTTGCGCTCGAACTCCAGCTTGGCGTTCGCGTCGAACGCGTAGCGCGTGCCGAACTCGTCGACCTGCACCGAGTGGTCGATCACCAGCTCGGCCGGCACGAGCGGGTTGATCTTCGCCGGGTCACCGCCCATCGCGGCCATCGCGTCGCGCATCGCGGCGAGGTCGACGACGGCGGGCACGCCCGTGAAGTCCTGCATCACGACGCGCGCGGGCGTGAACGCGATCTCCTTGCTGGGCTGCGCCTTCGCGTCCCAGCGCGCGAGCGCGACGACGTCGTCGGCGCGGATCGTCTCGCCGTCCTCGTTGCGGAGCAGGTTCTCGAGCAGGATCTTCAGCGAGAAGGGCAGCCGTGCGACGTCGTGCTGCGCCTGGAGCGCGTCGAGCCGGAAGATCTCGTACTGACGATCTCCGACCGACAGCGTCGTCTTCGCATCGAAGCTGTTGGTTGACATGAGAATCTCCTGGTTTCACAGCGTCCCCGCCTGCGTGCAGGCGAAGACGGGTTAGGTCTGCTTTTGAACCAAGGAGTCTGTCACTCGTCGTGGTCGCACGGCGAGCGACGGCGGCGCCTCAGCGCGCGCGGCCGCGCTTTCGCCGCCTGCGCTCGTCCGCGCTGAGCCTGCGGGTTCTGCGCGCGGCGCGCGTGGCGCTGCCGCCGCGGCCGCCGCCCAGCTCGCCGTCGGACGTGCGCACACGCCCGGCCGTCACGCGGCGGGCATCGCGGGCGATCACGAACCAGATGCCGCCGATCAGCGCGACGACGCCGAGCGCGACGAGCAGGACTTGGCTGCCGCTGATCGATCCGGCGTCCGCCGTGGTCTGCGACGCGGGCGTCTGAGCGGGCTGCTGCTGTTGCTGCTGTGCCGGGGCGGGCGCTTCCTGCGGCGCGGTCCCGAGCAGCGACTGCCCGGCGGCCTGCGCCTGCTGTGCCTGCTGCCGCGCGAGCGCGGCAGCTCCGCCTTCCCCTCTGGACGCTCCCAGCGCCGCCGCGGGCATCGCGGCCAGCGCCGCGACGACCACCAACGCGACGATGCGAGCCATGCCCCGACATTAGCGGTCGGCGCGCGGCGCGCGTGACAGTTACGACGCGGCGGCTGTCTCCCGCTCGTTCTCCGGCGGCGCGTCCCTGTACGGGTACGGGTTCTTCTCCTCGTTCCCGTGGTCCTCCTCGTGGTACACGCTCTCGGCGTTGACCGCCCAGATGTCGTGCCCCGCTCCGTCGCAGAGGTTCTCGACCGCTCGCATCGCCGTCAGCATCGAGTGGTCGGAGTTGTTGTAGCGGTGCAGGCCGTTGCGCCCGACCTGGATGAAGTTCGGCGTCGTGTCGAGCCACGTGCGGATCGTCTGGATGCGCTCGGCGTAGTGCTCGTCGTAGACCGGGTAGGCCTTGTGGACGCGGACCGCGAAGCCGCGCTTGACGCGCGAGGCGTCGCACAGGCCGGTCTGCGCGAGCTCCTTCGTGGCGAGCTTGACGAGGTCCTCGTCGTCCATGCTCCACAGCTCGTCGCCGGCGAAGCAGAAGTACTCCATGCCGATCGACGCCTCGGTGTCGTTCGGCACCATCCACGGACTCCAGGAGCGGAAGTTCTGGATGCGACCGACCTCGACATCCGGCTCGTGGATGTAGATCCAGTTGTCGGGGAACAGGTCGGCGCCCTCGATCACGAGCGATACGGTGAGGAAGTCGCGGTAGCGCAGGTTGCGCCCGGCGTCGCGCACGTCGACCGGCAGCTCCGGGTCGGCGATTCTCGTCGTGAGCGAGAGCGGCAGCGAGGAGATCACGCCGCGGCACTCGATCGTCTCGCCGCCGGCGACGACGCGGACCGCTTGCTGACCCTCGAAGACGACCTTCGTGACGGGCGCGTTCATGCGCACCTCGCCGCCTCTGGCCTCGATGTCGACCTTCATTCTCTCCCACATCTGGCCGGGGCCGAATCTGGGGTAGTGGAACTCGTCGATCAGCGATCTGATCTTGTTGCCCTTGTTGCCGAGGAAGGCGGCCTTCGCGGCGGAGAAGAACGACAGGCCCTTGATCCGCTGCGCGGCCCAGTCGGCGCGCAGCTCGGTGCACGGCACGCCCCACACCTTCTCGGTGTAGGTCTTGAAGAACTGGTTGAAGAGGTACTTGCCGAAGCGGTTGGAGACCCACTGCTCGAGCGTGTCCTCGCGCTGGTTGGGGCGCAGCTTCATCTTCGTCGCGGCCCACAGGTAGGACGTGCCGGCCTTGATCAGGTTGACCGGGCCGAGCTTCTTGATCACGTCCATGCCCTCGAGCGGATACGCGAGGTACTTGCGGTGCCAGTAGATGCGCGAGAGGCGCGGACGCAGCAGGAACTCGCCTCTCATGATCTCGTGCCAGAGGTCGTCGACCTCTCTCACCTTCGTGAAGAAGCGGTGGCCGCCGAGGTCGAAGCGGTAGCCGTCGCGCACCTCGGTGCGCGCGATGCCGCCGACCTGGTCGGTCGACTCCAGCACGATCACGCGCTCGCCCCGCTTGGCGAGCAGGTAGCCGGCGGTGAGGCCCGCGGGGCCGCCGCCGAGCACGACGAACGGGCGGGCGTCCCGGGGGTTGGAGGTCTCGTTCTCAGTCATGGGCGTGAAGGAAGCCTTCGTGTCAGGGAAGTTGCGGGGACGACGTCTTCTCGTACAACGCGGCGCTGTCGCCGACCGTCGAGGCGCCGCGGTAGAACTGCGGCGCGACCTGGACCTGCCGCAGCGTCGGGTCGCCAGCAAGGATCGCACCCCACTGGGCCGAGCGGCGCCGCACGAGCTGCGTCCACGGCGCTCTCCAGTTGTCGACGCCGTCCGTGATCGGCCGCACGAACAGGACCTTCTGGCCGGGCCGCAGCTTAGCAAGCAGCGGCGGGAGCACTCTCTCGGGCTGGGCCGCTTCGAGCTTGCTGAGCGCGTCGGCCCAGTCGAGGTAGCGCGGGTCCGACACGGCGCCGATCGTCTGCGCGTAGTGCAGCCCGGCGGGCATGTAGTACCAGACCAGCGGCGTCTGCTCGGGCTGGCCGACGAGCACCAGGTCGCCCGGCTTCATCTGCGCGCCGACCTCCGCGCCGATGTCGCGCACGTCGCTCTTGTAGCCGTCGACGTACTGCGTCGGCTTGACCCAGAAGACGCACGCGAGCGCGAGCGCGACGAGCCCGAGCTTGCCCGCGCGCGCGAGCCCCAGCGCGAGCAGCAGCACCAGCGGGCCGACGATCGCCGCGAAGTAGCGCGAGGCCCACGCCGGAGAGATCTGCGACAGCAGCCAGGCGAGCCCGAGCGTCACGATCGGGATCGCGAGCAGCACCCACACCGACAGCCGCTCGCGATCGCCGCGCGCGCGCTTGGCGGCCAGCAGCGTGGCGATCCCGAAGCCGGCGACGAGCACCACCGCGACGGCCGGGCCGAAGCCGCCGAGCACGTCTCTCGCGATCTGGACCGGCACGCCGAAGCGCGGCTTGTTGGCCCACGGAGCGCCGGTGTGGGCGGTCTGGTAGAGCACCGTCGGGACCCACGGCAGGTACAGGACGACGGCCGCGCCGAAGCCGAGCAGGCCGTCGATCAGCAGCGCCCGGCGCTGCTCGCGCGCGGCCAGCCACCACAGCAGGCCGAGCGCGAGGAACGCGCCGACGCCGAAGAAGATCCCCCAGCTGTGCGTGTAGACCATCAGCGCCAGGCCGACCGCGAACGCCGGCAGGTAGCCGCGGCGGCGGTAGACGAACGCGTGCAGGAAGAAAGCGCTCGTCAACAGCGCCAGCAGCGCCATCAGCGAGTACATCCGCGCCTCCTCGCCGTAGGCGGTGAGGAACGGCATCAGCGCGCAGAGGACGGCGCCGACGTAGCCGGCGCGCTTGCTCCAGAGGCTCCAGCCGGCCCACATGGCGGCGGGGATCGTCAGCAGCGAGGCGGTCAGCGAGAGCCAGTGCACGGCCGTCTCGCTGCGGCCGAAGGCGTCCATCCACTCGTGCAGCAGCAGGTAGTAGAGCGGCGGCGAGCCGTCCTGTCTCAGGACGCCCGGGATCGCCGTCAGCGCGTGCGAGGAGATCCCGACCGACAGCCCCTCGTCCATCCAGAAGGAGCCGCCGATCGCGCGCGTACGCACGTACGCGGACAACACGACGAGCACGACGAGCGTCGCACCGGCGAGCAGCGCGTCGGACGCGCGCAACCGCTCGAAGCGCCGGGAGGAGGAGACCGCGACCGTTGCCATTGCGCGTCCGAAGGCTAGCGAGGCGCTAGGCGCCCGGCGTCTTGCAGGTCGAGAACAGGGTCGTGGTGCGGACCGTCGCGACCGGCGCGTAGCCGGGCGGGTACGGCTTCTGCGGCTGCGGCTTGAGGCTCAGCTTGTTGGTCGTGCGCGCGGCGACGAGCTCGCCTCTCGGCGCCGGCACGAGGCCGACCGAGAGCGTGTGCTCGTCGAGGTACCAGGCGACCATCGGGACGGAGAACTTGCCCGCCGTCGCCGGACCGCAGGCCTTGAAGGCGCTCGCGCCGCCGGCCTTGGCGAGCGCGTCGCGCAGGTCGAAGCGCAGCTCCGCCTGGTAGCGCAGCGCCTTGTCGAGCGCGCCGAAGTTCTTGAAGCGCGGCGCGGCCCAGTGGACCGTCGCGAGCGCGAGCACCGCGAACGCGGCCGTGCCGGCGGCGAGCGCGAGACCTCTGCGGGTGGGGCCGAAGACGCGCGCCACGAGTGCGCCCGCGTACTGCACCACGCGCCCGAAGCCGACGCCGCCGATCACCGCCAGCATCGACGTGCCGAGGATGATGTAGCGCGGGTTGCCCGAGAAGCCGGCCTGCGTCATCGCCGCGATCAGCAGGATCCAGGCGATCGCCAGCAGCCCGATCGCGAGCACCGCGCCCTGGCGCCGGCGGCGGACCCAGTCGATCGCGGCCAGCACGAGCGCGAACGCGGCAGCCGCCTTGACGGGCGTGATCACGAGCGGCCACGTCTGCTGGATCACCTTCACGAACGGGTGCTTGGCGAACGCCGCGCTGTTCGAGTTCGGCTGCTGCGCGCGGTCGGCGGCGCGCCAGATGTTGCCCGAGCCCCACAGCTCCGGCAGGAACCACAGCAGTGGGATCAGCACGAAGCCGGTGACGACGAGCCACAGCGCCTTGCGGTCGACCAGCAGCAGCCACAGCCCGTAGAGGCCGAGGAACGGCCACACCTCGGGGCGCAGCAGCGCGGCAAAGAACCCGAGCACGAACGCCTGGCGGTAGCGGCCGTCGAGATGGCGCTCGATCCCCCACAGCACGGATGCGACGAGCAGGCCCTCGGAGTTGCCGAGCGACATCGTGCGCACGAACTGCGAGCTGATCACGAGCGCGACGGCGGCGACGAGGCCGGCGGCGACGGACGCGACGGTCCAGTTGCGGTCGGTCAGCCGCGCGCCGAGCCGGAAGGCGAGCAGCACCGCGAGGATCGCGCTGCCGCGCGCGACCGCCAGCCATAGGTCGGGCGCGGCGCTGCCGAACAGCGAGAAGGGGATCGTGAACAGCACCGGCAACGGCTTCCACGACGGGCCGCCGGTCGTCTGCAGGTCGATGTGGACGATCTCCCGGCCCCACACGATCCACGCCCACGGGTCGTACGTCGGCGTGCTCGGGTACAGCAGCGAGAGCGCGCCGAGCGCGAGCGCGGCCGCCGCCAGCAGCGCGTAGACGCGGCCGTTCGTCGCCGTCTCGCGGGCGGCCGCGGTCGCGGGCGTCAGGCGCGCGCGCAACTGCTCCAGCCAGGTGGACGCGTCGAGCTGGGCGGTCGAGGTCGCCATGCCTCAGGCGGCCACGGTGGCGGTCTCGGCGCTCGCCGCAGCGCGCGCGGCGCGGATGCGCGAGAGCCCGCCGTAGCGGATCGCGAGCAGGCCGAAGCCGACGATCGTGATGGGGATGAAGAGGACGAAGCGCAACAGCAGCAGGTACGACAGGACGGAGGACTTCGCGGCCGAGCTGACCGCGTCCACGGCGAAGATGACCGCCGCATCGTACGTGCCGATGTACCCGGGTGCGGCCGGGATCAGTGCGGCGGCGTTCGTGAACGCGACGACGGCGAGCCCATCGCGCAGGCTCAGGCCGATCCCGACCGCGTGACCGACGGCCATGTACACGGTCGCCTCGACACACCAGATCGCCAGCGAGACGAGCAGCAGCACGAGCCCGAAGCGGCTCAGCAGCTGCCGGCTGGGCGCCGCCATCGGCGCGAGCGCGCGCAGCACGAACACGAGCCGCTCGCGGTAGCGGACGAACGCGACGACGGCCCCGAGCACGAGCAGGAGGAGCAGCGCGCCGCCGGCCAGCAGCAGCGTCCCGCTCGGCGTCGGCAGTCTGCGCAGCAGGCCGGCCGCGAGCACCACGAGGATCACGCCGAGCGCGACCGCGTCGAGCACGCGCTCGGCGAGGATCGTGCCGAGGATGGTGCGCTTGGTCGCCGTCACTCTGCCGCCGAGCAGAAACGTGCGCAGCAGCTCGCCGCCGCGCGCCGGCAGCACGTTGTTGCCCATGTAGCCGACCGGCACGAGCGCGTAGGCGTCGCCGCGCGTGGCGTCGGCGACCTCCGAGCGATGCAGGATCCGCAGCCAGCGCTCGCCGCGCATCAGCGTCGCGACCGCGTACAGCGCGAGCGCGCCGACGAGCGCCATGATCCCCCCGAACGAGTGGGGGAACGCCGGCGCTCTCTGCTTCGACGCCCACCACACGACGCCGGCGATCGGCACGAGCCAGACGACGAGCAGCAGCAGGCGCTTCGTGCGGGCGGACACGCGTGGTCCCTCGCTCAGAGGGTCGATTCCACGAGCTTCGTGGATGCGAGGGAATCGGCCATCAATATCTGATGCCCTGCGCCTGAAGGCAGGACTCGATCGCTCTGAGCTCGCTGTCGGGCAGCCGGCCGACCGTCAGCAGGTGCGGGCCGATCGACTCGGCCCCGGGATCCGCGTTGCTGAGCTGGATGCCCTCGGCCGCGGCGGGCGTGGCGGCGAACGTCACGTACGCGCCGCTGGTCGCCGGAAGGATGTCGAGTCTGTCGTCCTGCTTGGCGTCCTTCTGGGCACCGATGTGCTTGCCGAGGATGCAGTCGAGCGGCGCGTCGCGCGGGTCGAAGGCGGCCGCCTCTCTGCCCGCGGGTATCGCTCCGCCGGTGGACGCGTGGTTGCCGCCGCCGACGGTCGAGCCGCCGCTGCCGCAGCCGCTCGCGAGCAGCGCGACGAACAGGACGGCGAGCAGCGCCGTGGCCGGGGGGAGATGCCGAGACCGCATCGACCCACAGGCTAGAGGATCGTGGGGCTGGCACGGTCTAGACTCGCCCCCCGATGACACCGCTGTTCGCCCTCGCCGGTCCGCTGCCGAAGGCCGGCGCCGTGCTCGCGGTGCTGCTCGCGGCCGGCGCGCTGCTCGCGGGCGACCCGCGGCGGCGCGCGCTCGCGATGGCCGGGGCGCTGGTGCTCGCGCCCGTGCTGCTGCTGGCGGACATCTGGCACTCGCCGCAGCTCGCGGTCGCGCGGCACCATCCGCTGCCGGCCCTGGTGGCCGGCGTCGTCGCGCTCGGCGCGGTCGCGGCGCTCGCGCTGCTGATGGCGCGGCGGCCGCTCGTGCTGCCGCTGCTGGTGGTGGTCGCGCTGCCGTTCCGCGTCCCGATCCAGGTCGGCGGGACGACCTCGAACCTGCTCGTCCCGCTTTACCTCGTGATCGCTGCGGGGGCGCTGGGAACGATCGTCGCGGGGCTGCGCCCTCCGGTCACCGCAAGCGGCGACCCGCCGGCGCCGGGCTGGCTCGAGCGAATGCTCGCCCTGTCGGTCGCGCTGTACGGGCTCCAGGCGACCTACTCGACCGACTTCGACAAGGCGCTCCAGCAGATCGCGTTCTTCATTGTGCCGTTCGCGCTGCTGTTCGTGCTGCTCGCGCAGATCGACTGGACGCCGCGGCTGCTGCGGGTGTGCCTCGGCGTGCTCGTCGGTCTCGCGCTCGTGTTCTGCGGGATCGGCTACGTCGAGTACGCGACGAAGCACATCTTCCTCAACCCGAAGCTGCTCGCCTCGAACGACCTGCACGCGTACTTCCGCACGAACTCGGTCTTCTTCGACCCGAACATCTACGGCCGCTTCCTCGTCGTGGCGATGCTGGCGGTGGCGGCGACGATGCTCCAGACCGCGCGCGCGAAGATCGTGTGGATCGGCGCCGCCGTGCTCGCGGCGCTGTGGGCCGGGCTCGTGCTGACGCTGTCGCAGTCGTCGCTCGGCGCGCTGCTCGTCGGCCTCGCGACGCTCGCGGTGCTGCGCTGGGGGGCGAAGCGGGTGCTGCTGCCGGCGGGGGCGGTCGTGGCCGTGGCGCTGGTCGCGGTGCTGGTGACGCCGCACACGTTCGGCGTGAACCTGCACGACCTCAACGGCTCCTCCAGCGGCCGCTCGCAGCTCGTCAGCGGCGGCGGCGCGCTGTTCGCCGCGCGGCCGATCGAGGGCTACGGCAGCGGCTCGTTCATCGTCCAGTACCGCCGCCACGAGGGCCGGCACCTGTCGGCCGACGCGGCAACCGCCTCCCACACGATCCCCATCACGATCGCCGCCGAGCAGGGCGTGATCGGGCTGCTCGCCTACCTCGCGCTGCTGGCGGCGGCGCTGGCGCGGCTGCTGTCGCGCAGCGCGGGCTCGTCCGTCGCGCGCTCCTTCGCCGCGGCGGCGTTCCTCGCACTGCTGTTCCACACGCTCGTCTACGCAGCGTTCCTCGAGGACCCGCTGACGTGGGCGCTGCTGGGGCTCGGGACGGCTTTGGCCGCGGCGGTCGCGCCGCGGCCTGCGCCCGCCGCCGCCTCCTCCGCTCCCGCGCGCGAGCCGACCGCGGCGGAACGGTCGGCGGCGCGGCAGCTGGGCACGGCGTAGGGGCGTTCCGCCCGAGCGCGCGCCGGGCACGCCGCGCCGTCGGTGGGCATCGAGGGGGAGGGAGCGGTCGCGCCACCGCCCCATTCTCCGAGCTGTGTGCCTTAGGGCCGGTATACGCGACCCTAAGGCACACACGTAGATCCGGTGCATGCGGAAGCGGGGATCCGGCGGCGCGGAGCGCAAGAACCAAACCGGCGTGTCCGCTTCACCGATTCCATAGCGTCTGACAGATCGTGCGCACGCGCCCCCGCATCGGCCGCATCGTTCTCACCGCGGTCCTCGCGCTCGCCGCGCTCGTCGTCGTCCTCAACTGGACGTGGGGACGCATCCCCGACCAGCCGCCGATGACCGGGCGGATCGTGCGCGTCGGCAGCACGAACGTGCGCGTGCTGGAGCGGCCGGGGACGGGCCCGGCGGTCGTCCTGATCCACGGGCTGCCCGGGACGGCGCAGGACTTCGACCTCGTCACCGCGAGGCTGCCCGGCGTCCACACGGTCGCGTACGACCGGCCGGGCTTCGGCTACAGCAGCGGCGGCTACCACTCGTTCGCCGACCAGATCGCGACGCTCCACGCACTGCTCGCCCAGATGGGGATCGCCCGGCCGGTGCTCGTCGGGCACTCGTACGGCGGCACGCTCGCGCTCGCCTACGCCGAGCGCTACCCGCAGGACGTGCGCGGGCTCGTGCTGGTCGACGCAGCGGCTGGTGGCACCCACTCGACGTTCGTGAAGCGCGCCCAGTCGCACCTGGTTCAGGTGCTCTCGTGGCCGGTCGTGCAGCCGATCGCCGACGCGACCTTCTCGCAGCTGCTGCGGACCGCCTCCGCGAAGATGACCGACGCCGCCGCATTCGACCCGAAGCCCGTGAGTCCCGCGCACGAGCAGCGCGTGCTCGCGATCAACATGCAGCACAGCGACCTCGACGCCTACGCCGGCGAGCAGCTCCACGCCGACGGCGCCATCGCAGGCGTCGACAAGCAGCTCGCTGCGATCGCGACGCCCGCGATCGTGATCGAGGGCGCGCACGACAGCTTCGTCACGCCCGTGCACGCCCGCCGCATCGCCGCGACGCTCCCGCACGCCCGCCTCGTGATGGTCAGCGGCGGCCACATGGCGCCGTACGACCACCCGGCCCTCGTCGCCGCTGCGGTGCGCGAGCTGCTGGCGCCGGCGCACTGACGAGCGCGGCTGGCGCCCGCCCACACGATCCGCGAGGATGCGCGCATGCAGACGCAGCGCTTCCTCGTCACGTGGGCGTTCAACGTCGCGGCGCTGTGGGTGGCGGACAAGCTGCTGTCCGGCGTGCACGTCAGCGGCAGCCGCCCGTGGCTCACGTTCGTGCTCGCGGGCCTGGTCTTCAGTCTGGCGAACCTGGTGGTGAAGCCGATCGTCGCGATCCTCGCGATCCCGCTGATCGTCCTGACGCTCGGGATCGCCTACTTCCTCGTCAACGTGCTGATGGTCTTCCTCACGAGCTGGGTCGTCGGCGACTTCCACGTCAACGGCTTCTGGAGCGGCGTCGGCGCGGCGATCGTCGTGTGGATCGTGAACGTGCTGCTGGACCGGCTCGAGCGGCGCATCGCCGCGGGCTGACGCCGGAACGGCCGCGACCGCGCTGGGGAGCGCGGTCGCGGGAGGGACCCGTGGGGGCTACGCGGCCTCGCGCAGCGCGGCGAGGGAGCTCTCGCGCGAGAGGCGTCTGAGCGCCTGCTCCTCGAGCTCGCGCGCACGCGTGGAGCTGAGGCCGAGGCGCTTGCCGACCTCGCTGAGCGTCTGTGGCGGCTCGCCGCCGGTGCCGAAGCGCAGGTGGATGACCGTCCGCTCCTTGTCGGGGAGCGTGGCGATCGCCTTCTGCACGGCCTCGTGACGCAGCGTGTCGGCGACCTCCTCGTGCGGGCTCGCCTCGTCGGTCGCGATCAGCGCGCCGAGCGACGTCTCGCCGTCGTCGCCGACGGGCAGGTCGAGGCTCGTCGGCTCGCGGTCGGCCTTCGCCGCCTCGATCACGAGCTCCAGCTCGAGGCCGGTCTCGGCGGAGATCTCCTCGTCGGTCGGCTCTCGGCCCAGCTTCGCCGTCAGCTCGCGTCGCGCGCGCGCGACCTTGCGGGCGCGCTGCCCGACGTGGACCGGGAGGCGGATCGTGCGACCGCTGTTCTCGAGCCCGCGCTGGATCGACTGGCGGATCCAGAGCGTCGCGTAGGTCGAGAAGCGGAAGCCCTTGCGCCAGTCGAACTTCTCGACGGCGCGGATCAGGCCGAGCGTGCCCTCCTGGACGAGGTCCCCCATCGAGAGGCCCTGGCCCTGGTAGCGGCGGGCGATCGACATCACGAGTCGCAGGTTGGAGTTGACCATCCGCTCCTTGGCGACGAGGTCGCCGCGCTCGATCTGCTTCGCGAGCTCGATCTCCTCTGCCGGCGTGAGCAGGGGCCAGTTGCGCGCCTCCCGCATCAAGAGCTGGAGGGCGTCGAAGGTGGTCTCCTCGGGGGCGATGGCCTGGGTGTCTATGGTCTTCGTGGCGATTCCTTTCATGTCAATACCTACTGGCACGCTAGGTATTGTACGCCAGGATCGTTGCTTCGTCAACAACTCTTTCCCGTATCGTCACAGGCGCAACCGCCCGATAACGACGCGTGTTCCCCGAGGACGGACAATCGACCCGATGACCTCCGCCACCCGCCCCCCGGAGCTGCCCGGCGAGCTGCCCGCCTTCGCGCGCGACTCCGCCCTCGTGGCCGACGCCTGGCGGCTCGCGCTCGAGGCCTACCGGGGCAGCGCCGTCAACGGCGACGGCACCAGAAATCCCGCTGCCGACGTCGAGCACCCCGCGATCACCGCCCGCCTGCTGTTCGACGCCGGCTGCGACGAGACGACGGTCGCGACGGCCGTCCTGCACGACGTGATCGAGGACACCGGCCTCGACGCCGCCGTGATCGAGCAGCGCTGCGGCGCCGAGGTCGCGCGGCGCGTGCTGGCGCTCACCGAGGACCCGCAGCTCGCCGCCTACGCCGAGCGCAAGCGCGAGCTGCGCGCGCGCGGCATCGCGGCCGGCAGAGAGGTCGCCGTGGTGATGGCGGCCGACAAGCTCGCGCGCGCCACGCGCGCCGCCGGCGGGCGGCTGCGCCCGGAGAAGCTGCGCCACTTCCAGTCCTCGCTCGCCGAGCTGCGCGAGGCCTACCCCGACCTGCCGCTGCTCGAGCCGCTGGCGAACGCGATCGAGCGGCTGCGCCCGACGACGAGCGAGGCCGCCGCGGCCGTCGGCGACCCCTCGCTCTACCTCAACCGCGAGCTGTCGTGGCTGGACTTCAACGAGCGCGTGCTGCAGCTCGTGGAGGACGCCACGCGGCCGCTGTTCGAGCGCGTGAAGTTCTGCGCGATCTACAGCTCCAACCTCGACGAGTTCTTCATGGTGCGCGTCGCCGGCGTGCACGACCAGGTCGACGCCGGCATCGACGCGACGAGCGCGGACGGGCTCCCGCCGGCCGAGCTGCTCGACCAGATCGGCGATCGCGCGCGCGCGCTGGGCGCACGGCAGGCGGATGCGTGGGAGCGCTCGCTGCTGCCGGCGCTCGCCGAGCACGGCATCCGCGTGGTCGAGCCGCCGGCGCTGAGCGAGGACGAGCGGGCGGCGCTCGACGACCGCTTCCGGCGCGAGGTCTTCCCCGCGCTCACGCCACTGGCGGTCGGCCCGGCGCAGCCGTTCCCCTACATCTCCAACCTGTCGCTCAGCCTCGGCGTGCTGGTGCGCGACCCGGCGACCGACCAGACGCGCTTCGCGCGCGTGAAGGTGCCGAAGGAGGGGTTGCCGCGCTTCATCGCGGTCGCCGACGGGCGCACGCTCGTGCCGATGGAGGCGGTCATCGCAGACCATCTCGACCACCTCTTTCGCGGAATGGAGATCGTCGCTCACACCGTCTTCCGCGTCACGCGCGACGCCGACTTCACCGTCTCCGACGAGGCCGACGACCTGCTCGAGGCGGTCGAGGCGCAGCTGCGGCGACGGCGCTTCGGCGAGGTCGTGCGGCTCGAGCTGTCGGCCGCCACCAACCCGGTGCTGAGAGCGCGGCTGATGAGCGAGCTGGAGGTCGGCGAGCGCGACGTCTACGAGGTCGCGGGGCTGCTCGACCCGGTCGACCTGTGGCAGATCGTCAAGCTGCCCGGCTTCCGCGACCTGCGCGAGGCGCCCTGGACGCCGCTCACGCCGCGCGAGTTCGAGCGCGACGGCAAGAAGACCGACCTGTTCGCGCTGATGCGCGAGCGAGACCTGCTCGTCCACCACCCGTACGAGACGTTCGGCACGGTCGAGCAGTTCGTCAACCAGGCGGTCAACGACCCCAACGTGCTCGCGATCAAGCAGACCGTGTACCGGACGAGCGACGACTCGCCGCTCGTGCCGGCGCTGATCCGCGCGGCCGAGCGCGGCAAGCAGGCGGTCTGCCTGGTGGAGCTGACGGC
>CAZGJV010000051.1:0-14345 GCA_964525715.1 uncultured Conexibacter sp. | reverse complement strand
CCGGCCCGAGCCGGTCCTCCGTGTCGGCGCCGCGGCGCGCGTCGGAGTAGTCGTTGGAGAGGTTCGCGCCGACCTGGATGAACAGCGCCCCCAACAGCGCCGCGAAGAAGCGCAGCGGATGAAACACCCCCGCGGTGTCCGCGAGCGCGGTTCCCACGAGCACCGGCGCGAGCCCGACCGGAAGCGTCTTGGGCCGCGCGGCCATCAGCCAGATGCGCGTCACGCTGGGGGCGGCGGTTCCCGTGCTCATGTCGGAGAGCCTACGGCCGCCGGGGGAAGCGCGAGAAGTCGGGCGCGCGCTTCTCGAGGAAGGCCGTCCGCCCCTCGGTCGCCTCCTCGCTGCCGTAGAGCAGCAGGTTCGTGTCGTGGGCGAGCTGCTGGATCCCGGCGTAGCCGTCCTCCTGCGCGTTGAAGCTCGACTTCACGAGCCGCAGCGCGAAGGGGGAGAGGGCGAGCATCTCGCGGCACCACTCGACGGTCGTGGCCTCCAGGGCATCGAGGGGGACGACGGCGTTCACGAGCCCCATGTCGAGCGCCTGGTCAGCGTCGTACTGGCGGCACAGCAGCCAGATCTCCTTGGCCTTCTTGGTGCCCACGAGGTCGCGCAGCACGGAGGTGCCGAAGCCGCCGTCCCACGAGCCGACTCTCGGCCCGGTCTGCCCGAAGCGCGCGTTGTCGGCCGCGATCGTGAGGTCGCAGACGACCTGCAGCACGTGCCCGCCGCCGATCGCGTAGCCCGCGACCATCGCGACCACCGGCTTCGGCAGCCGGCGGATCTGGACGTGCAGATCGGTGACGTGGAAGCGCCCCACTCTTGCCGTGCCGCCGACTCTGTAGCCCGACTCGCCGCGCACGCGCTGGTCCCCGCCCGAGCAGAACGCCAGCGGCCCCTCGCCCGTCAGGATCACGACGCCCACGGAGGTGTCCTCCCGCGCCCGCTCGAACGCGTCCATGAGCTCGATCACGGTCTCCGGGCGGAACGCATTGCGCACCTCCGGCCGGTCGATCGTGATCTTCGCGATCCCGTCGCCGCTCAGCTCATAGCGGATGTCCTCATACTCGCCGGCAGGCGTCCACGTAACGCTCACGTCAGCAGTGCTCCTCACGTCGGGGGGCCCGAACCCTAAACGCCGGCCGGGCCCGAGGGGGCGAACTTCGCGCCTCGCCGGCAGGCGCGTAGCCTTCAACGGGCATGGACCTCGATCCCTGGCTCCCGCGCGCCGCCGCGCTGAGACCGGAGCACCCGGCGCTGATCGACGTCCATGGCTCGCCGACCACGTACGCCGAGCTGCATGCCCAGGTCCTCGACGCCGCCGCGGTCCTTCAAGCCATGGGCATCGAGGGGGGAGACCAAGTGGCCTTGCAGCTGCCGTCCGGCCTGCCCTTCCTCGCTGCCCTCCATGCCACGCTGATGCTCGGTGCCGCGGTCGTGCCGATCGACCTGCGGTTGACAGCCGAGGAGCAGGCGCAGCGGACGCACCAAGCCAAGACGGTCGTTCGCGAGCCGCTCCACCGCACGACCCAGCCGGACGCCCAGCTCCCCGACCGCCTCGACCCCGACGCCCCCGCCACGATCGTCCACACCTCCGGCACGACGGCCGCGCCCAAGCCGGTCGCGCTCACGGTCGGCAACTGGCTGTGGAACGCGCTCGGCTCCGCGCTCGCGCTCGGCCTCGACCCGCAGGACCGCTGGCTCTGCACGCTGCCGCTCAGCCACGTCGGCGGGCTGTCGATCCTGTTGCGCAGCGCGATCTACGGCACGACCGTCGTGCTGCACGAGCGCTTCGACACGGAGGTGGCGATCGAGGCGATCGAGCGCGACCGCGTCACGCTCGCCTCGCTCGTGCCGACGACGCTCGAGCGCCTGCTCGACGCCGGTCTCAAGGCCCCGAACCCGCTGCGCGTCGCGCTGATCGGCGGCGGTCCACTGGCGCCCGTGCTCGCCGCGCAGGCGCAGGAGGCGGGCATCCCCGTCGCGCAGACCTACGGGATGACGGAAGCCTGCTCGCAGGTCGCGACCTCGCTGCCGGGGCAGCCGGAGACGGCCGGGCGTCCGCTGATCGGTCAGCGCATCGAGATCGCCGATGACGGCGAGATCCTCGTCGCCGGCCCGACCGTGGCCCCCGGCGTGGCAGGCCTCGACGGCTGGTTGCGCACGGGCGACCTCGGCGCGCTCGACGCGCAGGGGCGCCTCACAGTCACCGGCCGCAAGGCCGACACGATCGTCACCGGCGGCGAGAACGTCGCCCCGGCGGAGGTCGAGGCGGCGCTGCTGGCGCACCCCGCGGTCGCCGACGCCGGCGTGCACGGGCGGCCCGACCCGCAGTGGGGGGAGGCGGTCGTCGCGACCGTCGTGCTGTACGACGGCAGTCACGCCGAGGCGGAGGAGCTGCGCGCGCACGTCGCCTCCCAGCTCGCCCGCTACAAGGTGCCCAAGCAGATCGCGTTCGCGGCTACGCTGCCGCGCACGGCCTCCGGCAAGCTGCTGCGCCGCGAGCTGTCCCACGACCCCACCTCCGGATGACGTCCGACACCGACCAGAGCACCGAGGACCCCGACGAGCTGCGCGCCGCCGTGCGCGAGCGCTGGGAGCGCGCCGCCGACGGCTGGCGCACGCGCAACGAGCGCTTCCAGGTGGCGGCGATGCCGGTCTCGCAGTGGCTGGTGGAGGCGATCGAGCCGCAGCCGGGCGAGCGCGTGCTGGAGCTGGCGGCGGGCGTGGGGGAGACCGGCTTCCTCGCCGCCGAGCTGATCGCGCCCGGCGGTGGAACGCTGATCTGCAGCGACGGCGCCGAGGCGATGCTCGGCCACGCGAGAGAGCGGGCGCAGCAGCGCGGCGTGACCAACGTCGAGTTCAAGGCGCTGGAGCTGGAGTGGATCGACCTGGCGGCCGCGAGCGTCGACAAGGCGATCTGCCGCTGGGGCTACATGTTCGCGCTCGACAAGGGCGCCGCCCTGCGCGAGACGCGCCGCGTGCTGCGGCCGGGCGGGCGGCTCGCGCTGGCAGCCTGGAGTGCGCCGGAGCGCAACCTCTTCGCATCGCTCCCGCGCCGCGCGCTGGTCGACGCCGGCCTCGTCGACGGCTTCGAGCTGGGAGCCGGGCCGACGATGTTCGACCTCGCCGACCCGGCGGCCCTGCGCGAGCTGCTGGAGGACGCCGGCTTCGGGGACGTCCTCGTCGAGGAGCTGCCGCTGACGATGCCCTACGACGGCGTCGAGGACTTCGTCGCCGCCACCTGCGACCTGTCGCCGCCGTTCGCCGACGTCGTCAGGCCGCTCAACGCGCGTCAGCGCGCGGATCTCGACGAGCGGATCGCCGACGCCACCGCACCGTTCGCGGATGCCGGCGGGGCGCTGGCGCTGCCCGCCGTGGCGCTCGTCGCCGCCGCGAGCGCCTGAGCCCGGCCGCGCGAGGAGTCCGGCAGCGGCGGGAGCTGCGGCGTCGGCTTACCGCGCCTGAGGCGGTCCCGCTCGGTCGCCTCCACCAGCGCGAAGCTGCGCGCGCAGCTGCCGGTGCGCACGGACGCCGGCGCGAGCGCGCGCAGGCCGCGCAGCGTCGCGACGGCGAGCGGGAACGCGCGCGCCTGCGCGTCGGACCACGACAGCCCGTACAGCTCGCGCACGTGCGGCGGGAACGAGCCGAGCATCACGAGGTCGTGCAATCGCTTGGCGGGCTGGTTGGCCCCCGGCATCGGGATCTTCAGCGCCACGAAGCGGCCGGTTCTGCGCGCCTCGTCCGTCAGGTGCATCTCGTCGCTCGCGAGCTTCGCGTCCCACCACGCGCGGAACGCGGCGTACGTCGGCGGCGCGACCGCGCGCGGCATCCCGAACAGCTCGCCGAAGCGGATGTAGTCCTGCCAGAACGCGTCGCGCTCGCCGGCGCTCAGCGGGCGCACGAACAGCTCGTAGAAGTAGAGCGCCGACTCGGCCGTCACCGCCACCGTCCACAGCATCAGCTCGGGGTCGAACGCCGAGTAGGGCGTCCCGGCGGGGAAGGGTCCTGCGTCCTCCGTCAGCTCGCCGCGCACCCGCTGGTGCAGCTTGTGGACCTTTGCCAACACGCGGTCGGCCTCCGCGCGCGTGCCGAAGAAGATCGCCTCGAAGTCGTTCGCGGTGCGCACGAGTCGCCGGAACGGCCGCTCGCGCCCGCCGGTCGACTGGCTCGTGCCGGTGTAGTTGACCGGCTGCAGCGCCCCGATCGCCAGGGCTCGCTGGCCGAAGAAGAGGCCGACCAGGCGCTCCTCGTGGACGCGCCGCAGCACCGACGTCGAGCGCGGGAAGTAGCCGTCGTCGGTCGCAGGACTGGCCATGCAGCCAGTTTGCCGCAAGCGACGGCGCCGGGGCGCCGCTTCACCTGGTCGCAACGGGCCGAGGGCGCCGCTTCCGGTACCCTGCCGCGCCATGTTCTACGACGACGACGCAGACCTCACGCTCCTCGACGGCAAGACCGTCGCCATCATCGGATTCGGCTCGCAGGGCCACGCCCACGCGCTGAACCTCAAGGACTCCGGCGTGAACGTCGTCGTAGGCCTCCGTCCGAGCTCCAAGAGCGTCGAGATCGCGCGCTCGAGAGGGCTCGAGGTGCTCGAGCCGGTCGAGGCCGCGAGTCGCGGCGACGTCGTCATGCTGCTCGTCCCCGACGAGCTGCACCGCGACGTGTGGGCCGAGGTCCGCGACGGGATCGCGCCCGGCAACCTGCTGCTGTTCGGCCACGGCTTCTCGATCCACTACGGCGAGGTCGAGCCGCCCGCCGACGTCGACGTCGCGCTCGTCGCGCCGAAGGGCCCCGGCCACCTCGTGCGCCGCCAGTACACCGAGGGCAGCGGCGTGCCGGGCCTGATCGCCATCCACCAGGACGCGACCGGCAACGCCAGAGCGCTCGCGCTCGCCTATGCCAAGGGCATCGGCTGCACGCGCGGCGGCGTGATCGAGACGACCTTCAAGGACGAGACCGAGACCGACCTGTTCGGCGAGCAGGCCGTCCTCTGCGGCGGCACGTCCGAGCTCGTGCGCGCCGGCTACGAGACGCTCGTCGAGGCCGGCTACGACCCGCGCCTCGCGTACTTCGAGGTCCTGCACGAGCTGAAGCTGATCGTCGACCTGATGTACGAGAAGGGGATCGCGGGCATGCGCTACTCGATCTCCAACACGGCCGAGTACGGCGACATCACGCGCGGCAGACGCATCATCGGCGACGAGTCGCGCCAGGCGATGAGGGACGTTCTGAAGGAGATCCAGTCGGGCGAGTTCGCGCGCGAGTGGATCGCCGAGGTGCGCGCCGGCCAGGAGAACTTCAACCGCATGCGCGCCGAGCAGGCCGGCCACCAGGTCGAGGTCGAGGGCAAGAAGCTGCGCTCGATGATGTCGTGGATTGACGACGCGGGCTTCAGCGAAGGCTGAGCCTCCGACTCGCTACCCTTGCCCACGCCGCCATGACGATCAATCCCTTCACCAAGCAGTACCTGATGACCGCCGGGCCGACGCCGGTCCCGCCGCGCGTGCTGTCGGTCATGGCCGAGCCCGTGCTCTACCACCGCGCGCCGGCCGGCGTCGAGCTGTACGCCCGCGTGCTGGAGCGCCTGCCGCAGGTCTTCCGCACGCAGAACGACGTGCTGACGTTCGCCTCCAGCGGCTCCGGCGCGATGGACTCCGCCGTCGCCAACCTCGTCCGCCCCGGCACGAAGGCGCTCGCCTGCGCGGCCGGCAAGTTCGGCGAGCGCTGGATCGAGCTGTGCGAGGCCTACGGCGCCGACCTCGTCAAGTACGAGCCGGGCTGGGGCGAGCGCCTCGACCCGCAGGAGATCGGCCGCCTGCTGGACGCGAACCCGGGCATCGAGGTCGTCTTCGCGACACTCTCCGAGACGTCGACCGGCATCGTCCACGACGTCGAGGCGATCGCCGCCGTCGTGCGCGAGAAGGACGCCCTGCTCGTCGTCGACGCCGTCTCCGGCCTCGCCGCCGCCAAGCTCGAGCAGGACGCGTGGGGGGTGGACGTCGTCGTCGCCGGCTCGCAGAAGGCGCTGATGATCCCGCCGGGCCTCGCGTTCGCGTCGGTCTCGCAGCGCGCGCTCGACGCCGCCGCCGCCAAGCCCGGCGGCCGCTACTACTTCGACTGGGTCGAGACGGCCAAGCAGCAGCGCAAGGACCCGCCGAACAGCCCCTTCACGCCGCCGGTGACGCTGCTCGCCGCGCTCGACGTCGCCCTCGGCATGATCGAGGACGAGGGGATCGAGAACGTGTGGGAGCGCCACGCGCTGCTCGCCCGCGCCACGCGCGCCGGCGTCGCCGCGCTCGGGCTCGAGCTCTACGGCGATCCCGACGAGCGCTCGAACGTCGTAACCGCGCTCTCGCTGCCCGACTCGATCGACGGCAAGAAGGTCCCGAAGATCCTGCGCGACAGCTACGGCATCACCGCGAACGGCGGCCAGTCGCAGCTCGCCGGCAAGATCCTGCGGATCGCCCACTGCGGCTACTTCGGCGGCTTCGACATCCTCACGTCGCTGTCGGGCCTGGAGATGACGCTCGCGCAGCTCGGCCACCCGGTCGAGCAAGGCGCCGGCGTCGGCGCCGCGCAGCGCGTGTTCCTCGAGGCCGGCGTGCCGGCGGCCTCCGCAGCGTGAGCGACCGCCCGCGCATCCTCGTCAAGGAGCAGATCGCCGACTCCGGCGTCGACCTTCTGCGCGAGCACTTCGACGTCGATCTCGGCGCCGACTGGAGCGACGAGCAGTTCCGCGAGCGGCTGCCCGAGTACGAGGGGATCCTGATCCGCTCGGCCACCAAGATGACCGAGGAGCTGATCGAGCTCGGCTCCAAGCTGAAGGTCATCGGCCGCGCCGGCGTCGGTGTCAACAACGTCGACGTCACGGCCGCCACGAAGCGCGGCATCATCGTCGTCAACGCGCCGCAGTCGAACGTCGTGACGGCGGCCGAGCACACGATGGCGCTGATGCTGTCGCTCGCGCGCAAGATCCCGCAGGCGCACGCCTCGCTGACCGCCCACAAGTGGGAGCGCTCGAAGTTCAACGGCATCGAGGTCTACGAGAAGACGCTCGGGATCGTCGGCTTCGGCCGCATCGGCCAGCTCGTCGCGCAGCGCGCGCGCGGCTTCGGCATGTACGTCGTCGCGTACGACCCGTACGTGTCGGCAGACCGCTACCGCGAGCTGGGCGCCGAGAAGGCCGAGAGCCCCGCGGAGGTCTACGCGAAGGCCGACTTCGTCACGATCCACCTGCCGGTGACCGCCGAGACGCGCGGCTTCCTCGATGCCGCCGCCTTCGCCCAGATGAAGGACGGCGTGCGGATCGTCAACTGCGCCCGCGGCGAGCTGGTCGACGACGCCGCCCTCAAGGACGCGCTCGACTCCGGCAAGGTCGCCGGCGCCGCGCTCGACGTCTTCCCGTCGGAGCCGATCACCGACTACCCGCTGTTCGACGGCTACGACAACGTCGTCGTGACGCCGCACCTCGGCGCCTCGACGACCGAGGCGCAGGACCGCGCCGGCAGCCAGACGGCCGAGCAGATCATCGCCGCGCTCACGCCGGGCGGCGTCGTCACCACTGCCGTCAACATCCCGGCGATCTCGCCGGCCGACATGGAGGTGCTCGGCCCGTTCGTGCCGCTCTGCCGCCAGCTCGGCCGCCTCGCCGTGTCGCTCGCGGACGGCTCCTCGATCGACCGCGTCGAGGTCGAGTTCCTCGGCCGCATCGGTGAGCGCGACACGCGCCTGCTGTCGGTCGCGGTGCTGATGGGCGTGCTCACCGGGCACGTCGAGGAGGAGGTCAACGCCGTCAACGCGCCCGGCCTCGCCGACGAGCGCGGCATCGAGGTCGCCGAGACGAAGCGCACGGCCGCGCGCGACTTCACCGACCTCGTGCGCGTCACGATCGTCAGCGGCGAGGCGCGCTCGCGCGTCGTCGGCACGACGTTCGGGCGTCGCAACCGCCCGCATCTGCTGGAGGCGTGGGGGCAGCGCTTCGACGTGCAGATCGAGGACAACCTCGCGCTGTTCCGCTACCGCGACGTGCCGGGGATGATCGGCCGCGTCGGCTCGGCGTTCGGCGAGCACGGGCTCAACATCGTCTCGGCGGCGGTCGGGCGCGAGCCGGACGAGCACGCCGCCGACGGCGACGACGCGAACGCCGTGATGGCGATCACGTCCGACGCACCGGTCCCGCAGACGGTGATCGACGCGATCGTCGCCGGCGACGGCTTCGTCGCCGGCCACGCCGTCACGCTCTGACGCGCCTGTCGCCGTCGCGCCACGTTGTACAGATCGGCGTGCCGATCCGGCTGATTCGCGCCGGAATGGGCGCACTCACGCTGTTTGCGTCTTTGCTACGGGTGCCACAATGTCGTAAGCCCATTCGGACGAGGAGGCACTGGTGGAGAGCGCGGCGTTGTCCCACCCCGCGGCAGGCGAGCCCGGCGGTCTGAAGAAGGACGCGATCGGCTACCTGTCGAACCTCGTGATCGGCGTCGCCTCGACGGCGCCGGCGTATTCGCTGGCCGCCACGCTCGGATTCGTGGTCGCCGTCAGCGGCGTCGGCGTGCACGCGCCGGCCGTCCTGCTCGTCTCGTTCGTGCCGATGCTGTTCGTCGCCGCGGCGTACAAGTACCTCAACCGCGCCGACCCGGACGCCGGCACGACCTTCTCGTGGGTCGGGCGGGCGATGGGCTCGCACCTCGGCTGGCTCAACGGCTGGGCGATCATCGTGACCGACGTGATCGTGATGGCAACGCTCGCCCAGATCGCCGGGCGCTACACGTTCCTGCTCTTCGGCTGGGACTCGGCGGCGAACTCCAACCTGGCGCAGATCATCGCCGCGGTCGTGTGGATCGCGCTGATGACGTGGATCTGCTGGCGCGGGATCGAGCTGTCCGCGCGCATCCAGCAGATCCTGCTCACCCTGGAGATCGTGACCCTCGCCGTCTTCGCCGTCGTGGCGCTCGCGAAGGTCTACGGCAGCAGCCCGGCCGGCTCGATCACGCCGCAGCTGTCGTGGTTCAACCCGTTCGCGCTCAGCTGGGGCGCGCTCGTCGACGGCGTCCTGCTCGGCGTCTTCATCTACTGGGGCTGGGACTCGGGCGTGACCGTCAACGAGGAGTCCGAGGACAGCAACGAGGGGCCGGGCCGCGCGGCCGTCATGTCGACGATCCTCCTGCTGCTCATCTACGTCGTCGTCTCGGCCGCCGCGCAGGCGTACGGCGGCACGAAGCTGCTGACCGACAACCCCAACGACGTGCTGAGCGTGCTCGGGACGCACGTCTTCGGCTCGCCGTGGGACAAGGTCCTGATCCTCGCGGTGCTCACGTCCGCGTCGGCCTCGACGCAGACGACGATCCTGCCGACGGCGCGCACGTCGCTGTCGATGGCGCGCAAGGGCGCGATCCCGAAGGCGTTCGCGACGATCCACCCGAAGAACCTGACGCCGAGCGTCTCGACGATCGTGATGGGCGTCGTGTCGGTCATCTGGACCGTCGGCGTGATGGCGTTCAATCCGGCGCAGAGCGTGCTCGGCGACTCGATCACCGCGCTCGGCTTCGGGATCTGCTTCTACTACGGCTTCACCGGGATTGCGTGCGTCGTCTACTACCGTCGCGAGATCTTCAAGAGTGCGCGCAACTTCTTCCTCGTCGGCGTCGTGCCGCTGCTCGGCGGGCTGATGCTGTTCGGCATCTTCATCAAGGCCTTCACGCACTACTCGCAGCACCTGGACTCCAGCGGCGAAACGATCAACTACGCGAAGCCGATCCTCGGGATCGAGGTGCCGATCTTCATCGGCATCGGCGGCCTGCTGCTCGGCGTCCTGATGATGTTCGTCGCGATGGTCCCGTACCGCGACTTCTTCCGGCGCAAGCCGTACACCGAGGTCGCGACCCCCGGGATCCTCGAGGTGCCGGTCGAGCACGCGCCGCTGCGATTCGAGGGCCGCAACTGGTAGGCCTGGTACGCTGACCGGGTTCATGTCGCGCCGGCTCTCCCTTCGACTTCTTCTCCTCCCCCCTCGGGGGGAATAGCGCGTGGCGGCCGCAGGTAGCCGCAAACCGACCGAGAAGAAGCGAAGCACGAGCCACCAGAGGTGACGACGACATGACTTCCAGCGAGCAGGACCCCAACCGAGTACTGGTCTTCGACACGACGCTGCGCGACGGCGAGCAGTCGCCCGGCATCTCGCTCAACACGAGCGAGAAGCTGGAGATCGCCCACCAGCTCGCGCGCCTCGGCGTCGACATCGTCGAGGCCGGCTTTCCGATCGCCTCGCCGGGCGACTTCGAGGCCGTCCAGGCGATCGCGCGCGAGGTCCAAGGGCCGGTGATCGCCGGGCTCGCCCGCATCCACCCGGGCGACATCGACGCCGCATGGAACGCCGTCAAGGACGCCGAGCGACCTCGCATCCACACGTTCGTCTCGACCTCCGACATCCACATCGAGCACCAGATGCGCGCGACGCGCGAGGACGTCAAGGGGCTGACGCGCGCCGGCGTGGCGCATGCGAAGCAGTACGTCGAGGACGTCGAGTTCTCGCCGATGGACGCGACGCGCGCTGACGTGGCGTTCACCGCGGAGGTCGTGCAGATCGCGATCGACGAGGGTGCCACGACGATCAACATCCCCGACACCGTCGGCTACACGATGCCCGACGAGTTCAAGGCGTACCTGACGCGCCTCTACGAGCTGGCGCCGGGGTTGAAGGACGTCGTGCTGAGCGTCCACTGCCACGACGACCTCGGCCTCGCGGTCGCCAACTCGTTCGCCGGCGTGCAGGTCGGCGCGCGGCAGGTCGAGTGCGCGATCAACGGGATCGGCGAGCGCGCCGGTAACGCGTCGCTCGAGGAGATCGTGATGCTGCTGCATACGCGCAGAGCCGACGTCGGCGTCCGCACCGGTGTCGTCACGCAGGAGCTGGCGCGCACGTCGCGGCTCGTCTCGCGGCTGACCGGCTACGTCGTGCAGCCGAACAAGGCGATCGTCGGGCGCAACGCGTTCGCACACGAGTCCGGCATCCATCAGGACGGCGTGCTGAAGGAGCGCACGACGTTCGAGATCATGGACGCGACGACCGTGGGCCTGGACGCCAACTCGATCGTGCTCGGCAAGCACTCCGGCCGGCACGCCCTGAGACAGGCGCTGAGCGAGCTGGGGATCGAGGTCGACGGACAGGTCCTGAACACCGCCTTCAAGCGCTTCAAGCAGATCGCGGACAAGAAGAAGCAGGTCACCGCGATGGATCTCGAGGCGCTCGTGACCGACGAGCTGCGCGAGGAGATCCCGGCGTACGCGCTGGAGTGGTTCGAGGTCGAGGCGTCGTCGAGACGCCCGCCGCACGCGACCGTCGGCGTCACGCTGCCCGACGGCGGCGAGGCGACCGGCTCGTTCACCGGCGACGGCCCGGTCGACGCGATCTTCCACGCGATCAACGCCGCGACCGGGGTCGACGCGAGGCTGCGCGAGTTCCGCGTCGACGCGGTCACCGGCGGCCAGGACGCGCTCGGCGAGACCTCCGTCGTGCTCGAGCTGGGCGGCGTCACCGGCGCCGGCCAGGGCGTCTCGACCGACATCATCGAGGCCGCCGGTCGCGCCTACGTGCGCGCGCTCTCGAACGCGGTCCGCCGCCGCTCGGTCGCCGACCAGGCGGCCGACCTCACCGCCGAGGCCGCCAGCAAGTCGCGCATCTCGACGCCCTGAAAGTTGTCGCAGATTCGCCGCTGAATTGGCACATCTGCGTGTAGCGCTGTCGCGGCCACCCGCCCGAAGATGCGGGTGTGGTGGTCGCGCTCTCCCTTCCGAGCTGTCAGTACGGAGCTGACTGTCAGCTCCACGAGCGAAGGGAGAACCGCTTGGCTGCAGCTGTAGCCGTCCTCGCAGTCGCACTGCTCCTCGCAATGGTGGTCATCGACCGCCTGGCGAGGTAGCAGCAGCGACTGCAGGGACAAACCACCACAACGCTCCGGGCGGGAGGTCAGCTCCGTGCCCGCCCAGGGCACCTTCTAACCGACTGGCTAGCCGATCATACGTTCGCCTCTCGGCCCTCGCAACACACGATGAATGTTGATGCGGTCCTACGACCCTACAGCCAGCGCAACTCCCTGCCGGTAGCCGCTGACCCGCGCGTGCTCGTCAGGCGGCGCCGGCTCGGGGATGACGACGGTCACGACCGCGCCACGCCGGCGCAGCTCCAGCGTCTCCAGGCGGATCGCGGCGGTGGTGGCGGCCCGGACGGCTGGGTGGCGCTCACGCGCGCCGAGCTGGGCGGCCATCGGGGCGAGGCAGAGGACGTGGGTGTCGCGCAGGGCGGGGGCAGCGTCCATGTTCGTCGGGCTCCAGACTGCGCCGTCGACGTACTCGTCCTCGCCGATGCGGACGGGAGGGTAGACGCCCGGGATGCTGCAGGATGCGTGCACCGCTTCGGCGACGGTCGCCGCCGGCGCGCCCGGAGCGCCGAACACGACGCGCCGGCCGCGTGCGCGGGCGACGCATGCGATGCGCAGGCGGCCGTCGAAGCGCAGGCCGTGGCCGGCGATCCGCGCGGCGAGGTCGTCGAGCGAGCCGCGCGACGCGTCGATGCGCGAGAGCGCCGCCGCCCGTACGAGTGCGCCGGGCGCACGCCCGAGCGACAGCGCGAGCGGCGCGAGCGAGGTGCCGGCCGCGCTTGCAAGGCTGGCACCCAGCAGGCTCGCGCGTCCGCGCGTCGCTCCGTCCCTGTCCGTCTCCGCGCCTGCCGGGAGCGAGCCGTCGCCGCTCCCATTCGATGCCGCGCCGGGTGCGCCGGGGGCGCGCGGCTCCACGCCCGCCAGCAGGTCGGCGGCCACCATCGATCCGGCCGACGTGCCGACGATGTGCTCGCACGCGGCGAAGTCGATCCCCGTCTCCGACGCGATCCCCGCCAGCACGCCGCCCAGCCAGGCGGCACCGATCGTGCCGCCGGCGCCGAGCACGAGCACGTCGGGTCGCTGCATCGTCCGATGGTAGCCGGGCGACGTCGGTGCGATACGTCCGTACGTGATAACGTACGCTTGTACATGAGTGACGTCGATGCCACCTCTGTCGCCGCGATCGGCGGCCGCATCCGCGCCCTGCGCGAGGCGATGGGCCTGTCGCTGCGAGATCTCGCTGAGCGCTGCGGCGTCAGCGCGCCGATGCTCTCGCAGGTCGAGCGGGGGGAGACGAGTCCGACGCTGCAGGTCGCCACGCGCATCGCGGCGGGTCTCGATCTGCGCCTGTCACAGCTTCTTCGCCTGGACGAGGACGGCGCCGTCACGATCGTGCGCGCTGCCGAGCGGCGCCAGGGGCCGACGGGGACGGGCAGGAACGGCACGCCCGCCGGCCACCGCTACGAGGTCCTCACCGCGCCGCTGCCCGGCCAGCGCGCCGAGCTGTCGCGCCACGTGCTGGCGCCCGGCGCCGCGACCGGCGGCCCCGGCGATCCGCCGATGCACGAGCCAGGCAGCCGCGAGACGACGCTTGTCGAGTCCGGCCGTGTCGTGCTGCACTGCGATGGCGCCGCGCACGAGCTGGCGATCGGCGACTGCGTGACGTTCGATGCCGATCTGCCCCACCACTTCGAGAATCCCGGGCCCGACGAGGCGACGTTCCTGGGCGTCGTCTCCGCGGGCCTGCGACGCAGCTGACCCACCAGTCCATCTAGGAGCCACCATGCCGAGCACCCTGTTCGACAAGATCTGGGCCGCCCACGAGGTCGGCCCCGGCCTGCTCTACGTCGACCTGCACCTCGTCCACGAGGTCACGAGCGCTCAGGCGTTCGACGGCCTGCGGCTCGCGGGCCGCAAGGTCCGCCGCCCCGATCGCACGCTCGCCACGGCCGACCACAACACGCCGACCGACGGCACGCCCGTCGCAAGGCTGATCAAGGACGAGCTGAGTCGCATCCAGGTCGAGACGCTCGAGCGCAACTGCGCGGAGTTCGGCGTGCCGGTCTACTCGCTCGGCTCCGACCGCCAGGGGATCGTGCACGTGATCGGGCCGGAGCTGGGCGTCACGCAGCCCGGCATGACGATCGTCTGCGGCGACTCTCACACCGCCACGCACGGCGCCTTCGGCGCGCTCGCGTTCGGCATCGGCACGAGCGAGGTCGAGCACGTGCTCGCGACGCAGTGCCTCGTGCAGAACCGGCCGAAGACGATGCTGATCCGCTACGAGGGCGAGCTGGGCTTCGGCGTGACCGCGAAGGACCTGATCCTCGGCACGATCGGGCAGATCACGACCGCCGGCGCGACCGGCTACGTGGTCGAGTACGCCGGTCCGGCGATCGAGGCGCTCTCGATGGAGGGTCGCATGACGATCTGCAACATGACGATCGAGGGCGGCGGGCGCGCGGGCATGGTCG
>CAZGJV010000050.1:0-14906 GCA_964525715.1 uncultured Conexibacter sp. | reverse complement strand
TGAGCTGGTCGTGCAGCAGCAGCGCGCACTCGCTCGGCGCCGGCGGGCACTTGAAGGGCGCGCCGCAGACGCCGATCACGACGCGGCCGGACGAGAAATCGCGCACCAGCTCGCCCGCCCGCCGGGCGCCCTCCACCGAGTAGAACTCGTTCCCGCCCTCGGCGAGGCCGGGCGTCGCGTCGAGGTCGTAGTCGGCGCCGAGCGCGACGACCAGCACGTCCGCCTCGTGGACGGCGGCGTCGGTCGTCACGCGCCGCGCCTCAGGGTCGATCGCCGTGATCGTCTCCTGCACGAAGCGCACCCCCGGCTTGACGACGTCGCGATACGGAAGCCGCACCGCGTCGAGCGTCGTACGGCCGAACATCACGTCGAGCTTCGAGTAGCCGAAGACGAACGCATCACCCTTGTCGACCAGCGTCACCGCGACCTCGTCGCCGAGCGCCTCCGACAGCGTCGTGCTCAGCTCGAGCCCGCCGAAGCCGGCTCCCAAGACGAGGACACTCAGCATCGCGCGAGCATACCCTGCCGATGCACGCCCGTATGAGCGTGAGCGCCGACGGCCGCACGACGACGCCGAGCGAATGGCCGGCGCTGATCGCCGACCCGGTCTTCGTCCCCGGCGAGAGCCACGGCATCCGCGAGTTCCTCGACGGGTCTGCGCCTGCGGCAACAGCACGCGCAGCCTGCCCGCGCGCGACCCGGGCTGGTCCCCGGCGCGCTACCAGCAAGATCGACAGAGGCACAGCAAGTGATCGCGCTGGCCGCCGGCTCGACCGCGCCGACTTCGGCGTCTTCCCGCAGGACCAGCTCGATGCCCCTCGCGCTATGAGGTCTCAGCCGTCGTGGTCGCCCACGACCACGCTCTATTATTCGGTCTCGCAATGTCCTCCCCCTCGCCTTTGCCTGTTCATGCAGATCCATTGCTTGACGTCATCGAGCTCTCTTCAGCATCACGCACCGAGATCACCGGGCTCGTCGGCCGCCTCGCATCAACCTCCACATTCGCATCGCGCGAGGCGTTGGTCGCCGCGACCGGTGCTCACAAAACTGCACTGCCGACAGAGGTCGCATCAGCCCTCAGCCGCCTGAAGTCGGCGCACCACGAGCCCGCCCTGCTCATTCGCGGCTTCCGTGTCGATGATGTCGCGCTCGGCAGGACTCCTGCCCATTGGGCCAGATGTCACCCTTTGACACCCCCATCGCCGACGCTTATGCAGGAGCTCGTAGTCACCCTTCTTGCCGAGTCGCTCGGAGCACTCTTCGGCTATGCCAGCCTTCAAGACGGCCGCTTGCTGCACAACGTCCTTCCCATCGCAGGAGCAGAGCTCCACCAAAGCGGTCACGGCAGCCTATCCGAATTGGCCTGGCATACAGAGGACGCGTTCACCCCGCACCGCGCCGATCATCTCATCTTGATGAGCCTCCGTAACCCACACAGCGTCGCAACGACGCTTGCCGGCATCGACGCCGTACTGCGACTCGACGCACATGACCGTAACCTCCTGTCCCAACCACGGTACTCGGTGCGACCGGACGACGAGCACCGACTCTGCTCCTCACCCCCTTCGCAACTCTCCGTGCTCGATCCACGAGCATGGCCGAATGTCGTCCCGGTACTCCGTGACGGACCGCATGGCCCACAGATAGTGATCGATAGCGTCTATATGACCGCCATCGACCCTGACGCAAGCCTTGCCTTCGAGCGAGCGAAACGGGCGCTTGATGCGAACCTGACGGCCGTGCAGCTCATGCCCGGAGACATCCTGGTCCTCGACAACCATCGTGTGGTGCACGGCCGCGAACCCTTTCTCGCGAGACACGACGGAACCGATCGGTGGCTGATAAAGGCATCAGTGACGAGCGACTACGCTGGCATCAGATCGTATTGCGGCGATTCGACGCCTCGAACGCTTGCCTAAGGTGCATCATGAGCTCCGACGACACTCGAGCGCCCGCACATTCCAAGCCCCATCCACCCCCAGAGCACGGGGCCACTGCAAGCAGACAGCAGCCATGCCATGACGCTGGGCATTCCGACGAGCGCACCCTTTGGTACGTCGAGACGCTATTTGCATATATAAATCAGCTTATGGAGCGTACACAGACACGCTGCAATTACATGATCTTCTCGGACTCTGTAGCCTCCGTGGCGCTGTTCACCGTCATCAGCGCGGTTCTGTCTAGCCGTGGCCCCAAGGCCCATCTAGTCTCCAGATCAACGGTGATCGCGTTGGCGCTTCTGCCGGCCGCGCTGCTTCTGGCGAGCCTTGCAGTCGCCGTGTCAGCGTTTCTGCCGCGGATCTACGACCCTGACATTGAACTCAACCATGAATTTATCGCGAGGATGACCGCTGCTGACTATCACGGCTTCATACACGCGAAATCGGCGGCCAGCAAGCTCGATGACTACATCGCCGAGATACATGTGCTCTCCAGGATCTTGAACGATCGAACTGCACGGGTAAACCTCTCAGCACGCTTGTTCATCACGGCGCTCGTGCTCATCCCGGCGGCGATCGCATGCGCCTTCGTCTAACGCTTGACAAAGCACGCGGCTGCCAGTGAGCGTCATGTGGGGACAGTTCGCACCGCCGATCCCGAACGACACCTCATTCTACCTCCGGTTCGTCGACGACCTCTCGGGACTTCGAGACGAAGCGGGCCGTCCATTGCACGAAGTCGACTTTCGCGAGGAGCTGAGCAGCGACGAGGTCAAACGCTGCCCATACCGCGGCAGCCGGCACGGCTACCTGATGAACCAGAGCGCGCTTCGAATCGTCGCCAAGGACTGGCAGGAGATTCGTGCTGGGCTTCGATTCCTCGCCACCGAGGTACCGCTCCCAGGATCGGCACGGCACGGAGCCATACGGACGTGGACTACGTCACTGCTGCCGATGTTCGTGCCGCAGTACCTGATGCGCAAGTCCGCATTCAGCACCAGACGCGTCATATTGCCAACCGAGGTCTCGGGCCTGTTTAAGGTCATGCTGGATGTTCCAACCACCCTCGACCTCATGCTACTTCGCGACTCAGCGGCGAGCGCGCCCCCGCTCGATCGGCCATCCACTGCTGGAGACGTTGCCGCCTTCGCGGAGGAGTCCGGCGTGCTGAACAATGGAGAATGGACATGCGCTGCTCCCCCGGGTTTGATCGATGAGCTGTTGCAGATCGCCGCCGCAGAGTCGAGGTCGACCGAGCGGCACAGCTGCACCCTCGCGCATATGGTCGACCCATCGGAGTACGGCGAATTCGTCGAGCTGGCGATCCGTCAATACGCGTTGACCCAGGCATTCCAGATCTCAACTTCCTTTGTGATGGAGCAAGCTTTCCAACAGCGCCCGGAGCTTGCGAAGCAGCACGTCCCCAGCGAACGTCTCAGCGCTTACGAGACCCGTCGCCGCTTTGCACTGGGGGTGTGTGCGGACACCCCCTCGGCGCAACGAGCCATCGGCGTCTACGTGTCGATTGCCGCCCCCGGCAGACACGCGATCGGCGACATACGAGTGGGCTTGTGCGAGGAGCTCGGCGCTGCTGTTTCAGATTCGGCCGATCTCGACCTTCCGGAGCTGTTGCATCGCCAGTTGCACATCCAAGCCCTGCTCGGTGAGGCGCTCTCAGACTTGCGACGTGCAGCCGATGACGTCCTGGGGCTGGACTCGAGTATGAGGGCGCCGATCGATCTGGCGAGCCTGTCTCATCCCGACTTCCCGACCTCCATCGCATGGGAGATGGCCTCGTCGACCTACTAGTAGGGCACTGCCGTGGCCGGGGTCTGCAAAACGAAGCCTCGTCCTCGCGCCAGCTACCACGGAGCCTGGTGCTTCCCTGGCGTTGTCACTGCTCCTGGGCGGTTTCAGGTGTCCTGAGATCGCCTCAGATGCGCTCAGAACGGAACCAGGAGGTAGCGGCAGACTCGCGCCTCAGCCAGACCTGGACCGGAACGCGGCGGCCTGGCCGACGCGCCGACCCACGTCGTCCAGCACCGTCCAGATCCGGCCGTCGTGGATCTCGAAGCGGCGGCCCGCAGTCGAGACGCGCACGCCGCTGTAGCCGCGCAGCAGCCCAGCCTTGTCCGCGCGAGCCAGCGCCGCACGGCGACCATTGCGAGCGGCAGGCTCAACGGTGCGGCTGGTCGCAAAACCGGGAGCGTCCGCCAGCCGCAGCTCGAACGCCGTGAGCGCTGCGGCGTTGGCATAGATGCAAAGCGGGTCGGGCCGCGTGTCGTGGGCCAGGACTGCGAACGGCGCGTCGAACAGCGCGCGAGCGCGGATGGCGTCGTCATCGGACACGAGCCCGAGCAGATCATCACCCGCCCAATGCCGATAGCTGCGCAGCAGCCAGCACGCACGCATACGCAACTCGGCCTCCGTCCACGACGCCATCCGTCAACGATACGAGCCGAGGCCGTCCAACCCCGGAAACACCTGAGAGAAGCCACGTGTCGCGAAGGTGACGGATGTGTCGTGCTGTGAGCCTCCGGCCGATCGCCAGGTTCGACCGTTCGCTGTTTGAGCGGTCGCGGTCGATGTGAAGGATCTGGATGTCCGCCCGCGGTACGCGGCACACACAGCACATGTGGTCCGCGTCGAGCAGCACGTCGCCGGCGAGATCTCCGGATCACACACCGCGGCCCGCCCGGAAACCGGCCGCCGAGTGGCTGTGCGTTGGTCTCGTCCATGCGTCCTCCCGTCACAGCAGTCTACGTAGCTGCATGAGAGAGCCACCCGATTCGCCGGCACAGCAGCCGAGCATCGAAGCGTCAGAGACCCTTGAAACGACGAAAGCCCCGCGATTGCAGGGCTTTCGACATATCGGGGCGCCGAGATTTGAACTCGGGACCTCACCGACCCGAACGGTGCGCGCTACCAGGCTGCGCCACGCCCCGACTGAGCCGTCCAGTATTCCACAGCGGCGGTGCGATGGTACGTTGGCGCCCGCCCCAACGCTCGCCGAAGCCCGCCATGCCCGCCCCGACCGCAGACATCATCGCCTTCCTCGACGAGCTGCTCGAGATCGAGCGCTTCGCCGACCTCGGCCCGAACGGCCTCCAGGTCCCGGGCGCCGAGCACGTGACGACGATCGTCACCGGCGTCTCCGCCCAGCGCGCGCTGTTCGAGCGCGCGATCGCCGAGCACGCGCAGCTCGTCCTCGCCCACCACGGGATCCTGTGGGACTTCGAGCCGCGCCGCATCGGCCCGGTGCAGGCGATGCGCCTGAGACTGCTGCTCGCGAACGACATCGCGCTCGCCGGCTACCACCTGCCGCTCGACGCGCACCCGCTCCACGGCAACAACGCGATCCTCGCGGAGCGGCTCGGCGCCGCCGGCCACAAGCGGGCGTTCGGCGTCAAGGGCGAGCCGATCGGCACGATCGCCTGGTTCGAGCCCGACGGCGTCCCCGCCGCCGACCTGTTCGCCCGCATCGCGGACGTCACGCAGCGGGAGCCGCTCGTGTTCGACGCCGGACGGCCGACGATCCGCACGCTCGGGATCGTCTCCGGCGCCGCCGCCAACACGCTCCAGGAGGCGATCGATCTCGGGCTCGACGCGTTCGTCACCGGCGAGCCGAAGGAGCACGTGATGGCGCAGGCGCGCGAGGCCGGCATCCACTTCGTCGCGGCCGGCCACTACGCGACCGAGACGTTCGGGATCCAGCGCCTCGGCGAGCTGGTCGCCGAGCGCTTCGGCGTGCAGCACGTGTTCGCGGACATCCCGAACCCGGTCTGAGCGCCCAGAGCTGCCCAAAGCTCCACCTGACGGACCGCAGCCGTTGCACTCCGTCCCGCCGCGGGGGTATAAGTGACGCATGTAGCGTTCTTCCCCAAGAGGAGGTTCCGTCCGATGGCCAATCACCTGACGCCCACGGAGCTCGCGCGCGAGGCCGGACTCGAACGCCGCGACGTCATCAGCAAGTGCCTGGAGATGGGGGTGCCGATCTTCCAGGGACGGATCGACAAGACCCTCTTCATGACGAGCCTCACGCACGAGCGCCCGTCCACCGCGCCGCCGCGCCTCGCGACCGGCTGACGCCGGCCCGCCGCCGCATCCGCACGCGCTCGAAGTTGACACGGAGGCGCTCACGCCCCTAGCCTGGGTGAGATGGGTCGCGGTGGGTCGCACCGTGTCTCGTCGCAGGTCGCAGAGGGGGAGCCGGTGCCTTGACGCGCCGTGCTCGACGCTGCTCCGGGCGTCCGCCCGCGGCACCGTCGGCGCACGCCGCCGTCCGGGCGCAACCGGCTCGGCGTCGGCCGCGCGCGTGGTGCGCACGGGGCGCCACGACCCGCGCGCGCCCCGCGCGCATGCAAGGGGGAACCACCATGAAGGTCAGCCACATGCTCGCGCTCGGCGCTGCGACGATCGTCGCCGCCGTCTGCGCGATGGGAGGGTTCGCACTCGCAGCCTTCCCCAACTTCTCCGACTGCCCGATCTCGTCGGGCGGCATATGCGTGGACGTCCAGTCCCAGAGCGGGGAAATCAACATCAAGGGCTTCAGAGTCCCGCTCGACCACTCGCTGGAGATCCGCGGGGCGCTCGTCGAAGGCAGATTCGTCCCGCCCACCGGCACGAACGGGTTCTTCGCCCAGCCGGTGAACGTCCCCGGGGGCGTGCTCGGCATCGAACTCCCGATCAGCCTGAACCTAGTGACGGCGACCGCGGAGCTCGCCGGGCCGGCGTCGTCGATCCAGCTCGAACCGGGCCAGCTCAACATCTCGATGCCGATCAAGCTCCACCTCAGCAACCCGCTGATCGGCTCCAGCTGCTACATCGGCTCCAACAGCAGCCCCGTGAGAATGAACCTCATCACCGGCACGACGAGCCCCCCGCCGCCGAACAGGCCGATCTCCGGGCACCTCGGGGAATTCTCCTTCGTCCCGCCGAACATAGGCGTGATCAGAGGGAACCTCGACGTCGACAACTCGTTCTCGATCCCGAGCGCGTCCGGCTGCGGGCTGCTCGGCATCCTCAACCCGCTCATCAACCTGAAGCTCGGACTGCCCTCGTCGGCGGGCCACAACGCGACCTCGATCGCCAACGACCTCGCGATCGAAACGCGCTTCTAGCAGTAGGCCGATCGCGCTCGCGACCAGCGCCCCGCGTCCGGGTCTCGGCCCGGACGCGGGCGGCCATGCGCCAGAACCCGGCGCACCTCTCCAGCCTCACGCCTAGAATCGGAAACCTCCGCATTTCCGGCACGCGAGGAGGACGCCCCAGATGGACGCCAGCGCCACGAGCGGCATCAGCGGCACCGAGGCATCGACCGGCTCGAAGACGATCGCCGACCTGCTGCCGCTGGCGGCCGAGCGCTATGGCGACCGCGTCGCCGTGCAGTACAAGCAGGACGGCGCCTGGCACGACGTCACCGTCGGCGAGGTGGCCGCGATCTCCCAGCAGATCGGGCTCGGCCTGGTCGACCTCGGGATCGAGCCGGGCGACCGCGTCTCGATCCTCTGCCGCACGCGCCCCGAGTGGACCTACTGCGACTTCGGCGCGACCGAGGCGGGCGCCTGCGTCGTCCCGATCTACCCGACCAACTCGCCGGAGGAGTGCGAGTGGGTGCTGGCCGACTCCGGCGCACGCGCCGTCATCTGCGAGGACGCGGCGCAGGTCGCGAAGATCGCCGAGGTGCGCGCCAGACTTCCCCAGCTCGAGCACGTGATCGTGATCGACGCCGATGGCGCGCCGGCGGATGCCGTCGCGCTCGCCGACCTGCGCGCTCGCGGCGCCCATGGCGACCGCGCCGAGCTCGATCGCCGCATCGAGGCGGTCAGGCACGACGACCCCTTCACGATCATCTACACGTCCGGCACGACCGGCCCGCCGAAGGGCTGCGTGCTGACGCACGGCAACTACCGCGCGATCCTCACGATGGCGCAGAGCACGCGCGCGGTCGACGGCGACGAGCTGACCTACCTGTACCTGCCGCTCGCCCACTCGTTCGCGCTGCTGATCCAGCTGCTCAGCTTCGATGTCGGCGCGACGCTCGCCTACTGGAGCAACGACCCGCAGCAGATCATCGTCGAGCTCAACGAGGTCCACCCGACGAACTTCCCGTCGGTGCCGCGCATCTTCGAGAAGATCTACACGCTCGTCACGTCCAACGGCGACCCGGAGCTGATCGCCAAGGCGGTCACGGTCGGGATTGCCGTGCGCGAGCTGGAGCTCGCCGGCCAGCCGGTTCCGGAGGAGCTGCAGCAGCACTTCGCGCGCGCGGAGGAGGAGCTGTTCTCCAAGGTCCGCGCGGCGTTCGGCGGGAACATGCGCCAGGCGATCTCGGGCGCGGCGCCGATCTCAAAGGAGATCCTCGAGTTCTTCTTCGCCTGCGGCGTGCCGGTGTTCGAGGGCTACGGCATGACCGAGACGGCGACCGCCGCGACGTTCCAGTCGCTCGACGCCTACAAGTTCGGCACGGTCGGCAAGCCCTTCCCCGGCGTCGAGCTGAAGATCGCCGACGACGGCGAGGTGCTGATCAAGGGCGAGAACATCTTCGCCGGCTACCACAACAACGCCGACGCGTCGTTCGGCGCCGTCACCGACGGCTGGCTGCACACCGGCGACCTCGGCTCGATCGACGCGGACGGCTTCCTCTCGATCACCGGCCGCAAGAAGGACATCATCATCACCGCAGGCGGCAAGAACCTCACCCCCGCGAACATCGAGAACGACATGAAGCAGTGCCGCTGGGTCTCGCAGGCGGTGATGTACGGCGATCGCCGCCCCTACCCCGTGATGCTCGTCACGCTCGACGCCGAGGAGATCGTGCCGTGGGCCCAGCAGCAGGGTCTGCCCGCGGACCTCGAGCAGCTCGCGAGACATCCCGACGTGCACGCGCTCGTGCAAAGCCATCTCGACAGGGCAAACGACAAGTACGCCCAGGTCGAGAAGGTCAAGAAGATCGTGATCCTCGGCCACGACCTCGCCCAGGAGACGGGCGAGCTGACGCCGACGCTGAAGGTCAAGCGCAACGTCGTCAACGAGAAATACAGAAATCTGTTCGACGAGCTGTACGCGAGCTGAGCTTCAGGGTCGATCTCAGGGTCTCAGCCGCCACACACCGCCCAGCACAGCCACTACCCTCTGGAACAACCGTGCGCACCGACCCATCCGACACCGGCGGCCTGTTCGTCACCCGTCGCCCGGGGACACGCCCGGTCCAGTACCGCACGCCGCCCAGACGCGGCGACGACAGACGGCAGCGCTACGACGGCCTCGTGGGCGTCGCGCTGCTCGCCGCGATGGTCGTCGTCAACCTCTGCTTCTGGGGGCCACTGCCGCTCGCGTGCCTGTGGATCGGGGGACGCACGCAATACCTCACGGGCAGCATCTTCGGCGGCCTGACGGTCGCCTTCGCGACGATGATCGGCGGCCTGCTGCTCGGGCTGATGGCGCTCAAGCGCCTCGACTACGCCTGGATCCTCGTGCGGCGCGCCGCCGGGCACGACCAGCGCCAGGGCGTGATCGGCAGAATCTTCATGATCTGCTGCATGATCGGCGTGCCGATCTTCAGCGTCTGGTTCCTCTTCTTCAGCGGCGCGTCGCTCTCGGGCGTGAACGTGCAGGGGCTGACCGGCGGCTGATCCCGCGCGCGATGGGCCTGCTCGACTACTACCGGCAGTTCGCCGGCATGAGCGACGAGGAGATCACCGAGCAGCTGCGCGAGCAGGCGGAGGAGCAGCGCCGCCGCGCGCTCGCACGGATCGACGTGCTCGACCTCTCGCGCACGACCTGGCACGAGCTGCCGCACCCGGACGTCGTCAACGCCGTCACGTACGCGGCGCGCGGCGCGCTGAACGTCGCCGCCGACCCGACGGCGGACGAGCTGCGCCGCGAGCTGGGCCGCCGCAACGGCGTCGAGCCCGATCGCGTCGCCGTCGGCCATGGCGCCGCCCAGCTGCTCGCCAGCGCCGCGCGCGCGCTGCTCGCCCCCGGCGACGAGCTGCTGACGCCGTGGCCGTCCTACGGCCTCTATCCGGTGATGGCACAGCGCGCCGGCGCGCGCGCCGTGCCGGTGCCCGGCGGGTTCGACGCCGAGCGGCTGCTGGCCGCCGTCATGCCGAGCACGCGCGCGGTCGCGCTCTGCAACCCGAACGACCCGACCGGCGAATACCTCACGAGCGACGCGCTGCGCGGGCTGCTCGACGCGCTGCCCGAGCACGTCTCGCTGCTGCTCGACGAGGCGCTGGCGGACTTCGTCACCGTCGAGCGCGAGAGCGTCGACGGCGCCGGCACGGGCTCGGGGACGCTCGCACTGCTCGACGAGTACCCGCGGCTGCTGATCTTCCGCACCTTCTCGAAGATCTACGGGCTCGCCGGCCTGCGCGCCGGCTACACGCTCGGCGGCCCCGGCTCCGAGGAGCTGCTGGCGCGGATCGCGCCCGAGCTGGGCGTCGGCCTGCCGGTGCAGATCGGCGCGCTGGAGGCGCTCAGAAGATGCGACGGGCAGCTCGCGCAGCGGCGCGCCGCCGTCGCCGCCGAGCGCGAGCGCCTGCTGGACGCGCTCGGCGACCTGCCGATCGACGCGGCGCCGAGCGAGGCGAACCTCCTGTGGCTGCGCCCGACCGGACTGACCGGCGGCGAGCTGGCGCTGCGCCTGCAGCGCAGCGGCGTGCTCGTGCAGAGCGGGATCGGCGTCGGCGACGAACACCACGTGCGCGTGGCGCTGCAGAGCCCGGCCGCGACCGACCGCCTGCTCGACGCGCTGCGCACCGCGCTCGGCGCGAGCTGAGATCGACTGGGCGAGCGCCTACTCGGAGGCCGACTGGCGCACGAGCGCACCCGTCGTCTGCTCGAGGATCTTGCGCCAGCGGGCCGTCTGCTCCGGCTCGGTGGCGAAGTGCTTGACGACCTTGCGCACGCGCGTGGCGGAGATCTCGATCCCGTGGCGCGCCGCGACCTGCTTGAGGTGCGGGTAGTCCGCGGCGAGCTTCACGGTCACTGAGCGGAAGCCGTGGCTGGCGATCTGCACGCGCGAGCCGTAGTCCATCACGCTCGTGCGGAACATCAGCTCGTCGGAGGCGTCGGGCTCGATCAGCACGAAGTCGACGCCCGGATAGCGCTCCTCCCACATCGTGCGGATCTCGTGCAGGCGGCGGTACGTCATCAGCTTGAACGCCTGGTAGCCGATCTGCGGGAAGCCCATGTCGGCGACGCGCGGCTGCAGCGGGTTCGCGCGGCGCGCCTCGTTGACGTACGGCACGAGCGGATTGACGACGACGACGAGTCTCGCGCCGGCCTCGACGGCGATGTCGAGGTTCGTCGTCGAGACGAGCCCGCCGTCGACCAGGTCGCGGTCGCCGATGCGGACCGGCTCGTAGACCATCGGCAGCGCCGTCGAGGCGCTCACGGCCCTGGAGATCGGCACGTCGTCGAAGCCGTCGCTGCCGAACACGACGCGCTCGCAGGTGTCGAGGTCGGTCGCCGTGATGTAGAGCTGGCGCTCGAGGCGGCGGAAGTCGTCGGTGCGGCTGTCGTCGTCGAGCACGCGGCGCACGTAGTCCTCGATCCCGCGGCCCGAGTAGAGCCCGGACGGCAGGCCCTCGGCGATGCCGAGCACGACGTCGAGCGCGGAGACCTGTCCGACGTGGCGTGCAAGCGTCCAGCCGAGCCTTGCAAGCCGCCACGGGAAGACCGCGGCCTTGCTGGCCAGCTCGCGCAGATTGAGCGACAGCAGCGTTCCGATCGCGATCTCCGGGAACGGCGTCGGGGCCTGGCGGTCGAGCACGCGCATCATCTCCTCCGGCGTCACCCCGTTCGCGGTCATCGCCGCGACGAACGAGCCGGCGCTCGTGCCGACGAAGATGTCGAAGTCGGTGACCGAGCGGTTGACCGACAGGAGGTCGAGCGCGCGCAGCGCGCCGATCTCGTAGACGGCGCCCGTGAAGCCGCCGCCGCCGAGCACGAGCGCCGTCTTCGACGGCCTACGTTGGCGCGAGGCAGCCCTGCGCCCCTGCGACGATGTCACCGCTCTCCGCGCGGTAGCGGATGTCTCCAGGCTGACAACCTTGCCCATGGCACCTTCATTGTACGTCGCTGTTCGGGCGTCACATCCGCGACTATCGCTCTGGAGTGCTGTTGTGAGCCACGTGCGCCGCCTCGTACTCCTCCTCGCGCTGCTCGCGCTCGCAGCCGGCTCGGCGCCGGCTGCGGCGGCCCCGCTCGACCGGCTCGTCAAGGGCGGTCTCGCGCGTGCGGGCGGAGCCTCCGGCGGCTACGTGCTCGACACCACGACCGGCAGGGTCCTCGCGGCGGTGCGAGCCGACACGGCGCGCAGCCCCGCCTCCGTCGAGAAGCTCTACACGACCTCGACGGCGCTGCTGCGCTTCGGCCCGAGCGCGACGCTGCAGACGAAGGTGCTCGGCGTCGGGACGCTCGACGACGGCGGCACCTGGCACGGAGACCTCTACCTGCGCGGCGGCGGCGATCCGACGTTCGGCAGCAGCGCCTTCGACCGTGGCGCCTACGGCACCGGCGCCACGATCTCGGCGCTCGCCGCGCGCGTGCGCGCGGCCGGGATCCTCAGCGTGAGCGGCCGCGTGCTCGGCGACGAATCGTGGCTCGACCACCTGCGCGGCGGCCCGGCGAGCGGCTACGGCCTCGACCTCGACATCGGCGGCCCGCTCAGCGGCCTGCTGTACGACCGCGGCCTGGCGAAGGAGGACGGCAGCGCGCTGCAACGCCAGCCTGCCCTGTTCGCCGCCCAGCAGCTCACGCTCGCGCTGCGCAGCGCCGGCGTGAGCGTGGCGCGCGGCGTCACCGGCACCGGAACCGCGCCCGTGGCGGCCACCCAGCTGGCCACCGTCGCCTCGCCGCCGCTGGCGACGCTCGTGCGGCTCACGCTCGTCCCGTCGGACAACATGTTCGCGGAGATGCTGCTGAAGGACGTCGGCGCGCGCTTCGGCTCCGCCGGCTCGACCGCAGCCGGCGCCGCGGTCGTCCTGCGCACGATCGCGCGCTTCCACATCCACCCGCGGATCGTCGACGGCTCGGGCCTCTCGCGCACCGATCACACCTCTCCGCACCAGATCGTCCTGCTGCTGAGCGCGCTGCGCGCCGACGCCCAGCTGCGTGCGGCGCTGCCGATCGCGGGCCGCACCGGCACGCTCGCCGACCGCATGCGCGGCACGGCCGCCCAGGACCGCTGCCAGGCCAAGACCGGCACGCTCTCGAACGTCTCCGCACTCGCCGGCTACTGCACGACCCCCAACGGGCACCTGCTCGCGTTCGCCTTCATCGAGAACGGCGTCTACACGCCGACCGCCAAGGCCAATGAGGACAAGCTCGCGATCGCCCTCGCGCGCTACCGCCCCGCCGGTGTCGCCCCGACGACGCCGGTCGCGACACCGCCGGTGCCCAGCGGCGGCGGGGCGACGCCCGCCGCTCGCTGAGACGCTCAGCGCGTCATCTGGTCCGCTTGACGAAGACCGCGACGTCCTGCACGTAGTCGATCGAGAACGTCTTGCCCTCGAACTTGGCGAAGTCGGCGTAGCCGATCGCGCCCTTCTTGATGTGCACTCTGATCGTCTCTCGGCCGTTGCTCGCGGTCGAGCCTCTCTGGCGGCCGGAGGTGTAGCCGATCTCCCCCAGCAGCTCGCTGTCGACCGTCGGGTTCGCCATCACGGCCGCCGCCTCGACGCCGCAGATCGTCCAGCCTCTCTTGACCTGCCACGAGATGTAGGGCGACGTGCCCAAGCTCGTTCTGAACGTCACCGCTCCCTGACGGCTGCCCTTGTAGTTCGGCGGCGCACCGGGGACGCGCTCGGCCAGCGAGGACTGCGTCGCGGTCGCCTTGCAGCCGTGCCACTCGTATGTCGGCGTCGGGTAGCCGAGCAGGTAGCCGGGATTGGCCGTCGGCGGCAGCGACTTGGTCTCGGGGTTGACGGGCGCCTTGGCGGCGACGACCGCCGGGGCGAGCAGCGCCACGAGGGCGAGCGCGCCGACCGCGGCCGGACGGGAGATGCTGCGAGGAAGGCTCATGGCGCGGGACTCTACGCAGAGTCGCCGGCCGCGGCGACCGGCTTGCCCGCCAGCAGCGCCTCCAGCCCCGCCTCGTCGAGCACGGGAACTCTGAGCCGCTCGGCCTTCTCCAGCTTCGAGCCGGCCGCCTCCCCCGCGACGACGTAGTCGGTTCTTCTCGACACCGACGTCGTCACGCGCCCGCCGGCGGCGAGGATCCGCTCGGTCGCCTGCTCGCGCGTCAGCGTCGGCAGCGTGCCGGTCAGCACGAGCGCCTTGCCGTTCAGCGGGCCCTCCTCGGGCGGCGGACCCTCCTCCTCCAGCCGCAGGCCCAGCTCGCGCAGGTCCGCGATCAGCGCGCGCATCCGCTCGTCCTGGAGCTGCTCGTGGATCTGCGCGCCGACGATCGGCCCGATGCCGGGCGTGTCGGCGATCTGCTCGGCGCCGGCGGCCGTCAGCGCCTCGATCGAGCGGAAGCGCTGGGCGATGTTGCGCCCCGTGATCGCGCCGATCCCCTCGATCCCGATCGCGAACAGCAGGCGCCCGAACGGACGCGCCTTCGACGCCTCGATCGCCGCGACCGCGTTGCGCGCGGAGACCTCGCCGAAGCGGTCCAGCTCCACCAGCTGCTCCTCCGTGAGGCGGTAGAAGTCGGCGGCCGTTCTCACCAGACCGCGCTCCATCAGCAGCGTCACCTGCTTCTCGCCGATCCCGTCGACGTCCATCGCCCCGCGCGAGACGAAGTGGCTCAGCAGCTGCCAGCGGCGCCCCGGGCAGTCGCGGTTCGGGCAGCAGGTGAAGACGCCTTCGTGCTTGACCGTCGGCGTGTCGCAGATCGGGCATCTGGCCGGCGGCGCCGGCGCGGGCGCGCGGTCCGTGCGCTCGACGACGTGCGGAGCGGGCGAGACGACCTGCGGGATCACGTCGCCGGCGCGCAGCACGATCACGTCGTCGCCC
>CAZGJV010000049.1:0-15012 GCA_964525715.1 uncultured Conexibacter sp. | reverse complement strand
GGGGTGCGATGCGGGGGATCAGTCTCTGCACCCGCAGCATCGAGTCGAACGGGAACGCGTGCGCCGCGCTGAAGGCGTGGTACTTCGCCAGCGCCTGCTCGCGCGTCTGTCGGCCCTCGATGACCGCGCGCAACTCGCGCCCGCACGCCAGGCCGAAGTACAGGGCCGTGCGGATCCCCTCGGCCGTCAGAGGCAGGCAGTGCCCGGCCGAGTCGCCGACCATGAAGACGCCGTCGTCGGTCGCGGGGCGCAGCTTGTGGGGGATCCAGTTGCCCTGGAATCTGACCGGGTCGCGATCCAGATCCTCCGCGAGCCGCACGGTCGGCTCCTTGACGTGGAAGCGCGGGTCGAACGAGCCGACGCCCACGCGCACCTCGCCGTCGGCCGGGAACGACCAGCCGTAGCCGGCCGGAACGTACGAGCGGTCGATCCAGATCTCCAGGTCAGGGCCGCCACCGCCCGGATGGACCTCGAGGCCCCGCGACAGCAGCGCGTCGGGCGGCTGCACGTTCTCGCCGCGGCCGAGGATCCGCCGCCAACCGAGCCCGTCGACGATCAACGGCGCGGTCAGGTCGCCACGGTCGGTGTGGACCGTCTGGCCCGTCCGCCCCTCGACCTTCGCGATGTCGAACTCCGCATCGGCGCCCTGCTCGCGCAGCAGCCCGCACAGCGTGCGGTAGTCGAACGTCGAGAAGGTCCACGGCAGCCGGTATCTGACGGTCACGTGCGGGTTGTGCATCACCAGCTCGTCGAACGTCTGCTGGTGGGCGCCCATCAGCCCCATGTTCTCCAGCCAGCCCGTCGGGATCCCGCACGCCGAGGTCTGCTTCTCGCCGATCTCGTAGCGGTCGACGATCAACACCCGCGCGCCAGCGCCCGACAGCTCGCGCGCGACCGCGAGCCCGGCGAACGAGGCTCCGCAGATCAGCACGTCGGCGTCGCGATTGAGCGGGGTCCGCTCCGCGCCGCGCTTGGTCGCACGCTTCGGCATGGGGGAGGCGGATGATACGGCGACGCACCGCCCGGGAGGGCGGGCCTGCATTTCCCGGGCTCCGCTAACCTCTTTCGGCTTCCTTCCTGTTCCCTACCGGTACCCAAATGTCAATCTCCACGACCGACGACCCCACGACCGACGCCAAGATCGTCGAGGGCAGCGATGGCCTGCTGCTCGAGATCGACGGCAAGATCGTCCCCAACTACGACGCGACGCTCCAGCCCTTCGAGGAAGGCGACGTCGTCACCGGCAACGTGGTCCGCATCGACAAGGACGAGGTCCTGGTCGACATCGGCTACAAGTCCGAGGGCGTCATCCCCGCGAACGAGCTGTCGATCCGCAAGTCCGTCGACCCGAAGGACGAGGTCGAGATGGGGGAGGAGGTCGACGCCCTCGTCCTCACGAAGGAGGACCAGGACGGCCGCCTGATCCTGTCGAAGAAGCGCGCGCGCTTCGAGAAGGCGTGGCGCCGCATCGAAGCGGCCGCCGAGTCGGGCGAGCCGGTCGACGGGACCGTCATCGAGGTCGTCAAGGGCGGCCTGATCATCGACCTCGGGGTGCGCGGCTTCCTGCCCGCCTCGCTCGTCGACATCCGCCGCGTGCCGAACCTCGACGAGTACCTCGGCCAGACGATCGAGTGCAGAGTGATCGAGCTCAACCGCTCGCGCAACAACGTCGTCCTGTCGCGCCGCGCGGTGCTGGAGGAGCAGCGTAGGGAGGACCGGGAGCGGATCCTCGACCGCCTGCAGCCGGGCATGGTCGTCGACGGCACGATCTCGAACATCGTCGACTTCGGCGCGTTCGTCGACCTCGACGGGATCGACGGCCTGATCCACATCTCCGAGCTGTCGTGGTCGCACGTGAACCACCCGAGCGAGATCCTCTCGATCGGCGACACGGTCAACGTGAAGGTGCTCGACATCGATAGGGATCGCCAGCGGATCTCCCTGGGTCTCAAGCAGACGCAGGAGGACCCGTGGCAGCGCGTCGTCGACACGTACAACGTGGGCGACGAGCTCGAGGGCAAGGTCACGAAGGTCGTCACGTTCGGTGCGTTCGTCGAGATTCTCGACGGCGTCGAGGGCCTCGTGCACATCTCCGAGTTGGCCCAGCACCACGTCGAGAACCCGCGCGAGATCATCCAGCCGGGTGACGAGGTGAAGGTCAAGATCCTCGAGATCGACTCGGACCGCCGCCGTCTGTCGCTGTCGATCAAGCGCGTCGAGGGCCAGATCCTGCCGCTGCGGCAGATCGAGCCGGAGGAGGGCGCCGAGGGCGAGGTCGCCGCCGAGTCGAACCTCGACGACGTGCCGGAGCTGGGCCTGTCGGAGGACGTCTTCTCCGGCGAGGACGCCGCGCCGGCCGAGGAGCCTGCAGCCGAGCCGGAGGCGAGCGCGCCCGCCGAGGAGGCCGAGGAGGCGCCGGCGGTCGAGGAGCCTGCCGCCGCCGTCGCGGAGGAGCCGGTCGTCGCAGAGGAGCCGGCTGCCGTCGAGGAGCCTGCTGCTGCCGAGGCCGAGCCGGAGGCGAGCGCACCTGCCGAGGAGGCCGCCGTAGCGGTCGCGGAGGAGCCGGTCGCCGAGGCCGACGCGCCCGCCGAGGACCCGACGCCGCAGGCCTGATCGTCTGAGCCGCGAGCACCGCGTCCCGTTCGTAGGACTGACCGGCGGCATCGCCGCCGGCAAGTCCACGGCGCTCGCGGCGCTCGCGCGGCTCGGCGCCGCGACGCTGTCGACCGACGCGGTCGTGCACGAGCTGTACGCCTCCGACGAGGTGAGGGACCTCGTCGTCGCGCGCTGGGGCGAGGACGTCGCGCCGGACGGCGTCGTCGACCGCTCCGCGGTCGCAGCGCACGCCTTCGCCTCGCCGGACGAGCGCGCCTGGCTGGAGGGCGTGCTGTGGCCGCGTGTCGCCGCCGCGGTCGTCGCGTTCCGCGAGCAGGCGCAGTCCCGCGAGCCGCCGCCGCCGGCGATCGTGGTCGAGACGCCGCTGCTGTTCGAGGCGGGGATGGAGGCGGTCTACGACGCGACGATCGCCGTCGTCGCGCCGGAGGGGCTGCGCGAGGCGCGCGCGGGCGCGCGCGGGCACGCCGCGGTCGCCGAGCGGACCTCGCGCCAGCTCTCGCAGGAGGAGAAGGCCGCCCGCGCCACGTACGTCGTCGTCAACGACGGCAGCGTCGAGCAGCTCGAGGCGCGGCTGTCTGAGGTCCTTGCAAAGCTGAGTCGATGACGTCGCGCACGGCACAGGTCCAGGTCGCCCGCCGGCGCGCCAGGCGCGCGCGCGTCGCCCGTCGGCGGCGCCAGGCGCTCACGCTGCTCGCCTTCCTCGCCGTCGTCGGGCTCGGCGCGCTGGTGCTGCGCCCGCTGTTCACGAGCGCCGTGCACAAGCTCACCGAGCTTCCGCTCACGCACGCCGACACGATCCGCGCGCAGGCGCAGGCCAAGCACCTCGACCCGTCGCTGATCGCCGGGGTGATCTACGCGGAGTCGAAGTTCAACGACTCGATCTCCTCGGCCGGCGCGCTGGGGATGATGCAGCTGCTGCCGTCGACGGCCGACTTCATCGCGCAGAGATCGGGCGGGACGCGCTTCACGACCGCCGACCTCGCGACGCCGGACATCAACATCGCCTACGGCAGCTGGTATCTGCGCTACCTGCTCGATCGCTACCAGGGCAACGAGGTGCTCGCGCTCGCCGCCTACAACGGCGGCATGGGCAACGTCGACAGATGGGTCGCCGAGGCGGGCGCCCAGGGCCACAGCCTGCGCGTGTCCGACATCCCGTTCCCCGAGACGCGCGCGTACGTCACGCGCGTGCTCGAGGCGCGGCGCGAATACCGTCGGACCTACCCACGCGAGCTGGGCTTGCAGTAGCGCCGCGGCGCCCGCCCGGATGGCCGGACGCCGCGTCGCCCTCGGCTACTGCTGGATCGCCACCGGGTCGGGCGCGCCGAGCTCCGATCTCGCCGGGGCCTCGTAGACGGCGCCGGGCTTTGCGCCGAGCGCGAGCAGGCGGATCCCGTCGGGGCCGGGGAGGACCTTGCGGTCGGTGCCGGCAGCGACGCGCACGACGTGGTCGGCGTCGAGCGGGAAGCGCTCGCCGGCGATCTCGATCTCGCCGCCGCCGCGCAGCGCCAAGAAGACCTCCTCCTGCCCGTCGCCCGCGTGGTCGTGCGTCGGGTAGTGCTCGAAGTTCGGCGGCATGTCGATGATCGCCATGCCGAACGAGCTGACGCCCAGCTCCGCCCGCGCGCGCTTGAACGCTCCGCCGTACGCGCCCTCCATGTCGTCGATGCGCTTGACCGTGAAGTCCGCCATGACCTGCCTCCCGCCGTCGAGGGGTGTGTGAGTGATCGCTCCAACATACAGACGGTATGTGAGTCGTGCGCAAGTGGGCACCGAAGTCGCGGCCACGGGGCGGCCGCGATCGCCGCTACTCTCGAACGCCGATGCGCAAGTTCCAGCTCGACGCCACCTACGCGCCCACGGCCGACCAGCCGAAGGCGATCGCCTCGCTCGCGGAGGGGATCGAGGCGGGCGAGCGCGCGATGACGCTGCTCGGCGCGACCGGGACCGGCAAGACGATGACGATGGCGGCGACGATCGAGGCGGTCCAGCGGCCGTCGCTGATCATCGCCCACAACAAGACGCTCGCCGCGCAGCTCTGCAACGAGTTCCGCACGTACTTTCCGACGAACGCCGTCGAGTACTTCGTCTCCTACTACGACTACTACCAGCCCGAGGCGTACGTTCCGAGCCGCGACCTCTACATCGAGAAGGACTCGGCGATCAACCAGGAGATCGAGCGCCTGCGTCACGCCGCCACGGCGGCGCTGTTCGGGCGGCGCGACGTGATCGTGGTCGCCTCGGTCTCCTCGATCTTCGGCCTCGGCTCGCCGGAGACGTACGACCGCAACATGCTGCTGCTGAGAAAGGGCGAGCTGGTCGACCGCGACGCGATCCTGCGCAAGCTCGTCTCGATCCAGTACACGCGCAACGACATCCTCCAGCGCGGCACGTTCCGCGTGCGCGGCGAGACACTCGAGGTCTTCCCGCAGTATGCGGAATCCGCCTATCGCGCGACGCTGTTCGGCGACGAGGTGGAGGAGCTGGCGCACTTCGACCCGCTGACCGGCGAGGTGCTGGAGGAGGAGCTGGAGCACGTCGCCGTCTGGCCGGCTTCGCACTACAACGTCGAGGAGGGCCACATCGAGCGCGCGGTCGCCGAGATCGGCCGCGAGCTGAACGAGCGCTGCGCGCAGCTCGAGAGAGAGGGCAAGCTGCTCGAGTCCCACCGCCTGCGCCAGCGCACGCAGTACGACATGGAGATGCTGCGCGAGATGGGCTTCTGCTCGGGGATCGAGAACTACTCGCAGATCCTCGACGGCCGCAGAACGGGCGACCGGCCCTACTGCCTGATCGACTACTTCCCCGAGGACTTCGTCTGCTTCCTCGACGAGTCCCACCAGACGGTTCCGCAGATCGGCGGCATGTACGAGGGCGACCGCTCGCGCAAGCAGACGCTGATCGACTACGGCTTCCGCCTGCCCAGCGCGCTCGGCAACCGCCCGCAGAGATTCGACGAGTTCCTCTCGATCACGCCGCGAATCGTGTTCGTGAGCGCCACGCCGGGCGAGTACGAGCGCACGCACTCGCCGCGGATCGTCGAGCAGATCGTGCGGCCAACCGGGATCGTCGACCCGGTGATCGACGTGCGCGAGACGAGAAACCAGATCGACGACCTGATGAACGAGATCCGCCAGCGGGTCGACAGAGACGAGCGCACGCTCGTGACGACGCTGACGAAGAAGATGTCGGAGGACCTGACCGGCTACCTGCTCGAGTACGGCTTCAAGGTCCGCTACCTGCACTCCGAGGTCGACACGCTCGAGCGGATCCAGATCATCCGCGAGCTGCGGCTGGGCGACTACGACGTGCTCGTCGGCGTGAACCTGCTGCGCGAGGGGCTCGACCTGCCGGAGGTCTCACTGGTGGCGATTCTCGACGCCGACAAGGAGGGCTTCCTGCGCGGGGAGACGTCGCTGATCCAGACGATCGGCCGCGCGGCCCGCAACGTCGGCGGCAAGGTCCTGATGTACGCCGACAAGGAGACGCGCGCGATGCGCGCCGCGCTGGACGAGACCGACCGCCGCCGCGCGATCCAGGTCGCCTACAACAAGGAGCACGGCATCACGCCGGAGTCGATCGTCAAGGGCATCTCCGACATCGCCGAGTTCCTGCAGGCCGAGTCGAAGGTGCCGCGCGGACGCAGACGCCGGACGAACATGGACGCCGGCAGAACGATGCAGCCGGCCGAGATCGAGAAGGCGATCGTCGAATGCGAGGAGGAGATGCTCGCGGCCGCCGAGGAGCTGCGCTTCGAGTACGCCGCCAAGCTGCGCGACGAGATCAAGTCGCTGCGGCGCGAGCTGGACATCGCCCTGGCCGAGGCGCGAGGTGGTGGCGTGCCGGTGCCGCCGGCCGCCTAGCTGACGCTGGGGCCGGCCGCGGAGCGCCTGCTCAGCAGGTGCACGAGCGCGGCGAGGCCGAGCAGGATGCCGGTGAAGGCGAACAGGCTCATCATCGTGCCGCTGAGGAACGCTCCGCCGAGATCGTCCGCGGCACGCGAGGTCTCGATCATGTCGTAGACGCCGAGCGCCGCGTGTGCGACGGCGGCGCCCACGAGGCCCCGCACGAGCCAGTCGAGCACCGTGGTGCGCGTCCGCTGCTCCTCGGGCGGCCCGAACACGACGGGCGCGGCCGCGCCGAACAGGAACGCGATCACGGAGATCAGGGTCACGACGGTCACCGGAGACACTCAGACTCCCTTTCGGCGGTGCATCGATGCGCTGCTGAGCGGAAGATATTTCGCACGGCGGACATCGCCCGCGGTGCTCGCTACCGTGCCGCCGGATGCCGCATCCCGACGCCGACGCGATCCTCGCCTGGTACGCCGCCGTGCGGCGGGATCTGCCGTGGCGGCGGACGACGGATCCGTACCGGATCCTCGTCAGCGAGGTGATGCTGCAGCAGACGCAGGTGGCGCGGGTGGTGCCGTACTACCAGGTGTGGCTGGAGCGGTTCCCGAGCGAGCGTGTGCTGGCGGAGGCACCGGCGGCCGATGTGCTGCGGCTGTGGAGCGGGCTCGGCTACAACCGGCGGGCGCTGGCTTTGCAGGCGGCCTGTGCGGCGGCGGTGCGGGACGGGTGGCCGCAGGACGTCGACGGACTGATGAGATTGCCGGGCGTCGGGCCGTACACGGCGGCGGCCGTCGCTTCGTTCGCGTTCGGCGTGCAGGCGGCGGCGGTTGACACGAACGTGCGGCGGGTGATCGAGCGGCTGGACCGGCGCGCGCGGCGCCCGCCGGAGCTGGCGCGGCGGGCGCAGGCGATCGTGCCGGACGGCCGCGCGGGCGACTGGAACCAGGCTCTAATGGAGCTGGGAGCGACCGTCTGCACGGCGCGCGCGCCGGCGTGCGAGGCGTGCCCGGCGGCGTCGTGTCGCTCGCGCGGGCGCGAGCCGGTCGCGCCGGAGCCGCGCCGTGGCGGCGAGCGCGTGCGCTTCGAGGACAGCGACCGCTACGTGCGCGGCCGGATCGTCGCGGCGCTCGTGGCGGGCGAGGATCCGCCGGCTGGGATCGAGCCGGAGCGGCTCGAGCGCGCGCTCGCAGGACTGGAGCGCGACGGGCTCGTCGTGCGCGACGCCGGCGCCGTGCGCCTGCCGTAGCGCGCGCAAGCGGCCTGGCCCGCACGCGCCGCGCGCTAAGCTCGCAGCGAGTGTCGCCCGACCGCCGCAGCATCGAGAAGCGCGACTTTTCCGCCCGCTGGCGCGGCTACGACCGCACCGCCGTCGATGCGCATCTGCGCTGGATCGCGGACGAGCTGGAGGCGCGCGTGGCGACGACGGCCGACGCGGCCGCCGAGCAGGTGCGCGCCGTGCTGATCGCGGCGGAGCAGAGTGCGGCGGAGATCGTCGCGGGCGCGGAGGCCGAGGCGCAGCGGATCGGCAGCGTTGCGGGACGCGCGGGTGACGAGACGACCGCGCGCGTGAGCGCTGCCGCCAGCGGTGCGCTCGAGCGGATCGAGGCGCTGCGCGGCGAGCTGTCGACGCTGCTCGACGCGCTCGGGACGGGTGCTCCGGCGGCACCGGCGCCTACTCCCGTCGTCGCCGCTGAGCCGTCCGACGACGCGAGCGCTCGCCTCGTCGCGCTCGAGCTGGCGCTCAGCGGGACGCCGCGCGAGCGCGCGGAGGCGATCCTGGTGGAGCAGTTCGCGCTCGGCGACGGACGCGCAGCGCTGCTCGACGACGTCTACGCAGCCGCCGACCGCCCGTAGCCGCGCCCGCCGCGGGCGCTACCGTGCGCCGCGTGACGACCGCCGTCAGCGACGAGTCCGCTGCGCCGCAGCGCGAGATGACCGCCACGCCCTGGCTCGCGCTGGGGGCGATCGTGCTGCTCGCCGCGGTGCTGCGTTTCGCGACCCTGCGTACGCAGAGCATCTGGTTCGACGAGGCGGCGACGTGGGATCTCGTGCGGCGGCCGTTCGGCGAGATGCTGCGGCAGATCCCGAAGGGGGAGAGCAACCCGCCGCTGTTCTATGCGCTCGAGTGGGGCTGGACGCGCGTCTTCGGCGACGGCGAGGCGGGGCTGCGCTCGCTGCCGGCGCTCGCGGGCCTGCTGACGGTCCCCGTCGCGTTCGCGATCGGTCGCCGCGCCGCCGGCGGGAGTGCGCGCGCGGGGCTTGCGGCGGCAGCGCTGGTGGCGGTCAACCCGCTGCTCGTGTGGTACTCGCAGGAGGCGCGCAGCTATGCGCTCGCGACGCTGCTGAGCGCGGTGGCGCTCTTGTTCTTCCAGCGCGCGCAAGCGGACCGCCGCGGGCGCGTGCTGGCCGGCTGGGCGGTCGCCGCCGCGCTGGCGCTCGCGACCCACTACTTCACGGCGTTCGTGCTCGCGCCGCAGGCGCTGTGGCTGCTGTGGAGACACCCGCACCGCCGCGGCGCGCTGCTCGTCGTCGGCGCCGTCGCTGCCGCCGGGCTCGCGCTGCTGCCGCTGCTGATCGCCCAGAGCGGCAACCCGTACGACATCGCCGGCACGTCGCTCGTGGTGCGGCTCGTGCAGGTGCCGAAGCAGTTCCTGCTCGGCTACCGCGGCCCGCTCGCGCTGCCGTTCGGGGTGTTCGGCGCGCTGCTCGTGCTCGGTGGCGCATGGCTGCTGCTGCGCGGGACGCCGCGGGCGCCCCGCGATCGCGCGCTGCTGCTCGCGGGGATCGGGATCGCCGGCGTCGCGCTGCCGCTGCTCGCGGCGTTCGCCGGTGCCGACTACCTCAACGCCCGCAACGTGCTGCCGGCGCTGGTCCCGCTGCTGGCGGCGCTGGCGGTCGGCTGCGCCGCGAGCAGCCGCCCGCGCCTCGGCGGCGGGCTGCTCGCCGCGCTGTGTGCCCTGTCGCTCACGATCGTCGTCGCGGTCGCAGCGGACGTGCGGTACCAGCGCCCGGACTGGCGGGGCCTGGCGCACGCCCTCGGCACCGCCGCCGGCCCGCGCGCACTCGTCGTCTCGCCCGCGAACGGCGAGCTGGCGCTGCGCTACTACCGCCCGGACATCCGCACGCTCGGGCCGCAGGGCGCCGCCGTGCGCGAGGTCGACGTGATCGCCGTCGCCGGCTCGCGCGACCCCGGCAAGGCGCCGCAGATCCCCCCGCTCGTCGGGACCGGACTCGGCGTCGGCGGCTTCGGCCGGCCGCACCGGACGGCGACGTCCGCGTACGAGCTGCTGCGCTTCCGTGCCATCGGCGGCGCGGCGGCCCCGGTCACGCCGAACCCGCTCGGCGTGCTGCGCTTCGGCCAGCCCTACGCGTCGGTCGACCTGCTGCCGACCGAGCGCTGAAGCGGATCGGGCTCAGCCCGGCAGCTTCGCGACCGCAGCCGCCAGCTTCCCCGGGTCCCGCAGCACCGGCCCATGGCCGAAGCACACGAGCGCGGGCTCGAGCGCCGCGATGCGGCGGGCCGATTCGCGGTTGAGCGCGGGGTCGGGTGAGACGAGCGGGAACGGCTCGCGGATCGGGCCGCGCATCAGGAACGGGTTGGTGCCCCACATCACGTCGCCGCACAGCAGCGTGCGGTCGGACTCGCGCCAGTAGGAGACGTGGCCGGGGGAGTGGCCGGGCGTGTCGAGCACGGTGAAGCCGGCGACCTCGTCGCCCTCTCTCAGCCGTCTGGCGATCGGGTGGGCCTTGGCGGCGGGCACCATCCGTCCGCCGGGGCCGACCATCTTGCCCAGCTCGACCGCCTCCGCGTCGGCCTCGCCGCACCACATCGGGATCCCGAGCCGCTCGCAGATCGCGTGGCTGGCGCCGAAGTGGTCGATGTGCGCGTGCGTGAGCGTGTGCGCCGCGATCGTCCGCCCGTCGAGCTGTTTGAGGATCCGGCCCTTGTCGAGCGCGAGGCCCGCGTCGACCAGCACCTCGCCGATCACGTAGACGTTCACCGCGTTGGGCGGGAAGCCGGACAGGTGCCAGACGTCGTCGGCGAGTTGCTGCACGCGCGGGAGCCTATCCGCGCGCGTGCCGGACCGGCGCCGGTCAGCCCGGTGCCTCGACCGCAGCGGCGGGCGAGCGCCGCCGCCCGATCCGGCGTGCCGCGACGATGCCGAGCCCGGCGGCGGCGACGCAGGTCACGGCGCCGAGCCCGAGGCCGGACCGTGCGCCGGCGCTGGCCATGACCCAGCCGACGAGCGGGCCACCGATCGGGGTCGAGCCCTGGAACGCCACGAACCACAGCGACATCACGCGCCCGCGCATCGAGGGCGGAGACGTGAGCTGGAGCGTCGCGTTCCCGGTCGACATGAACGAGATGCTGGCCCAGCCGGCGAGCACGAGCGCGGCGAGCTCGGCCCCCAGGCTCGGCGCGAGCGCGGCGAGCGCCAGCGTGATGCCGAACGCGCCCGCGGCCACGGTCAACGGCAGCAGGCCGATCCGGCCGCGCGCGGCGACGAGCAGGCCGCCCGCGACGGCGCCGACGCCCATCGCCGCGGTCATGAAGCCGTAGCCGGCGGCGTCGCTGTGGAGCGCGTGCTTCGCCATCACCGGCAGCGTGACCTGGAACTCGTAGGCGAGCATCCCGACGAGCGCCATCATCAGCAGCGGCAGCCCCAGCTCGGGCGTGCGCGCGACGTAGCGCAGCCCGGCGCGCAGCTGGCCGCGCTCGCGCGGCGCCGGCGGGCTGGGCGAGAGCGCGGAGCGGTCGAGGTGCAGGAGCGTCGCGACGACCGCGACGAAGCTGGCCGCGTTGAGCAGGAAGCAGGCGCTCTCGCCGACGGTCGCGATCAGGATGCCGGCGACGGCCGGGCCGATCGCGCGCGCGACGTTCACCAGCACGGAGTTGAGGCTGACCGCGTTGCGCAGGTACTCGGGGCCGACGAGCTCGAGCATGAACGACTGTCGCGCCGGGTTCTCGAACGCGTTGTTGAGCCCGAGCAGCGCCGCCAGCACGCCGATCTCCCAGACCTCCACGACGCCGAACGCGGTCAACAGGCCGAGCACCAGCGCCTGCAGGCCCATCGCGCTCTGCAGCGCGACCATCAGGCGGCGCTTGTCGACGCGGTCGGCGATCACGCCGCCGTAGGGGCCGAGCAGCAGCACCGGCAGCGTCTGCAGCGCGATGATCGCGCCGAGCGCCGTGCTCGAGCCGGTCAGCGTCAGCACGAGCCACGACTGGGCGGTCATCTGCATCCAGGTGCCGACGAGCGACACGGACTGGCCGCGGATGTAGCGGCGGTAGTTGGGGACCGCCAGCGCGGCGAAGGTGACGCGCCCGGCGCTGACCAGACGGCGCGTCACGCGTGGCCGCGTGGTCGGTCGCGCAGCTCCTCGGCGAGGCGCTCGAGCAGCGGCAGCGCGGCGAGCAGCCGAGTGCGCTCGTCCGTTGTGAGGCGCTCGAGCCGGAGGCCGAGCGCGTCGTCGCGCTCGGCGTGGATCTGCTCGCGCAGGCGCCGTCCGGCGGGGGTCGCCTCGACGAGCGCGGCGCGCCCGTCGCTCGGATCCGGCAGCCGGCGCGCGAGCCCCGCCTCGGCGAGGTGCGCGACGACGCGCGAGAGCATCGTCGGGTTGAGGTCCTCCAGCTCGGCCAGCTCGGACAGGCCGAGCGGACCGTCGCGTGCGATCGTGAACAGCACCGAGCGCTTGGTGGGGGTGAGGCCGTCGCCCGCGCGCGTGGAGCGCAGCCGCCGCGAGAGGCGCCCGACGACGGTGCGCAGACGGGCGGCCGCGTCGGCGTCGGGATGGGTGCGATGGGTGTCGGCGGGAGTCATATAGATGCTTGCCGGCAAGCATTCTAGTCGAGCACGGCGCGCCCGCGCAGGGGAACGTCTGTTCGCTCGCCTATCATCAACCTGGATGCCGCCCTCCGATCAGCTCGTCGTCACCGGCGCGCGCGAGCACAACCTCAAGGACGTCACGGTCGCGATGCCGCGCAACGCGCTCGTGGTCATCACGGGCCTGTCCGGCTCGGGCAAGTCGTCGCTCGCCTTCGACACGATCTACGCCGAGGGCCAGCGCCGCTACGTCGAGTCGCTGTCGGCCTACGCGCGCCAGTTCCTCGGGCAGATGGACAAGCCCGACGTCGACTCGATCGAGGGGCTCTCGCCGGCGATCTCGATCGACCAGAAGACGACATCGCGCAACCCGCGCTCGACGGTCGGGACCGTCACCGAGATCTACGACTACCTGCGCCTGCTGTGGGCGCGCGTCGGCCATCCGCACTGCCCCAGATGCGGCAGAGCGATCGCCGGCCAGTCGGCCGAGCAGATCATCGACCAGGTGATGGACCTCGCCGAGGGCACGCGCTTCATGGTCGTTGCGCCGATCGTGCGCGGGCGCAAGGGCGAGTACGGCAGACAGCTGGAGGAGCTGCGCGCCGAGGGCTTCTCGCGCGTGAGAGTCGACGGGGAGCTGCGCAGACTCGACGAGGAGATCGTCCTCGACAAGAAGTACAGACACGACATCGGCGTCGTCGTCGACCGGCTCGTGATGCGCGGCGAACTGCGCAAGCGGCTGGCCGACTCGATCGAGACGGCGGTGTCGCTGGCGGACGGGATCGTCGAGATCGAGCTGGTCGACGAAGACCGCGTGCTGACCTTCTCCGAGAAGTTCGCCTGCCTGGAGTGCGGCATCTCGTTCCCGGAACTGGAGCCGCGCATCTTCTCCTTCAACGCGCCGCACGGCGCCTGCCCGCGCTGCACCGGGCTCGGCTCGCAGATGGTGATCGATCCCGAGCTGGTCGTGCCGGACCCGACGTTGTCGATCGGCGAGGGCGCGATCGCGCCGTGGTCGGCGAGCGCGTCGAACTACTACGAGCAGCTCACGTCGGCGATCACCGAGAGATACGAGGTCGATCCCGACATGCCGTGGCAGGATCTGCCGCAGGAGCAGCGCGACTTCTTCCTCTACGGCACCAACGGCGACAAGGTCACCGTGCAGTACCGCAACCGCTTCGGGCGCAAGCGCACGTACACGACGGGCTTCGAAGGGATCGTCACGAACCTCGAGCGGCGCTACAAGGAGACCGACTCCGACTGGGCGCGGGAGAGAATCGAGGAGTACATGTCGGTCGTGCCGTGCCCCGAGTGCGACGGAGCGCGGCTGCGGCCCGAGTCGCGCGCGGTGCTCGTCGGCGGGCTCGGCATCCACCAGTACGTGGCGATGCCGGCGCGGCGCGCGCTGGAATGGATCCGCGCGCTGGAGCTGAGCGACCAGGAGCAGCGGATCGCGCGGCTCGTGCTGCGCGAGATCGAGGAGCGGCTCGCGTTCCTGGAGAACGTCGGCGTCGGCTACCTGTCGATGGAGCGCGGCGCCGCGACGCTCTCAGGCGGCGAGGCGCAGCGGATCCGGCTGGCGACGCAGATCGGCTCCTCGCTCGTCGGAGTCCTCTACATCCTCGACGAGCCGTCGATCGGCCTGCACCAGCGCGACAACGAGAAGCTGATCGGGACGCTGCAGCGGCTGCGCGACCTCGGCAACACGGTCCTCGTCGTGGAGCACGACGAGGGCACGATGCGCGCCGCCGACCATCTGATCGACATGGGGCCCGGTGCGGGCGAGCACGGCGGCTACGTGGTGGCGGCGGGGACGGCCGCGGAGGTCGAGGCCGTGGAGGAGTCGGCGACCGGCCAGTTCCTCGCCGGCACGCGGCGGATCGAGGTCCCCGCGAGACGGCGCAGACCGTCTGGCTACGTCGGAATCGAAGGTGCGACCCAGCACAACCTCAAGGACGTCGACGTGAAGGTCCCGCTCGGCGTCTTCTGCTGCGTGACGGGCGTGTCGGGCTCGGGCAAGTCGACCCTCGTCAACGAAGTGCTCTACAAGTCGGTCGCCAACCGGCTTCACCGCGCCAAGCAGCGCCCCGGCGCGCACCGCCGCATCACCGGCCTCGACCAGCTCGACAAGATCATCGCCGTCGACCAGTCGCCGATCGGGCGCACGCCGCGCTCGAACCCGGCGACGTACATCGGCCTGTTCGACCAGATCCGCGACCTGTTCGCGAAGACGCCGGAGGCGAAGGCGCGCGGCTACAAGGCCGGCCGCTTCTCGTTCAACGTCAAGGGCGGCCGCTGCGAGGTCTGCAGGGGCGACGGGCAGATCAAGATCGAGATGCACTTCCTGCCCGACGTCTACGTGCCGTGCGAGCAGTGCCACGGCAAGCGCTACAACCGCGAGACGCTCGAGGTCCGCTTCAAGGGCAAGAACATCGCCGAGGTGCTGGAGATGCCGATCGAGGAGGCGCTGACCTTCTTCGAGCACATCCCGAAGATCCGCCGGCGGGTGCAGACGCTGCACGACGTCGGGCTCGACTACATGCGCCTCGGCCAGCCGGCGACGACGCTGTCCGGCGGCGAGGCGCAGCGCGTCAAGCTCGCCTCCGAGCTGTGCAAGGTGGCGACGGGCAGAACCCTCTACATCCTCGACGAGCCGACGACGGGCCTGCACTTCGCCGACATCCAGAGACTGCTGGAAGTGCTGCAGACGCTGGTGG
>CAZGJV010000048.1:0-15120 GCA_964525715.1 uncultured Conexibacter sp. | reverse complement strand
CTCTCTGCCAGCAGACTCCAGTATCCCGACTCCACTTTCCCGGGGTCAGATCACCGTGTCCACCGAAACGGGGGAAGTCCAGGTATCGGCTTCCCAAGCCGAAGGTCGCGGGTTCGAGGCCCGTCGTCCGCTTCGTAGGAATCGCCTGCTGTGGCCGCTTTCTGCGCCCTGACGACGCCTTCTGGGCGCCGAGGGTCTGCCGCGCGCTGCGCTCCGCGACGTGGCGCGCCCGAACAAGGAGGGCTCGACGGGCCGGGCGCTGACCGGCTGGACGCTCGTCGTCCTGGCCGAGGAGGCCGACGAGCCGGCCCCGGTCGACCCGCCCGTGGCGGGCGCGCCGCCCCGCTGTGCACGCCGCAGCCTGAGCGGGCATCCGTTCCGCAGCGGGCCGCCGTGCTTGACACAAGGTGGGCATCGACGTAAATTGTCCTCTAGAGGAGACCATCGTTTTTTGTCACAAAACAGAGTGGTGTTCGGAACCTCGGAGGAGGATTGATGACTGTCACCCGTTGCACGGGTCCCACAAGCTGTGAAGGGGGGCCGGAATGAGCGCCCGGGCAGTGCCGCGCGACGCCGCCGTCGGCGAAGGCGGGCTCTTCACGCGCCAGGCCTCCGGCCTCGTGCGCGAGATCGGCGTGCCGGCTGCGGTCGGCATGTCGATCGGCTCGGTCGCATGCGTCAACCTGCTGATCGCCTTCCCGGGCTTCACCTCGGCGTTCAGCAAGGTCGACTTCTACGTGCCGATCCTGTCGGCGGGCGTCTTCTGGCTGATCGCCATGCTCGCCTACCGCCACCTCGTGCAGGCGATCCCGCGCGCCGGCGGCGAGTACGTCTACGTCTCGCGCATCATCTCCCCGCTCGCCGGCGCGCTCGCGGGCATCGCCACCGCGATCATCCTCATCTTCACGCTCGCGGCGAACATCAACATCGCGGCGACATACACGCCGTTCATGTTCACCGCGCTCGGCGACGCGTTCGGCAGCTCCGGGCTCTCGAACCTGTCCGGGCACCTCACCGGCCAGCTCCCGGTCGCGCTCATCAGCGCCGGCATCCTGCTCGTCGTCGGCGCCGCGGTGATGCTCTCGCTCAAGCGCCTCGCGCAGGTCGTGCTCGCGATGGTGATCGTGCAGTTCGTCGCGCTGCTCGTGCTGGCGATCCTGCTGCTGACGCACTCGACTGCCGACTTCGCGGCGGCGTTCGGGCGCTACAGCCACCACCCCGACGCCTACCGCGCCCTCGTGGACCTCGGCAAGGCGAAGGGGATTCCGTACGGCGTCGGCGTCTCCGCCATGGTCGCGCTGCTGCCGGTCGGGATCCTCGCCTACAGCGGCGTGCTGTACTCGCACTACCTCGGCGGGGAGATGCGCAAGCCGGGGCGGACGTATCTCTGGGCTTCGAGCATCAGCATCCTGCTGCTGATGGGCGTCTGGGTCCTCCTGTGGGCGCTCGTTCGCCACACGGTCGGGCTGCACTTCGTGCAGGCGCAGGCGAACGTCGCCGCCGCCGACCCGAACGGCTACGGCAAGATCACCGGGCTCGCCTCCGGGATCGGGGCGCTCGGCTACGGCCTCGTCCTGTCCGGCGACCCGATCAGCAAGATCCTGATCGGCGTCGCCGTCCCGATCGCCTCGGTCGCCGTCGGGCTGACGTTCACGGCGATCGTCGCCCGCGTGCTGCTGGCGCTCGCGTTCGATCGCATGCTGCCGGTCGGGATCGCGAAGGTGAGCCAGCGCACGCACGCGCCGGTGACGGCGATCGCGATCGTGATCGTGGTCGCGATCGGCTTCTGCGTGCTGCTGTCCTACACCGACATCACCGGCATGCTCTCGCTGCTGAGCCTGTTCCTCCTGCTCGTGGTGCTGGGTGGCGGGATCGCCGCGACATTCCTCGCGCATCGCCGGCCGGACCTGGTGCTGAAGCCGGGGCAGACCGAGGTCGCGCGCTGGCTCGGCGTGCCGCGGAGCACGTGGGCCGGCGGCCTGACGACGGCGTTGGCGACGTTCGCGATCATCGAGATCGTGGTACACCGCAGCGTGTACCTCGTGCTCGACGCGCAGTCGGTCATCTCGATCGTCGTCGTCCTGCTCGCCGGCCCCGTGGTCTACCTCTGCGCCCGCGCGATCCGGCGCCAGCGCAGCGACATGGACCTCAGCATGGCGATGCACGAGCTTCCCCCGGAGTGACGATGCTCGGATTCCGCAAGAAGACGTCCGCAGCGCCCCGTCGCGCGCTGCGGATCTACTTCGCCACCGACGTGCACGGCTCCGACCGCTGCTTCCGCAAGTTCCTCGCCGCCGCCAAGGTGTACGAGGCCGACGTGCTGCTGCTCGGCGGCGACGTCGCCGGCAAGGGCCTCGTGCCGATCCAGGCGGAGAACGGGCACGTGCGGGCCACGGTCCGCGGCGAGCCGGTGACCGTGCCGGCGGCCGAGGAGGATCGCCTGCGCGCCGAGGTCAACCGCATGGGCTTCTATCCCGTTCGCATGGAGGTGGAGGAGATCGCGCGCATGCGCGAGGACACGCCGTACGTCGAGCAGCGCTTCCGCGAGGAGATCGTGCGGCAGTTGGAGGGCTGGTGCGATCTCGCGGCGGAGCGCCTCGAGCCGGGGGTGCGCTGCATCATCACCCCCGGCAACGACGACCCGTTCGAGATCGACGCGGTGCTCGAGGCGCATCCGCGCATCGAGTGCCCGGAGCGGCAGCTGTGCGACCTCGGGCCGGTGCTGCTCGCCAGCCTCGGCGACGTCACGCCGACGCCGTGGAACACGGACCGCGAGTACTCCGAGGAGGAGCTCGCGGGCCGGATCGCGGAGATGATGGACGCGGTGCCCGCGGGCCGGCAGACGGTCGTCAACTTCCACTGCCCGCCGTACGGCACCGGCCTCGACACCGCCGCCGAGCTCGACGAGACGCTCAAGCCGGTGATCCGCGGCACGCGCCCGAGCATGGTCCCGGTCGGCAGCAGAGCCGTGCTGGAGGCGATCGAGAAGTACCAGCCGGCCGTCGCGCTGCACGGCCACATCCACGAGTCGCGCGCCGCGCAGAAGATCGGGACCTCGCTGTGCCTGAACCCGGGCAGCGACTACTCGAACGACGTGCTGCACGGCGCGGTCGTCGACCTCGCCGAGGACGGGAGCTGCATTGACTTTCTGTTCACCACAGGATGAGGTCGTGATTGACATGCGGCATGACGCCGAGGGCCCGCTCGCCGATCCCGTTGCGGAGGCGCGGCGCCTGGTCGATGCGGCCGAGCGCGGCGGGCTGACCGTCCGCACGCTCGGCGGGACGGCGATCTACCTGCAGTCGCCGAGTCAGCAGCCGCTGCTGCCGCGGGCGCTGAAGGACATCGACCTCGTCACCACGCGCGAGGACGGGCACCGGCTGCTCGAGCTGCTTCCGCAGCTCGGGTACGTCGGCAACGAGATGTTCAACGCCCTGCGGGGGGCGCGCCGGCAGATCCACCGCGACCCCCGCCACGAGCGCGACCTCGACGTCTTCGTCGAGGAGTTCTCGCTCTGCCACACGCTGCCCATCGCCGCGCGGCTGGAACGCGAGCGCTACACGCTGCCGCTCGCCGAGCTGCTGCTGACGAAGCTGCAGATCGTCGAGCTCAACGAGCGCGACGAGCGCGACATCTACTCGCTCTTCCATGCCCACGAGCTGACCGAGGGCGACGCGCGCGGAATCGAGGCGGACGTGATCGCCGGGCTGTGCGCGGCCGACTGGGGCCTGTGGCGCACGTGCAAGGGCACCATCGAGCGCTGCCTGGCTGACGTGGGCGGCTATCGGCTCGAGCGTGCGGCGAGCGCCACGATCGCGGAGCGGCTCGAGGGCCTCTGGAAGCGGATCGAGGCGGAGCCCAAGAGCGGCAGGTGGAAGCGCCGCAGCCGTCTCGGCGAGCGCAAGCGCTGGTACGCCGAGCCGGAGGAGGACTAGCCGCATGTCGGGCCTCCGGTCGGTCGGCGTCGAGCTCGACGTCCCGGCACGCATGCGCGACGGCATCGGGTTGCGCGCAGACGTCTACCGGCCGGCCGGCGACGGGCCATGGCCGACGCTTCTGTGCCGGACTCCCTACGGCAAGGACGCGCCGGAGTGGATCGACCCGCTCGCCGCCGCGCGGGCCGGCTTCCTCGTCGTCGTGCAGGACACGCGCGGGCGCTACGCCTCGGAGGGCGAGTGGCGCCCGCTGCGCCATGAGCGCGAGGACGGCTACGACTCGGTCGAGTGGGCGGCCCGCCTGCCCGGCTCGAACGGTCGCGTCGGCATGTACGGCCTGAGCTACTTCGGGAGCACGCAGCTGATGGCGGCGATCGATCAGCCGCCCTCGCTGGCGGCGATCGCGCCGTCGCTGACGTGGTGCGAGCCGCTCGACGGACTGCTCGCGCGCGGGGGCGCCCTGGAGTTGGGGCTCGCGCTGCCGTGGGACCTGCTCATGGGCGTCGACGAGCTGGAGCGCACGCTGCCGGCCGCCGAGCGCGAGGCGCGCGTCGCGGCGTTGCTGGACGAACACGATCGGCTGACACGCAACGCGTGGTGGGAGCTGCCGGCCGGCGAGGCGATGCTGCGCCGGCACCGGACCCAGGACCTCGGCGGGCTCGGTGGGGATCCGGCGGTCGCGGACTGGAGCCGCGTCGCCGGGCGCCACGAGCGCGTGACCGTGCCGAGCTTCCACATCGCGGGGTGGCACGACGCCTTCCTGCAGGGAACGCTCGACAACTACACGGCGCTCGCCGGCCTCGGCCGTTCGGCGCGGTTGGTCGTCGGTCCGTGGACGCACTTCCAGCCGTTCGCCGACCCGGTCGGCGAGCTGTGCTTTGGCTTGCGCTCCAGCCGCCTGGGGGTGCCGGTCCATCCGGAGGGCGACCTCAACGACGTGCAGCTGGCATGGTTCCGCCGCCAGCTCGATCCCGCCGCGAGCGGCGAGCCGGAGTCCGCGTCACCGGTGCGGATCTTCGTGATGGGCCGCAACGCCTGGCGCGACGAGACATCGTGGCCGCCGGAGCGAGCATGCGAGCAGCGCTGGTTCCTCGGCGCCGGCGACGTGCTCGCCGCTGGCGCCCCGGCAGCCGACGCGCAGCCCAGCCGCTTCGTCTACGACCCGGCCGATCCCGTGCCCACGCGAGGCGGGTCGCTCGTGATGGCCCCGGAGTTCGCCGCGGGCCCGTTCGACCAGGCGGCGGTGGAGGCACGTCCCGACGTGCTCGTCTTCACGTCCGAGCCGCTCGCGCGCGAGCTGGAGGTGACCGGCCGCGTGTGCGTCGTGCTGCACGCCGAGTCCTCGGCTCCCTCGACCGACTGGGTCGCGCGGCTCTGCGACGTGCATCCGGACGGCCGCTCGTTCAACCTGTGCGACGGGATCGTTCGCCTCGGCGAGGGTGCGGACCGCCTACGGCGCATCGAGATCGACCTGTGGTCCACTAGCAACGTGTTCCTGCCCGGCCACCGGCTGCGGGTGCAGGTCACGAGCAGCTGCTTCCCGCGCTGGGACCGCAACCTCAACACCGGAAACCAAGGCAGCGTGCGCATCGAGGTCGCCCGCCAAACCGTCTACCACGCCGGCGAACGGCCCTCCTGGATCGAACTGCCGGTGATCCCTGCGCGCGGGGACGGGGCTTGAACCCGCCGCCAGCGAGTGAACTAGTATGTTCTCCGAGGCAGACGGGCGTTTTGCGCGCCGTCACACACCACCCAGCGGGAGGGCGGGATGAGCGGCATCGAGACGAAGCGTGAGGTTCGGCCGGTCAGAGCGCTCTCGCACGCCATCGACGTACTCGAGGCGCTCGCCGCCAAGGGCGAGATGGGCGTGACCGAGATCAGCCGCGAGATCGGGCTCAGCAAGACCGCCGTCTACAACATCCTCGGCACGTTCGAGGGACGGCGGATGGTCAATCGCGATCCGCACACGTCGCGCTACCGGCTCGGCTGGCGCGTCTACGAGATCGGCACCGAGCTGCTGCGTCACAGCGAGCTGGCGCCGCTTGCGCGTCCGCTGCTGAAGGAGCTTGCGCAGCGCACGGGCGAGACCGTGCTGTTCGGCATCCTCGACCGCACGGGCGTCACGTACGTCGACCGCGTCGAAAGCGAGCGCTCGATCCGCATGGTCGCCGCTCGCGGCCGCCAAGCCCCGCTGCACTCGACGGCGTCCGGGAAGGTGCTGCTCGCACACCAGTCGCAGGCGTTCGTCGACGACGTGCTGGCCGGAGCGCTGCCCGCGTTCACCCCGACGACGATCACCGATCCGGACAAGCTGCGCGCGGAGCTGCGGCGTGTCGTCGAACGGGGGTACGCCGAGTGCGTCGGCGAGAACGAGCCTGAGATCTGCAGCATGTCGGTGCCGGTCCGCGACTACAGCGGCGAGGTCTGCGCCGCGCTCACGATCGCCGCTCCGACCACGCGCTTCGGCGAGCCCGAGCGGGATGCGGCGCTGGTGGTGCTGCGCGACGTCGCGGGCGCGCTGTCGGTGCAGCTCGGCGCCCGCCGCGAGCTCGCGGCCGAGTCGGTCTGAGCCGCCTGCTTCACGGCTCGAGCCGGCTCACTCCATCGCCCTGACCCGGCGCGCCCGGCGCGCGTAGCGGGCACACAGCTCCTGGGCCGTTGCGCCTGGCGAACGGCGGTTGACAGGCGCTGCCCGGAGCCGGTATAACCGGTCGGCAGGGCGTAACGCTGTTTGCGAGGAGAAAACATCATGAGCACCACGTCGACTGACACGCGGACCTACGGCCACCACATCGGCGGGCGGAGCGTTCCCGGCGATGCGCAGATCGAGCGGCGCAGCCCGGCGACGGGCCAGCTCGTGGCCCGCTTTGCGGACGGCACGCCGCAGGACGTCGCGGCCGCCGTGGAGAGCGCACGCACGACGTTCGACAGCGGCGTCTGGTCGGACCTCCCCGGAGCTGAGCGCGCGCGTGTGCTGCTCCGTCTCGCGGCCCTCGTCGGCGAGCGGCGCGAGCAGCTGGCGCGCGTCGACGCGGACGAGGTCGGCAAGCCGCTGCGACTGGCGCGCGGCGACGTCGACGCGACCGTGGCGCACATCGAGTACGCCGCAGCACTCGCGCACGAGCTGCGCGGCGACACCTACACGAACCTCGGGCCCGCGTACGTCGGGCTCGTGCAGCGCGAGCCGGCCGGCGTGGCGGGGCTCATCACGCCGTGGAACTTCCCGGTGCTGAGCTACGGCGAGAAGGTCGCCTATGCGCTGGCGGCCGGCTGCACGATCGTCCTCAAGCCGTCGGAGCTCACCTCCGGCTCGGCGCTTGAGGTCACGGCCCTCGCCGAGGAGGCAGGCGTGCCCGCCGGCGCGATCAACGTCGTCACCGGCCGCGGCGCGACGGTCGGCCAGGCGCTCGTGGAGAGCCCGGGCGTCGACTACGTCTCGTTCACCGGCTCGACGGCCACCGGCGCGCGGATCGCCGCCGCGGCCGCCAAGACGCTCAAGCGCGTCTCGCTCGAGCTCGGCGGCAAGGGCGCGAACATCGTGCTCGCGGACGCCGACCTCGACGACGCGGTCGACGGCGCCCTCTTCGCGAGCTTCTTCAACACCGGCGAGTGCTGCGTCGCGGGCTCTCGGCTGCTGGTCCAGGACGCGATCGCCGACGCGTTCGTCGAGCGCCTCGCCGAGCGCGCGCGGCGGATCCGCGTCGGCGGGCCGGACGACGACGCGGCCGAGATCGGCGCGCTGATCCACGAGGACCACGCCGAGAAGGTGCTCGACCTGATCGCGTCGGGGACCGCGGAGGGCGCACGCCTCGTGTGCGGTGGCAGACGCCTCGACGGCGAGCACGCCGACGGCGTCTTCGTCGCGCCGACGGTCTTCGACGGGGTGCGGCCCGAGGCGCGCATCTTCCGCGAGGAGATCTTCGGGCCGGTGATGGCGGTGACGCGCTTCGGCACCGTCGACGAGGCGATCGCGCTCGCCAACGACACGGCGTACGGGCTCGGCAACAGCGTCTGGACGAAGGACCTCGACACGGCGTTGCGCATGACGCGCGAGCTGCAGTCGGGCACCGTCTGGGTCAACACGACGATCGACGGCGCCCCGCAGATGCCGTTCGGCGGGATGAAGGCGTCCGGCTACGGCCGCGAGTGCGGCCGCGCGGGCCTGGAGGAGTACACGGTGCTCAAGAGCTGCGTCATCCGCAGCGGCAAGCGCGACCCCTTCTTCGCCTAGATGTCTCCCGCAGGCGCGGAGGCGGGCGCCGTGCAGGCGCTGGAGCAGGCCGGGCTCGTGGCCGTCGTGCGCGCACGCTCGGCCGCGGATGCCGTCGAGGTCTCGGAGGCGCTCGCCGACGGCGGCGTGCGCGCGATCGAGGTCGCCTTCACGACGCCGGACGCGGCGGAGGCGATCGCGACGCTCGCCGAGCGGCTGGCGGGGCGCGCCGTCGTCGGGGCCGGCACGGTCGTGTCCCGGTCGCAGGCCGACGAGGCGATCGCCGGCGCCGCCGCGTTCCTCGTGAGCCCCGGCGTCGACGCGGACGTCGTCGGCCACGTGCGCGCGGCCGGGCATGCGATCCTGCCCGGCGTCGCGACCCCCACGGAGGTCATGGCGGCCGCGCGGCACGGCCTGCGCGCACTCAAGCTCTTCCCCGGCAGCCTCGGCGGGCCGGACCACCTGCGGGCCCTGCGGGGACCGTTCCCGGGCGTGCGGTTCATGCCGACGGGCGGGGTCTCGCTTGCGAGCATCCCCGCCTGGTTCGGCGCCGGCGCCTTCGCCGTGGGGATCGGTGAGCGCCTCGCGCCACCTCTGATCCACGACGACGAGCACCGCGCGGCCGTGGCGGCGGCCGCGCGGGAGCTCGTCGACGCCGTCGACGGCTGCCGCGCCGCGCTCGCCCCGGCTGGAGCGGCGCGATGAGCTCGATCCAGGCCGACCCGCCCGAGCGCCGTACGCCGCGGACGCTGAGCGTCGAGGAGGCGCTCGAGTTCGCCGCAGTCCAGGTGCGCAGACTGGTCGAGCGAGCGCCGGGCGAACTGCCGACCTACACCAGCGAGGGGCGCTGGGTGACGGACCCGGACCCCTGGGCGCCGAACTGGGCCGGAGGGTTCCTCACCGGGATGATGTGGGTCTTCGCGCGCCGCACGGGCGACGCGTGGTGGCGCGAGCGCGCCGAGGCGTACAGCCTGGCGCTGGAGCCGCGCGCGGACGACACGAGCACGCACGACCTCGGGTTCGTGCTGGAGCCGAGCTGGGGCCGCTGGTACGAGCTGGAGCCGACGGAGCGGGCGCGCGACGTGCTCATCCGCGGCGGACGCACGATGGCTCGGCGGCTGCAGCCCAACGGCGGCTACCTCAGCACCTGGGTCCACCCGGGAAGCACGTTCATCGACGTGATGATGAACGTCGGCATCATCTTCCGGGCGGCTGCGCTCGATGACGACCCGGCCCTGCGCGACGTCGCGCTGCGGCATTGCTGGACGAGCCGGCGCCACCTGATGCGGGGGGACGGCAGCACGGCGCACGAGGGCTGGTTCGACCCGTCTTCGGGCGAGTTCCTGCGCAGCGCGACGCACCAGGGCTGGCGGTCGGACTCGACGTGGGCGCGCGGGCAGGCGTGGGCGATCTACGGCTTCGGCACGGCCTACCGCCACTCCGGCGAGCCGCAACTGCTGGACGCCGCGCGGCGGGCCGCGGACTTCTACGTCGAGCACACGCCCGCGCACGGGATCCCGCCCAACGACTGGCACGATCCGGACAGCGAGCTGCCGCGCGAGGCGTCGGCGGCCGCCATCGCGGCGGCCGGCATGCTGCACCTGGCCGAGCTCGTGCCGGCGGGCGAGGCCGAGGGCTACCGGCGCTACGCGCTGACGACGCTCGAGAGCCTGCGCTCGACGGAGTACGTCGCCGCCGACAGCCCCGGCTACGAGGGCGTCCTGCGGCACGCGACGTACCACTTCCGCGACGGCCTGGGGATCGACGAGAGCGTCATGTGGGGCGACTACTACTTCGTCGAGGCGCTGGACGTCGCGGCCGGCCTCAAGCGATGACGGCCCGGCGCGGCCTCGTCACGTTCGGAGAGACGATGGGGCTCGTCACCGCGGACGAGCCCGGGCCGCTCGACGCGACGCGAACGCTGGCGCTCGGCATCGGCGGCGCGGAGAGCAACGTCGCCATCGGTGTGCGGCGGCTGGGCGGCCAGGCGACGTGGTTCGGGCGCGTGGGCGACGACGCCGTCGGCACGATGATCGAGCGCCGGCTCCTGGGTGAGCAGGTCCGCGCGCTCGTGATCCGCGACCCCGGCTTCACCGGACTGATGGTCAAGCACCGCCGCTTCGGCAGCCGCGTGAGCGTCGACTACCACCGCGCCGGGAGCGCCGGGTCGCGTCTGGCGCCGGACGACGTGCCGGCCGAGCAGATCGGGCGCGCGGCGGTCCTGCACCTGACCGGCATCACGCCGGCGCTGAGCGACAGCGCGCGGGAGGCCACGCTGCGCGCCGTCGCTGTCGCGCGAGCTGCGGGCGTCGCCGTCTCGCTCGACGTCAACTACCGCTCGAAGCTGTGGAGCGCAGACGCCGCCCGGCCCGTGCTGCGCGAGCTGGTGGCGCAGGCGGACGTCGTCTTCGCAGGCCCCGAGGAGGCCTGCGTCGTGCTGGGCGAGGACGGGGCGCCGCGCGAGCTGGCCCGCGCGCTCGGAGCGCTCGGACCCGGCGAGGTCGTCGTCAAGCTCGGCGAGCGCGGCTGCCTGGCCGCGATCGACGGGCGCGAGCACGAGGTCCCCGCGCTCGCGACGACCGTCGTCGACCCGGTCGGAGCGGGCGACGCGTTCGTCGCCGGCTACCTCGCGGAGCGGCTGCGCGAGGCGCCGCCCGAGCAGCGTCTGGCGACGGCGGTGGCCGCCGGGGCCTGCGCCGTGAGCGTCCCCGGGGACTGCGAGGGGATGCCGTGGCGCGACGAGCTCGACGCACTAACCGGGGCGGAGGAGGAGGTCGTGCGGTGATACCATGTTTGCGAAGAGAGAGATGCGTTTTGCTGTACAAAACGCATCGGAACGGGAACGCAGACCCCATGGAGGTGGCGGCATGACCCACGCGACTACGAGCGCCACCGGCGAGGCGGCCGGGCAGGCGGAGCAGCCGCTCGCGCTGCTGGAGGGCGTCAAGATCGTCGCCTTCACGACGTTCCTCGTCGGACCCGCGGCGGTCCAGTACCTCGCCGACATGGGGGCCGACGTCGTCAAGATCGAGGAGCCGCACCACGGGCCGCACGAGCGCCACTGGTCCGGCGCCGACACGCACCTCAACGGCGAGAGCCTGCTGTTCCTGATGAGCAGCCGCAACATCCGCAGCGCCGGGCTCAACCTCAAGCATCCAGGCGGGCAGGCCGCGGCCGCGGCGCTGTGTCGCGAGGCCGACGTCGTCGTCTCCAACTTCCGCCCCGGCGTGATGGAGCGCCTCGGCCTCGGCTACGAGCAGCTGCGCGAGGACAACCCGGGCCTGATCTACGCGACCGCGTCGGGCTACGGCTCGAAGTCGGCCTACCGCCACCTGCCGGGGCAGGACCTGCTCGTCCAGTCGCTCACCGGGCTCCCGTCGATCACCGGCCCGGCGGGCGCCCCGGTCGCCGCCGGCGGGGTCATCGTCGACCAGCACGCGGCGACCCTGCTCGCGCTCGGCATCGCCGGCGCGCTCGTCGCGCGGGCGCGGAGCGGGCAGGGGCAGGAGCTCGAGGTCACGATGCTGCAGTCGGCGCTCGACCTGCACGCGGAGGCGCTCGCCTGCCATCTCAACGGCGCGCCGCTCGAACGGCCGCGGCAGGGGCTCGCCACGACTTACCACGAGGCGCCCTACGGCTTCTACGCGGTGACCGACGGCTACGTGGCGCTGTCGATCTCTCCGATCGCGCAGATCAGCGCCGCGCTCGGCGACCCGCCGGAGCTGGCGCCATGGCTCGATCCCGCGCTCGCGTTCTCGCGCCGGCAGGAGATCTACGACGCGCTGGCGCCGCTCCTCACGGACTTCACGCGCGAGGGGCTCGTGAGACAGCTGCGCGAGCACGACGTGTGGTGCGCGCCGGTGAACAGTTGCGACGAGGCGCTCGGCGACGCGGTCGTGCGCGAGAGCGGCGCGATCGCGACGTTCGAGCATCCGGACGCCGGGCAGGTGCGCGTGATCGGGCACCCGATCGCCTACGGCTCCGGCACCGCCACGGTGCGGCGCGTGCCGCCGCGGCTGGGCGAGCACACGCGCGAGGCGCTCGCGGAGGTCGGCTACGGCGCCGAACAGATCGACGAACTGGCAGCAGAAGGAGTGATCCGATGACGGACTCGGCAACGTCGAGCGCGAAGTACTTCGAGGACTACGGCGTGGGGCAGCGCTTCGTCAGCCGCGGACGCACCGTCACCGACGCCGACATCCGCATGCACGTGGGCGCGACCGGCGCGGATCACCCCAACCACACCGACGAGGAGTACTGCAAGGCCCACCCGATCATCGAGCGCGTCTGCGCCCACGGGCTGCTGGTGCTCGGCCTGGTGGACGGCTTCATCACGCAGGAGCTCCCACAGCGGATGGGCCCGTCGATGAACTACGGCCACGACAAGGTCCGCTACATCAAGCCCGTCTACACGGGCGACACGATCCATGCCGAGATCGAGATCGCCGAGTGTCGCCCCAAGGGCGACGAGTGGGGGCTCGTGCGGCTCGACGTGCGCGCGGTGAATCAGCGCGGCGACGTCGTGCTGTTCGACGAGCACATCCTGATCGTCCAGCGCAAGGCGGCCGCGGACCCGGGCTACCGCGTGCCGGGCGACCCAGTCGCCGGAGAGCTGGTGCGATGAGCAGGCCCGGTGTCATCGGCCGCTGGCGCGCCTCGCGGCACTCGGCCCTGTCCCACGGCGAGCGCTGCGACGTGATCGTCGTCGGTGGGGGCGCGGCCGGCTGCGTGCTCGGCAACCGCCTGAGCGAGGACGGCTCGACCCGCGTGCTGGTGCTCGAGGCCGGCCGCGCCGACGCGCTGTGGGACCTCTACATCCACATGCCGGCGGCGTTCGCGTTCATGATCGGCAACCCGCGCTACGACTGGATGTACGAGTCGGAGCCCGAGCCGTTCATGCACGGCCGGCGCATCGCGCATGCGCGCGGCAAGCTGCTCGGCGGGTCGAGCTCGATCAACGCGATGAACTTCCAGCGCGGCAACCCGATGGACTACGAGCGCTGGGGCGCGGAGCCGGGCATGCAGGAGTGGGACTTCGCGCACTGCCTGCCGTACTTCAAGCGCATGGAGACCTGCATGTCCGGCGCCGACGACTGGCGCGGCGGGCAGGGGCCGCTCAAGGTCGAGCGCGGGCCGGGCACCAACCCGCTCTGCGACGCGCTGTTCGAGGCCGTCAGACAGGCGGGCTACTCGCTCACCGACGACATCAACGGCTACCGCCAGGAGGGCTTCGGCGGGTTCGACCGCAACATCTACCGCGGCCGGCGCCTGAGCGCCGCGCGCGCCTACCTGCACCCGATCGCCGACCGGCCGAACCTGGAGGTGCAGTGCCGCGCCTTCGTGACGCGCGTGCTGCTGGAGGGCAGGCGCGCGGTCGGCGTCGAGGTCGTCCAGGACGGCGCGACCCGCCGCGTCTTCGCCGACGAGGTGATCCTCTCCGGCGGCGCGATCAACTCGCCGCAGCTGCTGCAGCTGTCGGGCATCGGCAACGCGGCCGAGCTGGAGCGCGTCGGCGTCAAGCCGGTCCACGACCTGCCCGGCGTCGGCGAGAACCTGCAGGACCACCTGGAGACGTACGTCCAGTACGCCTGCAAGGAGCCGGTGACGATGGTGCCGGCGCTGAAGTGGTGGAACCGCCCGAAGATCGGCCTGCAGTGGCTGCTCGCGCGCAGCGGCCCCGCCGCCACCAACCACTTCGAGACCGGCGGCTTCGTCCGCAGCAACGACGACGTCGACTACCCGAACCTGATGTTCCACTTCCTGCCGCTGGCGATCCGCGTCGACGGGACGCTGCAGAAGGGGCACGGCTACCAGGGTCACATCGGGCCGATGTACTCCGACGCGCGCGGGTCGGTGAAGATCAAGTCCGCCGATCCGCGTCAGCACCCGGCGCTGCGCTTCAACTACCTCTCGACCGAGCAGGACCGGCGCGAGTGGGTCGAGGCGATCCGCTGCGCGCGGGAGCTGCTCACCCAGCCGGCGTTCGACCGCTACAACGGCGGCGAGCTGTCGCCGGGGCCGGCGGTCGAGACGGACGAGCAGATCCTCGACTGGGTCGCGCGCGATGCCGAGACGGGGTTGCACCCGTCGTGCACGGCGAAGATGGGCGTCGGCGAGGACGCGGTGCTCGACCCGGCATCGCTGCGCGTCTACGGGATCGACGGCCTGCGCGTCGTCGACGCGTCGTCGATGCCGCACATCACCAACGCGAACATCTACGCGGCCGTCGTGATGCTCGCCGAGAAGGCGGCGGACCTGATCCGCGAGCAGACGCCCCTGTCGCCGCTCGAGCAGCCGTACTATCGCCACGACGGTCCTTTCCACGAGGGTCCGGGCAGCAGCGATGCGGACGCCGCACCGCGGAGCCCGATGACCCAGTAGGACGAGCGGACGAGCCCGTGCCGCGTCTGTGCGCTCGACCGCATTCCCTACAAACTTGGTAGAGAAGGTGCTATTGTTTTTCGAACCGACCGGATCCAGCCGGCGACGCGCTTCCACGTCCGCCGGAGGGGTGAGCTCCGGTCCTGAATCTTCGTGTCATCCAACGGGGGTGATGCGGCAAAACACATCGAAAGGATGTGATCGCAAGTGAGCAGAACCACGCCCGCACTTCGCCGGGCTCCGCTGCTGGTCGCCATGATGGTGGCAGCGCTGCTGTCGCTGACGGCCGGCGTTGCCGCGACGACGGCGAGTGCACTCTCGTTCCCACTGACGGGCACGCTCCTACTCGCGAGCGGCGACGACAGTGGCGGCAGCCCGACGGGATCGTACTTCGTGATGAGAGATCCGGGCGGCAATCCCATAATCAACTCGAGCACCGGCCAGACCTACACGCTGCTCGCAGCGGGGACGAACGGGCTGAGGCTCTTCACGTACGACGACGGACCGACGCCGGCGTTCGACGGAAGCGGCAACGCGCTCGCCGACACGATCATCCAGCCGACGGCGTTCTTCGGCGTGCTATTCAGCGTCGCC
>CAZGJV010000047.1:0-18154 GCA_964525715.1 uncultured Conexibacter sp. | reverse complement strand
CGCGCTTCGCCAAGCCGCTCGACGCCGGCCTCGTCGCCCAGCTGATGGCCGAGCATGAATTGCTCGTGACGGTCGAGGAGGGCGTGCTTGCCGGCGGCTTCGGCTCGGCCGTGTGGGAGACGCTGTCGGACGCCGGTCTGCCGTCGCGGATCTTGCGCGTGGGCCTGCCCGACCGTTTCGTCACGCACGGCGCGCCCGCGCTGCTGCACGAGGAGGTCGGCTTCACCGGCACGGCGATCGCGCAGCGGATCTTGGCTGCGGTCGGCTCGCCGCAGCACGTCGGCACGATGTAGTCAGCGCGACGCCACGCGCGAGCTGGGCGCAGCGGCGCTCGGGTCATCCTCATCGGGCGATGCGAGCGCCGCACGCTCTGCCTAACGTCGGCGGGGCACACGACCGAGGAGGTGGCGCGATGGAGTGGCTTGCGCTGGGACTGTGGGTCTTCATGGCGCTCGTCGCGATCCCGCTCGGGCACGGCGCGTTCTCGGCGCCGTCGCTCGGGTTGCAGCCTGTGCTCGGGATCGCGGGACTCGTGTTGGCGGTGCTGTTCGCCGCCGGCGGGGCGGTGGGCCTCGCATGGGCGGCGCTGGCGCTGGCGGTGCTCGGCGTCGTGACCGTCGCTGCGGGCGCGGTTCAGCTGGTCCGCGACGAGGCGCCCAGCTCGCGGACGGTCGAGCACGAGGCGACGCTCGCGGGCGTGGCGCTGCCGCTGTACGCGACGGTCGCCGCGGTCACGCTGCTCGCGGCGCTGTCCGCCACCGGCAGCATCTGACGCGCAGCGACTCAGGCAGCTCTGGCGGCCGGCGGCAGCGCCGCCTTCTCGGCCGCCAGCTCGGCGTCGCTCAGCACGCCGCGCTCGTGCAGCGAGGCGAGCCGTTCGAGCAGCGCGATCCGCTCGGACGGCGAGATCGCCGCCGGCGCCCCGTTGCCACTTTGGCCTGCTGGGCCCGCGCCCTCGCCGAGCGCGGGGCGGCTGCCGTCGCGCAGGTGCGCCGCGCGGTCGCCGAGCTGCGAGAAGCGCGCGCCCACCGACTTCCGCGCGTGCGTCCAGCGCTCCTGCCACGCCGTCTGCGCGCCGCTCACGGTCGCCTGCGGGAACTCGACGGCGACCTGGCGTCGCAGCGCGGCGACGCCGAGCGCCACGAGCACGATCATCAGCAGCACCGGCAGCACCATCCGCGTCGCGGGGATCGGTCCCCACGCGATCACGAGCAGCACGAGCGCCGCGGCGACGCCGTAGACGATCTCGGGCCGCTCGCGCAGCCACGGCGCGGCAGCGCCGCGCAGCGCGTGCGCGGGACGCATCGGCCCGGCGATCCAGGCCGCCACGATCACCGGCACGCCGATCGCGATCGTCGCCCACGAGATGTCGTGCAGCATGCTCGTGCCGATGTCCCACGTAGCCTGGGCCGCGGGCTTGACGGCGTCGGTCTGTGCAAGGCTGTCGACGACCCGCTGGCCGACGACCGAGCGCGCGACGAGCGCGATCGCGCCCGCCAGCACGAGGCACCAGCCGACGGCGCGCAGCGTCTGGCGGCGACGCCCGCCCGCGAGGCCCACGGCGAGCGCGAACAGCGCCACGCCGAGCAGCGGCAGCACGAGCGCGAGCCCGCGCAGCGCCGCCGTGACGCTCTGCACGGCGGACGCCTGTCTGCTGTTGACGATCGCGACTCTGCCGGCGCCCGGCGGGATCTTCGCGATCAGGTCCGCCGGCAGCCCGAGCCGGCCGCCGACGTCGGTCACCAGCGCGCCGAGGTCGAGGTAGACCGTGTTGCCGGAGATTCTGACGTAGGTCGACTTGCCCTCGGCGATCGCGATGAAGCGCTCGGCCGCGAGCTTGTTCGCCCCGCGCCATGCCTGCTGGACCTGCGGCAGCCCGAGCGCCTTGTCGGTCAGGTCCTGCGCGACGTTGCGCAGGCCGCCGGCAGCCGGGCCGGCGAGTGGCTTGAATCTCGTCGGCAGCGCGCCCGCCAGCTCGCCGCTGACGTCGACGTTCGCGTAGACCTGGTCAACGACGTAGCCGGAGACGGCGGTGCGCACCGCGCTGTTCTCGAGCAGCGCCGTGCTCGTCGTCGCCCAGTTGTCGGCGTTCAGGAGCTGGCGGTTGGCCCACACCGCGACGATCGACAGCAGCGCCAGCACGGTCGCGATCGCGAGCAGCGTCCGCACCGCATAGCGCCGCCCCCGCGGCAGGCGCGGGGAGGGAGACGGAGCTGGGGTCGAATCGGTCATGCGGCGCGGCGCGGCGGGCTATGCCTGTTGGCGATGGCCGCCGTGCACGGCCAGACCGTAGACGATCCGGACGCCGGCGGCGAATAAATCCACCCGGATCCGGTGTCGACGCGTCATCCAGATCGGGCGATGCGCGGCGCTCGCAGGCGTCAGACACTGCAGATGGCCGGTCGGCGACGAAAGGACGGGCAGCATGGCGGTTGTGGCGGAGGACACCCAGCAGGCCCTCACGGGCCTCTCCGTGGGGGACATGTCGATCCTCGAGCAGGCGGTCGGGATGCGCGAGGCGGAGCTGGCGAGCACCGGGCTCGACGCGCGCACGTTCGCGCTCGTGAAGATCGCGGCGCTGATCGCGCTCGACGCGCCGCCGGCGTCTTACCTGTGGCAGGTCGGCAACGCGCTCGACGAGGGCGCCTCGCCCGAGGACGTGCTCGGCGTGCTGCGCGCGGTGGCTCCGCAGGTCGGCGGCCCGCGTGTCGTCGCCGCGGCGCCGGAGATCATGCTCGCGCTCGGGCTCGCGCTGCCCGACGAGCAGGGCTGAGGGGAGACCGAGATGCCCCTCATGCGCCGTCGCCCGCTGTTGCGCGCCGCCGCCGTCGGCGGAGGCGCCTACGTGGCCGGCAAGCGGCACGCCCAGTCGCAGGAGCGCGAGTCCGAACAGGAGGCCCGCCTGCAGCAGCTCGAAGGCGAGCAGCAGCAGGCGCCGGCCGCTCCAGCCGCCGGTGGGCTCGCCCCGAACGCGATCGAGCAGCTGCGCCAGCTCGGCGAGCTGCACGACCAGGGAGTGCTGACCGACGAGGAGTTCGCCCAGCAGAAGGCGCGGCTGCTCGGCGGCTGATCCCGCCCGCGGCCGTCAGCGGATGCGGTAGTCCGCGTCCTTGATCAGCATCAGCGCGTAGCCGAGGAAGAACGAGCCGGTCGGCGGGTCGCCGATGCCGCAGGTGCCGCCCGACCGGCCCGGGTTGCCGATCCAGAAGAAGCCGTCGAGGTTGCGGTAGCGCGCCGGGACGGTCGCCGTCGGTCTCGGACCGAGGCCGCGCCCGCGCGGGTTGCAGAGCAGCTCGTTGCCGTGCCCGACCTTGTGGCGCGGCACGAGCGGCCCGCGGCCGTTGACCGCGGTGTTGACGACGAAGTGCGAGACGTTGCCGAGTCGCCGCACGATCGCCTCGCCGTAGCGGATCTCGTTGCTCGTCCAGTCGAAGTGCGTCGCGTTGGCGAAGAAGCCCTGGATCCGGCCCACGCCGATCGAGCGCAGCAGGTGCGCGGTGCGGCTGGCGCCGAGCGCGTCGGCGGCCCCGGCGTCCACGTAGACGACCGCATGCGGCAGCGCCGCGAGCGTGGAGATCGCGTTGCTCAGCTCGGCGATGCGGACCTGGAGGCCGTGGTGCGAGAGGCAGCCGGTCGTGATCAGCGCGTCGATCTCGAAGAAGACGACGGTGCGCGCGTTGCCGATCCCCTGCGCGAAGCTGCGGTACCAGCGCTCGTAGCTGGCGACGTCGGCGGGCGAGTCGCTCACGCCGCCACACGCGAGGTGCTTGAGGCGGTAGGTCTCGACGAGCGGGATCGAGCCCGGGTCGGCGGCGTGCGCGCGCGCGAGGTAGGCGCCGACGGTGTGCCGGGGATCGTGGTCCCAGGTGCCGAAGCGATGCGCCTCGGGCTGGCTGGCGATCGCGTCGAGCTGATGCGAGACGCCGGGCTGGCGGTGGCTGACCTGGTGCGCGACCACGCTCGCGAGGCCCCACTGGCGATCGACGAAGAAGCGCGCGCCCAGCAGCGGGTTCGTGCCCGGCGGCGGCGGCGACAGGCCGAGCGGGTTGAGCGGGTCGCGCGCGTCCGACGCACTGTTGGCGTCGAGGATCGTGAGGATCGCCTGGCTCGTCTGGCCGAGCGGGTCCGGGTAGGGGCCGTAGAGACCGATCCGCACGGTCACCGGTCCCTTCGGGAAGCCGTCGTTGAGGATCGGGATCGTGAAGGTTGCCTGCGCCTGTCCGTCGGCGAAGTCGATCCGCCCGCCGACGGGGCGGTAGTCGATGTTCGGCTGGGCGGTGACATGCCACGCGCCGTAGCGCACCTGGGCCGTGCCGCGCGGATTGCTGCGCACGACCGTGATGACGGCGTCGCCCTCGCCCTTGCGGACGGTGTAGCTGCCGGAGGAGAGGCCGATCGTCCCGTCAGCCGACGCGACGGCAGCCGGGATCAGCAGCGCCAGGAAGGCGAGCAGCGGCAGCAGGATGCGGAGCGGCGTCGGCGGCATGGGACAGGGATCTACAACACGCATCGACCGCCGGAGGAGCGTGGATGAGCGGGCAGGTCGGAGATCCGACCGACTGTCCAGTCGGCGTCCAGACGCGACGACGCTTAAAAGGAAACGGCCCGCCGAAGCGGACCGTTTCCAGGGAGGAGAGATGTGTCTATGTGGTGTTGCTTGATCGGTGGGGGAAGTTTTAGGAGGCCCGCGCGGAGTAGCGGGTGGCGGCGTCGAGCGCGAGCAGCGCGACTCCGACGGCGCCGAGGAACAGCGCCGCGGCGGCCTGGCCGGCGAGCGCGAGCGGGACGGCGGCGACCACGGCCGCGAACGCGATCCCGTAGTCGAACGCCTGGTGGGCCGAGACCTGCGCCGGATGCTGTGCCGCGTCGAGCGCGAGGCCGACGGTGCAGACGCCGATCAGGACCGAGACGACCGCGCCGGCGAGTCCGAAGCTCAGCGCGAACGGCGCCACCAGCGCCAGCACGCCGATCGGCAGCTCGAAGGCTCCGTGCGTAGGGAGCGAGATGGTGGGGCGAAGTGCGGTCATTACGTCAACCATGGTGCGTGCTTGTGACGTGCTTGTGTGTGAGGTGGCGCACAGAGGATTCGGCCGGCTGGCGGTCCCCTCCGGGCGCTCCCGCACGGGTCGCCGCTCGGGGCCGGTAGCGTTCCACCCGCGATGGCGACGAAGGTGCGACTCGACACGCTGCTCGCGGAGCGAGGCGTCTTCGCCTCCCGCTCGCGCGCGGCCGCGTCCGTGCTCGCCGGCGAGGTGCTGCTGGGCGACGCGCGGCGACGCGCCGACAAGCCAGGCCAGCTCGTCGCCGAGGACGTCCTCGTGGCCGTCGCGGCCGAGCAGGAGTTCGTCTCGCGCGGGGGGCGCAAGCTCGCCAACGCGCTCGACGCCTTCGGGCTCGACGTCGCGGGCCGGCGCGCCCTCGACGTCGGCGCCTCGACGGGCGGCTTCACCGACTGCCTGCTGCAGCGCGGCGCCGCGCACGTCGTCGCGCTCGACGTCGCCTACGGCGAGCTGAGCTGGCAGATCCGCACCGACGAGCGGGTCACCGTGCTCGAGCGCCGCAACGCGCGCGCGCTCGACGCGTCCGAGCTGCCGTACGCGCCCGACCTCGTCGTGATCGACGTCTCGTTCATCTCGCTCGCGAAGGTGCTGCCGGCCGTGCTGGCCGCGACCGCCGACCGGTTCGACTGCGTCGCGCTCGTCAAGCCGCAGTTCGAGGTCGGCCGCGAGAAGGTCGGCAAGGGCGGCGTCGTGCGCGACGCCGGGGATCGCCGCGCCGCGCTCGTGGCGGCGGGAGCGGCCGCGCGCGAGCTGCGCGCCGCGGTGCTCGGCTACGCGTCCTCGGGTCTTCCGGGCCCGAAGGGCAACCGCGAGAGCTTCGTGTGGCTGGCCGAGGCCGGGCGCGCCGGCGCGGTCGAGGACTTGGAGGCCGCCGCGCTGGCGGCCGAGCCGGCCGACGCGGCCGAGGGGAGCTGACGCGCATGGGCAGAGTCGCGACCGTCTTCACGCACCGCCGTCCCGACGAGACGCGCGCCGCGCTCGTGCGGCTGGTCGAGGTCGCGCGCGCGGCCGGCTGGACGCTCAGCTTCACGCCCGAGGAGACGCGCAAGCACGCGCTCGCGCCCGGCGAGGGGCTGATCCTCGACGCGCCCGTCGCGCGCGACGCCGACCTCTGCATCGCGCTCGGCGGCGACGGCACGATCCTCCACGGCCTGCGCGCCTACGCGCGCACGGGCGTGCCGGTCTTCGGCATCAACTTCGGCGAGGTCGGCTTCCTCGCGACGATCGACCCCGACGGTGTCACGGCCGGCGCGGAGCGCGCGCTGCGCGGCGACTTCGACGTGCTGAGCCTGCCGGGGATCGAGGTCAGCGCCGGCAAGAACACCTGGCTCGCGATGAACGACGTGTCCTTCCACCGCAAGCAGGGGCTGCGCGTCGCGGACCTCGCGTTCAGCGTGGCCGAGGAGGAGGTCGGCCGCGTGCGCTGCGACGGCCTCGTGATCGCCACGCCGGCCGGCTCGACCGGCTACAACCTCGCCAACGGCGGCCCCGTGATGGCGTGGGGCGTGGAAGGGCTCGCGGTCTCGTTCATAGCGCCGCACTCGCTGACGGCGCGCGCGCTCGTGGTCGCGCCGCAGGACCCGATCGCCGTACGCAGCCGCTCCAACGAGGAACCGGTCGACGTCTCCGTGGACGGGCGCCCGATGTGCGAACTGCAGCCGGGCGGCCGCGTCAGCGCGCGCTTCGTCGGCGGCGTCGGCACGCTCGCGCAGGTGCAGGGCGCGAGCTTCTACCACCGCCTGCGCGAGAAGTTCGGGCGCCTCGCGACCGGCGTCTGAGCGTCGGGCGAACGCCTGTTCGCGTTCCGTCGGCCGCGCTTGCGACACTCGGCCGCATGCTCCACGAGCTGCGCGTCGAGAACCTGCTGCTGATCGAGCGCGCCGAGCTGCGGCTCGGGCCGGGGCTCAACGTGCTGACGGGCGAGACGGGCGCGGGCAAGACGATGCTCGCGCACGCGCTCGATCTGCTGCTCGGCGGCAGAGCGCGCAGCGGGATCGTGCGCCCGGGCGCCGAGGAGGCCTACGTCGAGGGGATCTTCGCGCTCGACGCGCGCGTGCGCGAGCTGCTCGGCGAGCGGCTGCCGGCGGGCGCCGAGGAGCTGGTGCTCGCGCGCCGCGTGTGGCCCGACGGGCGCACGCGCGCCTACCTCGGCGGGCGCGCCGCGACGGTCGGCGACCTGCGCGAGATCGGCGGCGAGCTGCTCGCCTTCTACGGCCAGCACGAGCACCGCCGGCTGATGCTCGCCTCCGCCCAGCTCGAGGTGCTCGACGGCTTCTGCGGACCCGCGCAGCGTGCGCGGCGGGCTGCTGCCGCCGCCGCGCACGCCGAGGTCCGCGCCGCGCTGCGCCGCGCCGAGGAGCTGGGTGCGCTCGACGGCGCACGCGAGCGCGAGCTCGACCTGCTCGAGTTCGAGCTGCGCGAGATCGAGGAGGCCGACCCGAGCGAGGCGGAGCAGGCCGCGCTGAACGCCGAGCGCGAGCGGCTGCGCCACGCCGAGGCGCTGCGCGGGGCGGCGGCCGCCGGCGCCGAGGCGATCGCGCCCGAGAGCGGAGAGGGCGGCGCGGGCGAGCTGCTTGGCGCCGCCGGGCGCCAGCTCGACGCGGTCGCCGGCGTCGACCCGGCGCTCGACGCGCTCGCCGAGCGCCTGCGCGCGCTCGCGATCGAGGCCGAAGACGTCGCCGCCGAGCTGCATCGGTATCTCGACGGGATCGAAGCCGAGCCCGGCCGGCTGGAGGCTGTGGAGCAGCGGCTGGAGGCGTTTGCGCGACTGGAGCGCAAGCACGGCGGCACGATCGCCGCGGTCCTCCAGCACGCAGAGGAGTGCCGCGCCCGCCGCGACGAGCTGACCGGCGCCGAGGCGGCGCTGGCCGAGACGACCGCCGCGCTGGAGGCTGCCCGCGCGCAGCTGGCGGCCGTCGCCGCCGAGCTGCACGACGCGCGCGCCGCGGCCGCGCCGGCGCTCGCCGAGGAGGTGCGTGCGCGGCTCGCCGAGCTGGCGATGCCCGACGCGCGCTTCGAGGTCGAGATCACCCCCCGCGGAGAGGATGCCCCACCCTCCCCGAGCGGCGCCGACGCAGTCGAGCTGCTGATCGCCGCCAACCCGGGCGTGCCCGCCGGCCCGCTGCGCGAGGTCGCCTCCGGCGGCGAGTTGTCGCGCGTGATGCTCGCGCTGCTCGGCGTCGCCAACGCGGACGCCGACTCCGCCGCCCGCCTGCTCGTCTTCGACGAGGTCGACGCCGGCATCGGCGGCCACACGGCAAACGCCGTCGGCGCCCAGCTCCACGCGCTCGCGGCCGAGCGTCAGGTGCTGTGCATCACGCACCTGCCGCAGGTCGCCGCCCACGCCGACCGCCACTTCCGCATCGCCAAGGACGGCGGCGGCGAGACGGCCATCACGACGGTCACACAGCTCATCAGAGATGCCGTCGTCGCCGAGCTCGTCCGCATGCTCGGCGCCGACGAGACCGACAGAGCGGCGCGGCGACACGCAAGAGAGCTGCTCAAAGCGGCCTGACGGCGCCTCGACGGTACAGCCACGGCGGTCCGTAGACTTGGCTGCCCTCGTGGCTACCTTCCCCTCAACAGCCGCCACGTCGCCGCCCCAAGCGCCGCCGCGCGAGGTGGCCGGCATCGCGCGGCTCGGGAAGCGCACGAAGCACCTCGTCAAGCGCCTGCGACCGGGCGACGTCGCGATCGTCGACCATCGCGACCTCGACCGCGTCTCCGGGGAAGACCTCGTGGCGTGCGGCGTGGCGGGCGTCGTCAACTGCTCGCCGTCCTCGACCGGCAGCTACCCGAACATGGGGCCGCTGCTCGTCGCCCAGGCCGGCATCGCGCTCGTCGACGTGCCGGGCGACGGCCTCTTCGAGCGCCTGCAGGACGGCGACCCGGTCGTGCTGCGGGGCGGCGAGGTGTGGTGCCGCGGCGAGCGCCTCGCGACCGGCGTGCTGCTCGAAGCCGACCGCATCCAGGCGGACACCGATCGCCGCCGCGCGGAGATCGGCGAGGCGCTCGAGGCGTTCGCGCACAACACGGTCCAGTACATGCTGGAGGAGCGCGACCTGCTCGCCGGCCGCATCGAGCTGCCGCGCTTCGACACCGACTTTCGCGACCGCCCGGTGCTGATCGTCGTGCGCGGCGTCGACCACAAGCGCGACATCAAGGCGCTGCGCCCGTACATCCGCGACCTGAAGCCGGTGCTCGTGGGGGTCGACGGCGGCGCCGACGCGCTGCTCCAGGAAGGCTTCAGACCGGACATGATCGTCGGCGACATGGACTCCGCCGCGGAGGCGACGCTGCGCTGCGGCGCCGAGCTGGTGGTCCACGCCTATCCCGACGGCCGCGCGCCCGGCCGCGAGTACCTGCAGCAGCTCGGGCTCGAGCACAAGGTCGTACCGGCGCCCGGCACCAGCCAGGACATCGCGATGCTGATCGCCGCCGAGAAGGGCGCGGAGCTGCTCGTGTCCGTCGGCTCGCACTTCAACCTCGTCGAGTTCCTCGACAAGGCGCGGCGCGGGATGGCCTCGACGTTCCTGACGCGTCTGCGCGTGGGGGAGATCCTCGTCGACGCGAAGGGCGTGAGCCGCCTCTACCGCCCGCGGCCCGGCACGGCGCCGATACTGCTGCTGGCGCTGACGGGCGCGCTCGTGCTGATGGCCGTGATCCTGCTGACGCCCGGGCTGCACGACGTCGCCGACCTGCTGTGGCTCAAGCTGCAGGTGCTGCTCGGCATCACCACCTGACGGCGCCCGCCCGGCGCGGATGCCACCCTCTTCTCCGGAATGCTCAACTTCCGCTACCACGCCCTGTCGCTCGTCGCGGTCTTTCTGTCGCTCGCGATCGGGCTGCTGCTCGGCGTCGCGATCGGCGACAAGGGGCTCGTCTCCAGCGCCGAGAACGACGTGCGCGCCTCGCTGCGCGGCGACGTGCGCCAGGCGCAGGCCCAGCGCGACGCCGCGCTCGGCCAACTGCAGGAGCGTCAGCGCTTCGAGCAGGCGGCCTACCCGGCGCTCGTCGGCGGCCGGCTCGTGGGCAAGCGGATCGCGCTGATCGAGCTGGGCGATCCCTCCGACCGCATGTGGAACCTCACGAACGCCGCGCTGCAGGGCTCGGGCGCCCAGCTGACGTCGGTGTCGGTGATCCGCGAGCCGCTGGAGGTCAGCGGCCTCGCAGCCGACGCGCGCGGCACGCGCTACGAACAGCTCGTCGAAGACGCGAGCCTGCTGCATCCGTTCGGGACGCGCCTCGGGATCCAATTCACGCAGGGTGGGGCGCTGCTGCGCGCCGCGCGGCGCGACCTCCTGCGCGAGGGCAGCGGCACGCTCGGCGGCGCCGACGGGATCGTGATCGTGCGCGACACGCCGACGCTCCCCAAGGCGGACAGAGACGCCGTCGCCGCGTTCGAGGACGGGCTCGTGCGCGGCCTGCTGGCGCACGACGTTCCGGTCGTCGGCGTCGAGACGACCGACGCGGAGGTCTCGCAGGTCGGCTGGTTCAAGGGTCAGGGGATGTCGAGCGTCGACGACCTCGACGACCTGATCGGCCGTGCGGCGCTCGTCTACGCGCTGGCCGGCCAGCGCGGCAGCTTCGGCGTGAAGGCGACCGCCGACGGCGGTCGGCTCCCGCCGCTGCTGCAGTAGGGCCGCCGTCCGCCTCCGCGGCTACGGTGCCGGAGTGCACGCCCTCCCGACGCTCGTCGCGCTCGCCGCGGCGCTCCTGCTGACGCCGGCGATCCTCCGGCACCTGCAGGCGGAGGGCTTCACGCGGGAGAACTACCGGGGCGTGTCGCTGCCGTTCCCGGGCGGGATCGCGATCGTTGCGGCGGGGGTGCTGGCGGTCGGCATCTGCACCGCCCTCGCGCAGATCGCGAAGCTCGACGCCTTCGGCGTCGGCGGGCTCAGCCTGACCTACCTCTTGGGCGTCGCGCTGCTCGGCCTGGTCGACGACCTGCTCGCCGGCCGCTCGCGCGGCTGGCGCGGCCATGGCAGCGCCATCCTGGGCGGCGAGTTCAGCACCGGCGCGCTGAAGGCGGTCGGCTCGCTCGCGCTCGCTCTCTACGCGCTCGCCGGCGAGACCTTCTTCGGCACCGGCCACTACCTCCTGCAGGTCGCCGTGCTGGTGTTGACGACGAACCTCTTCAACCTGCTCGACCTGCGGCCGGGCCGCTCGGCGAAGGCGTTCGTGCTGCTCGGTGTCGTCCTGTCGCTGATCGCGTGGCATGGGCGATACGGCGTGAACGTGCCGCTGTGGGTGCTGGGACCGCTCGCGGCCCCGGCGGTCGTCGTCGGCTTCTACGACCTCCGCGAGCGAACGATGCTCGGCGACGTCGGCGCCAACCTGATCGGCGGCCTTGCCGGCCTCTGGCTGATCTACGCCCTCGACACCACCGGCCAGCTCATAGCCCTCGCCCTCGTCCTCGCGCTGACCGTCTACGGCGAGTTTCGCTCGCTCTCCGCGCTCATAGAACGTACGCCGCTGCTGCGGCAGATAGACTCGATCGGAAGGAATGACGCGCATGCCTGACGCCTCCACGAACGGCACGACCCGCTTCATCTTCGTGACGGGGGGCGTCGTGTCCTCGCTGGGGAAGGGCATCGCCGCTGCCTCGATCGGGCGGCTGCTCGTCGCGCGAGGGCTCACGGTCCAACTGCAGAAGCTCGATCCGTACATCAACGTCGACCCCGGCACGATGTCGCCCTACCAGCACGGCGAGGTGTTCGTGACGGAGGACGGCGCCGAGACCGACCTCGACCTCGGCCACTACGAGCGCTTCACGAGCGCCAACACGCGCCGCGGCTCCAACGTCACCGCCGGTGGGATCTATGACGCGGTCATCCGCCGCGAGCGCCGCGGCGACTACCTCGGCGGCACCGTCCAGGTCGTCCCGCACATCACCGACGAGATCAAGCACCGCATCAAGCTCGTCGCCGACGCGAGCGACGTCGACGTCGTCATCACCGAGATCGGCGGCACCGTCGGCGACATCGAGTCGCTGCCGTTCCTGGAGGCGATCCGCCAGTTCCCGGTCGACGTCGGCCGGCGCAACTGCATGTTCATCCACCTCACGCTCGTGCCCTACATCGGCCACGCCGGCGAGCTGAAGACGAAGCCGACGCAGCACTCCGTCAACGAGCTGCGCCGCATCGGCATCGCGCCCGACATGCTGATGTGCCGCTCCGAGGAGCGCCTGTCGCACGAGATCCGCAAGAAGATCGCGCTGTTCGCGTCGCTGCCGGTCGAGGCGATCGTCTCCGCCTCCGACGTGGACGACATCTACAAGGTCCCGCTCAACTACGTCGACCAGCAGGTCGACGACTTCGTGCTCGACCACTTCCGCATGGAAGCGCCCGCGCCCGACCTGACCGAGTGGGAGGCGATAACGCAGCGCGCGGAGCAGGCGACTCAGCCGGTTAAGATCGCCCTGGTCGGCAAGTACGTGAAGCTCGAGGACGCCTACCTGTCGGTCGTCGAGTCGCTGCGCCACGCCGGCATCGAGCACGGCGGCAAGGTCGAGATCGACTGGATCGACTCCGAGCACCTCGACGCCGACCAGGCGGCCGAGCGGCTCGCCGGCGTCGACGGGATCCTGATCCCCGGCGGCTTCGGCGGGCGCGGGATCGAGGGCAAGATCGCCGCCGCGCGCGTCGCCCGCGAGCAGGGCATCCCGTATCTCGGCATCTGCCTCGGCATGCAGGTGGCGGTCGCCGAGTTCGCGCGCCACGTCGTCGGCATGGAGGGCGCCAACTCGACCGAGTTCGACCCCGAGACGCCGTGGCCTGTGATCGACCTGCTGCCGGAGCAGAAGGAGATCTCCGACCTCGGCGGCACGATGCGCCTCGGCGCCGACCCGGTGAAGCTGCACGAGGGCACGCGCATCCGCGAGCTGTACGGCGAGCCGGTGATCTACGAGCGCCACCGCCATCGCTACGAGGTCAACAACCACCTGCGCCGCCGCATCGAGGACGCGGGCCTCGTGGTCGGCGGCACCTCGCCGGACGACCAGCTCGTCGAGGCGGTCGAGCTGCCGGTGAGCGAGCACCCGTTCTTCGTCGCCTCGCAGTACCACCCCGAGTTCAAGTCGCGCCCGGACCGTCCGGCGCCGCTGTTCCGCGGCTTCGTGCGCGCGGCGCTCGACCATGCCGGCGCTGCCACCGCGCACGGCGCGCGCTCGACGACGGCGTGAGGCGGGCCGACGCGGGGGAGCGCCGCTCCCTCGGCGAGCTGTTCTCCGAGCTGTGCGCGATCGAGTCGCCGTACGGGCACGAGCGCGCGTGCGCGGATCGGGTGGCGGCAGAGCTGCGCGGGCTGGGGCTCGACGTCTTCGAGGACGATGCGGGGGCGATTGCCGGCTCCGATGCGGGGAACCTGCTGGCGCGCTTGCCCTCGGCCGACGGCGGCATCGAGGGGGGAATCCTGCTCTGCGCCCACCTCGACACGGTTCCGTTGACCGGGGCGGTGGTTCCCGTCTGCGAGGACGGCGTGTGGCGCAACCGGGAGGATGCGATTCTCGGCGCCGACAACAAGGCTGCGGTCGCCGTGATGCTGCAGGCCGCCCGCCGCTGGGCCGCGGAGTCGCTGCCGGTGCCCGTCGAGCTGCTGTTCACCGTCTGCGAGGAGTTCGCGCTGGCGGGGGCGAAGGCGTTCGACGCCGCCAAGCTGCGCAGCCGCTTCGGCTACGTCTTCGACCACGCCTCGCCGATCGGCGAGATCGTGCTCGCCTCGCCGCACTACCACCGCATCGTCGCCGAGCTGCAGGGCGTCGCCGCGCACGCCGGGATCCGCCCGGAGGCCGGCCGCAGCGCGATCGTCGCGGCTGCGCGCGCGATCGCCGCGATGCCGCTCGGCCGCCTCGACGAGGAGACGACCGCGAACGTCGGCACGATCGCCGGCGGGTCGGGCATCAACGTCGTGCCCGAGCGCTGCCTGGTGGAGGCGGAGGTGCGCAGCCTCGACGAGGAGAAGGTCGAGGCGGTCGTCAGCGAGATCGTCGACCACCTCACCGACGGCGCCAACGCGGCCGAGTGCGACCTCGACGTGACCGTCGCGCGCCTCTTCCACGGCTACCGGCTCAAGCCCTCCGCCCCGGAGGTGCAGCTCGCGGAGGCGGCGCTGCGCGCCGCCGGCCACGCCCCGAGCCACATCGTCACCGGCGGCGGATCCGACGCGAACGCACTGATCGCCGCCGGCTTCCCCTGCGCGAACCTCGCGAACGGCACCGAGCACCCGCACCAGCCGAACGAGCAGGTCACGGTCGCCGCCCTCGAAGGGATGCTCGACGTCGCCTTCGCCCTCCTCGACAACGCACCAGTCCAATGAGTGTCAACTTGTGCCCCCCTGGGGGGCACAACTTGCAACCCGGCCGCGGACCCACTCCTCGATGCCGCCGTGGGCCGGGTCGATGCTGAAGCTCCGCCGGGGCATCGTGACCAGCGCCGAGGCCCCGTCCGCGTGGCAGCAGCTCACGGTGGAGATCGACGGAAACGAGCGGCCCGCCCAAGCGGACACCAGCCTCGTTGGTCCCTGCCATGAAGGCGACGACGTGATCGTCAACACCGAGGCCCGAGATCTCCAGCTCGGCTCGGGCGGCTTCGACCTCGTCCACGTCAACCTCACCCGCGGACTCGACGGCCGCGGAATGCCGGGCGCGCACGTGATGAAGCTGAACTACAGCTCGCTCCAGCACGCCGTCATCCCCGCCGAGGGCCGTGAGCTCGCCACGCCGCTGGACAGGCCGGTCGGCGTCTTCCAGCTCCACGGCCAGCTCGCGCCGATCGCCTGGGCGCTCGCGCAGGCAAGGCCGCACGCGAAGGTCGGCTACGTGCAGACGGCCGGCGGCGCGCTGCCGGGCAGCGTGTCGGACACGGTCCGCCAGCTCCTGCACCGCAGTCTGCTCGCGGGCCACACGACGGCCGGCCCCGCCTACGGCGGCGCGCAGGAGGCGATCACGACCGCGGGGGCGATCCACGACGGCCTCGCGACCGAACGCTGGGACGTCGCGCTCGTCGGACCGGGGCCGGGGATCCTCGGCTCGGGCTCGGCCCTGGGCCACGGCGGGATCGTCGCGCTCGACTCCGCGCACGCCGCGCTCGCGCTCGGCTGCCAGACGGTACTTGCAGCGCGCATGTCCTCCGGCGACCCGCGCGAGCGCCACCGCGGCCTCTCGCACCACACGCGCACCGTGCTGGAGCTGCTGCTGCGACCCGTCACGCTCGCCGTGCCCCCGGGCGCGCGCGTGTTCAGCGAGATGGACGGGATCGGCCCGGCGCTCGACGCGGCCCGCGCCGCCGGCCACGACATCGTCGAGGCGCCGATCGACACCGAGGGCTACCGCGCGAGCGGCCTGCCGAACCGCACGATGGGGCGGACGTTCGACGAGGACCGCCTCTTCTTCGCCGCCGCGCTCGCGGCCGGTGGGGTGCTGGCGGAGCTGTCGCGGGAGGCAGGAGCATGAGCGGCGAGCCGTTCGAGCAGATCGGCAGCGAGACGATCTGGTCAGGTCACATCGGCACGGTACGCGTCGAGCGCTACCGCCACGCGGACGGGGAGGAGGTCACGCGCGAGAACGTCGCGCACCCCGGCGCCGTCGCGATCGTCGCGTGCGACGAGCAGCACGTGTGGCTCGTGCGCCAGCCGCGCGAGATCTGCGGCGAGCGCGCGCTGCTGGAGATCCCCGCCGGCAAGCTCGACAAGCCGGGGGAGGACCCGCGCGAGGCCGCCGAGCGCGAGCTGGCGGAGGAGATCGGCAAGGCGGCCGGCCGCTGGGAGCACCTCAAGTCGATCTACACGAGTCCGGGCTTCACCGACGAGCGCATCGACGTCTACCTCGCGACCGACCTGCGCGACGTCGAACGTCCACCGGTCGACGAGGACGAGCGGATCGAGATCGTCGCCTGGCCGCTCGCGCGCCTCGACGACGCGATCGCCGAGTGTCGCGACGCGAAGTCGCTCGTCGGCCTGCTGCTCCTGCGCGCGCGTCGCTGAGCAGGAGCCGGCGGGCGTCGCGGCGAATGAGAGCGCTGACATGTCGATCGCGCTCGCACCTCTGCGCACGGACTCCCACGAGGATCTCGTGCTCGACTTCGTCGCCTACCTCGAGCTGGAGCGTGGGCTGTCGCGCAACACGCTGGAGGCGTATCGCTCCGACCTGCTGCAGTACGGCGCGTGGCTGGACGCCGCGGGCAAGGACGCGCTGACCGTCGAGCACGGCGACCTCGCCGCGTTCGTCGCGACCCTCGCCGCGGGCGGGGACGGGAGGCCGCCCGCCGCCTCGACGACGATCCAGCGCAAGGTCGCGTGCCTGCGCTCGTTCTACCGCCACCTGCGCCGCGAGGAGATCCTCGACCGCGACCCGACGGCCGAGCTGAAGGGGCCGCCGCGCGGCAAGAGACTGCCGAAGGTGCTCAGCCGCGACGAGGTCGCGCTGCTGCTGTCCCAGCCGAGAGGCGGCTCGCCGGCCGCGCTGCGCGACCGCGCGCTGCTGGAGCTGATGTACGCCTGCGGCCTGCGCGCCTCGGAGGCCGTCGGCATCAGACTCGACGAGCTCGACCTCGACGAGGGCGTGCTGCGCGCCAACGGCAAGGGCTCGAAGGAGCGGCTCGTGCCGGTCGGCAGCAAGGCGGTCGCGGCGCTGATCGCCTACCTGACGATCGGGCGCCCCGAGCTCGTCGGCATCCGCGAGGAGACGCACGTCTTCGTCAACCAGCGCGGACAGGGCCTCACGCGCCAGGGCCTGTACAAGATCGTCCAGCGCCACGCCAGGAGCGCCGGCCTCGCCGACAAGATGAGCCCGCACACGCTGCGCCACACGTTCGCGACGCACCTGCTCGCGGGCGGCTGCGACCTGCGCTCGCTGCAGGAGATGCTCGGCCACGCCGACATCGCGACGACGCAGATCTACACGCACCTGTCCGCCGACCGCCTGCGCGACGTGTACTTCGCCGCGCATCCGCGCGCGTCGGCCGAGCGGCCCGACTGAGCGCGCACATGGGGCGTCGCGCGGTCGTCGTCGTGCTCGACGCCTGCGGGATCGGTGCGCTGCCCGACGCCGCCGACTACGGCGACGCCGGCACGAACACGCTCGCGCATCTCGCGCGGGCGGCCGGCGGGCTGCAGCTGCCGGCGCTGCAACGGCTCGGGCTCGGCTCGATCCTGCCGCTGGACGGCGTCGCACCGGCCGCCGCGCCCGTGCTCCACGGCCGCCTCCACCCGCTCGGCCCGGGCAAGGACTCGACGAGCGGGCACTGGGAGCTGATGGGCGTCGTCGCGGCCGAACCGCCGCCGACGTACTCGGACGGCTTCCCGCCGCAGATCGTCGCGGCGATCGAGCAGATCGCCAGGCGGGCGGTGCTGTGCAACGCGCCGAACGACGGCCTCGCCGCGATCGAGGACTTCGGCGCGCAGGCGCTGGCGGAGGGCGCGCTGATCGTCTACACCTCGCAGGACTCGGTCCTGCAGATCGCCGCGCACGAGGCGGCGGTGCCGGTCGAGGAGCTGTACGAGATCTGCGCGCGCGTGCGCGAGCTGATGGAAGGGGAGCATGCAGTCGGGCGCGTGATCGCGCGGCCGTTCGACGGCGAGCGCGGCGCGTTCGACCGCACGCCCCGCCGCCGCGACTTCGCGCTCCCGCCGCCGACGCCGAGCCACCTCGACGCGCTGCAGGCGGCGCAGGTGCCCGTCCACGCGGTCGGCAAGGTGGCCCAGCTGTTCGCCGGACAGGGGATCGACATCGCGCACCCGGGCGCGACGAACGCCGAGGCGCTCGCGCAGACGACGGAGCTGCTGGAGAGGCTCGAGGCCGGCTTCGTCTTCACGAACCTGATCGAGACGGACCAGGTCTACGGCCACCGCAAGGACGTCGAGGGCTTCCACGCGGCGCTGCGCGAGATCGACGCCGCCGTCGCGCGCTGGCAGGCGCTGCTGCGCCCCGGCGACCTGCTCGTGCTGACAGCCGACCACGGCTGCGACCCGCTCCACGCGGGCACCGACCACACGCGCGAGCACGCGCCGCTGCTGGCGTCGTTCGCCGGCCACGGCGGCCGCCGCCACGACGGCCCGCTCGCCGACGTCGGCGCGAGCGTCGTGCGCTGGCTCACCGG
>CAZGJV010000046.1:0-19021 GCA_964525715.1 uncultured Conexibacter sp. | reverse complement strand
CCGACGGGATCAGCGACCTCACGGCCAGCACGAGCCTTCCGTCGCAGGTGACGCCGGACGGCAGAGTGCTCGTGTTCCCGGCCGACACGGCCGATCTCAACGCGCGCACGAGATCCGACAACGGCGGGTTGCCGCAGTACTACCGCTACGACGCGGGCGACGGCAGCCTCACGTGCATGTCGTGCCCGACGGACGGATCGGCGGCCACGGCGGCGGCCGCGACGCCGCTCACGACTCTCTTCACGGCGAACTTCGCGCGGCTGCGGGCGGTCAGCGACGACGGATCGACCGCGGTCTTCCGCACGTCGACCGCACTCGTGACCGAGGATCGCAACGACGGCCCTGACCTGTACGAGTGGCACGACGGACATGTGGGCCTGGTTACGAGCGGTACGGCGAGAATCAGCGACCCGAGCCTCGTCGAGCTGTCCGCCGACGGCAGAGACATCCTCTTCACGGATCTCACGTCGCTGACGGCAGATGCGCAAGGCGTCTCGTACAAGCTCTACGACGCGCGTGTCGACGGCGGCTTCGCACCTGCGCCTCCGCCGCCCTCGCCGTGCGCCGGCGACCAGTGTCGCGGCGCGCTGTCCGGGGCGCCGTCGCTGGCCGACCCGGCCACGGGCTCGACGAGCGGCGCCGGCAACGTCAAGCCGCCCACGCCGCCGCGCCTCTCGCTCGGCGCCATCACGTCGGCCGCGCGGGCTCGCTTCGCGCGCACCGGAGTGCTCGCCATACATGTGCGCGTGAACAAGGCCGGCACGGTCGCGATCGCCGGCAGTGCACGGCTCGGCGGCCACGTTCACACCGTCGTGCGCGCGAGCAGGAAGACGAGCAAAGCCGCGACGGTGACGCTCACCCTGCGCTTGTCCAGGGCGGCGCGCTCACGTCTCGCCCACGGCGCCAGCCTGCGGATCGTGCTGGTCGTCCGCTTCGGCAGCGCGAGCAGACGCGTGACGCTGACCCTCGTCCCCGCCAATGGCCGCTGAGTTGGCGGAGAAGGAGAACGTGATCGAGATGAGGACGATGACCCCCGCCCGCCTCGCCTGCTGCCTCGCCGTCGCGCTGCTGCTCACGCTCGTGAGCGCGGCGTCGGCGTCCGCGGCCGTGCAGTGGAGCGTGACGTCCGCGCATGGGCCGCAGAACTTCGTTCCCGGCCAGCCCGGGCAGTACTTCATCCAGGCGTTCAACCTCGGCGACCAGGACACCAGCGCGCCGTACACGGTCACCGACACGCTGCCGGCCGGCGTCACGGTGACCGGCGCGTCGGCCGATTGGACGTGCATCGGCCTGCCGGGCCCGACGGTCAGCTGCACGCATGACGGCGTCTCGCCGATCGTACGCGCGCCGGCGCAGGACGCGCTTTTCCGCGGCGCTGCTCCCCCGCTCGTGCTGACGGTAGCCGTCGGCCAGAGCGCGTCGGGAACCGCCGACAACTCCGTCACCATCAGCGGAGGCGGCCCCGGGGCCGTCAGCGCATCGGACACCGACCCGACCCCGTTCAGCACGACGCCGGCCGGCTTCGGCTTCGTCGCCAACCGCTTCCTGGCGGACGTGTTCGACGGAGCCGCCCCGGACGCGAGCCCGGTGCGGCAGGCCGGCTCGCATCCGTTCGAGCTGCGCGTGAACTTCTCGACGAACCTGACGCTGAAGTCCGACGTCGGCGCGGGCCGGCTGTACACCGACGCCGACCAGCACGTCAAGACGCTCGAGACGCGCCTGCCGCGCGGGCTGATCGGCGACCCGCAGGCGGTTCCGCAATGCGATCCAGTGCTGCTGGACAACAGCGGCCTGGGCGGTCGCGGCGCTTGTCCGGCGAACACGCAGGTCGGGACGATCGACCTCGTGCTCCAGAACGGTGAGGCGCTGGTCGACCAGCCCGGCGCCGGCATCGCCCCGACGACCGACATCCCCGTCTTCAACCTGAAGCCCCCGAGAGGCGTCGTCGCCGCGTTCGGCCTGCAGTTCCACAGCACGCCCGTGCTGATCCTGGCCTCGCTCGACCCGAGCGACTACTCGATCGTCGCGCAGCTCGTCGAGATGAACGAGACGTTCGGCATCCGCAGCGCCAACCTGTCGATGTGGGGCGTGCCGGGCGACCCGGCGCACGACGCGCTGCGGGCCGATCCGAACCAACCCTCGCAAACGGTGTTCGGGGCACCCTTCACCGGCGCGCCGATCAAGCCGTTCCTGACGATGCCGTCGGAGTGCGGCGTCGACAAGACGACGCGCGTGCGCGCCGAGTCATGGCAGAACCCGGGCAGCTTCGTGTCGATCGAGTCGGCGCCGTGGAAGGCAACCGGCTGCGACGACCCGCGCTTCAGCTTCAGACCGACGATCTCGGTCCAGCCGGAGTCGCACACGGCGGGTGCGCCGAGCGGGCTCGACGTCGACCTGTCCGTGCCGCAGAAGGATGGCACGGTCTCTTCAGCGGATCAGCTTTACGACCAGTCCGGCAGCGACGCCGCGATCGCGACGCCGCCGCTGAGAAGCGTCCGCGTCACGCTGCCCGCCGGGATGGCCGTCTCGCCCTCGTCCGCCAACGGGCTGGCGGCGTGCACGCCGCTGCAGATCGGGCTCGGCACGAACGACGACCCGACCTGCCCGGACGCGTCGAAGATCGGCACGGTCAGCATCGCCTCGCCGCTGCTGCCCGATCCGCTCACCGGCAACGTCTACTTCGCAACCCAGAACGACAACCCGTTCAACTCGCTGCTCGCGCTGTACATCGTCGCGAGAGGCCCCGGCGTGATCATCAAGCTGCCGGGCAAGGTCGCTCCCGACCCGGTCACCGGCCAGCTGACGACGACGTTCGACGACACGCCGCAGCTGCCGTTCACGACCATGCACCTGCACTTCAACGGCGGCCCGTACGCGCCGCTCGTGAATCCGGCGACGTGCGGGACGAAGACCACGACAGCGAGCATGACGTCGTGGAACGCGAGCCTGCCGACCGTGGACACGACGGACGCGTACACGATCGACGGCAACTGCTCGCCCGGCTTCGCCCCCTCGTTCAACGCCGGCACCTCGAGCCAGCTCGCGGGCGGGGGCACGTCGCTGATCACGCGCTTCTCGCGCGGCGACTCCGATCAGGAGCTGAGCAGGATCGACGTCTCGCTGCCGGCGGGGGTGCTCGGTCACATCTCCAAGGTCGCCCTCTGCTCCGACGCGGCGGCGAACGCCGGCACGTGCGGCGAGGCCTCGCGCATCGGCAGCACGACGGTCGCGGCCGGTCCGGGCTCGAACCCCTTCTACATCAACGACGGTCGGGTCTACATGACCGGCCCGTACAAGGGGGCGCCGTTCGGGCTCTCGATCGTCGTGCACGCGGCGGCGGGGCCGATCGACCTCGGTGACGTCGTCGTGCGCGCGGCCGTGTTCGTCGACCGGCACACGTCTGCGCTGCGGATCGTGTCCGATCCGCTGCCGACGATCCTGCAGGGCATCCCGCTCAAGCTGCGCCTCGTCTACGTGAACGTCGACAAGGCGGGCTTCGGGATCAACCCGACGAACTGCTCGGCGATGCGTGCGAGCGCGACGCTCGGGTCGACGGCGGGCGCGTCGAGCACGCAGACGGCGCCGTTCCGGGTGACCGGCTGCGCGTCGCTGCCGTTCGCGCCAAAGCTGGCGCTCGGGGTCGGCGGCAAGGGCCACACCGGCTTCGGCCACACGACGCCGCTCACCGCGACGCTGACGATGCCGGCAGGCCAGGCGAACCTCAGATCGGTCCGCGTGGTGCTGCCCGCGACGATCAACGCCCGCCTCCCGATCATCGAGAGAGCGTGCACGCTGGCGCAGTTCCAGGCCGGCAACTGCGCGAAGGCGAAGGCCGGGACGGCGGTGGCGGTCACGCCGCTGCTGAGAAGCCCGCTGCGCGGCGGCGTGTACTTCGTCAAGAACGGCCACCCGCTGCCGGACATGATGGTGGCGCTGCGCGGCCAGGTCTCGATCGACCTCGACAGCCGCATCACGATCCCGCAGAGCAAGTACCTCGCGACGGACTTCGGGGCGATCCCGGACGTGCCGGTCTCGAAGTTCATCCTGCGGCTGGTGTCCGGCGGTCGCAGCCCGCTCGGGACCGTCAGCAACCTCTGCTCGGCGAAGAGCAGAAGCGCAACCGCGTCGATTAACTTCGCCGCGCAGAACGGGAAGGTGCTCAGCCGCCACCAGGCCCTCGCCGTGCACGGGTGTCCGGCCAGGAAGCGCCGCTGAGCCGACAACAGCTCACGAGGGGGACGCGCCACGGGGCGCCGCTTGGGGGAGCGGCGCCCCGTCCGCGTGGCCATCGCTAAGCTGAATCGACGCGCTTCCGGCCGGTCGAGACGGGTGGGCCGGGAGCGGAGTTCGACAACAGGGGGTTCATCATGGGGGAACGACTGCGCGCTGCGCTGGTCGTGTCGGCGGCGCTTGTCGCGATGGCGTTCGCGGTGTCGTCGGCGAACGCGGTGGAAATGTCGATCTCGCCGGCGGGGGCGATATCGGCCAGCAGCAGCAACATCACTTTCAGCGGAGAAGGCCTCGGCATAATATGCGCTGTGACATTGTCTGGCATCGTCGCCAGAGGCCCGATACCCGTGAGAGCGGAAGCACAGTACGGCGAAATCACCGGAGTGAGATGGGAAGGATGCAGTGGCGGGACGATTGAAAGGCCGCTAGGCCTTCCGTGGAGGATATTGATCAGCAGCACGCTACCGGCAGTCGAAAGATTGACCACGAGAAATCTGACGGGGATCCTAAGCGCGCTCGTCGGGACGGCGATAAACCTCAGTTCGTTCGGCGGCTTCGTCAATTGCCTATACGCCGGCACCACCGGCGGCCTGGCGTCGTTTACGCATACGGGGAGGGAATCTACGAGCTATACGGTGGCTGCCATCGGTTCGCTATCCGAAATCAGGGTCCAGTTCATCAGCGGAAGCGGTCTGTGCCCGAGGACGGGGAGCTTCGCCGGGACGTTTACGTTCAGCACCCAGACGGTCACATTGTCATGAGTGATCGCTAAGCCGCGCTCCGCGCCTGGGCTCCTGCCCGGGCGCGGTCGGCGGCGTCGCGCAAGGCGGTCTCCCAGGCGCCGGCATGGTCGGCGATGCACTCGCCCTTGACCCACTTGGCGCCGCGCTTGGCGAGCTTGCGGCGGGCGCGGGCGTCGCGCACGAGCTGCTCGATCGCGTCATGCCAGTCGCCGTCGGGCACGAGCCGGCCGCCCTCCCGCTCGCCGAGCGCCGCGTACGGCCCGACCGGCGAGGCGAGCCAGGCGAGGCCGGCGGCCGCGTACTCCTTCAGCTTCACGTTCGAGCGCGCGCGGTTCCAGGGGATGTCGGAGAGCGGTGCGAGCCCGACGTCGGCGCGAGCGAGCGTGCGGACGAGGTCGAGGAACCTCGCCAGCGGGACGTGCTCGGTGCGCGCGGGGTCGAGGCCGAGCCCGTGGCCGATCGTCAGCAGCCGCACGTCGGGATGCGCCTCCAGCACGCGCGCGAGCGCGTCGCGCAGCCCGAGCTGCTCGTAGTCGAGCCGGTGCTCCAGGCCCGCCAGGCAGGCGATCGTGACGCCCTCATGCGCCACGCGGCCGACGCCCATGAACTCACGCGGCAGGTAGTTCTCCAGCACGCGCACGTCAGCCGCGCCCTGCTCGCGGTACTTCGCCGCAAGCACCTCGCTCGGCGTCGTGACGACGTCGGCTAGGCGCACCATCTCGGCGATGCCGAGTACCTGCTCGCGCCGGCCTCTCGCGCCGAGCCTCGCGAAGTGCGGGTTCGATCTCGGCAGCGCGGCGACGTCGTCGTCGTTGTCCCACACGATTCCGATCCCCTCCTCGCGCAGGCGCCGCACGAGCGCGATCGCTTCGATGCTCGCCACGCGATGGACATGCAGGACGTCGCACGACAGCAGCTCGCGCGGATCGAGCGCCCGGCCCGCCGCGTTGCGCAGCAGCTCGTGGCCTCCGAGCCGCGCCGCCGCAGCCAGCGGCTGGTAGGAGCGGTAGTTCGAGTTCACCAGCTGCGGGCTGCACAACAGCATGATCCGCACGGGCGCGACCCCCTGTGAAAGACGATTCCCCCGGCCGGCGCGTGAGGCGCCGGCCCCTCGTGCGAGTCTACTCCTCGTCCGGCGCCGTGCGCCCGTACTGGTCGGGGATCCAGCCCCAGCCGAAGGCGATCGCCGGGCGCGCGGGACGCTCGCCGAAGACGCTCAGCGGGTCGACGGTCTCCTCCAGCACGCGGCAGTCGTGGCGCCAGCCTTCCGTCAAGTCGAAGGTGTAGCCGAAGCGGTCGCCGGGGCCGACGGCCGCCAGCACCTCGACGGCGCGGTGGTCGAGCCAGCGCGGCGCGTCGCCGAGCGGCGGGCCGGTGTCGGGCAGCCCGACGTAGCGGCCGTCGGGGAGCTCGAACGCGTGCAGGTGCGCGAGGTCCCAGCGCGCAAACGCGTCGTCGATCGTCTCGGCCAGCTGCAGGAACGTGTGGCCGGGGCCGACGATCACGATCCGTCCCGGCGCCGGGTCGCACGCGACCGCGCTGCTGCCCTCGAGCTCCACTTGGACTTGCAGCCATGGCAGCGGGGTCAGGCTCACGGCTGCACGCTAGTCCCGCTGTGGCGGGGGTTCAACCCATTATGTGTGGGATTTCAGTGAATTGGGCGCGGTCAGGCCGCGCCGACGGCCGTGCGGTAACGCTCGGCGATGGGCGAGGGCTGCTCGTCCATCCACTCGGCGAACGCCGCGAGGCCCGCTTCCAGCGGCGTGCGGGCGCTCCAGCCGAGCTCGTCGGCGGCGCGGCGCGCGTCGGCGACCCACACGTCGGTGTCCCAGTCGCGCGCGGGGAAGGCGGCCCACGCCGGCTGCTCCTCGATCCCGTACACCTCGCGCGCGACGCCGGCCAGCTCGCGCAGCGTCGTCTGGCGGCCGCTGCCGACGTTGTAGACGGCGCCGGAGCCCGGCTGCGCGTGCTCGGCGGCGAGCAGGAACGCGTCGCAGACGTCCTCGACGTAGACGAAGTCGCGTGCGATCGCCGGGTCGGCGAGCGGCGGCAGGCGGCGGTCCAGGCCAGCCGCCACGAGCGCCGGCATCAGCCGTCTCGGCTCCTCCCACGGGCCGTAGGCGGAGTAGAGCCGCAGCGTGGTGATCGCCGCGCCGCGCTGGCCCGCGAGCCAGCCGCCGAGCAGCGTCGCCGAGGCCTTCGTGACGGCGTAGGCGCTGTTGGGCTCGGGCAGCTCGTGCTCGGGCGGGGCGTGGTCCTTGAGGCCGTACTCGGACGAGGAGCCGGCGCTGACGATCGCGCGGGCGCCGGCGTCGAGCGCCGCCTCGGCGACGTGTGCGAAGCCGGCGACGTTCGTCTCGATCATGCGCGCCAGCGAGCGCTGCCACGAGTAGGCGCCGTGCGCGGCGAGGTGGAAGACCAGCTCCGGCCGCGCCGCCTGCACCGCGCGGGCGACCGCGTCGGCGTCGCGCAGGTCAATTTCGGAGACGTCGGCGACCTCGCGCAGCTGCTCGAGCCGCCAGGGGTCCGAGCCGGGGCCGGACAGCAGCGTGACGGCGTCGCCGCGGGCGACGAGCCGCCGCGCGAGCGCGGCTCCGATGAAGCCGGCGGCGCCGGTGACGAGCGAGCGCGTGGCCACGGCGATCAGGCCGCCCCGGACGGCGCCGCGGCGTGGCCGTTGGCGCGGGGCCCGCCCGCGCCCGTCTCCAGCTCGTCGACCGCCTGGCGGTGGGTCTCGGCTTCGAGCGGCAGGTAGTGCCACTCGATCTTGCTCTCCATGAACGAGACGCCGCGGCCGAAGACGGTCTGCGCGAGCAGCACGTGCGGTGGGCCGGTGGTCAGGTCCAGCTCGCCGATCAGCGTGGCGATCCCGTGTGCGTCGTGGCCGTCGACCCCGTGCACGTCCCAGCCGAACGCCTCCCAGCGCGCGGATGCGGGCGGCCCCGGGTCCAGCACGTCGCGCGTGTAGCCGAGCGCCTGCTGGCCGTTCATGTCGATCAACGCGACGAGGTTGGAGAGGCGCTGGTGGGCCGCGAACATCGCGGCCTCCCATATCGAGCCCTCGTTCGTCTCGGCGTCGCTCAGCAGCGCGAAGACGCGCCGCGGCGAGCGCTGGCGCCGGGCCGCGAGCGCCGCGCCGGCGGCGATCGAGAGGCCCTGGCCGAGCGAGCCGGTCGAGAAGTCGACGCCGGGCAGCACGTGCTCCGGGTGCGCGCCGAGCATCGAGCCCTCGCCGCAGTAGGTCGACAGCAGCTCGCGGTCGATCCGGCCGGTCGCGGCGAGCGCGGCGTACAGCCCGAGCGCCGCGTGCCCCTTCGACAGCACGAAGCGGTCGCGCTCGGCTTCCTCCGCTTCTCCTATGCGCAGCGTCTCTCCGTAGAGCGCCGCCAGCAGGTCGGCGATCGACAGCGCCGAGCCGATGTGTCCGACCCCCGCGCGCATCGACTCGTCGACCACGGCGCGGCGGATCTCGTATGCGAGCTGGTCCCCCTTCATCGCTCCCCCTTTGCGACTGTTAGGCCGACTGTATCAACGTGCGGCAGTCAACCTGCGACTTCGACCGAGTCGTGGAGCGAGGCGGGCGTCGTCAGTGCTCGCGCTGTGCTCGGGGTCGGGTGTGGGCAGTACGCCGCCGGGTGGTGCGCTGTGGAAGCTGCCGCGCATGCGGTAGGCGCCGAGGAGCATTCTGATGGCTGATTTGTAGCTGGTGGTGGATCTGCCGCCGAAGCGCTCGGTTGGGTAGATCGGGATCTCGACGACGGGGTAGCCGGCGTAGCGGCAGGCGCGCATCCACTCGAGGTCGTAGAGCTCGGCCTCGCTGCTGAGTTGGAGGAGATGGTGAAAGCGTCTGGGGAAGAACTTGGGTGTGCCGTCGATGTCCCACGTCGCGAGGTCGAACAGGCGCCGGCACTCGAAGTTGTAGAGCACCGATCCGGCGCGCCGCAGGGCGCTCTCGCGGATCCGCCGCTGCGCCTTCAGCACGGACTCCGGGTAGGCGATCGCGTACGCGAGCATCAGCGTCGCCGTCTCCGGCGTGGTGCGCGCGGAGTTCGTGTAGCCGACGACCTCGCCGCGGCAGGCCTCCAGGCCGGCGTTGATCGCGCGGCCCCAGCCGCCGCGCTTGAGCGGGCCGACGAGCTGGACGGTGTCGGGGTGCTGCGCGGCCAGCTCGGCGCAGATCTCGGCCGAGGCGTCGTGGCAGCCGTTGGGCACGAGCACCAGCTCGACCGGGCGCTCGAGCTTCGCGAAGTCGGCGAGGAAGCCGGTGACGACTTTGCCGATGTGATCGGCCTGGTTGTGGATCGGCAGGATCAACGAGGCGAACGGTGCCTTGTCGGTGGGTGTGAGGCCGGTCATCGTGGTTGCAATGCTCCGGTCATGGCGGGCGCGAGTGCGTGGCCGAGCGCCCGCAGGGCGGTTGCGGCGAGTTGGTCGGGCGCGAGTCCGTGGCGCTGGTAGAGGTGTGGGCGGCTGCCGGTGGCGCCGATCGGGGTGGCGCGCAGGCCGGCGCGTACGAGGCGGCAGCTCAGCCCGTGCTCGGCGATCGTCTCGGCGACGAGTGAGCCCAGTGCGCCGTTGATGTAGTGGGCCTCGGCGCTGAGCGCGACTGGCACGTCGGCGAGCGCCTCGACGAGGTCGTCGGTCGGCGCGGGGTTGAGGCTTGAGACGACGAGCACGGAGGCGTCGACGCCGTCGGCGGCGAGTCGCTCGGCCGCCTCCACGGCGGTCGCGGCCATGCCGCCCAGTGCGATCAGCGCGACGTCGCGCCCGTCGCCGATCCGCTCGGAGCGGCCCAGCGCGAAGCGGCCGTCAAGGCCCGGGCAGGGTTGGGACTCCTTGCCGAGGCGCAGGTAGGCGGGGCCGGGGAGGGCTTGGATCGCGGGCAGCGCCGCGGTCGTCTGCTCGGGGTCGGCGGGGGCGATCACCGCGATCCCGGGTTGGACGCGCATGATCCCCGCGTCCTCCAGGGCGTAGTGCGTGACGCCGTTGTGGCCGTAGTCCATCCCGCCTCCGACGCCGACCACGCGCACGGGCAGCTCGTGCAGGATCGGCCCGTTGCGCACGAACTCGTAGCCGCGCATCGAGGCGAACGTCGCGATCGAGTAGACGTACGGCGTGTGGCCGGCCTCGGCCAGGCCGGTCGCGAGGCCGACCATGTTCTGCTCGGCGACGCCGACGTTGAAGAAGCGGTCGGGGAAGCGCTGCGCGAACGGTTCGAGCACGGCGAAGCCGAGATCGCCTGTGAGCAGCACGATCCGCTCGTCCTCGGCGGCGAGGTCGAGCAGGGCCTGAGCAAACGCTGAACGCATGTGATTATGAGCAGGATCGAGCCCGGTAGCCGCGCCGCCACCGGATGAGCGTGTTAAGACGCACGTCGCGTGGTGCCCGCTCGCTCCCCCATGAAGCGCTGACGCGGGTGACGCAAGCCCATTCTAAGCGGCCGTGTCAACGCGCGATGAAATCTAGTAAGAGGTTGATCGAAAGGCATTGCAAGAGGTGCGTCATGTTGGGTGAATTGTGGGTGATGCCCGCTGCTACGGTGCCCTGCAAGCCAGCGCTCCGAGCGTCGGAAGGGGGAAGCACAGCTGATGGGGGTCCGAGTCGACTCGCCGCGCGCGACGCGTGCCGTCGCCACGCGCACGCTGCGTGCCGTCGGCGCCTACCCGAACCTGGTCGCGGCGCTGTCGATCGGCGCCGTCGTGCTCGCCTACCTGTGGCCGGCGCTCGTCGGCGGCCGGCTCCTCGCGCCGCTCTCCTCGCTCTACCTGTACCCGCCGTGGAGACACACCGCGGTCAACGTCGGCGGCTACTTCAACCCTCTGTTGACCGACGTCCCGATGGTCGACTACCCGTGGCGCCACCTCGTGCGCGAGCTGCTGCACCAGGGAACCTTCCCCGCGTGGAACCCGTACGTGCTCACCGGGACGCCGCTCTTCTCCAACCCGCAGACCGGCCTCTTCTCGCTCTTCGACGTGCCGCTCTGGGTGCTGCCGTTCAACTGGGCGCTCGGCTTCTCCGCCGCGCTGAAGCTGTGGGTCGCAGGCTTCGGGACCTACCTGCTCGCGCGAACGCTGCGGCTCGGCCTGCTGCCCGCGCTGCTCGCAGGCGTGGCCTTCGCGTTCTCGTCGATAAACATCCTGTGGCTGACGCACGACACGCTTCCCGCGGTCGCAGCGCTGCTGCCGTGGACGCTGCTGCTCGCCGAGCGCTGCTTCGTGCGCGGGCGGCTGAGCGACGCGCTCTGGCTCGCGGTCGCAACGGCGATCGGCCTGGGCGGCGGCCATCCCGGGATGCAGGTCCACCTGCTCGTCGTCGTGGGCCTGTACGCCGTCGCGCGTGCCGGGTCCATGCGAGCAGGCGGGGTGCGGGAGCGAGCACGACCGCTCGCGCTCGTGGGCGGCGGGCTCGTGCTCGGGACGTTGCTGATGGCCGCGATGCTCGTTCCGGAGGCGCTCTCCAGCCGCGGAACCGTCGGCACGCTCGCACGCAGCCAAGGTGAGTTGCCCGGCGGCGAAATGACGCTGGGCGCGATCCGCACCGTCCTCTTCCCGGAATGGTGGGGGCGGCCGAGCGGCGCGATGGTCCCGATGCTGCCGAACTACAACGAGCGCACGTTCTATGCCGGCGTCGTGACGCTCCTGATCGCATCGGTCGCGTTCGTCACCCGCGACGGCTGGCGGCGCAAGGCGCCGTTCGTCCTGCTCGTCGTGGTCGGGCTCGCCGTCCCGCTGCGCGCGCCGGGCCTCATCTGGCTCGTGACGCACCTGCCGCTGCTCGACCTGGTCCAGCCGCAGCGCCTGCACTTCGTCTTCGAGCTCGCGATCGCAGTGCTCGCGGCGTTCGGATTGCAGGCCCTGCACGAACGGCCGTGGGACCGGCGGTGGCTGACCGTGCCGCTGGGCGGGATCGTGATCGCCCTGGTCGCGCTCGCCGGGACGCACGCCACGGGGGCGGACGTGAGCCGCGTCGTGAGGCACTTCGCCACGGGCGCGGACTTCCCGTCCGCCGGGGTGCTGGCGCTGACGAGCGTGATGTGGTTCGCGCTCTTCCTCGGGGGCGTCACTGCGGCGCTGCTGGCGCTGCGCCGCCCGCAGTACCGCGGAGCCGCAGCGGCCGCGATCGTGCTGCTCGCCGTGCTCGACGCACTCCATTTCGCGCACGGCTATCAGCCGATGGGTCCCCCGCAGACGGCGACCCCGCCCCGCAACGCGGCGATCGCCTACCTCCAGCGCCACGCCGGCGAAGCGCGCGTGAGCGGGCTCGAATACTCGCTCGGGGTCGACTGGGGACTGACGTACGGCCTCCGCGACGTCCGGGGCTACGACCCTCCACAGCCGACGCAGCGCTACTTCGAACTGTGGCGCACGGTGAACGCCGACCAGGTCGACTGGCAGCCGCTTTCGGTCGACGCCCTGTCGCCCGACGCGCTGAACCTCATGAGCGTGCTCGGCGTCCGGTACGTGCTCGCGGAAGCAGGCATCGCGAGTCCGCACGACGCCTCGCCCCCCACGCGCGCTCTGCGCCGCGTCTACAACGGGCCGGACGCGACGATCTTCCGCAACGCGCGCGCCGTCCCGCGCGCATACGTCGCGCCGGCGGTCGAGCTGACCGACTCGATCGAGTCGACGCATGCGCGACTCGTGGACCCGACCTTCGATCCGCGCCGAGCGGTCGTCGTCGAGCGTGCGGAACCCGGTGTCGCCTCGCTCGCCGGCGGCTCGGCCGGATCTGCCCGGGTGGTGCGCGACGGCAACGCGAGCGTGACGCTTCAGGCGACACTCGCCCGCCGCGGCATCGTCGTGCTCGACGACCAGTACACCGACGGATGGAGCGTGCGCGTCGACGGACGAGCCGCGACGCCGCTTCACGTCGACGCCGTGATGCGGGGGGTAGCCGTCCCGGCCGGCCGCCACTCGGTCGTCTGGAGCTATCGCGTTCCGGGCCTTCGTGCCGGCGCCGCGCTCAGTGCGGTCGCGCTCGCGTTGGTGCTCTCCGGGGCTGCGGCGTGCCTGCTGAGGCGCCGGCGCCGGGATCCGCCCCCGGGCACGTGAGACGGTCGCTCAGACCCCGCTCCGCGGCCGGCGTGCGCTGGTAGGCTTCGCCCCGAAGCTTGGCTGATCGGCGCTCGGTAAAGGGGGAGTTCGGGTGCGCATAGCGTTCATCGCCAACCCGGAAGCTCCCGGGGGCTGGTATCGCGGGATAGGGCCCGTGCTCGCGCTCGGCGAACGCGGGCACGACATACGCCAGATGTGGGAGCCGCAGGTCGGCATCCGCGGGGAACTCGCGGCCGGCCACGACGTGCTGTTCGTCTACCGGGCGCACGAAGACGAGGTGCTGCAGATCGCGAGAGCGGCCAAGCAGCACGGCATGACGCTCGTCTACGACAACGACGACGACATGCGCGCGGTGCCGAGAAACAACCAGGCTGCCCGCGACTACAAGGGCTTCGCCGGCGACCGCGCGCTGCGCCAGATAAAGCGGCTCGTGCAGATGGCCGACCTGTCGATCGCCTCGAGCCCCGCGATCGCGGAGCGCTTCCGCGAGTACGGCGCCGAGCACGTGCAGGTGATCGAGAACTACTGCCCGGACGAGGCGCTCGAGGCCTCGGCGCCGCCGAACGGGGGCACGGTGGTGGCCGGCTGGCTGGCCGGCAACGAGCACCACGTCGACATCGAGCGGATGCCGCTGCGCGAGCAGTTCGAACGCGCGCTCGACGCCTATCCGCAGCTCGTGATCGAGACGGTCGGCTGCAACATGGGGATGCGCCACGAGCGCTACCGCTGCGACCCGCACGTCGACTTCTTCAGACTGCCGCCGAAGCTCGCCCAGTTCGACATCGGGCTCGCGCCGATCGCCGACATCCCGTTCAACCACGCGCGCTCGAACATCAAGGTCAAGGAATACGCGATCGTCGGCAGACCGTGGCTCGCCTCGCCCGTCGGCCCCTACGCGGCGCTGGGCGAGCGCGAGGGCGGCCGGCTCGTGACCGACGACGGCTGGGCCGAGGCGCTCGGCCGGCTCGTCGAGAAGTCGCGCGAGCGCCGCAAGCTCGCAAAGCACGCGCGCAAATGGGGGCGCGCGCAGGCCATATCGGCCAACATCAAGCTGTGGGAGGATGCGCTGGTCGCCGCGATCGTCCGCGCCGGCGGAACGCCGCGCCCCCCGGGACCGCCGCGCAGGATGTCAGTGACGCGGACGATATGAGCACGAACTGTCAACGAAGCCGATCAATGGGGGACTGAGGACGTCATGGACCGTGTCGAGGTACAAGCGATGCTCGAACAGGAGGACCGCCACTGGTGGTACCGGGGGCGTCGCAAGATCGTCTGCGAGGAGCTCGCGCAACTGCCCACCGGGCCGACCATGCGCGTCCTCGACGCCGGCTGCGGCTCCGGCCGCCTGCTCGACGAGCTGCGCGACTACGGCCACGTCACGGGCCTCGATCTCAACCCCGACTCGGTCGAGATCGCGCGCAGCCGCGGGCACGAAGACGTCGTCCAGGGCCCCGTCGAGCAGCTCCCGTGGGACGACGAGACGTTCGACCTGGTGATCTCGCTCGACATGGTCGAGCACACGCCCGACGACCGCGTGTCGCTGCGCGAGCTGCACCGCGTGACGAAGCAGGGCGGCTACTTCCTGATGACGGTGCCGGCGCTGAGAGCGCTGTGGTCCAGCCACGACGTCTTCAACAACCACTTCCGCCGCTACGACCGCAAGATGATGCGCAGGCTGGCGGCCGAGACCGGCTGGTCGATCGAGCGGATGACGTACTTCAACTCGCTGCTGCTGCCGCCGGCGGCCGCGGTGCGGCTGCTGCAGCGCGTGCGCCACCGCGACGCGATCGACGGCTACGGCAGCGACGGCGACGTCACGAACGAGTCGCAGCACGGCCGGCACGGATCGGACGTCGAGCTGACGCCGCCGTGGATGTCGCCGGTGCTCGAGCTGCCGATGAAGCTCGAGGCGAAGTGGCTCGACGGCGGCCGCCGCACGCTCCCGGCGGGGCTGTCGCTGCTCGCCGTGATGCGGCGCGTCTGACGGCGCCGGACGGTCGCTACGGCGCGCCGCCGATGTGCGGCGCGCCGGCGACCCACAGCTGGTCGTTTTCGTGGTCTTCGGCCGTCATGCCGTAGCCGGCCGCTTCGAGCCCCGGGCGCACGTCCGGTATTTCGGGGCCGCCGATCGCGACGAAGACCTTGCGGCCGCCTTCCGCGCGCAGGATCCGCAGCGTGTCTTCGAGCTGCTCGACGGCCGGCATCGACGCCTCGCCGGTGTAGGGCGTGACATCGGTGATGTGGAGGTTCGCGCCGGTGAGGTGGCCGAGCGTCTGCAGGATCGCGACGCGCTCGCCGCGCCGCACGTGCGCGGCGATGAAGCGCTGTCCTTTCGGTATGCGGAAGTACGCCGGAGTCGTGCTCTGCAGGCGGTGGATCTGCGACCACGGCGTCGGCGTCTGCGCCAGCGAGCAGCCGGCGACGCAGAAGGCGAGCAGGCAGGCGGCGGCGGCCGGCTCCGGCCAGCGCCGCGGCGCTGCGGCGAGGCGCCGCACGGCGACGAGCGCCAGCAGGGAGAGCGCGAACGACCAGGCCGCGAACGACGTGACGAGCACCTCCGGGTGCGAGCGGCCGACGTAGTAGGCGCCGCTGCCGAGCCCGAACACGGCGACGAACGCGAGCGCGCCCGTGAGCGCCCGCTCGCGCGGCGCCCGGTTGGCACCGGCGAGCACCCGCACCGTCGCGACCGCGAGCGTCGCCACGAACGTCACGTAGATGACGAGGTGGAAGCCGAGCACCGGCATCGGCAGCATCGCGAAGCCGGCGACCGCGAACAGCTTCGCGAAGCGGACCATCAGCCCCGGATCCGGCAGCGCGCCCGCGCGTGCGAGCGTCAGCAGCGCCACGAGCGCGTAGGCGGCCGCGAGGCCGGCGAGCGCTTCGAACGCGAGCGAGCGCAGGCGGACGCGCCACGGGATCGCCGCGTCCGTCGCGCCGGCGCCCGTCCACAACAGCGCGGCGAGCAGCGCGGCGAGCGCCGGCACGCCGTGGTCGGTGTTGTTCATCGCGACGAGCCCGGCCGCGAGGAACAGCGGCCAGCTCGAACGCGGGCGACCGCCGTCGAGGTGGCGCGCGGTGAGCCACGCGAGCAGCCACGGCCCGGCGAAGCGCATCGGGTAGTCGGCGAAGATCGTCGCGAGCGTGTAGCGGTTCTCGAGCGGCCCGCGCAGCAGGAAGAGGCTCGTCGCGAGGAACGGCGCGAACAGCAGGAAGCCGTGCAGCGGGCTGCGCGCGACGCGGCGCAGCACGTCGTAGATCGCCAGCAGCCCGATCCCGCTGATCAGCAGCATGAGGCTGATGAAGCTTCCGACCGACGGGCCGACCAGCGACATGATCGCGGCGACCGGGTAGGGCCACAGCGAGCCGTACTGCGCGGCGAAGTTGGCCAGTGGCGAGCGGCCGTCGATCACCGCGAACGTTTCGTCGAGCGTGAACTGCAGGTGGTAGGAGGCTGCCGGGTTCTCGTTGAGGACCGTGTGTTCTGTGTTGAACGCGTGCAGCAGCCAGATCGCGATCAGCAGCGCGGCGGCGAGCGTCCAGGCGATCCGCCGCGCGGTCGTCTCGCGCGCCCAGCGCGCGACGAGCGCGCGCACGCGATCGCTGCGCACCGCCGCGACGATCGCGATCGCGCCGAGCGCCGCCGCGATGTACGTCGCGTTCGTGAAGTACTGCTGCGTTATCGGCTGGTAGCCCGCATACGTGAACACGAGCCCGCGCTGGATCGCGATGCAGACGACCGCGAACGCGATCGCCGCCGCCTGCGCGCCCCATACGAGCGGCTGCACGAGCGCGGCGCGCATGCGCGGTGCGCGCCGCGCCAGCAGGGCGGTCGCGCCGGCGAGCAGCAGCGGCCCGAGCAGCGCGACGACGAAGCGCCCCTGCTCGTGCGGCTCGGGCGCGAGTTCCTTGATCGCCGCTGCGAAGAAGCGAACCGACGATCTCGGCAGCAGCAGATCCCCGACGAGCGGGCCGAGCGCCGCGATCAGCGCGACCGTGACGGCCGCGCACGGCAGCGCGAGCAGCCACGCGAGCTCGCCGGGGCTCAGCGCGCGCGTCGTCGCGGTCGCTCGTGTCGCGGTGCGGCCGGCGGCCGGCCCGCGGCGCGCGCTGGTACGGCCCGCCGTGGCCATCGTGCGTCAGCCGGCGACCCGGCCCAGCCGACCCGTCGGGCGCAGCTCGTCTGCGCCGGAGGCCGTGCCGGTCTCGGCCGTGGGCAGCACGCCGCCGGGTGGTGCGCTGTGGAACGAGCCGCGCATGCGGTAGGCGCCGACGAGCATTCTGACGGCCGACTTGTAGCTCGTCGTCGATCTGCCGCCGAAGCGCTCGGTCGGGTAGATCGGGATCTCGACGACCGGGTAGCCGGCGTAGCGGCAGGCGCGCATCCACTCGAGGTCGTACAGCTCGGCCTCGCTGCTGATCTGCAGCAGGTGGTGGTAGCGGCGCGGGAAGAACTTCGGCGTGCCGTCGATGTCCCACGTCGCGAGGTCGAACAGGCGCCGGCACTCGAAGTTGTAGAGCACCGATCCGGCGCGCCGCAGGGCGCTCTCGCGGATCCGCCGCTGCGCCTTCAGCACGGACTCCGGGTAGGCGATCGCGTACGCGAGCATCAGCGTCGCCGTCTCCGGCGTGGTGCGCGCGGAGTTCGTGTAGCCGACGACCTCGCCGCGGCAGGCCTCCAGGCCGGCGTTGATCGCGCGGCCCCAGCCGCCGCGCTTGAGCGGGCCGACGAGCTGGACGGTGTCGGGGTGCTGCGCGGCCAGCTCGGCGCAGATCTCGGCCGAGGCGTCGTGGCAGCCGTTGGGCACGAGCACCAGCTCGACCGGGCGCTCGAGCTTCGCGAAGTCGGCGAGGAAGCCGGTGACGACTTTGCCGATGTGATCGGCCTGGTTGTGGATCGGCAGGATCAACGAAGCGAACGGCGTGACGGGCGTGCGGTCCAGTGTCGTCATGGCGGGTTTCGTGACTCCGGTCGTTACGAGGCTGGTACGGGTGGCGTGGCGGCTGCGCCCTCGAGCGCCCGCAGGGTGGTTGCGGCGAGTTGGTCGGGTGCGAGTCCGTGGCGCTGGTAGAGGTGCTGTCGGCTGCCGGTGGCGCCGATCGGGGTGGCGCGCAGGCCGGCGCGTACGAGGCGGCAGCCCAGCCCGTGCTCGGCGATCGTCTCGGCGACGAGCGAGCCCAATGCGCCGTTGACGTAGTGGGCCTCGGCGCTCAATGCGAGCGGGATCTCGGCGAGCGCCTCGGCGAGATCCTCGGTGGGAGGCGGGTTCAAGCTCGAGACCACCAAGACGGAGGCGTCGACGCCGTCGGCGGCGAGTCGCTCGGCCGCCTCCACGGCGGTTGCGGCCATGCCGCCGAGTGCGATCAGCGCGACGTCGCGGCCCTCACCGATCCGCTCGGCGCGGCCGAGCGCGAAGCGGCCGTGCAGGCCGGGGCAGGGTTGGGACTCCTTGCCGAGGCGCAGGTAGGCGGGGCCGGGCAGCGCCTGCAAGGCCGGCATTGCGGCGCGCGTCTGCTCGGGGTCGGCCGGGGCGATCACCGCGATGCCGGGCTGGACGCGCATGATCCCGGCGTCCTCCAGGGCGTAGTGCGTGACGCCGTTGTGGCCGTAGTCCATCCCGCCGCCGACGCCGACGACGCGGACGGGCAGCTCGTGCAGGATCGGCCCGTTGCGCACGAACTCATAGCCGCGCATCGAGGCGAACGTCGCGATCGAGTAGACGTACGGTGTGTGGCCGGCCTCGGCGAGGCCGGTCGCGAGGCCGACCATGTTCTGCTCGGCGACGCCCACATTCCAGAACCGATCGGGGAAGCGCTGCGCGAACGGTTCGAGCACGGCGAAGCCGAGATCACCGGTGAGCAGCACGATCCGCTCATCCTCGGCGGCGAGATCGAGCAGGGCCTGAGCGAACGCTGAGCGCATGTGTGTGCGACCCCCTTTTGCACGTGGTTTGGGCAGCGGCTGCCGGGCGTCGCTCCGCGACGCCTGACAAGCCG
>CAZGJV010000045.1:18398-21039 GCA_964525715.1 uncultured Conexibacter sp. | reverse complement strand
CCCTCGACGATGCAGGTGAGGCCGGGGCCGTGCGACTCGCCGGCGGTGATGAGACGGAGCGCCATCAGGCCGTACAGGTTACGTGCGCGTCGGCGCGCACGCTCCGCCGTGGCCTGCGCTCACGGGAGCGGTGTCAGCACCGGCGGGCGCGTCACGGCGCCCGCAGCCGCCTGCGGCGTCCCGGCGTGGGACGCGGCGCCGTCGCGCTGTGCCCAGTCGAGGTTCGCAGCCGTCAGCACGCCGGCACTCGGCGACCACTGCAGCGCGCTCGCCAGCGCGGCGGTCGCGGCGCTGCGGCGTACGAGCCGCCGGCCTGCCGCCGAGGCGCGCGCGTAGGCGGCGCTCGCCGTCGCCTTCGAGCTCGTCGTGTGCAGCGCGACGCTGTCCAGATCCAGCTCGTACTGCGTCACGAAGCCGTCCGACCCCGTCACGTCGAGCAGCGCGACGCCGCCTCTTCTCAGCTCGATCGCCTCGCACGTCTTCGTCGACGGCACGCATCTGCCGTCGCCCTGCGCTCTGACGTCTGTCGAGAGCATGAAGACGGCCGTCTGGTGATCGGCGCGCGTGCCCATGAAGATCAGGATCGGGTCGCCCGCGTTCGGCAGCGGCGCGAGCCGCGGCACGTCCTTGATCTCGGTCAGCGGACTGGCGGCGCGGCCGAAGTGCACGTCGACGGAGGCGAAGACGTAGCTTCTCGGCGCGGGCTTGGCGTTGCCGCCGGAGCCGCCTCCGGCTCCGCCCGTCGCCGGACCGCTGCTCCCGGAGCCCGTCGTCGGCGTCCCGCTCGGCGTGCTGCCGCCGGCGGTCGCCGCTCTCGCAGGCACGAACTGCTGGTGGAAGGGGTCCTTCGCGCGTCCGATCAGCGGCGCCTGCACCACGCCCGCCGCGACGCTGACGACCGGCTCGCCCGGCGGCTGCGCGGCGATCGCGGCGACGGCCGGCGCGTCGCTTCCGAGCGCCACCGCCTGCTGGGCCGACGGCTTCTTCGCGAGCAGGAGCGGCACCGCGACGAGCGCGGCGACGAGCAGCAGGGCGACCGGCCACAGGCGCCGGTCGACCAGCTCGGTCCACAGGTCGCGCACGGGTCTCATCGCACCACCGGGGTCGCGGTCGCGGCCGGGATGCTGCTCGGCGCCGCCCCGCCCGCGCTGCTGGCAGGCGTCGCCGCGCCGGCCGCCGGGCCGCTGGGACTCGCGCCGTTCGTCAGGCCCTGGTTGGCCGGCAGCAGATACGTCGTCGCCGCGACGGATGCCTGGATGTGCGGGAAGCCCTGCGTCGCGGCGTCCAGCCCGATCCCGTCGATCGTCATGAAGCGCCCCGAGACGGACACCTGCCGGTTGCGCACGACGAGGAAGTGCTCGAGCCGCCCGACGAAGTCCGACAGGTGGAAAAAGTTGCCGGTGAACGTGAACGCGAACGGCATCGTCGGGAAGCCGGCGGGCCCGACGGACGCGCCGGGCGGCAGCGTCGCGGTCGTCGCCTGCGTTGCGGCGGCGGACCCTCCCGTCGTCGGCGGGGGCGGCGCCGGGGCCGACGCGCCCGAGCCCTGGCCGACCTTCAGCGAGCGGAAGTCAACGTTCGTAGCGGTCGCGGCCTGCTGGACCTGAACGATCAGCGAGGCGACGTTGTCGTCGTCGGGAACGGCCGCGCCGAGCCGCGCGACGGTCGCGTAGTCGCGCGCGTACTCGCGCTGCGCCTGCGCGTCGGCGGCGAGGTCGGACTGCGCCGAGGCGATCGTCTGGCGCTGCGCGTCGATCTGCGCGCCCAGGCTGCCGGCCTCGTCGCGCATCGGCGCGAGCACGAGGAACCAGCCGCCCGCCGCGAGCGCGGCGAGCACCAGCGCGAGCACCATCGCACGGTCGCGCAGCGTCATCGCGCGTCGCTCCCGTTGCCGTTGCCGCTCGAGCTCGCCGCCGCGCCGGCGGCCGGGGTGCCCGCGCTCGGCGCCGGCGTCGTGCTGGCGGCCGGCGTGGGGCTCGGTGACGCTGCGGCGGCAGGAGCGGCGGACAACGCAGACGTGGCGCCGGAGGCGTCAGGCGCCGTCGGCGCGGGCACCGCGGGCAGCGGCGCGAAGAACACGACGATCCCGAACTGCGGGAAGCCGGCGTGGCCGTAGCGGCAGTCGCCGCCGCCTCCCCCGCCTCCGCCCGAGCTCGTGTCGTCCTTCGTCGCGGAGGAGAGCGCGACGCGGACGACGCCGGTCATCAGCCGCAGCCGCGAGATCAGGCGCGCGACCTCGTCGTTGCCGGTCGTGCAGCCCGTCAGCTCGATCGCCGGGTTCGGCAGCGCCGAGCGCAGCGAGCCGGTGTCGCCCGAGCCGGCGCCGTCGACGCTCACGCCCGGTGCGACGGTCCCCAGCAGCGACGTGAGCCACACGTCGCCGGGGATCACCTGCGCGAGGTTGGCGAAGGCGCGATGCCAGTCGAAGCGCGCCGCGCCGAGCTGGCGGACGGTCTCGACACGCGCCTGCGCGAGCGCCGCGAACTCGCGATAGGGCCGCGCGGCGTCCGCCTGCGCCTGGACCGCGTGTGCCTGCGTCTGCAAGGTGGAGAGCTGCGCGCGGCGGTCGACGAGCTGGTTGTTCGTCAGCACGTAGCCGAGCACGCCGACGAGCAGCAGGCCGAGCACGGCGAACAGCGCC
>CAZGJV010000045.1:3979-18298 GCA_964525715.1 uncultured Conexibacter sp. | reverse complement strand
CAGCACGTAGCCGAGCACGCCGACGAGCAGCAGGCCGAGCACGGCGAACAGCGCCGATGGACCGATGCTCGCGCCGCCGCGTCCGCCGCCTCCTGCCTCGGAGGGGATCAGGTTGACGGCTCTCACGGCGACGCCTCAACCGCGAGGCCAGCCGCGACGGCGAGTCGGCCACCCTCGAGCCCGCCATAGGCGCCGGCGCGCGCCTCGCCGACGAGACCGAGCTCGACCGGCAGCCCGATCGCCGCGCCGAGCCGGTCGCAGAAGCCGGGGATCGACGTCGCCGGGCCCGTCACAACCGCGCGCTCGGCCGCGAGCGCGCCGGCCTGCGCGCGGTAGAAGTCGAGCGAGTTGCGCACCTCGTCGGCGATCCGGCGCACGCCGTCGAGCAGCACGCTGCGCGCCTCCGAGACGATCTCCTGCTCGCCCGAGATCGCCTCCGCGGGCGCCTCCAGGCCGACGTGCACGAGCCACTGCCGCGCGTGCTCGAGCGTCAGCCCGCGGCGCTCGGCCAGCTCCGCGGCGAGCGCCTCGACGCCGCCCGGGGCGACGCGCGTGAAGACGCAGGTGGTCCCCTCCGCGAGCGCGAGGTTCGTGACGCCGCCGATCGAGACGTAGAGCGTGGCGCCGCCCTCGCCCGTGTGCAGCGCGCGGATCATCGCGAAGGCGGCGAGGTCGATCCCGGCCGGGCGCAGGCCGGCCTGGCGCGCCGCGGCGTGGAGGCGCTCGACCATGTCGCGGCGCGCGGCGACGAGCACGACGCGCGTGCGCTGGCCCTCGGGCGTGTCGACGAGCCCGAGCGACTGGTGCTCGAGCACCGCCTGCTCGAGCGGCATCGGGATGTGGTCCTGCGCGTGGAAGCGGACGGCCGCCGCGATCTCCTTCGCGTCCTGCAGCGGCGGCAGCTCGAGCGTGCGCACGACGATCCGCTGGTTGGCGACGCCGATCCGCACGCGCTTGCCGAGCTTGTGCTCGCGGAACAGCTCGCGCAGCGCCTCGGCCAGCGCCTCCGGATCGGCGACCTCGCCGTCGCGCACGATGCCCGGCCCGAGCGGCAGCCCGGCCGCGCGCTCGATCGACACGCCGTCGCCGGCCGTGGCGCGAACCTGCACGGCGGCGACGAAGCCCGGCTCGATGTCGAGGCCGACCACGGTGCGGCCGGCTGTGCGTGCGCGTGACATGGGCGATTCGGTCAGCGGAGGGAACGGGGACGGACGGCGTTCATGCAGCGGTCCACAGCTCTACATCGGCCGATTGCAGCGCATGGTTGAGCGCCCGCGGCGCGGCTCGTCACACGAGCGCCGGCTCGCGCGCCGGCACCGCGGCGGGGGCGCGCGCGAGCGCCAGGCCGGGCGCCTCGGCGAGGAGCGAGAGGACGACGCACGGCGCCGCCCACGCGAGGTACAGGTACGTCCAGTAGTTGCCGCACAGCTGCAGGCCCAGCAGCACCGCGCCGGCGAATGCGGCGAGCCGCAGCGGGTCGGCGGCGAACGCCGCGTCGCGCCGCGCGCGCACCGTCGCGCCGGCGACGAGCGCGAGCACGCCCGCCTGCGCGAGCGGCTGCAGCCACTCGATCCCCAGCAGCGTCCACGGCGAGTGCAGCGTGCGGCGGTCGAGCTGGTAGCCGATCGCGTGCAGCATCCGCGCGGGCGCACCGGCGCCGCCGAGCGCGACGAGCAGCGCCCAGGTGGCGGCGGCCGAGGCTGCGAGCAGCGCAAGCGCCGCCATCAGCTGCCGCCCGCGCAGGCGCGCGAGCCAGACCGGCAGCAGCGCGAACGGCACGAGCTTGAACCAGCCGGCCGCGACGATCAGCGCAGCGGACGCGAGGCGCCGCTGCGACAGCACGAGCGCGCCCGTCAACAGCGCGGCGAGCAGCACGTCGGAGGTTCCGCTCGAGACGGCGACGAACAGCGGCGGGCAGGCGAGCCAGGCCAGCGCAGCGCGCAAACCAGCGGCCTGCGCGCCGCCGGCCGGCTCGCCCCGCGGCCGAGCCCAACGCGCGGCGCTGCGCGCCAGGAGCCAGGCGACGATCAGCGCCGACCCGGCCGCGACGATCAGCGCCCCGTTCGCGACGTCCCAGTTGTCGTGCACCGGCATCAGCGCAGCGAGCGGGACGTAGGCGAGGTAGCTGAGCAACGGATACGTGTCGCCGTGGAAGACGTCGCCTGGCATGTGGCCGTACGGCAGCGTGCCGTGCAGCAGCAGCGTTCCGCCCTCCATCACCGCCTGGCCGACGTCGACCGTCGAGGGCGCGCTGAGCGTGATCATCGCCACCGCGGCGGCCGCCGCGCCGACCGCGACGCGCAGCACGCGCACGCGCTGGGCGTCGTCCCAGGCGGGAGTCAGGGCGTCCAGAAGAGGCTGCGCGGACGCGCGCTGCGGCGGCGCCGGAGCCAACGCCCGCCACGCGCAGCGCCCCGTCAGCCACAGCAGCGGCGGCACGGCGCTGAGCGTGCTCGCGACGACGAGACGGTCGTTCAGGAGCTCCAGCGGGACCAGCAGCGCCAGCAGCGCGAGCGCGTCGAGGTTGCGCACGCGCCGCAGCGGCAGCACAACGGTCGCGAGCAGGAAGGCGAGGCAGCCGAGCGCGACGAGCCACGGCCGCTGGGCGAGCTGCGCGCCGTAGGCGACGGCGCGGCCGCGGTAGTCGGCGAACTGCTCGACGCGGCCGCTGGGCAGGACGGCCGCCTCGGCGAGCAGCCGCGGGCCGGCGAAGAAGCTGACGCGCGTCGCCGTGCGGTCGACGGGCGTCACGCGCACGCGCGTCCAGCGCTCCCCGCGATTGAGCGTGCGCGCGTCGCGCGGCGTCTCCAGCACGGCGCGGACGGCGGCGTCCCGGGCGAGCCGCGGCGCCACGGCATGGCGCGTGGCGCTCAGGCCCGCGAACGCGGCGACGAGCACGAGCGCGGCGAGCAGCAGCGCGGACGGTCGGCGAACCCGGTGCATGGCCACGGCTCGCATCGGCGCGCCGGCGCTCGCGCTTGAGCGGCGGTGCGCCTCAGGCGAACGTCGACAGGTACCAGTCGACGATCGCCGGCCCCGCCATCAGCGCGACGACCCCGCCGAGCGCGAGGAACGGGCCGAACGGGATCGCCGTCCTGCGTCCCTCCTGCGCCCCCTTCCGCGCCATGATCGCGATCCCCACGACCGTCCCGGCGAGCAGCGCGACCAGCAGCGCGACCGCGACGTCGCGACCGAGGAAGAGGCCGAGCATGCCGGCGAGCTTCACGTCGCCCATCCCCATCCCGCCCGGCCGCGCGAGCGCCGCCAGCAGCAGGAAGCCGCCGGCCGCGGCGCCCGCGATCAGCTGCTGAGGCACGCCGCCCAGGTCGGTCGCGGCGCCGATCGCGAGCGCCGCCACGGCGCCGATCGCCGTCAGGCGATTCGGGATGATGCGGTGGTCGAGGTCGATCAGCGTGATCGGCACGAGCAGCACGACGAGCACGAGCCCGAGCAACACGTCGTGCAGCCCGTCGTTGGTCAGCACGACGCCGGCCGCCAGCGCCGCCGTCAGCGCCTCCACGAGCGGATACCGCGCGGAGATCGGCGCGCGGCAGTCGCGGCAGCGCCCGCGCAGCACGACCCACGACAGCACCGGCACGTTGTCGTACGGCCGCACCGGGTGCTCGCAGCCGGGGCAGTGCGAGCCGGGCAGCAGCAGCGACTCGCCGCGCGGCATGCGCCACGCGACGACGTTGAGGAACGAGCCGGCGAGCAGGCCGCCGGCCGCGGCACAGAGAGCGAGCGCGAGCATCGCGGGGGCTCCTTCGACCATCAGCTGCCTCCGACCTGCTCGGCGTAGCGCTGGATCCGCCATGACGCCTGCACGGGATCGAGGAAGTGCGGCGGCTCGCGCAGCCGCAGGCGATCGTCGTAGCTGTAGGCCTTCAGGTAGCCGGACGTGATCGTCGAGCCGGAGCCGCGGCCGACCGGCCCGCGGAACTTCTGCGCGATCGTGCCGTTGACGGTCAGCGTGCCCAGCGGCGAGCCGCAGAAGTAGCTGTCGACGGTGAACGAGTGGTTGAGCGCGAGGATCGCGGCGGCGATCGAGATGTTCGTCGGCCCGCCGTTCTCGACGCACTTGGTCGGGTCGGTCGGGGCCGTCGGGTCCGGTCTCGTCGGGTGGTAGACGCGCACGAAGTTGTCGGCGATCAGCCCGAGCATTCTGTCCCCGTCGCGGACGATGTTCCCCTTGACGATGATGTCCTTCGCACTCGCGATCGTCAGGTCGTTCGCGTAGCTGCCGCTCACGTACACGTCGGCGCAGCCGGCCGGGTCGCTGTAGGGCGCGAGCGGCTGGTAGGCGGTGACGGCACACCCCGTTCTCGGGTCGTTGTCGACGTACAGCACGCCGCTCGGCGGGTACGGCCACGTCTGCGTCGTCGGGCTCAGGTTCGCGTTCGTGACGGTGATCTGGTTGTCCTGCAGCGCGATCGTCGTCGTACCGTCGAGCACGTATCTGGGATCGGCGATCTGCTTGAGCTGCGTGCTCGAAGGGGGCGGCGTCAGCACCGGCGAGAACGGCTTCCAGGTGCCCTGGATGTTCGGCGTGCCGGAGCAGTTCTGGCGCCAGCCGCTGCCCGAGACCTCGATCGAGTCCTGCGAGGTGCGCCCGAACGTCGGCGAGCCGCACACGAGGATGTCGTCGTTGGTGTGGAGCGGTCCGTCGATGTGGTCGCCGCCGACGAACTGGATCTCGGTGCAGCCGACCGTCGACTGGTTCGGAACGGCGTTCGGCGGCGCCGGTGACCAGGTCCCGTCCGCGTTCTGCGTCTGCCACGCGTTGTCGGAGCCGGTCGGCCACTGCTGGTTGCCGCGGCCGTTGCGCCAGTACTGAGCGCAGCTCGACGCAGCCCAGGTGGGCAGGTCGGGGGCGCCGGTCGTCGGCGTAAAGCTCGCGGGGACTCTTCTGGTGCCGCTTCTGTAGATGCCGCTGCGGGTCGGCTGGCCGCCCGTGTTGAGCGCGTACCAGGCCGGGTCCGTCGTCTCCATGTCGGTGAAGTACAGGTAGTCGAGGAAGCTGCGGCGGCGGAACGTCGCGACGATTCTGCGCTCGACGCCGTTGGAGAAGCCGTCCGAGCGGATGCTGAACGTGCCCGACATCGGGCCACCGGCCGCGACGATCATCGTGGCGGTCGCGTTGTTCGGATCGCATGCCGTGTTGCCGTTGGCGGGGATCAGCTCGATCGCGTACGACGCGTTCGATCCCGGCACCGGACGCGTTCTCAGCGGCGAGGCCTTGTACTGGTTCAGCGCCGGATGCGCCGGCGTCGGGCTCGTGCACTTCGCCCAGTAGGCGTTGTCCTGCGTGAGGTGGAAGAAGTAGTCCTGCACGCCGGCCTCGGCGGCGGCGTACGCGCGCTTCTGGTCCTCGTCGTTGCGGCTCAGGTGCACGTCCCCGCTGGCGGCCGCGAAGGCGGCCACGCTCAACGCCATGCCGAGCAGCATCAGGCCAAGGACCGCGATCAACGTCCACCCCTGCTCCGACGCGAGTCGTGTGCGCATGCGGCCCACCATCAGATGCAGAGAGGCGAATGGTCTGGGTCGGTCGGATCCGCGGTGCGCACGTACACGGTCGCCGTGTACGGCTCCGCCGTGTTGCTGGAGCCGCCGCGGCTGGCGAGCGCCTGGAAGCTGATCGTCATCTGCACGACGCGCTGGGCGTCGTTGGCGTTCAGCGGCGTGCTCAGCAGTCTGTCGGGGCGGATCGGGCTGTTCGCGTCGAACTCGTAGTAGCGGAAGAACGGCACGGCGACGCCGCCGGACGTCTGCAGCTGGATGCGGTTGAGGATCGTGCGCGTGCGCGACGGCGTGCCCGCGAAGCTGAACGGCGGCTGGCCGCCCGTCGCGGTGCCGGTGTAGTCGCGCTCGACGATCGCGCCGTTGGCGAACGTGAGGTCGCGCTGCTGCGGCACGAACGTCGTGTTCGCCAGGTCGGCGTAGAACGTGACCTCGTGGTCGTCGCCGTACGTGATCGCCGGGTAGCCCGGCCCGAGGCAGACCTGCGAGCGCAGCTGCTGGACGATCTGCTCCATCCCCGTGCGCCCCCGCGCGACCTCCTCGGTGCGGTCCGAGATGCGCAGCTGCGCATGCATGAAGGCGGTCGCAAGCGTGCCGGCGGTCAGCAGCACGCCGACGCCGACGGTGGTCGCCACCAGCAGCTCGACGAGCGTGAAGCCGCGCTGGTCGCGGCGCACGACGCGCAGGCGACACACGAGCCGGCGCATCACGGGCACGTCCCCGCGGTCGTCAGGTTGTACGTCGCGCTGCCGACCGGGACGCCGGTCGCGGACGTGTTCGCGAACGTGCCTCTGAGCGCGTACGTCGTCGCCCCGACGGTCGCCTGCACGCACGCGCTGTAGGGACCCCACGGCAGCGCGTGGTCGGTGATGTAGCCGTCTGCCCCCGTCGTGCGGTTGGGGAGCGGGCCGCAGCCGGAACCGGTCCCGGTCAGCTTCACGATCGCGCCGGAGACCGGGTAGCCGCCCTGTGTCACCAGCAGGTCGACGGGCGGCTCGAACAGGTTGACGGCCGTCGTGCCGCCCGGCTGCACGAGCGCGAGCTGCGCGCTCTGGCCGTAGAGCGTCGGGTCGTTGCCGGCGCACGTCCCCGCGTAGGTGCCGTACGGGTCGGTGAACGGGAACACGAGGCTCGACGTGTAGAAGGTGTGCGGCTGTCCGTCGCCGAACGGCGTGAGCGGGACGGTCAGGTGCGAGGTGACGGCGGTGAACGCGAGCCCGTTGGCGGCGACGAGTCTGCCCCCGCTTCTGTCGAGCGAGGTGTAGCTGGCTCTGATCTGGCCGCCGAGGTCGTAGTCGAAGGCGAGCGTCGAGACGGCCTCGCCGACGACGCCCGTGGGCTTGGACGGCTGTGCGACCCCGCTCGGGTCGACGTAGCCCTGCTTGGCGAGGCTGACCGTGTAGTTGCCCACCGGCAGGTAGCCCCACAGCACGCAGCCGATCTGGTTGGTCGTGTCGGTGTAGCTCTGCGGGCCTGAGAGCGACGTCGAGACGCCCGGGACGCCGTTGCCGTTGCGGTCGCGCACCTGCACGGCGAGCGTGCCCTGGTTGGTGCCGAAGGAGCCGGCCGGGGGCGAGACGAGGCTCTCGACCGTCACCGGCGGGATCGTCATGTTCGCCCACGTCACCGACGAGGAGATCCGCAGGTACTGCGCCTGCGCCTGCCCGCTCGTGCAGCTGGCGGTGCCGGTGCCGTCGGTGATCCAGATCGCGCTCGAGGTGACGGTGTAGAGGACGCCGGCGACGCTCGTCGTGTTCGTCGCGCGGTAGTTCGACAGCTCGGTGACGGCCATCGCGCGCATGCGGTCCTGGTCCTGCTGGGCGACCTCGGTGGCGACGGAGCGGTGCTTGTTGATGCCGGACGTCTCCGACGCGCCGTCGAGCCCCATGTAGACGCCGGATGCGACGAGCACGAGCAGCATCGAGGAGACGACGACCTCGATCAGGCCGATGCCCGACTGGTCGTCGCGCAGGGCGGCGAGCAGGCGGCGGCTGGCGGCGAACGGTCGCACCCGAGGGACATCGGCGCGCGCGCGGACGGGATTGAGCGCGCGGCGGCGGCTCGGACAACCGTCCGGTGCGTCCCCGCCGCCTGGACGTTCGGCCGGTGACCGCGGCCGGCGCTCCACCTGCGTGCGCTCGCGACCGATGGTTGCGCGATGAGGCTCGCCCGCCGTCTCGCGCCGCTCGCCGCGCTGTGCGCGCTGCTCGCCGTGCCGCCGGCCGTGGCCGGGGCGTCGGAGACCTGCACGACCCTGGCCGGCGGCCGGACGCCGGACCGGCCGGCGGCCTCGCCGTTTGTGAGCAGCTCGCCGCTGTCGACGAGCTGTGCCGAGGCGATCCTGTCGGTCTCGCCCAACCCGGCGACGCCCGGCGCGCTCGTGACGCTCGACGGCAGCCAGTCCGTCGGCGGCGACGCCGGCGGCGCGATCGCCAGATTCGACTGGGACTTCGGGGACAGCACCACCGACCAGACCGACGTCTCGACGCCGAGTGTGACGCACACCTACGCGCGCGGCGCCTACACGACGAGACTGACGATCGTCGACGACACCGACACGCCGCTCGCCACGACCGCGGCCGACCTCGTCGTGGACGATCCCCCCGTCGCGGCGCTGAGCGCGCCCGTCGGCACGCTGCGCCCCGGCGTCGCGTACAGCTTCGACGCGAGCGGGTCTAGCACGCCGGACCTCGGGCTGGGCGGCAGAGTCGCCAGATACGACTGGGACTGGGGCGACGGCACGACGACGCTCGACGGCGGCCCGAGAGCGGCCCACAGATTCGCGGCCGACGGGAGACCGAACGTGACGGTGACCGTCTCCGACGACCTCGGACTGACCGACACGGCGAGCGCCTCGGTGACCGTCTTCAACGAGCTTCCGCTCGTGACGCTCGTCGCGACGCCGGCGACGGTGCAGGTCGGCCAGCCGGTGAGACTCGACGCGAGCGGCTCGAGCGACCCCGACGGCAGCATCGCCGAGTATCGCTGGGACCTCGACGGCAACGGCTCGTTCGAGACCTCGACCGGCACGACCCCGACGGTCACGACCGGCGGCTACCCGAACCCGGGCCAGATCACGCTCAGCGTGAAGGTGATCGACGACAGCGGCGGGTCGAGCGTCAAGGGCGTGCCGGTGACGGTTGTGGCGCCGCCGGGTGGCGGCGGGTCGGGCGGATCGGGTTCCGCCGGCTCCGGCTCTGGCTCCGGCGGGACCAGATCCGGGTCCGGCGGCTCAGGTGGCTCGGGCGGATCGAGCGGCGGCTCCGGTGGCTCCTCCGGCGGCGGCAGCACGGCTCCGCGCTTCGCCGTCGGCCTCAGCGGCGCCGCGATCCAGCGCCTGACGGCCGCGCTGCGGCGCGGCATCGGCCTGCTGGCCGTCGCCAACCGCGCCGCGAGCGGCACGCTCACGATGAGCGTCTCCGTCGGGGACGCGCGAAAGCTGCACCTCGCCAGTCGCCGCGCCCGCCGCCCGGTCACGATCGGCACGTTGAGACTCGCGCTGCGCGCGGGCCGCACCGCCAAGCCGTCGATCAAGCTGACCCGCGCAGCCACCCGCGCCCTGCGCCGTGCCAAGCCCCACACCCTCCGCGTCACCATCCGCGGCTCGCTCTACGCCGGCAAGGCGTCCGCCGCTGTCGTGCGCGTCGTGCTGCTGCGGGGCTGACCGCGCCCGGCCGCGCATCGGAGCGGACCCGAGCGCACGCCGCGCTCGCTCCGTGTCAGACGACGTGGATCGGAGGTCTGCGTCCGAGCGCCATCGCGATGCGCGTGATGTCGTCCGGATCGCTCGTTGCGATCGCGTCGGCCCGAGCGACGGCGGAGACGACGACGCCGGCATCGACCACGTCGTCTGTCCCGCTCGCGGCGAGCGCTTCGCCGGCGGCGCGGGCCTCGCGCTCCGCGAACGCCGCTACCTCGCAGCCGCGCAGCAGGCGAGCCAGCCGCGCCTGACGTCCGCTGCGCCATGCCTGCGCGAGCGCGAGTGATGGCACCGTCGGGCGCACACCGCGGTCGAGCATGCGCCGGTGGAGCGCCCACAGCTCGGTCGATCCGCGCTCGGCCGCGATCAGCGCGCCGGCGTCATAGGTGATGCCGCTCACGCGGAACGTCCGACGCCGAGCGCGTCGAGAACGGCGTCGGCGCGGGCGAGATCCTCCGGCGTGAGCTTCCCGTGCTCAGCCTCCCACTCGGCGACGGCCGCAAGACCATCTTCGATCGCCAACGCGTTCTGCGATGCCTCGTTCAGCCACGCCGACAGGCTCACGCCGCGGCGCTCCGCCGCCTGCTTGGCGGCCGCGGCGACGGGCGCTTCGAGCGTGACCGAGAGCTTGCGGGCCGACATGACCCAATCGTACTTCTGCGCCTGTCAGAGCGGGCGCGCAAAACGCAAATTCTCTGCACAGAGATCGTGCCAACACGGTGCAGCGACTGCCGTGCCAACTCGGACAACGCAGACGGGGCGGGCCCGAAGGCCCGCCCCGTGGCTGTGCTGGCTTGGTGTGCTTGCTGCGTGAAGCTTCGGCGCTACCAGGTGCTGCCGCTGTTGCAGCCGCCCGTGCCCGGTCTGTCGCAAGAGCGGGCGACGCTGCCGTCGGCGGCGCGTCTGATCGTGTAGGTGACTCCGGCCGGCGAGGTGGCCGCGACGGTGAACGTCGTGGCGTCGCCCGTCGCCGTCGGCGCCGTCGTTCTGCTCGGCACGTCGTTGAGCGCCGGCTCGAGCGTCTGGAGCGCGCCCAGCGAGTTCGCGTACGCGTTGTTGTCGGTGAAGTACGTCTCCTCCGCCGTCTGCATGTTGCGGGCGAAGGACTTGGCGCTGGCGTCGCCTGCCTTGTCCTTCTGCGACAGGAACGACGGGATCGCGATCGCGGCGAGGATGCCGATGATCAGGATCACGACGAGGAGCTCGATGAGCGTGAAGCCTCTCTCGTCGTTGATGCGTCTGCGGATGGCGTGCAGCATTGTTCCTCCTGGAACCGGTGGCTCGTTCGTTCTCCGCCAGATCCCTGGACGGGGGCCGCTCGGACCGCTCGGCTCTGGCAGGGGAGCTATCGGCACCCCGTATTCCGGGGTTGAGCTGCTTGGACGTTTGATGGACGCGGGTCTGCCAGATGGCCCGGCGGTGCGCCCAGCGCCGGTCAGCCGGCGGCCGCGCGCAGGGCCTCGCCGGCCTCCTGCGCGTCGCGGGCGGGGTCGCGCTGACCGCTCCCGCCGCACCACGGACACGTGATGCGTCTCTGCTCGCCGCCGAGCCCGGAGATCACCGTGCCCGCGCCGCGGCACGGGTGGCAGATCGTCTCGTCGCGGGTGTCGTCTCTGGCGGCCATGTGCGTCGGCGCGCGAGGGTAGCGGGTCTGGAGGCGCGGCGGTGCGCCCATCGCCGGCCGGCGGCTACGGTGCATCCCATGCACGACCTGATCTCGACGCTCGGCGACGGCCTCTCGAACGCCGCCCTGATGGCCTGGGAGGTCTGGTGGGCGCTCGTGCTGGGCTTCGCGATCTCCGCGCTCGTGCAGGCGTGGGTGCCGCGCGAGCGGATCCAGTCCGCACTCGCGGGCGAGGGCCTGTCCCCCGTCGCGCGCGCGACCGGGCTCGGCGCCGCCTCCTCGTCCTGCTCCTACGCCGCGATCGCGATCGCGCGCAGCCTGTTCGCGAAGGGCGCCTCGGTCGCGAGCGCGCTCGCCTTCCAGTTCGCCTCGACGAACCTCGTATGGGAGCTGGGCCTCGTGCTGTGGGTGCTGCTCGGCTGGCAGTTCACGCTCGGCGAGTACCTCGGCGGGCTTGTGATGATCGGCCTGATGTGGGCGCTGCTGCGGCTGTTCGTGAGCCGCGCAGTGGAGCGCGCGGCGCGCGAGCACGTCGCCGCGACCGACGCTCAGCCCGCCGGCTGCGCGCATCACGACCACGGCGCCCATGACCACGGTCACGACCACGCGCACCACGGCGCCGGCGGGGCGGACGGCGCCGCGCCCACCGACTGGCGCGAGCGAGTCGGCTCGCTCGACGCGTGGACGCAGGTGGCCGGCAACTTCCGCGCCGACTGGCTGATGCTGTGGAAGGAGATCGCCACCGGCTTCCTGCTGGCCGGCTTCGTCGCCTTGCTCGGCGCGGACGTCTTCAATGGTCTCTTCCTGCACGACGCCCCGTCGGCGGTGCGGGTCGTGTGGGCCGCGCTGATCGGCCCGCTGATCGCCGTGCTGAGCTTCGTCTGCTCGATCGGCAACGTGCCGCTCGCCGCCGTCCTGTGGGCCGGCGGGATCCCCTTCGCGGGCGTGATGGCGTTCATCTTCGCCGACCTGATCGTGCTGCCGATCGTGCTCGCCTACCGCAAGTACTACGGCACCGCGTTCGCGCTGCGGATCGTCGCGCTGATGTACGTGACGATGGTGCTCGCCGCGATCCTGATCGACGTGCTGTTCTCCGCGCTCGGGCTGATCCCCTCGACGCGGCCGAGCACGACCGACGTCTTCGGCTCGATCGCGCTCGACTACAAAGCCGCCCTCAACGCGCTCGCCACCGTCGGCTTCGTGATGTTGATGGCGCTCACGCGCCGTCGCGCCGCGGCACCGGTCCACGCTCACTGAGCCGGGAAGGATCCACCCCACACGGCGTCCTCTCAGGTGAACCCGGACCTGAGGAGGCGCCCATGGCCGTACCCCGCACGACGATCCGCCGCTGGAGCATGCTCGCGGCGGCCCTGCTGCTGCTCAGCACCGCGCTCGCCGCGTGCGGCGGCAGCTCCAGCGGGAGCACGACGACCGCACAGCCGAGCGCGTCGAGCTCCGCCGCCGCCTCGACGCCCAGCACGAGCACCACCACGAGCGCTCCGGCCGCTGCCGGCACGACGCTCGCCATCGGTGCCGTCGAGAAGGGCGACGACCATCTCGGCTTCACCAGCAGACAACTCACCGCGAGAGCCGGGACGGTCACGATCAAGCTCGCCAACGGCGCGAGAAACGAGTATCCGCACGGCATCTCGATCGAGGGCAACGGCGTCGACAAGGACGGCGCGGTCGTCAAGCCGGGCAACGCCACGAGCGTCAGCGTGACGCTCAGACCCGGCACCTACACCTTCTACTGCCCGGTCCACGAGCACGAGAAGTACGGCATGAAGGGCACGCTCACCGTCACGTGAGCGTGCCGCGGGGGCGGCGGCGCGGACGCCGTCTCCCCCGCTCTGCTCTCCATTCCGCCAGCGTGCGGTGGTGTCCCGAGCGGTAGCACGTGCGCTCCATCGCGAACGGCGTCGGAGCGCCGCGGTCGGTCAGCAGGACCACCGGCAGCCAAGGGCCGTTCGCCTCGACCGGGGCATCCGGCAGCGGCTGCCCGTTGACGTGCTGCTCGACACGCCCGCCGAACAGCGTGAGGTTGACCGCGCCCGCGACGTCGAGCGCCGCGCTGGGCGACAGCACGCCGCGGAAGCGCGCCCGGCGCAGCTCGCTCGCGAGCGCCTGCGAGTCGGCGTGGTCGCCGACGGCGATCGCCGGGTCCAGGCCGCACGCCTCCCACTTGTCGAACGTCGAGAGGTCGGCGATCTGGTCGGCGGACACGCGCAACTGCCACAGGCTGCGGTGACCTCTACGGCGATCCGCCTCCGTGCGCAGCGCCTCGTACCGCACCCACTCGGCCCAGGCGCCGTCGCTCGAGAGCGCGAGGTACTGCACGAAGGACTCGCTCTCGCGGTGCCAGCGCCCGGACTCCTGGCGCAGCGTCGTGCTGCCGGCGCCGTGCCACAGCGGCGGGACCCCCTGCGCGACGTGCCGGTAGGCGACCCAGCGGCCGGTGACCGCCGCCGGCCTAGACGTCCAGCTGGGCACGTCCACCCCGCGCGAGCGAGAGCAGCTTGGGAGCGGCATCCGCCACGTCGGCGTCGATCAGCTGGCGCGGCGTTCTCTGGTCGAACTGCTCACGAGAACGGTCGAACCAAAGCAGGATTCCATGTGGCTCCCACGAGTTGCGCAACTCGTAGACGAGCTGCCCGACCAAGCTGATGCGCTTCGGGTTGCGCTTGATCTGCTCGACGCGCCCCCTGCGCCAGTTCTGCACCGACTTGGTCGTCGCGCCGAGCAGCTTCGCGACCTCGCCGACCTCGACGGACCGCAGCTCCTCGGCGACGAATCTGGCGGCGAAGGCGGGATCGTCGATCGCGCTGTGGTCGAGCTGGCGCAGCATCGCCCGCACGACGTCCTCCATGATCTTCATCGCATAGCGGACCTTCCAGGCCTCGTCGAGCGCGTCGTCGTCGAGCGCGATCTCGGCGCGCAGGTCCTCCAGTGTCAGCAGCAGCTCGACCTTGAGCGCGTGGTCGCGCCACACGGGATCGCGCGCGAGCCCGAGGATCTCGCCGCGCACGCGCTCGAACCAGCGGTCGCGCTCGGTCACGCGCCGCTTGCGCGACACCGGGTCGTTCCTCAGATCGCGGGTGCTGGGCTCGTCGTACGGCTTGAGCGCCGCGTCGAGGTCGTGCTCGAGCGCCTCGATGCGCTCGCGCAGCCCGTCGCCGGTGGTGGTGGGAGATGGTTCAGCCACTACGGACATGGCAGGATGCCCTCCAAGTCTGTGATCTTTCCCTCGATGGGAAAGACCTGCGACTCAGTCTAGCGCGTCAGCCGTCGAGCTCGACGCGCATCGCGGCCGCGAGGCCGCCGCCGAGCACGTGCTCGTCCGCTCCGAAGCGGACCGTCAGCGGGCCGCCGAAGGGCTGGCGCTCGACGACCTCCAGCGCGTCCCCCAGCCGCACGCCGCGTTCCGACAGGTAGCGCAGCATCGCGGGGTCCGAGTCGGAGATGCGCACGAAGCGCCCGC
>CAZGJV010000045.1:0-3879 GCA_964525715.1 uncultured Conexibacter sp. | reverse complement strand
GACAGGTAGCGCAGCATCGCGGGGTCCGAGTCGGAGATGCGCACGAAGCGCCCGCGCACGCCGGGCTCCAGCTCGGCGAGCCGCAGCGTCGTGCCCTCGTCCATCACGAGGTCGGCGTCGGGGATCGGGTCGCCGTGCGGGTCGTGCGTCGGGTTGCCGAGCTTCGCCGCGATGCGCGCCTCGAGATCCTCCGAGATGACGTGCTCGAGCGCCTCCGCCTCCTCGTGGACGCGGTCCCACGGCACCCCGAGGTGCTCGGCGAGGTACAGCTCCAGCAGCCGGTGGTGGCGCAGCACCTCGAGCGCGACGCGCTCCCCCTCGGACGTCAGCACGACGCCCTTGTAGCGCTCGTGCACCGCGAGCCCGCGGTCGGCGAGCTTCTTCAGCATCGCCGAGACCGACGCCGGCGTCACACCCAGCCGCTCGGCGAGGTCGTTCGTCGCGACGCCGTCCTCGCCGCCCGCGTGCCGCTGCAGCGCATAGATCGCCTTCGCGTAGTCCTCGATCGCCTCGGAGGGGCGGCTCGTCGGCTCGGTGGCCATGATTCGGAGGATACGACCGGTCGCGCCACCGCCGCGTTGCCCGCGATTTGCGTCAACCGGCGCGCAGGCGCGCGATCTGGCTGCTCACGAGCTCGCCGACCGGCGAGGCCGACGAGACGACGTCGCGATCCAGCGCATCGGAGACGCGTGCGACCAGCCCGACGGCCGCAGCCTCAGCGCGCCGCGCAGAGTGGTTCCACGAACGCGCCTCGGCGGCGATGTCCGCCAGCGTGACGTCAAGCAGCACTCTCTGACCGCCGATGGACATCGCCGCCTGGCGCCTCAGTCTCGGCCACAGGACGGTGGGAACGGTGTCGTACAGCGGGGCCAGCGCGATCGTCTCCGGCGTCGGGTGGAGCAGCGCCACGTTCTTGCCGTGCGCGTCGGCGTTGCCGATCAGGACCGTGAAGGTGACGGCCTCGACGAGCCGATCGAGCTCGCGCGCCCCGTCGGCGGCGTAGACGTCGAGCAGCTCGGCGACCTGCGCGAGCCGTGGCCCGCCCGCGCGCTCGTACTTCGCCGCGCCGCGGCCGCCCTGTGGATCGACCGCGAGCGCCTGGCAGACGTCCTCCTGGTGCAGGCGCCGCACCTCGCCGCCGTCGACGACGCGGTCGAAGCGCTCCACGATCAGGCACTCGCGCTCCCCCAGGCGCTCCAGCTGCGGAGCGCTTCTCGTCACCCCGACCGCGTGCGCCAGCGCGAGGCACTCGGCCTCCGCGCGCACGAGACCGGGCCGCAGCGGGTCGTCGCGCTTGAGGATGTGGGTGGAAGGACGCCCGTGCAGCGGCCGTCCCCAGCCGCCGTCGTCCAGTCGCACGAGCAGCAGCTTGTCCTGCAGGCCGGCGAGCGACAGCTCGCTCTCGTCGTCGACCCCCAGCGGATGCTCGTCGAGCGCCTCGACCGCTTCCACCAGCCGCTCGCGCGTGTAGGGCTCCACACCGGCCGACGCGGACGCGGGCTCCTCGCCGGCGATCACCAGCGCGCCCGCGACGTCGCGGCCATAGCGGGTCAGCAGCTCGAACACGGCGTTCGTGGCCACGCCCGCCTGCTCGGCAAGCGCCTGCAATGCGCGCCCCTCCGGCAGCAGCCCCTTACAGAAGGGCAGGGCATCCTGCCAGCCGGCCGCGAGCGGCAGCGAGCACGAGATCAGCGGGCTGTTCGCGGGCCAGCGCTCCAGTGCCGCGTCCTCGAAGCGCAGGCGCAGCTCGGGGAAGCGGCGCTGCTCGAGCGTGGCGACGCGCTCGCCGTCGAGCCAGACGCCGAGCTGTCGACGGCGCGCCACGTCAGCGCTCGAGCGTGACGGTGACGGTCGCGCCGAGCCGCCGCAGAGCGCGCAGCGCGCGCTCCAACTGCAGCGTCGCGGCGCCCTGCTCCAGCTCGGCCAGATAGCTGCGGTTGATGCCGGCGCGGTCGGCCAGCTGGGTCTGCGTGAGCCCGCGTTCCGCGCGCGCACCGGCGATCGCGCGCCCGAGGTCGGCGGAGGAGCGGACGGACCATTGCTTTGTCGGCATATCCCGACACTATGCCCAGGGTCGCGTGATGTCGAGATATCCCGACATCTGCACAGAAATGTGCAGTGTCTGGATATCCAGACAGCCGATTATCTGATCGCGTCGTAGACCTTGAACAGCGGCATGTACATCGAGATCACGATGAAGCCGACGATCGCGCCGACGACGATGATCATCAGCGGCTCCAGCAGCGACGTGAGGCCCTTGATCGCGGCGGCGACCTCGTCCTCGTAGAAGTCGGCGATCTTCGCGAGCATCGTGTCGAGCGCGCCCGTCTCCTCGCCGACGCCGACCATCTGGCAGACCATCGCCGGGAAGACCGACGCCTCGCGCAGCGGCGCGGCGATCGTGCCGCCGGCCTTCACTGAGGCCATCACCTCGGCCATCGCCTTCTCGACGACCGCGTTGCCGGCCGTCTTGCCGGTGATCTCGATCGCCTGCAGGATCGGCACGCCCGAAGCGATCAGCGACGACAGCGTCCGCGACCAGCGCGCGAGCGCGACTCTCTGCACGACCGGGCCGATTCTGAACGGGAAGCGCAGTCGGATCGTGTCCCACTGCGGCCGCCCCCAGGACGAGCGCTTCCACTGGCGGAACGCGAACACGACGCCCACGACGCCGGCGATCAGCAGGTACCACTGCCCGGTCACGACGTTCGACATCCCGACCGTGATTCTCGTGATCGTCGGCAGCGAGCTGCCGAACTCCTGGAACGTCTTCTGGAAGACCGGCACGAGGAACGCGACCATCGCGATCAGCACGATGAACGCGAAGCTGAAGATGACGGTCGGGTAGATCATCGCCGACTTCACCTGGCGGCGCAGCGCGTCGTCCTTCTCGAGCTGGTCGGCGACGCGGATCAGCGCCTCGTCGAGCCGGCCGCCCGTCTCGCCCGACTCGACCATCGCGACGTAGAGCGGGCTGAAGACCTTCGGATGGCGCGCAAGCGCGGCGGAGAACAGCAGGCCCGCCTCGACGTCCTTGCGCACGCCGACGACCGCCTCTCTCAGCGGTCTCGACACGGTCTGCTCCTCCAGCACGTACAACGCGCGCAGCAGCGTCATGCCGGAGGCGACCATCGTCGCGAGCTGGCGCGAGAGGACCGTCAGGTCGCCCGGCTTGACGCGCTCGAACAGCGTCACGTTCAGCTCCTTGGAGCTGTGCTTGTCGCTGATGTCGACGACGATCAGGCCGCGCGACTTGAGCTGGTCGGCGACCGCCTGCTTGGAGGCCGCCTCGACCTCGCCCTTGGCGTGGGAGCCGCCGAGGTCGATCGCCTTGAAGACGTACGTGGACATGGCCCCGGCGGCTGGTCCCTACACCGTCGCCATCGCGCCGGCGTCCATCGGCGCGCCGACGCCGCCCGTTCCCATCAGGCGCCGCAGCTCCTCCGGCGTCGTCGAGCGCGACTCGGCGAGCTGGCGCGTGATCCGGCCGGCGCGCACGAGCCCGGCCAGCGCGGCGTCCATCGTCTGCATCCCCTGCGCGCCACCCGTCTGCAGCACCGAGTAGATCTGGTGCGTCTTGCCCTCGCGGATCAGGTTGCGCACGGCCGCCGTCGGCACGAGCACCTCGGCGGCGACGACGCGCCCGGCGCCATCCGCGGTCGGCAGGAGCTGCTGCGTGACGATCCCCTGCAGGCCGACCGCGAGCTGCGTGCGGATCTGGCTCTGCTGCGCGCCGGGGAAGACGTCGACGATGCGGTCGACCGTCTGCGGCGTGTCCTGCGTGTGCAGCGTGGCGAACACGAGGTGGCCGGTCTCCGCCGCGGTGATCGCGGTCGAGATCGTCTCCATGTCGCGCATCTCGCCGACGAGGATCACGTC
>CAZGJV010000044.1:0-21504 GCA_964525715.1 uncultured Conexibacter sp. | reverse complement strand
CTCACGAACACGTACCTCGTCGCCGACGAGCCCGGCGGCTCGGCCGTGCTGATCGATGCGGGCGGCCCGATGGGCCCGCTGCTCGACGCGCTCGAGCGCGACGACCTGACGCTCACGCACGTGCTGCTGACGCATCACCACTACGACCACGTGTGCGCGCTCGACGAGACGCTCGAGCGCCTCCCCGGCACGCCGGTGCTGATCCACGCGCTCGAGCGCGAGCTGGTCCCGCAGGCGACGGGCGAGATCGTGCCCGGCGAGCCGATCCTCGCAGGCGGCCTGCGGATCGAGCCGCTGCACACGCCGGGCCACACGGCCGGGATGGTCTCGCTGCTCGTCAGTCACGGCGCCGAGCAGGCGCTGTTCACCGGCGACACGCTCTTCAAGGGCTCGGTCGGCGGCGTGCGCGCGCCCGGCCACACGACCTACGCGGACCTCAAGTCCTCGATCATGGACAAGCTGCTCACGCTGCCGCCGGACATCCCCGTCCACCCGGGCCACACCGACCCGACGACCGTCGGCGACGAGCTGGAGCGCAACGCGTTCGTGCGCGTCTGGCGCGGGCTCGACGCCGAGGGCGCCGAGCCGTGCACGGCGCTCGGCGAGCCGGCGACGCTGGTGCTGCTCGGCGACGACTACGACGGCGGCCACAAGGCGTGGGTGCGCTGGCCCGACGGCTCCGACGACATCGTGCCGGGCTCGAAGGTCGAGCGCGGGTAGCGCGGCCCGCTTCGCACGCGCCCTAGGATCTGTCGGGCGATGGCGCGCGACAGAATCCCCACCTCACGCGTGCGCCGCACCGCGACGCTGGGGAGACTTGCCGCCGGGCAGGCCGTGCGGCAGGCCGGCACGCGCGCGGCGAACGTGACGCGCTCGAGAGACGGCGCGCAGGCGGCGCTCGAACGCCGCCACCTCGAGGCGGCCGAGCAGATCGTCACCGCGCTCGGGACGATGAAGGGCGCGGCGATGAAGCTCGGCCAGGTGCTGTCGTTCCTCGACGTCGGGCTCGTGCCGGAGGAGCACCGCGAGGAGTTCCAGCGCAAGCTTGCGGAGCTGCGCGACGCGGCGCCGAAGGTCGGCTTCAAGGACATGCGCAAGGTGATCGAGGAGGAGCTCGACGACGAGCTCGGCGAGGTCTTCGCCTCCTTCGACGAAGAGCCGATCGCCGCCGCCTCGATCGGGCAGGTCTACCGCGCGACGCTGCACGACGGCCGCGACGTGGCGGTCAAGGTCCAGTACCCGGGCGTCGCTGCCGCCGTGCGCGCGGACATGTCGAACCTCGGCCTGATCATGCGCGTCGTCAAGCGGATGACGCCGGGCCTCGACGTCAAGGCCATCACCGAGGAGATCCGGCTGCGGATCGACGAGGAGCTCGACTACGAGCTGGAGGCGCAGAACCAGCGCTCGCTCGCGCGCATCTTCCGCGGGCACCCGTTCATCGTCGTGCCCGATGTCGTGACGCGCCTCTCGCGCGAGCGCGTGATCGTCAGCGAGTTCGTCGAGGGGACCGGCTTCGAGCAGCTCAAGGGCTATCCGCAGGCCGACCGCGACCGGCTCGGGGAGATCATCTTCCGCTTCTTCATGGGCTGCCTCTACCGCCACCACCAGTTCTCCGGCGACCCGCATCCCGGCAACTTCCTGCTGCAGGACGACGGCAGAGTCGCGTTCCTCGACTTCGGCCTGTTCAAGCGGATGGACGCGCAGGACGTCGAGAACGAGCTGGCGTGTCAGCGCGCCGTCAGCGAGGGCGACGCCGAGGGCGTGCACGCGCTGCTGGCGCGGCTCGGCTTCCTGCCGCAGCCCGACCGGATCGCGCCGGAGACGGTGATGGCCTACATCGAGGACACGATCGGCTGGTACACGACCGACCGGGACCTGCAGCTCACGCCCGAGTTCGCCACGCACGTGATGATCGAGTCGTCCGACATGCGCTCCTCGCACTTCCGCGAGATGCGCCACCAGGACATCCGGCCCGAGCACCTGTTCGGCCGCCGCATGGAGATGCTGACGCTCGCCGTGCTCGGGCAGATCCGGGCGAGAGCGAACTGGCACCGCATCGCGCGCGAGTGGATGTACGGCGACCCGGCCGTGACGGAGCTGGGACGGCTGGAGGAGGAGTTCTACGGCCGCGTCGCGGCATGAGCGGCGCTCTGCGCTGCTGCGCCTCGCGCTGCTGGCGGCGCTCGTCGGCGCGCTGTTCGCGGCCGTCGCGCTGAGCGGCAGCCTGTCGGCCGACCGCGTGCGCGACGCGGTGCACGGCTCCGGCGCGCTGGCGCCGATCGTGTTCGTGCTCGTCTCCTCGCTGCTGACGGTCGCGATGTTCCCCGGGCCGCTGCTCGCGGGCGCAAGCGGCCTGCTGTTCGGCACGGCGCTCGGGACGCCGCTGTCGATCGTCGCCGCGACGCTCGGCGCCAGCCTGGCCTTCCTCGTGTCGCGCCGCTTCGGCGCGCGCGCGGTCGACGAGCTGTCGGGCCGGCGCGTGCGCGTGCTGCAGGACTTCATCGCGCAGCGCGGCTTCCTGTCGGTGCTGTACGCGCGGATCCTGCCGGGGATCCCGTACAACGTCGTCAACTACGCGGCGGGGCTCACGCGCGTGCGGCTGGCGACGTTCGCCGCCGCGACCGCGATCGGCTGCGCGCCGCGCGCGTTCGCCTACACCGCGCTCGGCGGCAGCCTCTCGAAGCTCGACTCGCCGGCGGCGATCGCGGCGTATGCGGTGCTGCTCGTGATGGCGGTCGGCGGCGCGGTCGTCGCGCTGCGCGACGTCAGAGCCCGCCGCGCGCTCACACGGTCTGGATCTGGAACAGCGACGTCGTCCCCGGACGGCCGCTCGGAAGCCCGGCCGTGATGCCGACGCGGTCGCCGCGTCTGACCCAGCCGAGCTCGACGGCGCGCACGGCGGCGTCGCGGATCAGCTCCTCGGTGATCTCGCAGCGGCGCATCGAGGCGGCCTCGACGCCCCACATCAGCGCGCAGCGGCGGACCGTCTCCCTCCCCGGCGAGAGCGCGTAGATCGGCACGTTCGGCCGGTGCGCCGAGATCAGCCGCGCGGAGCGGCCCGACAGCGTCGGCACGAGCAGCGCGGCGAGGTCGAGGTCGCGCGCCGCCTCGCAGGCGCTGTGCGCGACCGTGTAGGCGGGGTCGCGCGCGTCGCGGCTGACGCGCTGCTCGTTCCAGCGCTCGTACGGGAGCTCGCGCTCGGTGCGCAGGGCGATCGAGGCGAGCATCGCGACCGCCTCGACCGGGTGCGCGCCGACGGCGGTCTCCTGCGACAGCATCACGGCGTCGGTGCCGTCGAGGATCGCGTTCGCGACGTCGGTCACCTCGGCGCGCGTCGGGCGCGAGGAGGCGACCATCGAGTCGAGCATCTGCGTCGCGGTGATGGCGGGGCGCGCGAGCTGGCCGGCGAGCCGCAGCAACTGCTTCTGCACGACCGGCACGTCCTCGATCGGCAGCTCGATGCCGAGGTCGCCGCGCGCGACCATCACGCAGTCGGCCGCGCGGATGATCTCCTCCGCCTGCTCGACCGCCTGCGGCTTCTCGATCTTCGCGATCAGCGGGATGCGCGTGTGCTTGCGCACCTCCGTGATGTCGCTCGGCTCGCGCACGAACGAGAGCGCGACGAGGTCCACGCCGATCGACTCGCCGAAGCGCAGCAGCTCGAGATCCTCGTGCGGCACCGCGGGCAGGCCGCGCGTGGAGCCGGGCAGGTTGAGCCCCTGGCGCGAGGCGAGCGCGCCGCCGATCTCGACGGTCGTGTCGACCTCGTCGTCGCGCACAGACTGCACGCGCAGGCGGATGCGGCCGTCGGCGAGGTAGATGACGTCGTTCGCCTCGACCGCGGCCGGCAGGCCGACCCAACTGACGGAGATGCGCTCCGCGTCGCCCGGCTCGTCGTGTCCGCAGGCGAGCACCAGGTGGTCGCCCGGACGCAGGTCGATCAGGTCGTCGCGCAGAGGGCCGATGCGCAGCTTCGGCCCCGGCAGGTCCTGCAGGATCGCGACCTGGCGCCCGGCTCGTCTGGACGCCTCGCGCACCCGCCGTACGTTCTCGGCGTGCTCCTCGCGGGTGCCGTGGGAGAAGTTGAGGCGCGCGACGTCGAGACCCGCCTCGACCATGCGAACGAGCGTCTCGGGGTCCCGGCAGGCGGGGCCGATAGTGGCAACGATCTTGGTTCGACGCACGCCGCGCACCGTAGCGCGGGTGTGCGGCGGGCGTTCTGCCCGAGCTGTGAACGCCCCCCCGGTCGGGGCGTCCACGTCGCCCGCACGGTTCGATGCAGGGGCGCTCAATCGGCCCACTCGACCACGAGCGGGGCGTGGTCGGACGGTCTCGGGCCCTTGCGGTAGGGGCGCTCGATGCCGGCGCGCACGAGCCGCGCGGCCAGCTCCTCGCTCACGAGCGCGTGGTCGATGCGCAGGCCGAGGCCCTTGTGGAAGTGGCCGGCGCGGTAGTCCCACCACGTGAACTGCTGCTCGTCGGGGTGCAGGCGGCGGAACGCGTCGTACAGGTCGTCCGCCTCGGCGACGGCGGCGAGCGCGGCGCGCTCGGGCGGCGTGACGTGCGTCTCGTGGGCGAAGGCGGCGGGGTCGTAGACGTCGAGGTCGGCGGGGGCGACGTTCATGTCGCCGGCGACGACGAGCGGGGTGCCGGCGGCGCGGATCTGCCGCACCCGCTCGGCCGCCGCGGCGAGGAAGTCGAGCTTCTGTGCGTACCACTCGCTGTCGACCACGCGGCCGTTCGGGACGTAGGTGCTGACGACGCGCACGCCGCCGACGGTCGCCTCGACCCAGCGGCACTCGTCGGGCGCCGGCTCGCCGGGCAGGCCGAGGGTCGGGTCCTCCGGCGCGAGCGGCTCGCGCGCGAGCACCGCGACGCCCGCCCAGCGGCCGCCGCTGTGGTCGGCCGCGCGGTAGCCGGCGGCCGCCAGCTCGTCGTGCGGGAACGCCGCCGCCTCCGACTTCGTCTCCTGCAGGCAGATGACGTCGGGCGCGTGCTCCTCGACGAATTCGAGCACGCGCGGGAGCCGCTGTCTGAGGGAGTTGACGTTCCAGGTGACGAGGCGCACGCCGCGCTGTAGCGTACGACCGCATGCGGCACCAGCACGATCCGTTCCACGAGGGCCAGAGACTGTGGGTCCAGGGGCCCGAGGGCGCGGCCCGTCCGGCCGTCTACGTCGGCAGCGCCGAGGGGATGGCGTTCCTCGGCGGCCCGCCGATCGCCTACGTCGTCTTCACCGACACGCGCGAGAGCGCCGAGGTCCAGCTCGACTGGCTGACCGCGCGCGACTGACGCCTCGGTTCAGTACGCCGTGCAGCGGCTGCGCGGCCGGGGGACGGCCTTGTAGCGTGCGCCGCCGCCCTTCGTCCACAGCAGGTGGTCGACCTGCTGGGCGGTGAGGTCGGGGCGGGCGGCGACGATCAGCTCGGCGGCGTGAACGGCGCAGGCGCGCATCTCGACCTCCTCGGGGCTGTCGTGCTCGATCAGCTCACCGGCCTCGATGCGGGCGGCGAAGGCCGGGTCGAACGCGAGGATCCCGTCGAGTCGCAGCACGTGCGGGACGAGGTTGTCGGCGAACAGCGTCAGGCGGTGGAGGTCGGCTGAGAAGTCCGCGACGCCGGCGTGGTGCAGGTCGGCCGCGGCGAGCTGCGCGCGCTTGCAGAAGGGGACGCGGCGGCCGTCGTAAGTCGACGCGTCGGCGAAGCAGTCCCAGCCCGCGAGTAGCTCGGCGAGCGCGACCGCCGAGCCGCCGGCCGCCTGCGCGACCGCCAGGAAGCTGCTGCCGTGAGCCTCGGCGACGCGCGCGCCGAGGTCGTTCAGCGAGCGCGCGAACAGGTCCATCAGCTCGTGCCCGGGCTCCTGCCCGAGCGTCGCGGCGAGTTCGGCGGCGCCGACCTCCCGCAGCTCGGCCGCGCTCCAAGCGCCCTGCGCGGCGAAGCGGTTGCGCAGCCCGAGCGCGACCGTCCAGTAGCCCGAGCGCCCGTCGCGCTTGCGCAGCGTCGGGAACCAGCCGGAGCCGAAGTTGATCGCGTCGAGCGTCAGGTGGAAGGCGGCGAGCAGCTCCGGCGGCCCGTCGAGCAGCCGCTCCTCCTCGGTCGGCGCCCGCCAGTCCGGCAGCGCCGCCGCGTACGCCGGGATCGCGTCCCGCTCGATCCGCACGTGCGTCGTCCGCTCGGCGACCCATGCGCATGCCTCGCGGATCTCGTCGACGAGCGTCATGTGCGCATGGATACCAGGCGCCTGCCCTGATGGGCGCGCAGCCGCTCGTTCACACGATGCACCGGATGAATGCGCGAAGATCGGGTAGGTCGCGCCTGAACACTCGTCGGGAGGCGTCGTGCTCGTGCCTTGGAGGTCCCGCGCGCTCGCGCGCGTATGCGTCGTCGTGATGTCGGTCGCGTTGCTTGCCGCCGCGGCACCGCGCGCGCACGGGGTTGCCGCGCCCTCGCGCACCCCAGCCGCGCGCGCGATCGCGTGGGCCGAGCGGCTCGACGGCAGCGCCCGCTACGCCTGGTACTGCGAGCGCTTCGTCGAAAACGCATTCGGCACCGGCGGCCTCTACGAGACCGCCTGGGACGCGGCGCGGGCGATCGGCCTGCGCCGCGGGGCGGCGCCGCGCGGTGCGCTCGTGTACTTCCGCCCCGACCCGACGAACCACGGCTACGGGCACGTCGGCATCTCGCTCGGCGGCGGGCGCATGATCTCCGCGCTCGCGCGCGTGATGGTCACGCGCCTTGCGGGCAACCGCTACTGGTCCGCGCTCTACGCCGGCTGGGCGCCGGTGCCGCGCAGCTGGCTGGTGCCCGACTCGTGGTCGAGCAGCCACCGCTTGACCGGCAGCCCGTAGCCGAAGCCGCCGAGCCCGCCGCCGGTGCGCACGATCCGGTGGCAGGGGACGAACAGCGCCGCGGGGTTGCGGCCGCACGCGGTGCCGGCCGCGCGCACGGCGGCCGGGCTCTCGCATCTCGCCGCGAGCTGGCCGTACGTCTCGGGCGCGCCGGCCGGGATCAGGCGCAGCTCGGCCCACGCGCGCTCGTGGAACGGCGTCGAGGACACGCTGACGGGGACCGGGTCGATCGCCGTCAGGCCGCCGGCGACGTAGTCCTTCACGGCGCGGGTGAACGGCCCGAGGTCGCGCTTCGCGCGCAGTTCGCCGGCGGGGCGCAGCTCCGCACCGATCATCGCGCGCAGCCGCTCGGGGTCGTCGGTCCAGCCGCTCGCGAGCACCGCCTCGTCGGAGGCGACGATCGTGAACGGGCCGGGGGGAGTGGGGATCGTGGCGGTGTACGTCGGCATCAGGTTCCTCCTTCGGAGAGACTGGCCCACAGGTGTTGGACGGCGTAGGCGCGCCAGGGGCGCCAGCGGTCGGGGTCGGCGTCGCCGGCGAGGCGCTCGAGCGCCTTGCGCACGCCGAGGTCGGTGGCGGGGAAGGCATCGGGGTCGCCGAGCGCGCGCATCGCGACGTAGTCCGCCGTCCACGGGCCGATGCCCGGCAGCGTCAGCAGTCGCTCCCGCGTGGCGTCGCGGTCGGCGCCGGGGTCGAGCGTGAGCGAGCCGTCCGCGAGCGCGCGGCAGAGCGTCGTGAGCGCATGCGCGCGGGCGCGCGTCAGCGGCAGCTCCGCCGGGTCGGCGGCGGCGAGCGCGGCGGCGGCCGGGAAGGCGTGCGTGAGCTGCTCGTCCGCGAGCCCGTCCGGCAGCGGCTCCCCGAGCACGGCCGTCAGCCGGCCGGCGAGCGTGCGCGCGCCCGCGACCGACACCTGCTGGCCGAGCACGGCGCGAACGGCCAGCTCGGCGCCGTCGACCGCGCCGGGGACGCGGCGGCCGGGCGTTCGCGCCACGAGCGGCGCGAGCAGCGGGTCGGCGGCGAGCGCCACGTCGACCGCGACGGGGTCGGCGTCGAGGTCGAGCAGGCGGCGGCAGCGCTGCACGGCGGCGGCGAGGTCGCGCAGGTCGCTCAAACGCAGCTCGCAGCGGACGTGGTCGCCCGCCTCGCTCGGTGCGAGCGCCGCGACGCCCGGTCCGTACGGCAGCGCGAGCACGCGCCGGTAGGTCCCGCCGCCGGCCGGATCCCACGCCTCGACGCCGGGCACCGCGCGCACGCCGAGGAACGCGAGCAGGCCGGCCGCGTCGAGCGGGGCGCGGTGGCGCAGGCGCAGGGTCAGTCCCGCTGCATGCTCCGCATGGCCGTTGCGGCGCGCCCCCTGCCGCAGCTCCGTCGGCGTCGTCGCGAACACCTCGCGGATCGTCTCGTTGAACTGGCGGATGCTGGGGAAGCCGGCCGCGAACGCGACGTCGGTGAATGGCAGCGCCGTCGTCTCGATCAGCATGCGGGCGGTCTGGGCACGCTGCGCGCGGGCGAGCGCGAGCGGGCCGGCGCCCAGCTCGGTGACGAGCTGGCGGTGCAGGTGGCGCTCGCTGAAGCCGAGCCGCCGCGCGAGGCCGGTCACGCCCTCGCGCTCGACGGCGCCGTCGCGGATCAGCCGCATCGCGCGGCCGACCGCGTCGGCGCGCACGTTCCACTCCGGCGAGCCGGGGGAGGCGTCGGGGCGGCAGCGCTTGCAGGCGCGGAAGCCGGCGCGCTGCGCGGCCGCGGCGCTCGGCAGGAAGCGCACGTTCGCGCGCTTCGGCGTGATCGCCGGACAGCTCGGCCGGCAGTAGATGCCGGTCGAGGTGACGGCGGTCACGAACCAGCCGTCGAAGCGCGCGTCCTTGGAGCGGACGGCGCGGTATCGCTGTTCGAAGTCCTCGACCACGCCATGGATGATGGCGCTCTCCCCGGTCGCCGACTAGTGGAAATCGGACGTGTAGCTCGGTGGCCAGTCGAGCGCCCAGATGCCGTCGCGCTCGACGTGCGCGAGCGCCGCCGGGTCCTCCTCCACGAAGCGCATGCCGCGGAACGCCGTGACGACCGTGTGATACTCGCCGCGCTCGCCGCAGGGGTGGAAGGTCGCGGGGTCGTCGAGCCCGTGCTCGCGCAGCAGCGCGCGCCCGACCGGCCGGCCGAGGAGCGTTGCGCGGTAGTGCTCCGCCCGCACGCCCGCGACCGTCGCCTCCACGCCCTCCTGCGCGAGGAAGTCGAGCAGCGCGCCCGCGTCGTCGTCTGAGGCTGTCGCCAGCGGCGTCTCCAGCGCAAGCCCCGTCGCCGCGCACGCCTCGCCGAGCCACGGCCACTCCTCCGGCGTGATGTCACCCGTGACGACACGCTCGATGCCCTCGCCCGCAAGCCGCGCGAACGCCCGCCGGTATGACGCCTCCCACTCCTCGCGCGCCACCGACGTCAGCTCGTGCCGCAGGCCCAGCCCCGCCGCCTGCCGCCGCATCACCCCGAGCGGATGGCAGCGGAACGCCGGCCGCTCCCCGGCCGGCACGAACGTCACCAGTCGCGTCCGCGTGTCAGCCAGCGCTCCGCTGCGCAGGGCCGCTGCGAAGCAGTCCTTGCCGCCGGACCACAGGACGCACGTCGTCATGCCCGGCATCCTCGCACCGGCAGCAGGCGTCCGCGCCCCCGCTTCGTCGCTGGGGGCGCGGAGTCGCACTGAATTATATTAGCCTCAGCGTGACGGCCGTCGTGCTTCCTTGAACCGTGAGACCCGTCGTTCCGAACAGTCCGAGGAGCGTTTCGGGGCACAGGCCGGTCGTCCTTATAAACCTCGTTTCGTCGAATCTGAATGACAGTCCGCCGCCCGCTTCGCGCGGGAAGATGATGTGCTCCGGTTCTTCGGCGGTCGTTCTTATTAGGCAACTGCTTCCTGGGAAGAGTGCGAATTCAGCTAGGATGGCCATCCCGACAGCCTTTGCCGCTATGGCGGTTATGCTGGGTAGCAGGCCACTGAAACCTTCGTACTGCAGGTGCCATGGCAGCGTTTCCCTTAGCGCCCTCATGTGGCCGCCCCTGCATGTTTCTTCTCTGATCGCCGCCCTCGTTATGTAGCCCATTAGCATGCCCGCCGTCTTGACTATCGTGCTCGAGTGAAACGATCCTTCGAGCGTCGCGGCGCACGCGATGATGTGGGGCGGGGTTTCCCCCACGGGTTCGCCGAAGACCGCTCTGAACGTCCTGCTGCTGACGCTCAGCCTGTTCGCCGATGCGCCGTCGACGCAGGCGCCGAGGGCGACGGTGGCAACGAGCAGGGCCAGCAGGAGCTTGCACATTTTCATGATGGTGACCTCGTGTTGCAGCTATGCCAGCCCTGTGCTTGGAGCCGTCCCCCTTTCGGCTCGCGCGGGTGTCAGAGGACACGTGCGCATGGCGCGTGCGCGGGTCGATCGTCGCGGGTCGGGCCGGTATGAACTCGCGACGTCACCGACGCAAGCGAGGCAACCTGATCTTACAGGAAGCGGTGTGACATGTGAACCGTCGTTCGCGCTCGTGCGACGGTGTCAGTGACGGAACGCCCCGCCCTCCTGGACGACCTCGCCGTCGGCCGTCAGCCGCCCGCCCGTGCGCAGGTCGCAGATCAGGTCCCAGTGGACGGCGCTCTCGTTCACCCCGCCCGTCTCGGGGTAGGAGCGGCCGAGCGCGAGGTGGACGGTGCCGCCGATCTTCTCGTCGAACAGGATCGCGCCGATCGGGCGGTCGATACCGCGGTTGGTGCCGATGCCGATCTCGCCGAGGCGGCGGGCGCCGGGGTCGGTCGCGAGCGTGCGCTCCAGGTACTCGCCGCCGCGCTCCGCCCGCGCGCCCACGACCTCGCCGTCGCGGAACGTCAGCTCGACGTCCTCGACGGCGACGCCGCGCGGAGAGGACGGCACCGTGAAGCGCACCACGCCGGTCGCCGAGTCCTCGATCGGCCCGGTGAAGACCTCGCCGCTCGGCATGTTGCGCTTGCCGTCGCTGTTGACCCAGATGCGGTCGTCGACGCGCAGCGTGAGGTCGGTCCCCTCGGCCTCGATCCGCAGCTCGCGCGCGCCGCGCAGCCGCTCGATCAGCGCGGCCTGGAAGGCGCCCAGCTCGCGCCACGCCGCCGCCGGGTCGTCGCGGTCGAGGAACAGCGCGCCGCGCACGAACGCCGCGAACGCGTCGTCGGCCATGCCCGCCTGCTGCGCGCCGGCCGGCGTCGGCCACAGCGTCCCGCACCAGCGCTTCGCCAGCCGCAGCTCGCCCAGCGGCGCACGCGAGCGGGCGACCCGCGCCATCCGCTGCGGGTCCGCATCCGCCAGCGCGCGCGTGTTCTCGGGCGCCTGGATCGTCAGGAACGCGTCGGCCTGCGCGGCCTCCGCCTCCGCGATCGAGCCGAACGAGTCGAGGTGCCGCTCGCGCGCGAGCGCGTAGAAGTCCTCCTCCACGCCCGGCAGCTCGGCGCGCAGCAGCGGCCACGCGTCGCGCGCGAGGATCGCCGCGTGCAGCGCACGCAGCAGCGGCGCAGCGAGCGTCGTCGAGCGCACGAGCACCTGCCAGCCCGGCTGCACGTCGAGGCAGTAGTCGCACAGCAGCGCCGCGAAGCGCTCGGTGTCCTCGTCGCGCCAGCCGCCGCCGGTCACGGCGCCTCCACGTCTGGGAACCACTCGGCGAGGTGCTCGCGCAACGCGGAGCGGATCCACGCGCGCTCGTCCTGCGAGGCGAAGCGGAAGCGCGCCAGCAGCTCCTTCTGCCGCTCGATCGGCACGTCCGCCACGACCCAGCGCACCGCCAGCCGCTCGAACAGGAACTCGACGCCGCGCTGCCACGCGTCCTCGCGCGTCGCGGCCGGAGCGCCTGCGCTGCCCGCGAGCACGTCGGAGTATTCGTGCCGCGTCGCAGGTGTCATCGACCCGCGCAGCATCAGCACGTTCCCCTCGGGATCGGTGTAGTCCGTCGTCGGCGCGACCAGCTCGTCGCGGCCTCTGCGCTGTCGGCTGCGTCGGCCCATGCCCGGACAGTCTGCCGCGCTGCGCGGCGCGCGCGGCGTCAGGTCGTCGCCGCCGCGTGCTCCAACTGCCCCGCGACGTCGCCGCGCAGCGGCTCGACGTGGCCGCACCAGGCGGTCGCGGGGGCGAGGGCGGCGAGCTTGCGGATCGAGGCGCGTGCCTGCTCGGTGTCCTTGTTGAAGGCGCGGTGGGGCACGCGCGCGGCGCCGGGGATCGCGGTCTGCGGGTCGAGCGTGTAGAAGCAGTCGCTCACGAGCGCGAGCCGGTCCGACTCGCGCCACAGCCCGATCAGGCCCGGCGCGTGGCCGGGCAGGTGCACGACGCGGAAGCCGGCGACCTCGTCGCCCTCGGACACGGTCCCGGCGATCGACACCGGCCCACCGTCCCAGATCGGCAGCAGTCGTCTGAGCAGCAGCCGGCCGTGGACGTCGAGCTGCGTGAGGTCGAAGTAGTGGCTGCCGCCGTCGCCCTCCGCGTCCGCGACCTCGTCGGGATGGCACCACACCGGCGCGCCGAGGCCGGGCGCCGCGCCGCGGTGATCGGCGTGGCCGTGCCCGAGCACGATGCGCGTGATGCCGCCGAGCTGGGCGCCGATCTGCGCCAGCGCCGGCGTCATCGACTGCACGCCCGCGTCGAACATCACCACGCCGTCGCCGTCGCGCACGAAGTAGACGTTCATCAGACGTCTCGGGAAGCCGCCGCGCACGACCCACACGCCGTCGGCGATCGGCTCCGCGTCGCCGGCGGCGAAGCGCCGCGCGAGCCGCGTGCGCAGGTTCGTCAGCGCCGTCAGGCCGCGCTCTGCGCCCGATTCGCGCGGCGGCAGCGCGCCGAGCTGCCGCGCGATCGTCATGCCGTCGATGTATGCGTCGTTGCCGACGACGAGCCCGTCGGCGACCTGCACGACGTCGCAGCCCACCAGGTCGAGCCGGCCGCCGGTTGGCAGGAAGCCCTGCCACGTGCCGGGGCCGGCGAACGTGCCCGTCAGATGCCAGCGGACGGCGCAGCGGTCGGCCTCGGTCGTCGTCTGAACGACCTCGAACACAGCATCCGGAACCGCCGCGAACATCTCCTCGAACCACGCGCGCACGCCGTCGGGCGCGACGAGGTCGGCCTGGCCGTGCAGGCGGTCGACGCCGCCGGCGCGCCAGCAGGCGACCATCGCGTCGACGTCGCGCGCGGCGACCGCAGCGAAGTAGCGTCGGGCGACCTCCTCCGTCGTGGCGGGATCGGGCGTGGCGGCTCTCGGCATCGGCATGACCCTCCGTCATCGGGTGCGTCGACCGCCCAGCCTACGCCGCCGTCGCGGCTAAGGTGGAGCCTCGATGTCGGAATCCGGTCGCAAGCGTGAGCAGGGGCGCGGCGAGCGCGTGCTCGGCGGCCTCTGGCGCCTGCGCCTTCCGCTCCCCTGGCCGGGCGTCCCGCACTGCAACGCGTGGGCGATCCGGGCCGGCGACGGGATCGTGCTCGTCGACACCGGGATGCACGAACCGGGCTCGCTCGAGCAGCTCGAGCGCGCGATGTCGATGGTGGGCCTCGCGCTGGAGGACGTGCGCCTGCTCGTCTGCACGCACGCGCACTCCGACCACTACGGCCAGGCCGGCCCGATCGTCGACCGCGCCGGCTGCGAGCTGTGGATGCACCCGAACCACCAGCACGCGACGCGCTCGATCAAGGACCCGCAGCAGGCGCTCGCGCGGCGCCTCGAGGTCGGGCGCACGAGCGGCGTGCCGGAGCTCGTGCTGCGCCGCTACGCGGAGGTCGCGAAGGGTCAGCCGCCCGGCATCGCGCGCGTCGTCGAGCCAGACCTCGCGCTGCTGCCCGGGATCGAGATCGAGACCGACCTCGGCCTGTGGAGCGTGATCGAGACGCCCGGCCACGCGCCCTCGCATGTCTGCCTCTACCAGGCCGAGCGCAGGATCCTGATCTCCGGCGACCACCTGCTCGGGCGCATCTCGCTGTACTACGACTACAGCTGGACGCCCGACCCGGTCGGCGAGTTCCTGCGCTCGCTCGACGCCGTCGAGGCGCTCAGACCGGCGCCGCGCCTGTGCCTCGCCGGCCACGCGCGGCCCTTCACCGACGTGCAGGCGCACATCGAGGCCAACCGCGAGCTGGTCGCCCAGCGCGTCGCGGCGACCGCGGTCGCGATCGAGAGCGAGCCGCTGACCGCCTACGAGGTCGTCCCGCTCGTCCACGGCCCGGACGCCGTCCACGCCGCCGCCTGGCTGCTGACCGAGACGCTCTGCTACCTGGCGCACCTCGAGGCGATCGGCGCCGCGCGGCGCGAGCCCGGCGACCCGGAGCGCTGGGTCGCGGTCTGACGCACCGTAATGTGGCATCGCGAGCGCGCATCCGCTAGCGTCGCCACATGGGGGTCGTCGAGGGGGTCGGCGCCGCGCGCCCCGCGCGCCGCGGCGCGCGCGTCGCAATCGAGACGGAAGCGCTCGCCTGGCTGCTGGCGGTGCCCGTCGCGCTGCTCGCGATCGCGCTGATCGCGCTGCTGGGCCCGCCGCTCGGGCGGCTGCTGCACTCCGGCGGGGCGCACTACGCGTTCTGGAGCGAACTGCGCTGGGCCGTCGTCCCCGAGCCGACCGAGCAGGGCCGCTACCTGCTGTCGTTGACGGCGCCGCTGCTTTTCGCCGGAGCGCTTGTCGCGATGGTGCGGCGCGGCCTGACGCTGCCGCCGCGCGTCGCCGCGTTCGCGGTGCCGCTGGCGCAGGCGGCGACGCTCGCGTTCGCGGTCGTCTGCCTCGTCGTGCAGCAGCGGCTCGTCTACGAAGTGCCGATATACCAGCCGGGGATCTTCCACCGCTGGCGCTACTTCACGCCCGCGACGCTCGTCGTCGCCGCCGCGCTGACGGCCGGCGCGTTCGCCGTGCTGCGCCGTCCGGCGTGGCTCGACCGCGTGGCGGCGGCGCTGCGCGAGACCGACCGCCGCCGGCTCGTCGCGGCCCTGCTCGCGGTCCTGCTGACGATCGTGTGGCTGCTGCACGCGGTCAACACCGACAGCTCGATCATGGGCACCAGCTCGCACGAGTGGGGCCCGGCGCAGTTCACGCTCGACGAGACGTACGCGGTGCTCGACGGCCGCACGCCGCTGGCGAACTTCACGGCCCAGTACGGGTCGCTGTGGCCGTACGTCACGGCGGGATCGATGGCGCTGTTCGGCACGTCGTTCCTCGTCTTCTCGCTGACGATGTGCGCGATCACGGGCGTCGCGCTGCTGGCGGTCTACGCGCTGCTGCGGCGGATCGTGCGCAACGGCGTCACCGCCCTCCTGCTGTACCTGCCGTTCCTCGCGACGAGCCTCTTCATCGTCGGCGGCACGACGACGAGCCGCTACACGTTCGGCGACTACTTCGGCGTCTTCCCGCTGCGCTATGCCGGCCCGTTCCTGCTGGCGTGGCTGCTCGTGCGCCGGCTCGACGGGGCAGGTCCGCGCTCGACCTGGATCCTCGGCCTCGCCGCCGGCCTCGTCGTGCTCAACAACGCCGAGTTCGGGCTCGCGGCGCTGGCGGCGACTGTCGCTGCGGTGCTGTGGACCGCGGAGGACCGCGGCGCCCGCGCGCTCGCACGGCTCACCGGCCAGCTCGCGCTCGGCCTGCTGGCCGCCTACGCGCTCGTCGCGCCGCTCACGCTCGCGCGCGCGGGCGAGCTGCCGCAGCTCGGGCGCCTGCTCGACTACGGCCGGCTGTACTCGATCGGCGGCTTCGGCCTGCTCAAGCTCCATCGCCTGCTCGGGCTGCACCTCGTCCTCTACGCGACGTTCGCGGGCGCGATCGTGCTCGCGACCGTGCGCGCGCTGGAGCGTGCGCCGAACCGGCCGCTCACCGGCATGCTCGCCTGGAGCGGTGTGTTCGGGCTCGGCTCGGCCGCGTACTTCATGGGGCGCACGCACCCCGAACTGCTCGTCGCGCTGTTCTCGACGTGGGCGCTGACGCTCGCGCTGCTGAGCGTCGACGTCGCCGCACGCGCGCGGCGGGCCGGGGCGCGCCCCGGCCTCGGCACGCTGCTCGTGCTCGCCGGGATGGCGCTGACCGTCTGCTCGCTCGCGCAGCTCCCGCTGCCGTGGACGCAGGTCCAGCGGATCGGGCAGCAGACGCCGACTGCGCCGCTGATCGAAGGCGAAGCGCCGCTGCCGGACTACTCGGGCGCGTTCCTGCCCGACCCCTCGACGCGCAGCTTCTTCGCCCCGCGACCCGGCGCGAAGGTCGCGATCCTGCTGACGACCGGGCACGAGATCGCCTACCGCTTCGGCGTCGTGGACGTCGCGCGCTACACGGGCCTCTACTCGATGCCGAACCGCGAGCGCCTGCGCACGGTCGTCGATGACCTGCGTTCCGCCGGCGGCAGCACGCTGTACCTGCCGCAGGCCGAACGGGGGGTGTACGACACGCTGACGCGCTGGGGCTTCGCGAGGCAGCGGGAACAGGTCGAATGGGGCTCCACGACGGTCAGCAAGTGGGTCGACACGACGAGCCGCGGCGCGGCGCACGGCTAAACTGCCCGAGATGCGGATCGACGAGATCATCGCCGCGGACGGGGACCCGGTCTTCTCGTTCGAGTTCTTCCCGCCGAAGACGGAGGAGGGCGAGCGCAACCTGTACGAGGCGCTCGCCGCGCTGCGCGCGCTCGAGCCCGCGTTCGTGTCCGTCACGTGGGGCGCGGGCGGCTCGACGCGCGAGAAGACGATCGAGATCGTGCGCAACATCCGCGCGGCGCACGGGCTCGAGGCGATGGCGCACTTCACGTGCGTCGGCGCGACCGTCGAGGACCTGCGCGGCGCGCTCGACCAGATGCGCGCCGCCGGCATCGACAACGTGCTCACGCTGCGGGGCGACCCGCCGCGCGGGGAGACGGCGTTCGTCCAGACGGAGGGCGGCCTGCGCTACGCGAGCGAGCTGGCCAGCCTCGCCGTTGACGGCTACGACTTCTGCCTCGTCGGCGCCTGCTACCCGGAGGTGCACCCGGAGGCGGCCGACCGTGCGAGCGACCTGGCCCACCTGAAGGAGAAGGTAGACGCGGGCGTGAAGGTCCTCATCACGCAGCTATTCTTCGACAACGAGGCGTACTTCCGCTTCGTCGAGGACGCGCGCGCCGCCGGGATAGACGTCCCGATCGTGCCGGGCATCATGCCGATCACGAACGCGGAGCAGATAAAGCGCTTCACGTCGATGTGCGGCGCGACGATACCCGCGCCCCTGCTCGACGCGCTCGACGCGCGCAAGAACGATCCCGAGGCGGTCATCGACCTCGGCGTCGCCTACGCGACGCTCCAGTGCGCCGAGCTGCTCGCGCGCGGCGCGCCGGGCATCCACTTCTACACGCTCAACCGCTCGCCCTCCACGCGCGCGATCCTCTCCGCCCTGCGCCTCCAGCGCCCCTGGGAGCGTCGCGCCGGCGGCGAGCCCGCGCTCGGCGCGCTCGCCCGACGCTCAGCGCCTCACAGCGCGATCGCCGCGATCCGCTCGGCGATCCGTCCCGCCATCGAGCCCGAGCGCTGCGGCTGTGGGACCAGCTCCGCCGCCGTCGCCTTCACGCGCGCCACGACGGCCGTCGTCGTGCGCCGCGCGAAGCGCTCGCTGACGCCGATCTCGGCGGCGAGCCGCAGCCAGGCGGACAGGTCGACCTCTGCGATCTCCCGCGCGCCGTCGATGCGCATCGCGAGCCGCGTCGTCAACCCGTCGTAGGCGACGGTGCTGACGAGGTCGTACAGCGGCGCGAGAGCCGGAGCACCGCCGTGGTACAGCAGCGAGAAGTTCTTGCCGTGCGCGTCGCAGTTGCCGATCAGCCAGTTGAAGACGAGCGCCTCCCACAGGCGCGGAAGCTCGTGCGCTGGGACGGCGGCGGCGTCGCGCAGCAGGTCGGCGAGCTCGCGCACGCCGGGGCCGCCCTCGCTCTGATACTTGCGGTCGGACGGGATCGCGAGTGCCTGGCAGGCGTCCTCCTGATGCAGCCGGCGGATCGGCTCGGCCGTCAGGTCGCGGTCGTAGCGCTCGACCACGAGGTAGGGGAGGCCGGACGCGGTGCGCGCCTTCATCGCCGCGGCCGCCTGCAGGCCGGCGACGCGCGCCAGCCGCATGCAGAACGTCTCGTTGTCGACGAGGCCGGGATAGGCCGCCGGCTCCGGCTTGAGGATGTGCGTCGTCGGTGTCGCGGCGTCGAGCGGCAGCGCCATCCCGTCGTCGTCCATCACGACCGGCAGCTTCGGCTGGGCGCCCGCGAGCGAGAGGCGCACCCCGTCCTCGGGAGCGGCGCCGAGCGGACGCTGCGGCAGCGCGCGAAGGAGCGCGTCGAGCTGCTCTGGGTCCAGCGGTCGCACTTGTGGCTGCGTCACAGGCGGGGTGCTCGGATCCAGCAAGGTGATCGCGCCGGCGCAGTCGCCGCCGACTTCGGCGAGCAGACCGTAGTCGTTGCCGGGCGAGACGCCGAGCGCGCGCGCGAGCGTCTCGCGCCCGTCCCCCTCGGGCAGCAGTCCGCCGAAGACCGCGTGACAGACGGCGTGCGGGTGCGCCTCCGCCTGCACCGGCAGCGCGTGCGAGAGCGGCGGACCGGCGTAGCCGTCGTCGTAGCGGAACTGCAGGTTGCCGTTGTCCTTGCGGATCAGCCGTCCGGCGCGGCAGTCGGCGAGATAGGCGACCAGCTCCTCGCTCATCGCTCGCGGGCTCTCAGCTCGATGTCGATGCCAAGCGCGCGGGCGGCTGCGAGCGCGATCTCCAGCCGCACCGAGCCCTTGCCGCGCTCGAGCTCGCCGACCACGCGGCGGTTGACTCCGATCAGCTCGGCGACAGCGTCCTGCGAGAGGTCGAGGTTGCGACGGCGCGCCCGCAGCGCGTCACCGAAGGAGGTGGCGTCAGTGAGAACCATTGGTACCGATCGATCACATTATCACCGATCAAAGAAATTTGGTACCGATTGGTACCAAGTGGAGCCATATGGGGGTCGGGTGTGATCGATCGGTATCAGCCGGGCGCCGGAGGCGTGGGCGCCGACGGCGCCGTCACCGGCAGCCCCTGCGCCACGAGCGTGCGGCCGTCGACCGTGTAGCGCACGTCGACCTCGTCGTTGCGGCGGTAGGTGCCGATCCCCCAGGCGCCGAGGAACCAGCGCCAGAAGCCGAGTCTGCCCTCCTGCACCAGCTCGCGGCGGAACAGCAGTGCCGTCGCGCCGGCGGCCAGGTCGTAGTCGACGCCTTCCTGTTGCGGCACGCCGTTGACGAACACCTCGAACGGCGTTCGCACGGCGGGCGGCAGCTCGACTCGCCAGTGCTGCTCCACGCGGCGATCATCGCACGGCCCGTCGCGGGCGTGCCAGCACCACGCCGCCCCAGCAGAGCAGCGCGACCAGGCCAGCCAGGCTCAGCAGCAGGCCGAGGCGCAGGCCGGGTACGCGGTAGCTCCAGACGATCTCGTGCGTCCCCGCCGGCACGACGACGCCGCGCATGACGACGTCGGCCTGCAGCGCACGCGCCGGGCGGCCGTCGACCGCCACCGACCATCCGGGCGCCCACGCGTCGTCGAGCACGACGAGACCGCGGCGCGAGAGCGACGCGTCCAGCACGACGCGGGAGTCCGCATCCGCGACGACCCGCACCGAGCTGTCCGGTGCGCCGGCGGGCGCGGCAGAGCCCACCTCGCCGCGCGGCACGATCGCGTCGTGGCGCGGGTCGAAGCTCGTCTCCGCAGCCGCCCGGACCTCTGCGACCACACTGCCGGCGACGCGTACGCGCCGGGCGACGAGCGCCCGCGGCGCGGCGAGCGCGTTGGCGATGACCGTCGCGTCGGCGCCGCGGTAGGCGATCGAGAGCGGACGGAACTCGCGTTCCGGCGGCAGCGTGGCGCCCGCGTCGGTGACCACGTAACGGACCCCGAGCAGCCCGAGCACGCGCAGTCCCGCGGGTGAGAGGACGGAGATCTCGAAGGGCCTCCAGGCGACCTGTTCTTCGTTGAGGACCGTCCACAGCCGGTCAAAGCGTTCGCTCGGCTGGGGCGCGTCGTAGCCGCGCGCGTCGCGCAGCCCGTAGCGGGTCGACCAGTCGCTCGTCAGCGCCGGCCCGAGCCCCGCTATCCGCCGTTCGCCGACGTGACGCTGCATGAACGCGACGGCCGGCGTGCGCGGCGGCAGCACGATCGCCTCCGGTCCCATCGGCTGGTAGCCGTGCGCGAACGCCAGCATGTCGAGCGCCGCGAGCAGCGCGACGAGGCTCCCGGCCAGCCACGGGCGGCGGGGCTGGAGGCGTAGCAGTGCGAGCGCGACCGCGACGCCGCCCACGAGCGCGAGCCAGCGCACGACGCTCGACAGCGCAAGCGCCCCGGGCGTCAGGCCGGCAAAGCGATTTGACAGGTGGTCGAACGCTCCGGAGACGTCGCCGGGTGCGAGCGCGATCGAGCGGGCCGCCACGACACCGCCGGCAAGCGCCGCGACGACGACCGCCCACGCGCGCAGCTGCCGGCGAGGGGCGCGCAACAGGGCGTCGAGGCCGAACGCGCCGAGCACCGCGACCGCGAAGGCGAACCACAGCAGCAGCCGCTGGTCGAGGACCCGGTCGAAACCTGGCAGGCCGACGACGAACGAGCGCACAAGCGGCGCGTTCAGCGGCACGGCCAGGCCGAGCGCGGCGAGCGGCAGGAACGGCGCCTTGCGACGCCAGCCGCCGGCCGACACGAGCGCCACGAGCGCGAACACGAGTGCCACGGTGCCCGCGTAGAACGCACGCTCGTTGTAGTTGACCGGTCCGGCGATCAGCGCCTCGCTGGGCCGTCCCCACCAGTCGGGAAAGACGGCGGATAGCAGCGACCTGAGTGGCAGCACGTCGAGCCCCGAGCCGACGCCGCCGTTGCGCCGTGCCTGTTCTCCGACTGTCCCAAGCGCTGCGCGCTCGCCGGGCACGAGCACGACCGCCATCAGCAGTGCACCGACGGCGATCCCGCCGGCGACGGTCATCAGGCGCAGGAGGCGCTCGCCGCGCGGCACCCCGGCCACGGTCGCGCTGCGCACCAGCGCATAGAGCACCGTCCCCGCGAGCACGTGCACCTGGGTGCCGGGGTGGCCGCCACCCAGCGCGGCGGCGACGACGACCGCCAGCGCCACGCCCTCCGCGCGGCCGCCCCTGCGGACGATGCGCTCAACGAGCCAGACGAGCCACGGCAGCAGCACGGCCACCGCGACGTGCGCCTGATGCGTCAGCCACACGACGTCGAACGCGCACAGCGCGAAGCTGGCGCCGGCGAGCAGGCCGGGCCAGAAGCCGAGCCGCAGCTCGCGCACGAGCAGGTAGGTCCCGAACGCGGCGGCCCACAGCTTCAGCGCCGCCGAGATGCCCAGGGCGTAGTCGAGCGGCAGGATCCAGAGCGGCAAGCTGAACGGGCCGAGCCAGGCGACGGAAAGGTTCGCGAAGAAGGGCGTCCCGGCGAATGCGTACGGGTTCCACGCCGGGAACGTGCCGTGGTGCAGCATGCTGCGGGCAAGTGCGTCCCACGGGTAGTACGAGGTCGGCACGTCGCTGAGCAGCTGGTTGTAGAACTGCGCGCGCGCCGCCGGGATCGACGTTCTCCAGGGGGCGAAGCTCCACAGCAGCGATCCGGGGCTGAGGACGTCACCGCCGAAGATCACGGGCCACAGGTAGGCGAGGACGAACAGCGCGAGCAGAGCGGC
>CAZGJV010000043.1:0-22019 GCA_964525715.1 uncultured Conexibacter sp. | reverse complement strand
GCCGCTCAGCCGCGGTCTGCGGCGGGCTTCGCGGGCTGGGCGTCGGCGGCAGCGCTGCCCGCGCCGCGCGGAGCCGGAGCGATTCGCTCCATGCTCCAGCGCGACGCGGGAGTCGCGTCCTGCCCCCGATGCCGCAGCAACACGTAGCGGCGAATTGGTGAAGTGCTCTGCATGGACAGGATGGTCGGCGATCGGCGGCCGGCTTCCCTGGGCCCGGAGTCGAGGATTTGCCACCGCCCGGTGCTCCATCTGGCTGATCGCGGCGCATGGGGCGGCTCGCCAGCGGGAAGGGTGAGGAGCGTCGACCCGGACTTACGAACTAGACACGAGAGGGGACCGCGATGGTTGCGTTGATCGTCCTGCTGCTCCTGCTGCTTCTGCTCGGCGGCCTCGGCTTCGCCGCGCACATCCTGTGGTACGTGCTGATCGCGGCCGTGATCCTGTGGCTGATCGGCTTCTTCCTGGGGGGCGCCGCCGACGCGGGCGGGCGCCGCGGCTGGTACCGCTGGTGACGTGAGCTGACGTGACCTGACCGGGGGCGCGTGCGGGACGCGCCCACGTCAGTCGCGCTCGTGCGCGTGCGAGCGCCTGACGGCGTCGTCCACGGCGCGCACGACTGGCTCCTGCTCGACCGCGACGGCGCAGAACGCCTCGACGACGGCGGGGTCAAACTGGGTGCCCGCGCAGCGGCGCAGCTCCGCGAGCGCGTCCTCGGGCGCGAGCGTGCGCTGATACGGGCGCGGCGACGTCATCGCGTGGTAGGCGTCGCAGACGCTGACGATCCGCGCGCCCAGCGGGATCTGCTCGCCGGCGAGGCGGTCGGGGTAGCCCTCGCCGTCCCAGCGCTCGTGGCTCGCGCGCACGATCGCGGCGACCGGCCGCATCGCCGGCGCGGCGCCGAGGATGCGGTCGCCGATGACCGTGTGCTGGCGCATCAGCTCCCACTCGCCCGCGTCGAGCGGGTCGGGCTTGTGGAGGATCTCGTCGGGGATCGCGATCTTGCCGACGTCGTGCAGCTCGGCCGCGCGGGCGACCTCGTCGAGCTGCTCGGCGCTCAGCGCGAGGCGTCTGCCGACCGCGGCGGCGAGCGCCGCTACGCCGCGCAGGTGGCGGTGCAGCTCGGGCTCGCGCTCGCGCAGCGCCTGCAGCAGCACGTCGCGCGTCTGCCGGCGGCTGGACGTGCGCGTGTCGCCCTTGGCGGCGTACATGCGCTGGTCGGCGAGCTGCAGCGCGTGCGTGGCGTTGTCGGCCTCGTCGGGGAGCGTCACCGCGCCGCAGGAGGCGCCGACGCGGAAGCCCTCGCCCTGCTCCTGGAGCGCGGCGCCGCAGACGACCATGCGCGGGTCGTCCGCCGTCAGGTGCCCGTCGAGCAGCACGCAGAACTCGTCGCCGCCGAGGCGGTACGCGCGCCCGTGGCCCATGACCGCCGCGGCGAGGCGGCCGGCGAGCCGGTCGAGCAGCATGTCGCCGGCGGCATGGCCGAAGCTGTCGTTGTAGCCCTTGAAGCCGTCGAGGTCGAAGAACGCGAACGTCGCGGGACGCGCGCGTCCGTGCGGGTGCGCGTCGTCGGTCCCGAGCGCGCGCTCGAGGTCCAGCATCAGGCGGCGGCGGTTGGGCAGGCCGGTCAGCCCGTCGGTCAGCGACTCGGTGCGCGTCACGCGCAGCAGCGCCGTGTTGTCGCCGAACGTGATCCCGGCGCGCACGATCGCGACCAGCAGCGCCGCGGTCGCCAGCAGCGCGGCGGCGTCGGAGATCGGCACGAAGTGGTCGTAGGCGAGCAGGCCGAGCGCGAGCGCCGCGAACGCGCTCGGGTAGACGAACGTCTGGCGCCCGTATCCGGATCTCGCGCGCGCGGCGCGCCACGGCTGCCAGGCGGCCCAGCCGCAGCACAGCACCGCGGCCGGCCACAGCGCGTCGACGATCGAGCCGTCGGTGTAGCTGCCGACGGCGCTCTGGTAGACGTAGAGCGTGTCGGCGACCGCCGACAGCGCGACGCCGAAGCCGAACAGCGCCCAGCCGCGGCCAGGACGCCACGCCTGCGTCGCGAATGCCATCAGCGCGAAGCCGACGACCACGAGGTCGCCGATCGGATAGGCGAGGTTGATCGTGAGCTGGCCGGCGTTGCCATCCGTGGCGCCGACGATCGGGTTGAACGCGAGCGCGACGACGAGCGCGGCGACGGTCAACGCGGCCAGCAGCCCGTCGACCCACATGCGCGCGGCGACGCGCTCGCGTCCGGCCGAGGCCAGCAGCGCCATCCCCGCGCAGCAGAGCGGGTAGAAGAGCAGGTACGGGACGTCGGTCAGCGCGCCGTTGGCGGAGCCGGGGACGACGACCCAGAGTGTGTCGCCCGCGAGCCAGAAGGCGAACGCGGCGGTGATGCACCACCAGGCGACGCGCTGCTCGCGCACGAGCACGGCGCGCGCGCCGCACAAGAGCACGCCCGCAAGCTCGATCGCCAGGTACAGGTCGTTGGCGAAGAAGCCGTCGAGTCCGGGGCCGCCGAACGAGGCGAACGAGTGGACCAGCTCAGCGCACAGCGCGACGGCGGTCACGGCGAAGAGGATCCTTCGCGCGAGCAGCCCTTTCGATGTCACCTGCGTACGGCTCCTTCAGGGGGGTCACCGTCTTATCGGTCGGTCCGCGCGTTCGCTTGACCGCTGGACGGTGCCGCTCGCCCCGTCCTGGCGCGCCGGCGCGCGCGGGCTGGCGTCGGGCAGCAGCAGCAGCGCCCCGAGCAGGAAGCAGAGCGCGCCGGCGGCCGTCCCGCCGTTCGCGATCGCGGCGCTGACGGGCTCGTCCGTCGACGGCTGGATCAGCGACGCGAGCGCGGCGACGCCGAAGGCGATCGAGCCGAGCAGGTTGAGCGCGTTGACCCACCAGCCGCGCGAATGCGGTCTGAAGGCGAGCCAGGCGCGCGAGCCGTTGGCGAACGCCAGCGCGCTCGCGACGAGGAAGCAGGCGGAGCCGATCGCGTCGGGTGTGAAGACACGCAGGTTCGTCTGCATCGTCGTGAGGCTCGTGTTCATCGCGGCGTAGGTGTTGACGTTGAACAGCACGGTGCCGGCGAGCTGGACCAGCGTTGCGAGCGCGTCGACGTGCGCGTGCGGCCAGTTGGCCGGGTGCACGAGCCGCAGGCGGCCGCCGTCGCGCAGCGTCGACCCGCTCGCGGCGCGAACCGCGAGCCAGTGCTGCAGGTAGGCGGCGCTGGTGAAGAAGATCGAGCCGGCGAAGAACGTCACGCCGATGCCGGGCCGCGTGACCGAGGACCACATCGAGGCGAGCGCCGCCAGCAGGAAGCAGCTCGACCCGATCGCGAACAGCACGGCGATCCACCACAGCGGGGTGCGGTCCCAGCGCGCGCGCCGGCGCGCGACCGCGCCGCCGCCGCCGCTGGCGACGCGCGTCGCGAGGTGCTCGTGGTGCCCGTGCGCGCGGGAGGGCGCGGTCATCCGCCGGGATCCTCGCAGCCGCGGGTCGGCGCGTGACAGGGCAACCGTGATCCTGTACGCTTGTAAGCTATGACGAACACTACCGACGACGCTCGGCGGGAGTGGGACGCGCCCGCCTACGACACCCTCAACGCGCCCATGAACGAGCGCGGCAACGACGCCGTCGCGCGCTTGGAGCTGCGCGGCGGTGAGACGGTCCTCGACGCCGGCTGCGGTACCGGCCAGGTCACCGCGACGCTGCTGGAGCGCCTGCCGCGCGGACACGTAGTCGCTCTGGACGGGTCGCGCCAGATGCTCGACGCCGCGCACGAGCGCTTCGCAGGCGACGTGCGCGTGTCGTTCGTGCAGGCCGACCTCGCGCTGCCGCTGCCCTTGGAGGAGCCGGTCGACGCGATCGTCTCGACCTCGACGTTCCACTGGGTGCGCGACCACGACGCGCTCTTCCGCCACCTCGCCGCGGTGCTGCGGCCGGGCGGGCAGCTCGTCGTCGACTGCGGCGGCGAGGGCAACATAGCGGCGGTGCTGGAGCTGCTGCGCGAGCTGGGGCACACGGAGCACCCGTGGAACTACGCCGGCATCGAGGAGACCGAGGAGCAGTTGCGCGCGGCCGGCTTCGGCGAGCTGGACGTACGGCTCGTGCCGCGCGTGTCGCGCTTCGGCTCGACCGAGGAGCTGGAGCGCCTGTTCACGACCGTCGCGCTGCGCACGTTCGTGGCGGACCTCGGGCCGGTCGACGGGCCGGCGCTCGTGCACGAGGTCGCGACGCGGCTTCCCGCTCCGGAGCTGCACTGGGTGCGGCTGGAGATCGTGGCGCGGCTCAGCGACGCGGGCGCGGCGAGCTGAGGGCCAGCGTCGCGCGCTCCTCGTAGGGGACCGCGCCGATGACCGTGGCGGTGGCGCTCGCGTTCGCGAGCGCGCGCCGCACGATCAGGCCGGTGCGCGGCAGGGCCCAAGTGAAGGTCGTGCCGGCGCCGGTCGTCTCGCCGCTGACGCGGGTCGCCGTGCGCAGCAGGATCGTGGGCGTGCGGCGGCCGCCGAGCGCGATCGTGCGTGGGCCGAGGACGACGCTGCTGTCGGCGGTCGTGGTGCCTCTGATCGCGCAGCGGCTGCTCCACGTCGCGCCGGTGGCGAGTCGCGCGGGCAGGTAGGTCGACGCGGGCGTGCACGTGTACGTGCGGCGGTCGAGGTGACCGGCGAACTCGTGGCTCTCGGTCTGGGTGAGCAGGCGCCAGCCGCCGTCCTTGCGCGAACACGCGAACACGGAGTCTTCGCGCGTCGCAAGCACGTCCCAGCGGGTCCGCACGCAGCCGGCCGGCGTGGCGGTGACGGTGATCGTCGTGCGCGCGGGGTACGTGTGACGGCGCGTGCCGAGCGCGTGGCTGACCTCGAAGCCCGTTGTCGCGTAGACGTAGACGCCCGGCTCCGGAGCGCGGCCGCTCAGCGCCGGTGGCAGCGTGCGGACGGTCGCTGGCTGGGCGCGGAAGCGGTCGACCGCTTGGGTGACGGAGGCGGGTGTCGCGGATTCGCGCGTCGCGATGCGGAAGGCGGCGTAGGCGGCGAACGGGAGGGTAGCCGCGGCGAGGGCGATCGACAGCCAGGAGCGACGGGAGGGCGTCCGGCGTCCGGTTCGCACCGGAGGACGGTATCGCTCGGAGGGGTGGGCGTGGCAAACGAAGAGGAGAGTAATGTAATTCACTTGACGATAGAGGGCTATCTATGGTACTCTTCTTCGCTCATTGAGCACGAGGGTGCTTGTATAAAGTCCCCGATGACGGGGAAGAAAGGAAAGGCGTTATGCCAAGTCTAAAGCTGAAGGCCAGTATCGATCTCCGAGTTAATAATAAAGAGGGCAAGTGTCTAGGAAAGTCACTAAAAGATGTACTACTCATCCTAGGCGTGTTCGTCCTCTCCGGAGGGCCCTTGCTCTCGGTGCCGGGGCAGCACACGACATCGCGGCACGTTCCGGAAAGCACTCCGGCACTCTACGCGCGGGCTGCTTAGGCCTACGCTTTCGGGGAGTGCTCGCACCCGCTCGCCCGGCAGCGTCGCTGCGCGCGTCACCAGCTCCGCCGTCAGCAGGGCGCTCAAGAGCTGCACGAGCAGCAGTGTCAGCAGCACGGTGAGCTGCACGCGCGCGGCGGTCGCGGGGGAGGCGCCGCCGAGCACGAGGCCGACGAACGTGCCCGGCAGCGTGACGAGCCCGGCGCTGCGCGTCTGGTCGATCAGCGGCACGAGCGCGGCGGAGATCGCGCGGCGCGAGAGCGGGGCGACCGCGTCGCGCGCGCGATCGCCGAGCGCGAGGCGCGCCTCGATCTCGTCGATCCCGTCGGAGAGTCCCTCGACGAGGCGGCGGCCGGTGAGCGTCGTCGCGAGCATCGCGCCGCCGATCAGGATCCCCGCCGTCGGGATCGTCGCGCGCGGCGTCGCGGTGAAGGCTCCGACCGCCAGCAGCGCGCCGGTCGCGCCGAGCGCCGGCAGCGCGATCGCCCCGACCGCGATCCGCCGCGAGCCCGGCAGCGCGCGCATGCGCGATCCGGCCGTGAGTGACGCCGTCAGCACCATCACGGCGACGAACGCGATCGCCAGCGCCGGAACGCGGAAGACGAGCGCGATCAGCAGCCCGACGAGCGCGAGCTGCGCGGCGGCGCGCACGGCCGCGATCAGGAGCGAGCGGCTGAGGCCGAGCCGCTGGCGGTAGGCGAGCCAGGCTGCGGCGAGCGCGAACGCGGCGCTGGCGAGGATCTGCGTGAGCGGCTGGCTCATGCGGGCGGCTCGGAGGTGAGCAGCTCGGCGGCGGTCCCGACGACGGCGGCGCCGTCGCGCAGCGCGACGACGCGGTTGGCGATCTCCGCGGCGAACGGGAGATCGTGCGTGGCGACGACGACGCCGAGGCCGGCTTGCGCGAGCGCGGTGAGCGTCGCGCCGACGTGGCGCGCGACGGTCGCGTCGAGCGCGGCGGTCGGCTCGTCGAGCAGCAGCAGCTCCGGCGCGCGCGTGAGTGCCCGCGCGAGCGCGACGCGCGCCCGCTCCCCGCCCGACAGCTCGGCGGCGGGGCGGTCGATGAAGCCGGCGTCGAGGCCGGCATCGGCGAGCGCTTGCACGAGGCGCGGCTCGTCCGCGGTCGCGGCAGGGTCGAGCCCGTACGCGAGGTTCTCGCGCACGCTCCCCGGCAGCATCACCGGCGTCTGTCCGACCAGCCCGGCGCGCCGCCGCAGCGCGCACGGCTCCAGCTCCGCCGTGTCCTCGCCGTCGAGCAGCACCGTCCCGGCCTGCGGCACGAGCAGCCGGTTGAGGCAGCGCAGCAGCGTGCTCTTGCCGGCGCCGGACGGAGCTACGAGCGCGGTCACGGTGCCCTTCGGGGCGTCGAACGAGACGTCCCGCAGCACGACCCGCTGGCCGCGCGCGAGGTGCAGGCCGCGCACGGCGAATCCGTCGATGCGGGCGGCGGTCGCTGCGCTCACCGCCCGTACGCTAGACCCGCGGGCGGCTATGCGCTCACGGTCGCCGCGCGCTCGTGTTCGACGTGCGAGCCGCTGCGGCCCTTGACGACGCGCAGGCGGGCGGGGATGCGCTGCCGCAGCTCGGCGACGTGGGAGACGATCCCGACGGTGCGGCCGCCCTCGCGCAGGGCGTCGAGCACGTCGAGCACCTCGTCGAGCGTGCGCTCGTCGAGCGAGCCGAAGCCCTCGTCGACGAACAGCGTCTCGAGCCGGCTGCCGCCCGCCTCGGCGGCGACGACGTCGGCGAGGCCGAGCGCGAGCGCGAGGCTGGCGAGGAACGTCTCGCCGCCGGAGAGCGTGGACGGCGGGCGCTGTTGGCCGGTCCAGCCGTCGATCACGCGCAGCTCGAGACCGGCGCGCCGCTCTCCGCGCGCGCGCTCGTCGGTGTGGACGAGCTGGTAGCGGCCGTTCGACATCCGCTCGAGGCGGATCGTCGCGGCCGCCGCGACCTCCTCCAGCCGGGCCGCGAGCACGTACGCGGACAGGCGCATGTGCAGGCGGTTGCTCGCGGCGGTGCCGTCGACCAGGCCGGCCAGCTCCTTGATCGTCTGCGCGCGCTCGGCGACGGGTGCGAGCTCTGCGAGGGCGTCATCGAGGTGCGCGGCGAGGCGCTTGAGGGCGGTGAGGCGCTGGTCGGCGAGGGCGTGGCGGCTGGTGGTGGCCTCGTCGTTCTGGGTTGCCGTGGCGGCTTGGGCTTCGAGGGCGGGGAGATCGGGGGTGGCCGTGTCGGCGGCTGCGCGCAGCTCCGGGTCCTCGACGCGTGCGCGGCGCTCGGCGAGGCCGGTGTCGTAGGCCTCGATGCGTGCGGCCAGGTGGCTTTGGGCGTCGTCGTCGAGCAGCGCGGCGCACGCGGTGGCCGCGTCGGCGAAGCCCGCCTCGCGCGCGGCGGCCGTCTGCTCGGCGGCGTCCGCCTCGGCGCGCAGCGTGGCGGCGCGGTCCGCGACTGACGGTGCGTCACCGCGCGCCTCCTCGACACGTGCGCGGTCGGCCGCGAGCGCCGCGCCGCGCTCGGCGTGCTTTGCGCGGGCGGTCGCCTCGGCCTGGACGGCCTCGCGCTGGGTCCGCTCGTGGTCGGCGGCTCGGGCTGCGAGGGAGGCGAGCGCCTGTTCGGCGGCGGGGAGACCGTCGGCCGTCGCGCGTGCGGTTGTGAGCTCGGCGTCGAGTCGCTGCGCCTCCGCCGCGAGCGCGTCAGACGGCTGCTCGCCGGCGATGGCGTGGGCGGCGGCGAGGGCGGCCTCAAGGTTCGCGACTGCCTGCTCGGCTGTGGCGCGCTGCGCGGCGGCGGCCTCGTGCGTGAGCTGCGCCTCCTGCTCGCGCTCGGCGAGCGGGGCGGGCGGGGCCGCCGGCTCGGCGTGCGCGAGCGCCGGGTGGTCGGTCGAACCGCACACGCTGCAGGGATCGCCGGGCCGGAGGCCGGCCGCCAGCTCGGCGGCCATGCCGGCGAGGCGCTGCTCGCGCAGGTCGAGCCAGGTGGCGTGGGCCTGCTGCTCGGCGTCGGTGGCTTGGCGCCGACGGTCGTGCGCTGTCGCCAGCTCGGAGGTGAGCTGGTCGCGCTCCGCCGCGCGGTCAGCTCTCGTGCGCGCGCTCGTGGCCTCGGCCTGGAGGCGCTCGGCGCGCTCGCTCGCCGCGCGCGCGGCGGTCACGGTGGCATCGAGGGAGGTGCGCTCGTGGGCGGCGGCTTCGAGGGCTGCAGCCGACGCTTGGGCCCGGGCCGCCGCCTCGTTCGCCTGCTCCGCGATCGCCGCCAGCTCGGCGTCGGCGGCCGTCAGCCGCGTTTCGACCGCCACCAGCGCGTCGAGCGCGCCGGCCTCGCCGCGGGCGTCGGCCGCCCGCGCGCGCAGCTCGGCGGGAGAGGTGTGTGCGTTGGGGTCGGTATCCGCGACCCCAACGCACACAGCTCCTGTGAGGAGCGCTGCGAGCGGGGCGGCGCGGCGGGCGGCGGCGAGCTGGGATTCGGCGGCGTCGCGGGCGGGGCGGCGCTCTTCCCAAGCGGCCAGCTCGGCTCGGGCCGTGGCGTGGCGTGTGCGGCGCTCGGCCAGCTCGCGGGCGGCCGCGAGCGCCGCGTCGGCGGCCGCGCGTGCGGCGCCCGCGGCGGTGCGGGCGCCGGCGGCGCGCACCAGCTCGGCCTCGGCGCGGACGCCGAGGCCGGCGGTCCACTCGGCGGACAGGTCGAGATCGTCGGGGGCGGCCTCGCCGGAGACCTCGGCGACCTTCGCCAGCAGCTCGCGCACCGCCTGCGAGGCCGACTGCAGCTCGGCCCACGCCGCCTTGCGGCGGTCGTTGAGCCAGTGCTCGACGCGCGTGAAGCGGTCGGTGCCGAAGAGGCGTTCCAGCACCGCCTGGCGCTCGCCGCTGTCGGCGCGCAGGAAGGTCGCGAACTCGCCCTGGGGAAGCAGCACGACCTGGCAGAACTGCTCGCAGGACATGCCGAGCAGCGGGTCCAGCTCGTGGCGCGCCTCGTCAGGGCGGGCGGCGAGCACGGCCCACTCGCCGGACACGGGATCGACCTCCTGGACCGTGCAGGCGTGGCCTTCTCTCGTGGTCCCCTCGCCGCGCAGCTTCGGTCGCTCCTGCGCGGGGCTGCGGACGATCCGCAGCTGCCGCTCGCGCAGCGTCACCTCCAGCTCGACCTCGGTGCGCACGCTGGCGTCCGCATGGTCCGACCGCAACCGCGCATCGCGGGCCCGCGCGCCCGGGACCTGGCCGTAGAGCGCGAAGCAGACCGCGTCGAGCAGCGTCGTCTTGCCGGCGCCCGTGTCGCCGTGCAGCAGGAACAGCCCCGACTCCCCGAGGGCGTCGAAGTCGACCTCCTCGCTGCCTGCGAACGCCTGGAAGGCGGTCAGGCGCAGGCGGTGCAGGCGCACGGCTAGGCCGCGAGCTCGGCCACCCGCCGCGCCGTCAGCGCGTCGCGCAGCAATGCCAGCTCGTCGTCGCCGGCCGCGCGACCGCGCGTGTCGGCGACGAAGCGCTGCACCAGCTCGTTGTCGTCCAGGCCACGCAGACGCTGGTAGGAGTCCTCCGGCCGCGCGCCCGCACCCTGCGGGTCGAACGCCAAGGCGACCGCGTGCGGGAAGCGGCGGCGCAGGCGCTCCATCGCGTCGGCCGGGCGGACCGGGTCGGTCAGCGTCGCCTGCACCCATGCGTCCACGTGCGCGGCCAGCCGCGGGTCGGCGAGCAGCTCGTCGAGCGTGCCGCGCAGGTTCGCGAGCGCGCGCGGGACCGGCGTCGCCAGCAGCTCCACGAGCGGCAGCGCCCCGGCCGTCACCTCCACGAGCGCGACCGACTTCGCCTGGCCGGCTTCTGAGAAGGAGAAGGCGAGCGGCGAGCCTGAGTACCGGCCCAGGCCGCCGCCGACGACTTGCGGCCCGTGCAGATGGCCGAGCGCGACGTAGTCGATCCCGTCGAACACCCACGCCGGCACGTTCGCGGCGCCGCCGACCGCAAGGTCGCGTTCGCTCTCCGACGGCATCCCGCCCGCGACGAACGCGTGAGCCGTCGCGACGACCGGGCCCGATCGCGCCGCGGCGTCAGCCCGAACGCGCTCCATCGCCGCCGACATCGCCGCCGCATGCGACCGCTCCTCGATGCCCAGCGGTTCGCGCACCAGGTCCGGCTCGAGGTAGGGGACGGCGTAGACCCAGCCGTCGCCCAGCGGCACGGGGTCCGCGACCGACAGCGGGTCGGTGCGAACGTGCACGCCGGCGCGCGCGAGCAGCTCTGCGCCGAAGCCCAGCCGCGCGGCCGAGTCGTGGTTGCCGGAGATCGCCACCACCGGTGCGTGCTCCGACAGCCGCGTCAACGCCTCGCCCGCCAGCCGCACGGCGTCGACGGGCGGCAGCGCCCGGTCGTAGAGGTCCCCGGCGATCAGCACGCCGTCGACCTCGGAAGTACGTGCGACCTCCACGACGAAGTCGACGAACGCCGCCTGCGCGCTCAGCAGGTCCTCGCCGTGGAAGGCGCGGCCGAGATGCCAGTCGGCGGTGTGGAGCAGGCGCATGACCTCAGAGGGTGCTCCCCGGCCCGGACGGATTGCGCGATCCTTCACGGGCATGCGGCGTCCTCATCGCCTGCTCGGCCGCCTCGCGACCGTCGTCCTGATCGACGCCGGCGCGCTGCTGCTGCTGAGCGCGGTCCTGCCGGGCTTCCACGCCGACGACTTCGGCGCCGCGCTGGCGCTCGCGGTCATGCTCGCGCTCGCGAACGCGCTGATCTGGCCGCTGCTGATCCGCTTCGCGCTGCCGTTCACGGTCATGACGCTCGGGCTCGGCGCGCTCGCGCTCAACGCGCTCGTGCTGCTCGCGATCGCGCAGATCGACTACGGGGTCCACGTCGAGGACTTCGGCAGCGCGCTCGGCGTGACGCTCGCGCTGACGGCGCTCACCTCGATGGCGGGCGCGGTGCTCGCGCTCGACAGCGGCGACCTGTGGACGCGCCACGTCGTCGTGCGCCAGCTCAAGCGCACGAAGCTCGCGGTCAGCAGCGACGTCCCCGGCGTGCTGTTCCTCGAGATCGACGGCCTCTCGCACGACGTGCTGCGGCGCGCGCTGCGCGACGGCAGTGCGCCGACGCTCGCGCGCTGGGTTCACGACGGCGACCACCGGCTGGAGCGCTGGGAGACGGACTGGTCCTCGCAGACGGGCGCCTGCCAGGCGGGGATCCTGCACGGCTCCAACCACGACTACCCGGCCTTCCGCTGGTGGGAGAAGACCCGCGGCAGACCGATCGTCACAAACCACCCGCACGACGCGGCCGAGCTGGAGCGCCGCCACTCGGACGGCCGCGGCCTGCTGCACGGCGACGGCGCGAGCCGCGCGAACATCCTCTCCGGCGACGCGCCGCACTCGATGCTGACGATGAGCACGGTGCTGGACCGCTCGCGGCACGGCCGCCTCGGGCAGGACTACTTCGCCTACTTCGCCAGCCCCTACGGCGTCGCGCTGACGTTCCTGCGCTCGCTCGGGGAGGTCGTCGCCGAGCGCTGGGCGGCGATCGAGCAGAAGCGCCGGGACGTGCAGCCGCGCATCAAGCGCAGCGTCTCCTACGCGTTCGTGCGCGCGTACGCGACGGTCGTGCAGCTCGACCTCCAGGTCGCCGCCGTCACCGCCGACGTGCTCGCCGGGCGGCCGGTCGTCTACACGACGTTCTTGGCCTACGACGAGGTCGCGCACCACTCCGGCGTCGAGCGGCACGACACGCTCGCCGTCCTGCGGCGGGTCGACCGGGCGATCGCGCGGATCGCCGCGGCGGTGGACCATGCGCCGCGTCCCTACCGGCTCGTCGTGCTGTCCGACCACGGCCAGTCGCAGGGCGCGACGTTCCTGCAGCGCTACGGCGAGACGCTCGAGCAGCTCGTGGAGCGCTGCGCCGGCGGCGCGCGCGTGCATGCCGAGATGGGTGGCGGGGAGGAGGGGCGCGGCTCGTTCGACGCCGGCCTCGCGGAGCTGGCGAGCCGGCCGACGATGACCGGCCGCACGGCGAAGGCGCTCGCCGACGCGCGTGACGGGCAGAGCGAGCTGGGGCTGGGCGACGAGGCGGCCGCGCTGGAGACCGGCGAGCTGCCCGAGATCACCGTGATGGCGTCCGGCAATCTCGGCCTGATCTCGTTCCCGCGCGAGCCCGGCCGCGTGACGCTCGAGCAGATCGAGGCGCGCCGGCCCGGCCTGCTCGACGCGCTGCGCACGCATCCGGGGATCGGCTTCGTGCTCGTGCGCTCCGAGCGCGAGGGCGCGGTTGCGCTTGGACCGCGAGGCCGCCGGCTGCTCGACCGCGACGGCGAGGCCGCGGTCGAGGGCGAGGACCCGCTCGCGCCGTTCGGCCCGCGCGCCGCCGAGCACGTGCGCCGCACGGACGCGTTCCCCGCCTGCCCCGACATCGTCGTCAACAGCCGTTACTGGGAAGACGTCGACGAGGTCGCCGCGTTCGAGGAGCTGGTCGGCTCGCACGGCGGCCTCGGCGGCGACCAGGCGCACCCGTTCGTGCTGCACCCGGCCGAGCTGCCGTGGCCGGCGGAGGAGGTCGTCGGCGCGGAGGCGGTCCACCGTGTGCTGTGCGGGTGGCTCGCGCAGCTCGGGCAGGAGGGGTACGCGGCGCCGGCTCAGATCGAGAGCGACTCGCCGACGGCGAGCGTCGCGACGCGCACGCCTGGCGCGGCGCGCGCGACCTGAGCGGCGAACTCCTCCGCGGGCTCGGTCAGCACGGCGCCGTGGCGCCGGTGCGTGCCGAGCGGCAGGAGCGTGCCCCAGTGGATCGGTACGACGACCTGCGGGGCGACGAGCGCCGCTGCGCGTGCCGCCGCGGCCGGGTCGAGGTGGCCGGGCCCGAGCGACGGGCCCCAGCCCCAGATCGGCAGCAGGGCGACGTCGACCGCGCCGCGCAGCTCCTCCATCGCGGGGTCGAAGGCGGTGTCGCCGGCGAACCAGATCCGCTCGACGAGGTAGCCGAGCGCGTCGTGCTCGGCGCGGCGCGGCCAGCGGCGCACCGCGTGCCAGGCCGGCACGGCGAGCACGTCGGCGCCCGCGACGGCGACGCGCTCGCCGGCTGCGAGCTCGCGCACGCGCCCGAACGGCAGGTCGTGCAGCAGCGGCGCGACGCCCCGCGGCCCGACGGCGACCATGTCCGGGCGTGCCAGGCGGCGCAGCGTGGGGCGGTCGAGGTGGTCGTGGTGGACGTGCGAGATCAGCACGCCGTCGAGCGGCTCGGGGACATCCGGCAGCGGCACGTGGCGGCGCAGGTGCGCGACGCGCTCGCGCAGCAGCGGGTCCGTCAGCAGGCGCGCGCCGGCCGCCTCGAGCAGGACGGTCGCGTGGCCGAGCCAGGTGATGCGCCGCATCGTCGGTGCAGCGTCGCAGACGGCGTCCGGAGGTGGGCGCGGGCGGAAGCGCTCCTGCGCCCCGTCAGCCGACGGGGCGCAGGAGGTGTCGCTCCCGTCAGGGATTGCCGGGTCTGCCGCCCCACGGCGGCGGGCCGCCCGGGCCACCCGGGCCGCCGCCGCGCCGGAAGCCCATCCGCGGGCCGGTGCCGTTCACGAGGTCGGCGAGGTGCTGCTGGAGGCCTCTGAGGATGTCGTCGCGCTGCGCCGAGGTCAGGCGGCCGTTGGTCACGGCTCTGTCGAGCGCGCTTCTGGTCGCGTCCACGAGCGCCGACTCCAGGCCGGACAGCGACTTGCCCTGCGCTCTGGCGACCTGCGCGAGCGTCTTGCCGCCGCGCAGCTGTCTGTCGAGCGCGGCTCTCGTGAGGCCGAGATAGCCGGCGGCGGCGTCGATGCCGACCCCGAACGGGCCGCGGCCGCCCATCGGACCGTGCCCGAAGCCGGGGCCTCCGGGGCCGCCGGGTCCGCCCATCGGACCGCCGAGCGGCACGCCGCCGTCTCTGATCCGCTGCTTGATGCGGTCGGCCTGCTGCTGCGTGAGTCTGCCGTCCTTGACGGCCTGGTCGAGCTGGTCGGTGAACGCGCCCTGCAGCGCGGCTCTGAGCTGATCCGGGCTCACGTTCAGGCGCTGCGCGGCGTCTCTCAACACCGCGTCGCGCGGGTTGGTCGCCGTCGCGGCGGCATAGGCGACCCCGCCTCCGGCCACCGCCAGCGCGGCGACGGCCCCGATCGCGACGGCGCGTTTGCGTCTGCGGTCCACGTGGGTGCTCCTCGGTCGAACGACGAAAGGACGGGATCCATGGCACCACGGGTGTCTGGGAGAGGGCTGGGAATCACGCGCGAGTCTGCGCCGCCTCGGCGATCGCGCCCGCGAGCGTGTCGACCGCCTCGAGCACACGCGTGGGCGGCCGCTCGACGTCGATCGCGCGAACGTGGACCACGATGCCGGCGTGCTCGATCGCGTGGTCTCGATCCGTCGCCCCCTCGTCCTTCGCGTACACGAGATAGCCGCGATCGAGCTCGAGCGCCGTGCAGTAGGCGAGCATCTGGTAGGCGTCGGCGTTCGGGAAACGCCGGTCGGCGAGCCGCTTGTACTTGGCGTCGATCACCGCGCGAGCGCTGCCGTGCGCCAGCCAGGTGAGGTCGGGCAGCACGCGGATGCTCCGGCCGGAGTCGAGGTGCGTCGCCCGCTGCGGCTCCAGGCGTCCGCCGCGGCGCTCGAGCGAGGCCGCGAGCGCGACCGTGAGGAAGTCCTCGAACACCTTGTTCATGTCGAAGCAGAACGACAGGCCCGCCACCGCGCCGCCGGACGTCGAGATCGACGAGCCCTGCAGGATCAGCTCGGCGAGTGCGAGGGCAGAGCGGTAGCCCGTATTGAGCCGCGTGGGCGCTGGCGCGCATGCCGCCGGCCCCGGCGGCGTCGGCGCGACCTGCTCGAGCACCGCCCGCACGCGCAGCAGCCGCTGCCGCACGCGCGCGGTCAGCAGGGGCAGGCGCAGCAGCAGCTCTGCGGCTCCGCGCACGAGCCGGTTCTCCGCGACGTCCTCGGTGAAGTCGTCGTGCACGATCTCGAGCGGGATCGGCTGGGCCGGCCATCGCGCGAGCTGATCGGCGATCCGCAGGCGCCCGCGCAGCGTCGTCGAGCGGTCCTCGACGCTCACGTATCCGCGCAGCGGAGCGGGCGCGAGCGCGCGCTCCGCGTGCAGCGCGAAGGCTGCCGCGACCGCGGCGAAGAGATCGTCCTCGGCCGCGTAGGCAGGGCCCACGTCACGCCAACCGTTCGGATCGGCCGCATAGCTCAGCAGGAACATCAGCTGCGGGATCGCCAGGCGCGGGCGCACGCGGAGCTCCCAGCCGGCGCCGCGGACGACGCCGACGTGCGCGCCCGTCGCGAGCAGCCAGCGATCCGGCGGCCGGTCGACCAGCACGCGCGCGAGGCCGCTGCCGGCGACGGCGGCGGCCTGCTCGGACGTCAGCTCGGCGACCTGCTGCGACCACGCCTCCAGCTCAAGCAGCATCGGAGTCGCCGCTCGGCGCGTCGGCGGCCACCGCCACACGCCGGCGGATCGCGGCGAGCCCGAACTCGGCCTCGACGTCACGGCCGGTGCCGTAGCAGCGCTCCTCCAGCAGCGGCAGCACGGCGTGCGCCCAGGTCCGCTCGAGGTCGGGCGCGGTCGCGTCGCGCGTGATGAAGTACGACGGGCCCACGGCCAGCTCCTCGTCGTCGATCGCCCGGTTGAGCTCGTCGAGCAGGGTGGCCGGCTCGGGCGACAGCCCGTTGGCCGCGAGCCACTCGGACAGCACGCGGCTCACCGGCTCGCGCGTCGGCAGCAGGCCCACGAAGTGGAAACGCCGGCGCAGGGCGCTGTCGACGAGTGCGATCGAGCGGTCGGCCGTGTTCATCGTGCCGATCAGGAACAGGTTCGCCGGCAGGCGGAAGTCCTCGTGGCGGGAGTACTGGAGCCGGATCGACGCGTCGCGGTACTCCAGCAGGAAGTACAGCTCGCCGAAGATCTTCGAGAGATTCCCGCGGTTGATCTCGTCCACGATCAGCAGATGCGGCGTCTCGGGCCGCTGCTCGGCCTCGCGCGCCAGCTCGCGCAGCGCGCCCGGCACGAGCTCGAAGCTGAGCGCCCCGCCGTCGTGTCTGAGCGGCCGGTAGCCCTCGAAGAAGTCCTCGTAGGTGTAGGAGGGGTGGAACTGCACGAGGCGCGCGACGCCATCGTGCTCCGCGATGTGGTCGCCGATGTGCCGTGCGACGAACGTCTTGCCGGTTCCCGGCGGGCCGTAGAGGATGAGCTGCTTCTTCTCCTCCAGCAGGCTGAGGACCAGGTCCAGCCATGCTCGCGGCAGATGCAGCCGAGCAGCGAGCGCGGGGGTGGCCGGCGGCAGCGCGACGTCTGCCGGCGCATCGGAGCGGGCGGCGGGCTGTTCGGCGGCGGCCGTCGCGGGAACGCGCGCGTCGCTCGTACGGAAGGCCTCGAAGGCGGCCCGGTCGGCCGCGTCCCAGTCCTCGGGCACCGGACCGGCTACGAGCCACCACGCGATGCTCTGCGCGTCGAGCAGGTCGCGCAACGGCGCGCCGGCGGCCAGCATGCGCAGCCGCAGCTCCTCGAGCAGTGCCGTCCACTCAGCGTAGGAGGCGTCGTCCGCGCTCGGGTCCGCCTCGTCGGCAAACGCGTCGACGACGCGCTGCGCCTGCTCGGCCGTCAGGTTCCAGGCGCCGCCGTGCTCGTCCGCGGCGCGCGGGTAGGCCTCGCGCAGGAAGTCGCGGACCCGGCTCCCGTCGAGCCCGAGTCGCGCTGCCAGGTCGTTCGGCCGGTAGACCGTCTCGGGATCGATCTCCATCGGCGCGTCATCGTCGCCGAGCCGCAGCAGTCGCCGGAAGGCGACGTGGACGCGCACCTTGAAGAACGGGTAGCGCCCCGGGTCGACGCCGAGCAGCAGAAAGGACGCGAGCGACACGCGGGTCCCCGGCCCTCTAGCCGCTTCGCGGGGCAGCCGCAGGAGAAACTCGTGGAGGCCGAGCGCAGGGTCCTTCGCCGCCCACAGTCTTCTCAGCAGTTCGTTGGCCATCGCCCAGTGCTCGCCGCACCAGGCGAGGAACGCGTCGTGCGCCCGCCACGAGGTGAGGTTGTTGCTGCGGCCGGTGAACGCCGCCCGCAGCCGCTCGAGCCAGTCGTGCTCGCCGGCCAGCAGCGCGTTCCGTGCGGCGGCCACGCCGGCCGCGATCGCGAGCTTGTAGTCGCGCTCGCTCGCGTCGAAGTCCTCCCGCGCATACAGGCGGCGCGCCCAGTCGACGGCCTCGGCCCAGCGCTGCGAAGGCTCCTCGCTCCAGATGCGATGGAATGGCTCGGCGTAGAGGTCGAGGTCCGGGTCGCCGCCCGCAGACGCGAGCTCGCGAATGCGCGCGATGCCGCGATCCGCATTCTCGGCCTCGGCGACGCCGGGCGCCGCGCGGAAGGCCGCCAGCAGCTTCTGGCGGTGGGTCTCGGACACCATGTACTCGAACTGCTCGGGGAACAGCAGGTGCAGGAACGCGTTTGCCTGCAGCGCGTCGCTCGACGTGCGCTCCTCGCCGACGAGCGCTCGCAGCGCCCACGGGTCGCCGAGCAGGACGCGCCGCTCCTGTCTCGGCCGCTCCTTCACGCGCGCGAACAGCCGCGCGAGGAAGCGCAGGCCGGCGTCGCGGTGCGCCTTGCCGGCGGCGAAGGCGGCGACGCCGCCCGCGTCCAAGGCGGCGTCGAGCTCGCGCGGGAGCGCGATGGCGGTCGGCAGCAGCTCCAAGATCCGGCCGATGTGCTCGCGCTTCTTGGCGCCGGACGTGTCGGACTCCGGCAGCAGCAGCACGAACAGCAGCTCGGCGGCGAGCTGCAGCTCCTCGGGCCGCAGTCCTTCGAGCTGTGTGGCGAGCTTCTCGGTGAAGGAGCCTCCGGCTGCGCTCCCGATTCCCGCGCGCTCCGCGACGGCGTTCATGTGAGCGGGCGTCCAGACGCCCGACCCGGGCGCGAAGAGCGAGTCGTCCTCGATCAGACAGCGCTGCTTGAGCGCTGCTCCCGCCGCATAGATCTCCGCGCCGCACCACTTGGCTCTTGCCACCCCGCCGCTCTCCTCGTTCGCGCGTCTCCCCGATCAGCCGGAATACTGCCGGATGTCGTCGTCGCGGTGCGCGAGCCGCCTCGCACAGAGCGCCGCCGCGACCGCCGTCGCGGATCGCGAGTCACCTTTGACTGCAGGTGACGGTGCGTTGACCAGCCGAATACACGCATATAGCCTCCCGCGCTGGATGAGCGGAGCGGGATGACGGCACGAGGGACCTTGACGGTCGCGCTGGCGATCGGCGCGGTCGGCGTCGCGGCCGGACCGGCCGCGGCGATCCGCGCGGGTCAGCCCGGCGGCGGCCGGCCGCAGCTCGACGCGCGCAGCGGCGAGCGCGCGCCGGTCCCGTCGCACGTGCAGGACGCGCGCCGCGCGCTCGCGGGGCGACTGGGGATCGAGGGCCACGTGTCGACCGATCCCGTCGGCGGCGGCATCCGCGTGCTCGATCGCACGAACGGCTTCCTCAGCGGCCCCACTGCGGGCGACGCTGCCGTCGTCGCGCTCGCGTGGGTGCGCGCGCACGCCACCGTCTTCGGCTTGGCCGACGCCGATATCGCCGCGCTGAAGCTCGTCGACCGCACGACCTCCAACGACGGCGTCACGCATCTCACGTGGGTTCCGACCAGTCAGGGCGTGCCCGCCTACGACGGCGAGCTGCGCGTCCACGTCGCCCGCGACGGCCGCGTGATCGCCGCGAGCGGGCCGCCGCTCGGCGGTCTCTCGATCCGCTCGGCGACGCCGCGCCTGACCGCTTCACAGGCGCTCGACGCTGCGCAGGGCGACGTTGGCGCGACGACGTCGATCCCGCGTGCCGCGACACACGCCGGCATCCAGCGGCGCACGACCTTCTCCAACGGCGACAGTGCGCGGCTCGTCGCGTTCCAGTCGCCGAGCGGGGACCGGCTGGCGTGGCGCGTGACCGTCGCGGGCCAGGGCCCGTACTGGTTCGACGAGGTGATCGACGCGAACACCGGCGGGGTGCTCTCTCGCCGCAACCTCACGCGCTTCGCCGTCGATGCCTCGGTCTTCGACTACCACCCGGGCGCGGCGCAGGGCGGGACGGCGCACACGGTCGACATCTCCAGATGGCTGAGCCCCTCGGCTACGACCCTGACCGGGCCGAACGCACAGGCCTACGCTGACGTCAACAACGACGATGAGGACAACGGCGGGGCCGACAGCGGCGGGGAGGACACTTCGCTCGCCGGTGAGCCGTTTTCGCTCACGCTCTTTCCCGGCACCTGCGCGGAATGCACCTGGAACGGCTCGACCTCGTCGGAGTCGATCAACCGCAGTCAGGTCACGACGCAGATCTTCTATTTCGTCAACAACTTCCATGACTGGCTCGCACAGCCCGACATCGGCTTCACGAGCGCGCGCAGCGGCCCGAATGACGAATCCGGCGGCAACTTCGAAGGGAACGACCCGGTCCTTGCCGAGGCGGACGATTCGGCGCTTGCGAGCGGGAGAAGCGGCCCGTTCTTCAACAACGCGAACATGTCGACGCTGCCCGACGGCCAGTCGCCGCGGATGCAGATGTACCTGTTCGAGGCCCCGTTTCCGGATGTCAACGGCGGCGACGACGCGAGCATCGTCTACCACGAGTACACGCACGGGCTCTCGAACCGGCTGATCGACGACGCCAACGGCCTCAACGAGAACCAGGGCCAGGCGATGGGCGAGGGTTGGAGCGACTGGTACGCGATGGACTATCTCGTGGCGCAAGACTTCGTGAACGACACGTCCGCGGACGGGGAGGTCGTCGTCGGCGAGTACGCCACCGGCGACACGAGCCACGGCATCCGCAACCAGCCGCTCGACTGCTCGGTCGGGTCCTCGGCGCCGAGCTGCGGAGGCTCTCCGACCACCGCGCCCGGCGGCTTCACCTTTGCGGACCTCGGTCGCGTCGGCTCCTACAGCGACGGCACCCCGCGTTTCGAGGTCCACGACGACGGCGAGATCTGGTCGGAGACGCTGTGGGACCTGCGCAAGGCGCTGGGGCCCTTCACGGCGCGCAAGCTGATCACGAACGCGATGCGCCTCTCTCCGGCCGATCCAACGTTCCTCGACGAGCGTGACGCGATCCTGCTCGCCGACGAGGCCGACGGCGGCGCGAACCACGACGCGATCTGGCAGGTCTTCGCGGCGCGCGGGATGGGCTACGGCGCTCAGACGACGAGTCCGAACGCAACGCGTGCGATCGCCTCGTTCGAGACGCCACGGCTCGCCGAGCCTGCCGGAGGCGTCTCGGTCGACGACAGCAACGGGCTCGGCGACGGCGACGGCGCGCCCGAGCCGGGCGAGGCGGCGCTTCTCCACGTCGCGCTGGCGGACCCCGGGCTCGTCGCGCTCACGCACGTCCACGCCACGCTCTCGAGCCCGGATGCCGGCGTGTTCGTGGGGCAGCCGGACGGCGACTACGGCACGATCGCGGCCGGTGACTCGGCGGCCTCGGCAACGCCTTATGCAATCGCGTTGCAGTCGACTGTCACATGCGGTCAGGAGCTCCCGCTCACGCTGCACGTCACGAGCGACCAGGGCACGATCGATCTCCCGCTCACGATCCCGATCGGCGGCGGACGCGCCACGTTCGCCTCGACCGATGCCTCGCAGGCGATCCCGGATGACAGCCTCACGGGCGCGACCTCCACGGTGACTGTGCCCAGTGCGGGCCGCATCGACAACCTGCGCGTCAATGTCGATGCGGGCCACACCTGGGTCGGCGATCTGCACGCGCAGCTCACCTCACCGGCAGGCACGACGGTCGACTTGCTCGAGCGACCGGGCTTCGGTGCATTCGGGTCAAGCCTGCACTGGAGCGGCGATGTGAGCGGCCACGGCGTCGTGACGTTCCGCGACGACGCCGCCAACTCGATCCAGGAGATCGGCGACGGCCCCGGGGCGCTTGCCGGGGCCTACAAGCCAGACGAGCCGCTGGGTGCGTTCGCCGGCGAGGATCGCGCCGGCACCTGGACGCTCCGTGTCACAGACCTCGCAGCGGGCCTCACTGGCACGCTCAACGGCTGGAGCCTCGACGCCGACGGACACGCGTGCTCGACGGACGGCACGCTGCCGACGGTGGTCACAGGCGATGCGACCAGCTTCTCGCCGACAGTGGAGCAGCTCGCCGGAACGGTCGATCGCGGTGGACGGGATGCGATCACCGTCTGGCAGTACGGCACGACCACCGACTACGGTCAGCGCTCGGACACGATGGCGCACCCGAACGGCAGCGGTCTCGGGGACGCGGGAATGACGATCACTGGTCTTACACCCGGCACGACCTACCACTACCGGCTCGTCTCGCTGCTCGGTGCGATAGACGGTCCGGTCGTCGCGGTGGGCGCGGACCGCACCTTCACGACGGCGACGGTGAGCAGCGGGGGCGGCGGCGGTGCCGGCTCGGGCGGCGGGGGCGGAGGAGGCAGCGGCTCGGGCGGCGGCGGGTCCGGCGGCGGCGGAAACCTCGGCGGCGGCTCCGGCGGTGGCGGCGGGACCGTGAGCGTCGCTGCGCCTCGCGGCGCGACCGGCAAGGCGACGCTCGGCGCCCACAGCGCCTTCGCGTTCGCATTCCGCGCAACCGCCGGCCTCCACGGGACC
>CAZGJV010000042.1:0-22684 GCA_964525715.1 uncultured Conexibacter sp. | reverse complement strand
TCGGCGCCGCCGAGGCGAGCGCCAAGGACGGCCGCCTGTCGATCGAGTCGCCCGTCGCCGAGGCGCTGCTCGGCGCGCGCGCGGGTGACGCCGTCACCGTCACGACGCCCGGCGGCGCGCGCGTCTTCCACGTGGTGCGCGTCGGCTAGACGCACCGGGCAGCGCGAGGCCGGCGAGCGGCCGCGAATCGTCCGATCGCGTTCTGCCTGTAACCGGAGAATCGTCGCAGGGTAGTTCTCGGGCTAGGGAAGCCGAACAACGTGTGCGTTCAAGCGCCTGCCGCCAAGGCGCTGATTCTTTGCCGCGGCCGTGCCGCCGTTTGAGGTCGCGGGGCGTTTGGAGGAGAGAGAATGTCTGAGCCTTACATCCCGCGAGGGCCGGCTTGGCTTGGCCGCATGCGAAGTCATGCGCGATGGATGTCCCCCGCGGACGGGCGGATCGCCGACAGCTCCGCGCCGCGCACGCTCGCCGAGTGCTTGGAGCCGAAGGTGCCCAAGGTGCTCGTCGTAGCGCTGCCCGACAAGCTCGCGCAGCTCAGCCGCTGGCTCGGCAACGGCAACGCCACGCTGCGTCGTGTCGTCCGTGGCCTTTGGCTCCAAGCGACACTGCTCGTGCTTGTGTCGTGCGCGATGGTGTGGTCCGACGGCCGCGACCCGGGCTGGGCGAACGTGAGCGCACCGGCCTTTCTCGTGCTGATCGCGCTGATGCTGCGCTGGTCCTGGTACACGTGGCAGGAACTGCGCGCGATGGCCGGGGATCTCGATGCGATCGTGACCGACGCCGACGAGCTCGCCCAGATCGTCGGCTGCATGCACCGCCGGCTGCGGTGGCCGCTCCAGCTCCTCGTGGCCTGTATGGGCGCTTTGGCCGGGTTGGTGGTCGGCGTCCTCACCGCCCACGCGACGGGGGCGGAGCCGCGAGACGATGTCGCCTTCATCGTGCTCGACGTCGTGACGCTTGCCCTCGGCGCCAACGTCATCTATTGGATCTGGTCGACAGTCAGCTGGTTCGGTTGTTTCAGCCGCCTGTCGAGCATCGCGCTCCCCGGCGTGCCGGAAAGCGCGCCGGCGATTCGGGGTTCCGTCCAGCTGATCCGAAGGGTGCGCATGCGGCTGGCCCTCGGTCTCGCGTGTGCCGAGGTGCCGCTCGTCGTCGTCGCGTTGAAGGCACATCACAGCCTGCTCCCGATCGTCGCGAGCATCGTGGTGATGGTCTGCTGCGTTGCCACGGGGCTCGCCATCGTCCTGCTTCCGCGCCTGTTTCTCCACTGGGTCGAAGACACGGACAAGCAGAAGCGCTATGCGTCGCTCGACGGGGCATATCAGGCCGCACTGGCGGCCCATCCACCCGATTTGCATCTCGTAGACCTGGAGCGCTACGAGCACACGGCCGAGCGGATTCGTATGAGCTCACTGTCCACGCTCGACACCACCTCCGTATGGCTGATCGTCGCGACAGCCGTCGGTCCGCTGCTGCCCAGCTTGCTGGCTCTCATCGTCGCGCTGATCGCGTCGCGATGAGCGCTGTTGGCGTTTCAGCGAGCCGGCTCGACCGCGCGCGACTGCTCGATCTGGCGGCTGCGCGCGTCGAGCGCGGCGACGGCGACGTACCTGCCGGCGGTGCGGGCGCGCAGCGCGGTTTCGAAGCCCGCGCGCGCGACGGGCGCGCCGAGCGGGCGCAGCGCGCGTGGCGAGGAGCCGGCGAGCAGCTGCCAGGCGCGCATCGCGGTCGCGCCGTTCCAGCTCGCCCACGCGGTCACTTGTCCACCGGCTGTGCGCTGCGCCGCGAGCGCCGGGCGGTCGAGCGGTGCGCCGCTCCAGGCGGAGCGGAACGCCTGGTAGCTGTCGGCGCCGGGCGGCAGGAGGAGGTCGAACAGCAGCCGGCCGTTGCGCGCGAACTCGGACACGTGGCCCGCGACGCCCCAGCTCGTGAAGGCGTGGCCGTCCGGCAGCGTCTGGAGGTTGCCCTCGGCGGGGATCAGCAGCTTGTCGGGATGTCTGTACTGGCGCACGACGCGTGCCGTGCGCGCGCGGAGGTCCAGCCGCAGCACGAGCCCGCGCGACTGCGGCGCCTTCGGCGGCGTCGCCTCGTTGTCGAACAGCGAGAGCGTGTCGTGCCCGAGCCAGCGGACGTCGTGCTGGAAGGCGAAGCGCGCGCCCGGTCCGAAGCGGAAGTCGCTGCGCCTGCCGCCGAGCCGCCAGACGATCCGCCCGCTGCGCTTGTCGACGTCGTAGATCGCATGCGTGTTGCGCGCGCTGATCAGCAGCGTGCCGTGCGGGCCGGGGTCGACGGCGTTGACGTGGAAGTAGTCGTGCGGCACGCCGGTCTTCGGCCTCGTCACGCCCTCGCTCACCGGCACGTGGTCCGAGGCGCGCCACTGCCACACGACGCGCCCGCTGGCGACGTCGACCTCCTGCACGACCGAGTCGAAGATCTCGCCGTCGCGCGGGCCGCCGACCGCGCGCAGGTCCGTGCGGCGGCGCACGTAGGCGGACAGGTAGGCGGTCCCGCGCGGCGTCAGCTCGAACACGTGGTGGTCGGCTATCAGCCCGTCCCCGGCGCGCACGACCGCGATGCGCCGGTAATGGCGATCGAGGATCACGTCCTCGCCGCGCCCGTGGCCGTATCTCGTGCGGCCCTGCCACCACGTCAGCACCGGCTCACCGCGATAGTGCTGCACGCGGAAGAGCGTCGCCGCCATGTGCGCCGGCACGGGGTGGAACCAGACGACATGCCCGGCGCCGTCGAGGATCATCGGGCCGTCCCGCCCCGGCCCGCGCTTGACCGCGAGGAAGACGTAGCCCGGTGCGGTGCGGCCGCGCGCCGCGACCGTCACGCGCACGCGGTCGGGCGCGAGGTCCGGGCGCGAGTGGAAGCGCAGCACGCCGGCGGCGGCCGGGTCCGGCGCGGCGGCGGGGCTGCGGCTGTGGCTCGCGCCGCCGCCGCCGCAGCCGGCCACCGCCAGCAGCAGCATCGCGGCCGCACCGACCCGCATCCGTGGCGCCGTAGGCGGTCGTCGCATCGGCTCGGGCGCTCCGGCTGGGTCGGATGCGTTTACGGACGTGTGTTGAAGCCGGCTTCGGTGAAGTGGCGATCCAGTGCGAGCGCGTCGCCGATCTCGCGTTCGCGCATGACGATGAAGCTCATGTGGTCCACGAGCGAGGTGCGGCGGCGCAGATCGGCGAGGTGCGCCTCGACGGCGGCGGCGTGCAGCTCTGGATCGATCCAGGCGACGTCGAGGAGCGGCACGATGTCCTCCAGCAGGCGTCGCGCGGGATTGGCGCCGTGGCGACGGTGGACGAGGGCCTCCGCTTCGACGATCACGTAGTTGTGCGTCACCCCCGCGCGCTGGGCCAGCGCCGGCGTCATCGCCTCGACGACGTCGGCATGGCGTGTCGCGTCGCGGTCGAGGAACGCGAGCAGCGCGGAGGTGTCGACGAAGGTCACTGTTCGGCGAGGTAGTCGTCGTGGCGCTCTGCCAGGTCCGGCACGCCGGACGCGAAACAGCCCGCTGCAGCGAGCGCGCGGCGCAGCGCTTCGTCCTCGGAGATCTCCTCGGGAGCGAGCAGCTGGCCCAGCGCCTCCCGAACGACCGCTGCCTTGGAAACGCCGCGCCGACGCGCGGCGCGCTCCAGCGCAGCGGCTTGCTCGTCGGGCAGTTGCACGATCGTCCGGACCACGACCTGACGATATCACTCGACCGGACGGTGTCATCATCGGTTCTAACAGGATGCCAACCGCAGGCTCCAACGCGCACATCGAACGCCTCCTACGGTGCGGCCGTGAGCCGGACGACGCCGACGCCGACCGCCTGGCGCTAGCGTTGAGCGCCGTGGTGGACGTCCCGCTGGAGATCCTCGTCGTCGACGACGAGTCGGAGCTGCGCGACATGCTCTCTCGCCTCTTCGCGCGACAGGGCCACAGCGTGACGACGGTCGCCGACGGCCGCGCCGCGATCGACCGTGCGAGCACCGACCGCTTCGACGTCGTGCTGCTCGACGTGGCGCTCGCGTCGGGCCCGGACGGCTTCGAGGTCTGTCGCACGCTGCGCGCGCGGCGCAACGTCGTCCCGATCATCATGCTGACCGCGCTCGACAGCGAGGCGGACGCCGTCCTCGGGCTCGAGGCCGGCGCCGACGACTACATCACGAAGCCGTTCGGCCCGGCCGAGCTGCGCAGCCGCATCCGCGCGGTGTTGCGGCGCTCGGGCTCGCGCGCGCTCGGCGACGAGGTGCTGAGCGTCGGCCCGCTCGTGCTCGACCGCGTGCGCCGCGAGGTGTCGGTGAGCGGCAGACCGGTGCAGCTCACGTTCTCCGAGTTCGAGCTGCTGCAGGCGTTCATGGCCGAGCCGGGGCGCGCGTTCGACCGCCAGGAGCTGCTGCGAGCGATCTGGGGCGACAGCGCCTACCGCGACCCGCGCGGCATCGACGTGCACGTGCGCCACCTGCGCGAGAAGCTCGAGGAGCGCCCCGAGCAGCCGCAGCTGATCCTGACAGTGCGTGGCCTCGGCTACCGCATGGCCGCGGGCTGACATCGTCGGATGCGCCTGTTCGCCGGACTGCGCGGGCGGCTCGTGGTGGCGCTCGTCGCCGTCACCGTGGTCGCGCTGGCGGGCGCCACCGTCGCGCTCTTCACGCCGCTGGAGCAGCGGCTGCGCGAGGACGCGCTCAGCAGCCTCGCCTCCAGCGCGTACACCGCGCGCCAGACGCTCGAGCAGCTCCCGCGCCGCGACCTCAGCCGCCGCTCCTCGGCCCTGCTCGACGTCGCACGCTCGCTGCGCCACATCGGGATCGAGGTCGTCGTGCTCGACCGCGACGGCAACTCGCTCGTCGGCGCCGACCCCGACCTCGACCTGCGCGTGCCGTTCCCGCAGCTCCAGCGCACGCTGCGCAGCCGCCAACAGATCCGCGAGGTGGTCGGCGAGGAGGGCGAGGCGGAGGCGGTCGTCGTCGTGCCGTTGAAGACGGCGGCCGGCGAGGCCACGCTCGGCGTGCGCAAGTCGCTCAAGGACGTCCAGCGGGCGCGCGCGGTGTTCCTCGACGGCTTCGAGCGGGCGGCGGTCATCAGCCTGCTGATCGCGGCGGTGCTCGGCTTCCTGATCGCGACGCGGCTCGTGCGGCGGCTGCGCGTGCTGCGCGCGGCGACGGAGCGGGGTCCGGGCGGCGAGGCGCCGGCCGACGCGAGCCGCGACGAGATCGGCGACCTCGCGCGCGCGTTCGCGCGCATGCAGCAGCGGCTCGCCGCGCAGGAGCGCTCGCGCGAGGCGTTCGTGGCGACCGCCTCGCACGAGCTGCGCACGCCGATCGCCGCGCTGCGGCTGCGGCTCGGGCTGCTGCGCGAGGACCTCGGCGCCGGCGCGCCCGACCTCGCCGACGCGCGCGACCAGGTCCAGCACGCCGACGAGCAGGCGGAGCGGCTCGCGCGCCTGGCCGCCGACCTGCTCGACCTCAGCCGGCTCGACGCCGAGGTGCCGCTGCGACGCGAGCCGGTCCCGCTCGCGTCGCTCTGCCGCGCCACGGTCGCCGAGTTCGACGTCTCCACCGGCGCGGCCGTCGAGCTGGATCTCGCGCACGCCGGCACGGCGATGGGGGACCCCGGCAAGGTCGCGCAGATCGTGCGCATCCTCGTCGACAATGCGCGCCGCTACGCGCCGTCGGGGCAGGCGATTCGCGTCATCGCAACGGGCGCGGCGGTGCGGGTCGAGAACGACGGCCCGCCGATCGCCGCCGACGAGCAGCAGCTGATCTTCGAGCGCTTCCGCCGTGGCGACCACGACGGCCACGCCGGCTTCGGCCTCGGCCTGGCGATCGGCCGCGAGCTGGCGCGGCGGATGGGCGGGGACCTGCGGCTGCGGCGCCGCGGCGAGCCGACCTCGTTCGAGCTGACGCTCGAGCCGGCGCCGCCGGAGGCGCTCGGGCCGCGCGAGCCCGAGCCGGCGGCTCAGCGCGGCAGCGGCCGCAGGCCGTCGAGCAGCAGCTCGAGGTAGCGGCGCCAGTCGACGACGCCGGCCTGCACGACGCTCGCGAGGGCGCAGAACAGCGCCGGCATGTCGGCCACGACGAGGTCGTCGCGCACGACCCCCGCGGCGCGGGCTCTGGCGAGCAGCCGGTCCTCGAGCGCGAGCAGCTCCCGCATCTGGTGCTCGCGCGGGCCGGCGATCGTGCCGCCGGCCATCGACGCGAGCGCGGCAGCCCAGGCGCGGTCGTTCGCCTGCGTCGCGGCGCAGTGCTCGAAGCAGCGCTCGAGCGCGCGCCACGGATCGGGCTCGTCGTCCAGCAGCGTGCGCACGAACGCGATCGTGCCGTCGAAGCGCTCCTCGACGAGCGCCTCGCCGAGCGCCTGCTTGGTCGGGAAGTGGCGGTAGACGGTGCCGACACCGACGCCCGCGCGGCGCGCGACGTCCTCCATCTGCGCCTCGGCGCCGCGCTCGGCGAACGCGGCGCGCGCGGCGTCGAGCACCTTCGCGCGGTTGCGCACCGCGTCAGCGCGCAAACGCTTGGTGACGATCGTGGGCTCGGCGGTTGACAAGCGGAATCTCGCTTCCGTATCTTGTGGATCCTGAACCGGAGTTCCGGTTCCGCATTGTACGCCACCGGAAGCGAGCCGCCCGCATGTCAGCCACCGCCGCCTCATATCCGCAAGCCGACGCGAGTGGGCTCGATCCTCGTCGCTGGAAGGCGCTTGCGGTGCTCGCGGTGGCGCAGTTCATGGTCGTGCTCGACGCCTCGATCGTGAACGTCGCGCTGCCGTCGATCCAGCGCTCGCTCGGCTTCTCCGAGAGCAGCCTCCCGTGGGTCGTCAACGCCTACACGCTCGCGTTCGGCGGCTTCCTGATGCTCGGCGGCCGCGCCGCGGACCTGTTCGGCCGCCGACGCATGTTCATCGTCGGGCTCGCGATCTTCTCCACTGCTTCGCTGGCCGGCGGCTTCGCGCAGAGCGCCGGTTGGCTGGTCGCCGCCCGCGGCGTCCAGGGCCTCGGCGCCGCGATCGTCTCGCCCGCCGCGCTGTCGATTGTCACGACGACGTTCACCGAGGGCGCCGAGCGCAACAAGGCGCTCGGCATCTGGGGCGCGCTGGCCGGCGCCGGCGGCGCCGTCGGCGTGCTGATGGGCGGGATGCTGACGCAGTGGGCCGGCTGGGAGTGGGTCCTGTTCGTCAACGTGCCGATCGGCGCCGCCGCAGCCTTCGCCGCCCCGCGCTTCGTGCGCGAGAGCAAGACGCACGAGCGCACGTCGCTCGACGTCCTCGGCGCGCTCACGGTGACCGGCGGCCTCGTGGCGCTCGTCTACGCGCTCGTCGACGCGAGCAGCGCCGGCTGGGGCTCGACGCAGACGATCGGGCTGCTTGCGCTGAGCGTCGTGCTGTTGACGTCGTTCGTCGTGACCGAGCTGCGCACGCGCCATCCGCTGATGCCGCTGACGATCTTCCGCAACCGCAACGTCGCGAGCGCGGACGCCGTCGCGCTGCTCATCGGCGCCTCGCTGTTCTCGATGTTCTTCTTCATCTCGCTGTACCTCCAGCAGGTGCTCCACTACGACGCGCTGAAGGCGGGCCTCTCCTACCTGCCGCTGGCGATCTCGATCGTCCTGTCGGCCGGCGCCGCCTCGCAGCTCGTGACGCGCGTCGGGCCCAAGCCGGTGCTGGTGAGCGGGCTCGTGTGCGTGACGGCGGGACTCGTGCTCTTCACGCAGATCTCGGCTGGCGGCTCCTACCTCGGCGACGTGCTGCTGCCGTCGGTGATCGTGGCGGTGGGGTTGGGCCTGTCGTTCGTATCCGTCACGATCACCGCCGTCTCGGGGGTCGGGCACGACGAGGCGGGGCTCGCCTCCGGGCTGGTGAACACCGCCCAGCAGGTCGGCGGTGCGCTCGGGCTGGCGGTGCTCTCCTCCGTCTCCGCCTCGAAGATCGCCGACGCCGGCGGCCACGGCGTCGACGCGCTCACGAGCGGCTTCCAGGCCGCCTTCACCGTCGGCGCCGGCTTCGCCGCGCTCGGTGTCGTGCTCGCGCTGCTGGCGGTGCCGCACGTGCGGCCGGGCCAGCTGCAGGAGGCGCCGGCGGCGGCGTGAGCCTCAGCGTCTCACTCGCGGCCGCGTGCTGACGGCATGAATGCCAGCACGCTGTCCGAGGCAGGCGTGTATCCGCCGCTGGTACGGGCGATCAGCTGGCGGCCCAGGAGCTCGTCGAGGTCGAGCGTCAGCGTGAGCTCCGTCTTGCCGGCGTACAGCTCCGCGAGCTGTGGACTGAGGTGTCGCAGCTCGCCGCGCGGCACCGGGTCGACCGCGGGAAGCCCGATCCCGTCGGGAGGGACGATGCTCCGGCGCGAGAGGTCGAGCACGAGCCGCAGCCGCCGTCGCTCAGAGTCCGTGCGGATCTCGCCGAAGCTCTCGTACACGAACTGCTTCCAACGGTCGACGTACTGCATGCTCCAGATGCGGTCGACCTGGGCGCGCAGCTCGTCGACGAATCCCTCCACGGCATAGTCTCGTATGACATGCGCTGTGGCTTCTAGCATGTCCAACCCGTGGCAGCAAGAAATGCCAGTGATGACGGGGGAATTGCAGACTATGGAGCCTTTCATGGCAGGCGAGATGTCCATGCCGCTTGTCCATCAGCGGCGCGGCAAGCGCAGTGGGCGCTCAGGCGCGGCGGCGGCGTCTGGCGTCCGGCCGTGGGTCGCGCGGGCGCGGCGGGTTGGCCTGGCGCTCCTCGGGCGTCATCTGGCGGATCTTCAGCGTGCCCTGGTCGAGCTGTCTTCTGATCTCGGCCAGCTTGCGCTCGCGTTCGTCCCGCTGGCGGTCCTGAGTGGACTTCATCGTTCTGATGACGATAGCGGGCAATTGACCAAATCCACGGATGTTCATGCGGCATCGGGCGCCGCGGCGCGTCAATGCGCTCTGGCGTTCCAGACGACGCTGTCGAACGCCGGCAGCGCGGGGTCCGCGGCGTAGCCGAGGTGCTGGAGGTCGAACAGGTCCTCGATGCTGCGCAGCAGCGAGAAGTGGTTGTACTCCCCGGTCATGTCGATCGTCCCCGGCTGTACGAACTGCGAGATCAGCAGCAGGCCGACGCGGCCGCCGCCCGGCGGGGTCGCGGGGACGGTGGGAGCCGTCGGCGTCGTGGGGGTCGTGCTCGCCGGCGCCGGCGTGGTGGCCGCGGACGCGGTGGCCGTCGTCGTCGAGACCGTCGTCGTGCCGGTCGTCGTCGTGGCCGGCACCGTGGTCGTCGCCGGGCCGGTCGTCGTGGCCGGCCCCGTGGTGGTGGTCGGCGTCGTCGACGTGGTGGTCGTCGGCGGCGTCGCGGGAGGCGTGCCGACGCCCGCGGCCAGGTTCGGGAAGGTCGGCTGGTCGCAGCACGAGCTGGGGTCGGCGAGCGGCCCGCTCTGCGGCGCTTGGTCGAACGTGATCGCGATCACGCCGCCGTCTCTGTAGCCGGCCGAGGCCTCGATCTCCGGCACGAGCGTGTGCAGGAAGGCATCGGCGGCCGCGAGGCCGGCCGGCGCCCCGGGCGCGCACGGCTCGTCGGAGCCGTCGTGGCAGCGATCGGGGACGATGTAGGAGACCGTCGGCGTCGTGTCGGGGCTGTGCAGGTCCTGCGCGAGCTGGCTCAGGTCGACGTCCCCGCTCGCGCACGCCGGCGTGTCGAGCAGCGAGTGAAAGTAGACGAATGGGTTGCGCCACGTCACGTAGGCGTCGCCGGGGCGCGGCGCCTGGTCGGCGTCGGCGGTGCCGGGCGCCGGGTGCCGGCACGTTCTCGCCTCGCCGGCGGGGCCGCTGGCCTCGCTCTCCGCATAGGCGCGCCATGTCCGCCCGCCCGCGGTGAGCTGGTCGGCGAGCGTCTGCGCTCTGGAGGGGTAGACGCAGCCGTCGCCCGCGACCTGGCCGCTTCTGTCGATCGTGGCGGGCGCGATGTCGCCGTACTGCGGGCAGTTCGACGCCGTCTGCGCGGTCGGCCCCTGGCCGCTGATCAGCGCGACCCCGTTCGCCAGCTCGCTCTGGGCGACGCCGTAGTAGCTCGACAGCAGCTCGCCTTGTCTCGGCAGGTCGCGCGAGAGGTACGGGGCGGGCGAGCTGGCGCCGAACGTCTCGTCGTAGCCGTGCCCGGTCAGGACGATCAGGAAGACGTGCCGCACGTCGGGCAGCGGCGGGGTGTCCGGCGGGGCCGGCGTCGTGTCGCCGCCGGCCGGCGCCGCCGCGGGGGCCGCTGCGGCGGGGGCCGCGGCGACGGGAGCGGGCGTGTCGGCGACCGGCGTGTCGGCGGGGGTGCTCTCGTCCGTCGTCACCGGCGCGACCGCCGCGGGCTGCTGCAGCGCGACGACCATCGGCGGGGCGGCGCTGTCCGCGGGCGGGCTCACGACCGAGCCGACGACGACGCCGAAGGCGAGCAGCGCCATCACCGCCAGCGCGGCCGCGCGCGGCTGCGGCAGCCAGCGTGCGAGCGGGTGCTCGTCCTCGTGTTCGCGCGCGTGCTCGGCGGCGGCCGCGAGCGCGGCTCCCTGCGGGAAGCTGCCGCCGGCGCGCAGCCCGGCCGCGATCAGCTCGGTCACCGTCGCCGGCAGCGGGCCGCGGCGATCGCCGCAGCCGAGGCAGTAGCGCTGGTCGTGCAGAAGCGGCGAGCCGCAGTGCTCGCAGCGTGCGCCGGCATGGTCGTCGGTGGGGATCCGCACCTCGCCTCGGGAGTCTGGCCGGCTCGCGCGCGCGAATCGTGAACATTCGGAGATCGCCGGAGGGATTCCTCGCGTCGCGGACGGATTGCAGCCGCGGCAACAGATGCTTCACAACTTGACGACGTCGATGTCCCAGACTGATCCTGCAGATGGAACTGACGACTCCAGATGGGGCCGACGAGCAGCCCACGCTTGCGCTCCCCACCGGGGAGCAGTGCGGGGCGTGCGGCGCGCAGCTGGCCCGCGACCAGCGCTACTGCGTCGAGTGCGGCGATCGCCGCGGCAAGCCGCGGCTGCCGTTCATGGACGGGCGTCCGCGCCAGGCGCCGGCCCCCGCGGCTTCTGCGCCGCCGCCGCAGCGCCGCCGCGGGGGCGCCTCGGCCGGCACCACGCTCGTGGCCGGCGTCGGCACGCTCGTGCTGGCGCTCGGCGTCGGCGTGCTGATCGGGCGCTCCGGCGACAACGGCGGCAGCGGCGGACACGCCGCCGCGCCTGCGGTGCAGGTCGTGACGGTCGCGGGCGGCGGCGGTGGCGCCGCCGCCGACACGACCGCGACGACCGCCACCACCGCGTCGAAGAAGTCCGCGAAGACGGCGGCTGTCAGAACGCTGCCGAGATCCAAGCTGCCGCCGCCGACCGTGAGACTCGGCCAGAGAGGCTCCGGGCCGGGCTTCAGACACGGCAGATTCACCGGCCAGTTCTTCGGGCCTTGAGGAGGCTGACGCGATGAGAGCGATGCCCACCAAGCTGCTCGACGCCGTGCGCGGCCGCCGCGACACGCCGTCAGCTCACGAGGCGCCGACGACGCCGCCGCCGTGGGCGGCCGACGCGCCGTCGCAGGACGACCACCGGATCGTCGACCTCGAGCGGCGCCGCGACCAGCTGTCCACGCGCGTCGCGGAGCTGCAGTGGGACCTCGGCGGCCTCGTGTACGAGATGGCGGTGCGCGACCGCATCGCCGTCGACGTGCTGGTCCAGCGCGCCGCCGTGCTGCAGGAGGCCGACGCCGAGCTGTCGGAGGTGGAGCGGATACTCCACACCGAGCAGACCGGGACCGCCGGCGCCTGCGGCACCTGCGGCGCGCCGCACAGCAGCGGCGCCGTCTTCTGCTGGCAGTGCGGCCAGCCGCTGCTCGCGCAGGTCCCGAGCCACGCGATCGGCTCGTAGCGGCCGGCGGCCGCCGCGGCCGCCGCTCCCTCAGCCGAAGCGGCCGCTGACGTAGTCGCGCGTGCGCGAGTCGAGTGGGCGGCTGAAGATCGTCTTCGTCGCGTCCTCCTCGATCAGCGTGCCGACGCGCTCGCGGCCGCGTTCGTCGAGGCTGAAGAAGGCGGTGCGGTCCGCGACGCGCGCGGCCTGCTGCATGTTGTGCGTGACGATGACGATCGTGTAGCGGCGCTTGAGCGTGTGCATCAGCTCCTCGATCGCCGCCGTGGCGATCGGGTCCAGCGCCGAGGCGGGCTCGTCGAGCAGCAGCACGTCGGGCTCGAGCGCGATCGCGCGCGCGATGCAGAGGCGCTGCTGCTGGCCGCCGGAGAGGCCGAGCGCGCTCGCCTTCAGGCGGTCCTTGACCTCGTCCCACAGCGCCGCGCCGCGCAGCGCGCGCTCGACGCGCTCGTCGAGCCCGGACTTCATGCCGAGGTTGCGCGGCGCCCACGCGACGTTGTCGTAGATCGACTTCGGGAACGGGTTGGGCTTCTGGAAGACCATGCCGATGCGGCGCCGCACCTCGACGCGGTTGGCGCTGCGGTCGTACAGGTCGTGGCCGTGGTACAGGATCCGGCCGCCGAGGCGGAAGCCCGGGATCGAGTCGTTCATGCGGTTCAGGCTGCGCAGGAAGGTCGACTTGCCGCAGCCGGACGGGCCGATCAACGCCGTGACGATGTTGCGCTGGATCTGCAGCGTGACGTCGGCGATCGCGACCTTCGCGCCGTAGGTGACGCTGACGTCGCGCGCATCGAAGACGACCTGGCGCGGCAGCTCGCGCGGGCGTTCGGAGGCCGCCGTCACGGCGTCCGGGTCGGTGCGGATGCGCATGCGCGGCGCCGCGGCCGCAGCGCGCTCGTTCCATAGGCTGTTGTCGAACCCGTTTGCCGTCATGGCGCTCCCAGCTTGCCGCGGCTGCGTGCGGCGAGCGAGCGCGCCGCCGCGTTGGCCACGAGGATGAACGTGAGCAGGACGAGGCCGGCGCCCCAGGCGCGCTGGATGCCCGACGGGTCGGCCTGCTCGGACAGGGTGAAGATCGCCACGGGGATGTTCGACAGCGCCTGGCTGAACGGGTTCACGTGGACTTGGTTGTCGACGATCGACGTCGTGAAGATCAGCGGGGCGGTCTCGCCCGCGGCGCGCGCGATCGCGAGCACCAGGCCCGTCGCGATCCCGCCCATCGCGCTCGGCAGCAGGACGCCGACGATCGTGCGCCAGCGGCTCACGCCGAGCGCGTCGGCGGCGTCGCGCAGATGGGTCGGGATCAGCACCAGCATCTCCTGCGCCGCGCGCGCGACGAGCGGCACCATGATCACGGCGAGCGCGACGGCGCCCGCGAAGCCGCTCTGGTGGTTGCCCACGACCAGCAGGCCGAAGGCGAACAGGCCGATCACGATCGACGGCAGGCCGTTGAGCAGGTCGAGCGCGAGCCGCACGGCCGCGGCGGTGCGCGGGCCGGCGAGCTCGGTCAGGAAGATCGCCACGAGCACGCCGATCGGCACGGCGATGACCGCGGCGGTGAGGACGATCACGGCCGTGCCGATGATCGCCGGCGCGATCCCGCCGCCCGGGCCGCCGAAGCGCGGCGGGGACTTGATCAGGAAGTCGAGGCTCAGCGCGGGGGCGCCGCGCACCGCGACGGACGCGATCACGATCCCCAGCACGACGACCGCGAGCAGCGCTGCGGCGTTCGCCCCGCCCTCGGCGAGCCGGTTGACGACCTGCCGCCGGCGCAGGTTGCCGGAGGCGGTGAGCGGCGTCGTCGGATCGACCTCGAGACTCACGCTGCGACCACCCGGCGGACGTCGAAGCGGCGCCCGATCCACTGTGCGAGCAGGTTGGTGAGGAGGCCGATCATCAGCAGCAGCACCGCGAGGTAGAAGAGCGCGGAGGTGTGCAGTCTCGACGCCGGGCTCTGGAACTGGTTCGCGATGCGGCTCGCGAGCGTCTCGCCGGTGCCGAACAGGTTGATGTGGACCGCGGTGGCGGCGCCGATCACCTGCGTCACGGCGATCGCCTCGCCGAGCGCGCGGCCGAGGCCGAGGCAGGCGGCGGCCGCGATCCCCGAGGCGGTCGACGGCAGCACGACGCCGCGCACGACCTCCCAGCGCGTCGCACCGAGCGCCTCGGCGCCGTCCTTCAGATCGCGCGGGACCGTCTGGAACAGGTCGCGGCTGATCGAGGCGATGATCGGCACGACCATGATCGTGAGGATCAGGCCGGCGGTGAAGATGCTGGCGCCGGTCGTGCCCGGCGGCCCGAAGATCGGCAGGAAGCCGAGCGTCTTGTGCAGCCACGGCTCGACGTGCGCCTGCAGGAAGGGACCGAGGACGACGATGCCCCAGAAGCCGAGGATCACGCTCGGGATCGCCGCCAGCATCTCGACGAGCGGGCCGACGACGCCGCGCACGCCGCGCGGTGCGAGCAGGCTCAGGTAGAGGCCGACCGCGATGCCGATCGGCAGCGCGAGCACGAGCGCCATCACCGCGCTGACGGCCGTGCCGTAGAGCATCACGGTCGCGCCGAAGACGTCGAAGTTCGGCTTCCACGTGCTGTGCAGCAGGAAGCCGATGCCGGTCTTCGAGATCGCCCCGGTCGCGCCGTGGATCACCTGGTAGGCGATCGCGACGATCGTGACGACCGTCACCGCCGCCGCAGCAAGGCACAGGGCGCGCAGCAGTCGCTCCCCGATGCGGTCGTTTCGCTGGAGGCGTCTTCGTGCGCGCGCGCGGGCGCGCGCGGCGTCCGATGGGGCGGTCGTGATGCTCACGGCCGGGAGCCTACGGACGCCCGCCCGCCAGGTCTGTCTCCGTTCACCGCATTGCCACAGGCCGGCAACAAGATGGAAACAGGGGAAGCCGCCGTCACCGTGACGCTACGGCTCGACCCGAAATGACGGGGCATCGATACGCCCATCAAGGCGAAAGGGAATCTCTTGAAGCGCAGCCGCATTCTCATCTTCACCGTCCTGGCGCTGGTCGCCAGCGCGGTGGTCGGGCCGGCCTCCAGCGCGATGGCCTCAGGCTCGATCGTCGGCGCGGGCTCCACGCTCGTCGCTCCGCTCGTGGCGTACTGGGCCACCGACTACAACCATCGTGCCGGCGTGTCGGTGACGTACGGTGCGGTCGGCTCCGGCGCCGGCATCGCGCAGATCTCGGCGCGCACGGTCGACTTCGGCGCCTCTGACGCTCCGATGACGCCCGCGCAGGCAGCCGGCTGCAACAACTGCGTGCAGATCCCCTGGGCGCTCACCGCCACGGGCATCGCGTTCCACCTCGACGGCGTCCGCAGCGTCAAGCTGTCGGGCCCGGTGATCGCCCTGATCTACCGCGGGCAGATCAAGACGTGGAACGACCCGCGCATCAAGAAGCTCAACAGAGGCGTCAAGCTGCCGAGCGTGGCCATCACGCCCGTCTTCCGCAGCGACGGTTCGGGCGACACGTACGCCTTCACCGACTTTCTCTCGAGCGTCAGCTCGCAGTGGAGAAAGAACTTCGGCCGCGCCACCGCGGTGAGCTTCCCGACCGGAGTGGGCGGCAGAGGCAACGACGGCGTGACCGCGCTCGTCTCCTCGACGAACGGCTCGATCGGCTACATCTCGGCGTCCTACATCATCGCCCACGCCCTCAAGGTGGCGGCGGTGGAGAACGCCGCGGGCAAGTTCGTGTTCCCCAACCTGACGAACATCTCGGCGGCCGCTTCGGTCGTGAAGAGCGTCCCGGCGAACAACGAGATGCACATCGTCAACCCGCCCAAGCGCCTCAAGACCGCGTACCCGATCTCGACGTTCACGTACGCGATCGTGCCGCACGGCTCGCCGAAGGCCGGCCTGCTCGGCAACTTCATCAAGTACGCCCTCAACGCAGGGCAGCGCTTCGGCGCGGCGCTCGACTTCGCGCCGATTCCGAAGGTCGTCTACAACGCGGGCGTTCGCAGCGCGAGCGGCCTGTAGCAACTGGCATACGGCGCGATCCAGCGCCGCGTAGCACCTGGCCGGTGCGGGACCTTCGGGTTCCGTGCCGGCCTTTGTACTGAGGTGGGTTGCCAGTGAGAGGAATGCGCAGGCCGCTACGACGCAGCGACCCGGAGTAGCGAAAGCTCGTAGCTATATTAGGGTGATTACGATCCTTTCGGTGCTGCCCGCTTTGGTGACGTTACTGCTGCCCCCAAAGAACTCGTTGATTTCCCCGCACCTAACACTTCCGCTTTCCGGTGCGAGCGTTTCCGGCTTGAAGGCACCGCCCGGTTCTGTCCTGCCTACTATTATGCCGAGAATCCTGGTCGGTTCTGATAGGCAGTTGACGATCCCCGTAACTTCAATCCTAAAATGGGACCTGAGGAGTAATATCTTAACGCCGGGTATCCTCGGTAGCGTTCTGGTGAATGACTAGTACGACAGCCTCCACGGAAGCTTTTCGCTTAGGATAGTGATGTGGCCGCCTGTGCAGCTTTCGTTCCTAACGGTGGCCCTGGTCGCGGATCCGATTGTGGCGCCGGTGACCTTCGCGATCGTCGCAGAGGTGAAGGCGCCTTCGAGTGTGACAGGGCACCTGATCCCGATCCTGAAGATCGTTTCATTGAATTCGAGGCTGTCCAGGTTATTCTAAAACCCTGGTTCGTTGGTACTGAGCTTGTTTGCAGGGGCGTCGCTTACGGCGATTGTCAGCAATGCGGTTGCGACCAGCGCGGTAAGCGCGAGTCTGACGTGACGCATGCCTGCCAGTCCTTATTTGTTGTCCGCGGGCAGAAGCGGGCCGCTGCAACGCAGCGGCCCGCGTAAGCGAGACCCGTATCGCTATATTAGTGTGATTAAAGTCCTGGCAGTGCTGCCAGCCCTGCTGACGACGCCGGTACCGCCGAAGACGCCGTTGATTTCACCGCATCTGTTGACTTCTCTTTCGGGGGTGAGTGATTCCGGCTTGAAAGCACCGCCGGCTTCTATGGCACCTATGATTATCCCGAGGATCCTGGCTGGTTCTGATAGACAGTTGATGATTCCCGCGACTTCGATCCTAAAGGCCGGCCTGATGAGTAAGACCTTGATGCCGGTTATCCTCGGTAGCGTTCCGGTGAACGCCTCGTACGTTATCCTCCAGGGGAGCCTTTCGGTTAGCGCGGTAGCGTGGCCACCCGTGCAGCTTTCGTTCCTGACGGTGACTCTGTTCACCGATCCGATTGCGGCGCCGGTGACCTTCGCGATCGTCGCCGAGCTGAAGGCGCCTTCGAGCGTGACAGGGCACCTGATCCCGATCCTGAAGACGGTTTCGCTGAATTCGAGGCTCGCCCAAGTTATCCTAAAGCCGAGTTCGTTGGTGCTCAGATGGTTTGCCGATGCGTTGCTGACAGCGAGGCCGAGGAGCATGGTTGCGGTCAGTGCGGCCAGCGTGAGCTTGCCTATGCGCAGCATAAGTGTCCTTTGTCTGTGAGGCTACGCGCCCGCGTGGCGCGTAGCCGATGAAAGCAGCGCTGGGCATGAAACGGCCGGTGTGCCGTCGGACGTCACGCTCTTGGCGCTTGTGCGTCCGGGGTTGGTCCCCGGGCGTTCGGCGTAATGCCGTCAGAACCCCCTTTCTGGTGCCTGGCATTAGCGCGGGGCTTTTGCAGGCGACCCGGGCCTATGACTGAGCCCGGCGGCTCACATGCCGCGAGCCAAAGCCTGGGCTATCCTAGCACACCGGAAACTAGAGCAAAGACGAATTGCTGCTCAAAGGCTCCGTGAGCACCGGTTGTGGCTCTCGATAGCAGGACCGCGTTTGACAGTCCATGTGGTCGGGGGCTACCTTTGCCAAAGGTCCAATAGACCAAAAAGAGGAGACTTAGGTGTCGGGTTGGAGACGAGGCATCGTGGCGATAATGGCCGTGATGGTGGTCGTGGGCGCTGGGGGCGCCGTGGCCGGGGCAGACGCGTTGCCGGATCACCGAGCGTACGAGCTCGTGTCGACGCCGGACAAGAACGGCGCTGACGCATTGCTGACAAGCGATCGCTCCCGTGTGGCGGCCGACGGGAACGGGCTCGGTTACTCGGCGCTTGCCGGGTTCGTCGATGCCCGCGGTGTCGAGGTCGCCTCCGACTATGTGGCGGAGCGCTCCAGGTCGCCCGATCCAGGGTCGAACGGCTGGGTCACGCACGGTATCACTCCCGTGCAGGGCGCGCTCTCGCTGGTGGACGTGCTCTCGGGCCAGGAGCCGCTCTACACCGGCCCCTATTCCCCGGATCTGAACGTAGGCATCTTTTTCGGGGAGACCCCCTTGACGAATGACCCGATGGTCGCCGGCGTGCCAAACCTGTATCGGCGCAGCGATCTCCTCACGTCGGGCGCGGGCTCCTACGAGCTCGTGACCGGCTGCCCGTTGTGCGACGCGAGCAGAGCTCCGCTCCCGCCGCTCTCTGGTGATCAGGGTTCGCGAAATGGTCAGCGGCCGGTGTTTGCTGGAGGAACGCCGGATCTGGGTGACGTCACATTCGAGTCGCGACTGAACCTGACAGCGGATGCGCCAGCGCAGCCGGCGCTCTGTGACCTGACCAGGTTCCCGTTCTCGCTGACCTGCGGCGAGCGGCTGTACGAGTGGGACCGCGGGACACTGCGCCTGGCCGGCATCCTGCCGGATGGCAGTGCCGCCGATGCCTCCTTTGCCGGCCAGGGCGCCAATCAGGGCTTCTTGACGCCAGACGTGGTCTCGGATGGGTCAGACGGGCACTCGCGGATCTTCTTCACGCAGCCGACGGATGCCAGTGGAGGCACCCTCTCTCAGCAGGGCGGGCTGTTCGGTGCCGCCGGAGTGAATGCGTCTCTGGGCGGCAATCTGTTCATGCGGGTCGATCACGCGCTCACCGAGCAGTTGAACCTCTCCGAGCGGGGGGTCCCGGACAGCTTCGCGCCGGCGACGTTCCTCGATGCGAGTAAGGACGGAGCACGGGTGTTCTTCATGACAAGCCAGGCCCTGACCGACGATGCGCCGGCGGACAACAATCAGAAGATCTATATGTACGACGCGACAAAGCCAGGGTCGGATCCGCACAACCTGACGCTCGTCGACCCGGACTCCGAGCCTGCTGACAACACGGACAACGCGTTCGGCGAGGTCGGCGTCAGCGACGACGGTCATTACTTCTACTTCATGCAGACAGGCGAGCTGATCGCCGGAGGTCCGCTCTTCGGGAATTGGATCTACCTCTGGCACGACGGCCAGCTCACGCGCGTCGGACCAGCTCCGCCGAACCAGACTGCGGAGTACGAGGATCTCTCCACCGGCATCCAGTGGGTGCTGCGGCCGCGGCAGGCGCGCGTGAGTGCGGACGGGCACGTCATGCTGTTCAGCACGATCTCTGGCGACGGCCTCACCGGCTACGACCATGGCTCCTGCAATACCGGACTCGGTCTCGGCTGCCGGGAGCTGTACGTCTACAGCACCGACACCGGCAGAGTCAGATGTGCCTCGTGCAACCCCAGCGGCACCCCTGCCGTCGGGATGGCGACGGACTTCGTCGGCGTCAACACGACGGGAGGCACACGCGCTGATTCGCCGACCAGTGCGCCGTTGACGGCGGATGGGTCGAAGGTGTTCTTCAACTCGCCCGATGTACTCGTCCCCAGCGACACGAACGGCACATACGACGCTTACGAGTACGACGTGGCGACCGGTGCGGTCTCGCTGCTCACAAGCGGGACCAGCACGTCCGATTCCTACTTCATCAACGCAGATGCCGACGGGAGAAACGTCTTCGTCGCCACCCGCCAGCAACTCGTCGGCTGGGACACCGACCAGAACTACGACATCTACGACGTACGCATCGACGGCGGCTTCCCCGAGCCGCCTCCGGCAGCCGTTCCCTGCCAGGCCGATTCGTGCCGCGGGCTTCCGGCTCCCAGCATCGGCGCCTACACGGCACAGGGCAGCGCAAACTTCAGCAGCGCTGGAAACGTGCACGGGGTGCTCAGAGCGCGCAGAAAGAGAAGCGCATGCCCGAAGAGTCAGGTGCTGCGGCGCGTCAGAGGCAAGCAGCGATGCGTCAAGGCAGTGCACACTGCGCGGCGCCGGGCGCACCGAGCCAAGGCCAAGCCCAAGAAGCAAAGGAGGCGCTCATGACCGCGCCCTGGGCCAAGGCCGTCGCCCTCGCGCTCCTCGTCTCGCTGGCTGGGGCAGCGCAAGCTGCCGCGCAGCCGACGTGGCGCCTGGACGCGATCGCCAATTCGACGGTCGCGCCGGGCGGCACGCTCGGGTACGTGGTGCAGGCGACGAACGTCGGAGACCAGTCGACGGACGGCAGCGACGTTGTGATGACGGCAACGCTTCCGGCCGGGATGACGGCCCAGGACGCGTCGGTGCGCGTCCCGGACGGCAGCGGCGGGTTCAGCACGTTTGCGTGCACGGCGGGCGACGGATCGTCTCCGGTCGCCGGCGCGAGCACGGTGAGCTGCACGAACAGCCTGGTCGTGCCGAACTTCGGGAACAGCTCTGACTGGGAGGAGCTCGACCTCACGGTTGCGGTCGACGGCGGGGCGTCCGGAACGCTGACGACGGCGTTCGGAGCGAGCGGAGGCGGCGCGTCGAACAGTCCGACTACGGTCGATCCCGTCAGAGTGACGAACGCTGCACCGTCGTTCGGACTCAACGCATTCGACGCGCAGTTCACCGATGCCGCGGGCAATGCGTCGACGCAGGCGGGTGTGCATCCTGACGCCGGGACGTTCTCGTTCGACTTCACGGCCGGGACCGATCCTGCGAAGGGGCCGTTGTGGCCGCTCGAGCCGGTCAAGGATCTGTCCGTCGACCTGCCGCCGGGACTGGTCGGCAACCCGACGGCGGTCGATCAGTGCACCGCGAGCGAGCTGGCGAACTCGATCGGGATCGAGTCGCGGCCGCTGTGTCCTTCGACCTCGCAGGTCGGCACGACGCTGATCCGCATGAACACGGGCGGCGCCCCCAATCCTTGGTTCCTCGGACCCGTCCCCGTGTACAACATGGTTCCGCCACCGAACGCTCCGGCGCGGTTCGGCTTCGACGTGCTCGGCTCGGTCGTGACGCTCGACGCGCACTTGCGCACGGGCGGCGATTACGGCATCACGGTCACCGCGCACGACATCCCAGAGGGAATCTCGCTGATCGGCACGTCGCTGACGATGTGGGGCGTCCCGGCTGCTCCGAGCCACGACGCAGAACGCACGTGTCAGGGGCAGGATCCGCCGGCGATGGGCGGACCCAGCTGCCCGACGAACACCGCGCAGCGGCCGTTCCTGCGCCTTCCGACCTCGTGCACGGCGACCGGCGCTGGGCTGCCGCTGAGTGCGACGGTGGACTCGTGGTTCAACCCAGGCGCCTTCGTGACCGAGACGATGTTCACGCACGAGCTGCCCGGCTACCCGTCCGCCCCTGAGGGCTGGGGAGCGCCCGCCGGTACGACGAACTGCCCCGGCGTGCCGTTCGACCCGGTATTCACCGGGACGCCGGCCACGTCACAGGCCGGGAGCCCGTCCGGGTTCCAGTTCGACCTGAGACTGCCGCAGAGCGACGACCCGACCCAGGTCGGCGAGTCTGATTTGAGAAAGGCGGTCGTGTCGCTGCCGCAGGGCGTGCGTATCTCGCCGTCCTCGGCGGCCGGGCTGGCGGCGTGTGCGCCGTCGCAGATCCGCCTCGACGACGCGAGCTCGCCGGACTGCCCGGACGCGTCGAAGATCGGGTCGGTGACGATCGCCACGCCGCTGCTGTCGCAGCCGCTCACGGGCGGGGTGTACCTGGCGAGCCAGGACGACAACCCGTTCGGGACGCTGCTCGCGCTCTACGTCGTGGCCGAGGGCTCCGGCGTCGTCGTCAAGCTCCCCGGCCGAGTCGATGCGGATCCGGTGACGGGCCAGCTGACGACGACGTTCGACAACAACCCGCAGACGCCGTTCAGTGACTTGCAGCTGACGTTCGACGGCGGGCCGCGTGCGCCGCTGGCGCTGCCCGCCGCGTGCGGCACGTACTTCACGCATACCGATCTGACCGGGTGGAACGACAGAACGGTGAGCGCGGACACGCCGTTCACGGTCGACAGCGGGTGCTCGGCGCCGCGGTTCTCGCCCAGCTTCACGGCCGAGACGACGCACCCGCTCGCGGGCGCGACGAGCACGTTCAACCTCGCGCTGTCGCGCAGCGACGCCGACCAGGAGCTCGGCAACCTCACGGTCAACATGCCGAGTGGGTTGACGGCGAAGATCGCGAACGCGGTCCTCTGCAGCGCGGTCGACGCGACGCGGGGCACGTGCCCGGACGGCACGAAGGTCGGCGACGTGACGGTCGGCGCGGGCGCCGGGCCGAATCCGTTCTACATCACGAACGGGCGGGCGTACCTGACCGGTCCGTATAAGGGCTCGCCCTTCGGGCTCTCGATCGTCGTGCCGGCGGTGGCCGGGCCGTTCAACCTCGGCAACGTGGTGGTGCGGGCGGCGATCGCGATCGACAAGCACGACGCGTCGGTGAGAGTCGTCAGCGATCCGTTCCCCACGATCCTGCAGGGGATCCCGCTCGACGTGCGCGATGTGCGCGTGTCGGTCGACAAGCCGAACTTCTTCCTCAACCCGACGAGCTGTGCGAGGAAGACGATCGGCGGGACGGTCCAGTCCACGGCGGGTGCTGACGCCAACGTCTCCTCGCCCTTCCAGGTCGGGGAGTGCGCCAGCCTCGGCTTCGCGCCGAGGATGGCGATCGCGGTCGGCGGCAAGGGCCATACGCGCCTGGGTCAGCCGACGCCTTTGACGACGCGGGTGACGATGCCGAAGGGTGACGCGAACCTCAGATTCGTGCGTGTCACCTTGCCGAACACGATCGACGCGCGTT